>CAZJWR010000065.1:0-18575 GCA_964549765.1 uncultured Ignavibacteriales bacterium
TGATACCATACCGGACGAAGGACAATGCGAGCGTTTCCATTTAAACATATAGCCGCCAGGGAAATCCTGTTCCATCCCGAAAAGCCGGAGAAATTCGAGGGCGACATTCTGGAAATCGGGCCGGGCAGGGGAGACTTCATCCTGTCCACGGCCAAACGCCGACCGGACAAAAAACTGGTCGCAGTCGAAATAAGCAAACGCCGCCATTTCAAGCTTGCCCGCCGCGTGGATCGCTTCGACCTGACCAACGTCCTCCTTGTGCAGGGCGACGCGCGCATCATCATGCCCAAATACTTCCCGCCGGAAACATTCGAAAAAATCTATGTCCTGTTCCCCGATCCCTGGCCCAAGCGGCGGCATATCCCGCAACGATTGATGTCGGCCGAATTCATTACGCTCCTGACGGAACGACTCAAAACCGGCGGCAGTTTGTTCTTTGCCACCGATTTCTGGTCGTATGCCGACTGGGTAATAGACAATATTCAGGAAATCAAGAACCTCCGCAGCCTCGGCCGCCCGTATTTCGTCACCATCGACAAAATGGATGATTACGGCCCCAGTTTCTATGAGCAGAAATGGCGCGATGAGGGCCGCGCCATCTATTACATGCGATATGAGAAAACAGGCGGTTGATGGATGATCTGCCTTCCTTTCCGACAAAATAAAAAGGCTCCGCAAGGCGCCTTTCAGGTATATGCGTCGATTATATTGTATCCGACGACTATTCGTCGCCGGGCACGGTGATCTGAATCGTCGTAACTCCGGTGTCGTCGATGGTCACATCAGCTTTCGCTCCCGCGAATCCCATCGTCTCCAACTGACTCTCGATCTCAGCCTGCACTTCCTCGGGCGTGCCTCCTACCGTGCTGACTTCGATGCGAGTCAGTTTTTCCTGGACTTGGGCGTAGAGGCTTCCCGATACCGTCTCGACACGCGGTTCGATGTCGGTTTCGCCTTTCAGCCCGGTCAACGTCGTGAACGCCGCCGATGCTTTTTGTGCGGCGTCGGGATCGGTCAGGTTGGTGATATGAACGGCCATCTCCGGTGTGGCATAATCGACCGAAACCGATGCACCCTTGATGCCGAGGGCATCGAGAGCCTTGACCAGGGTTTCGACTTCGATCTGCTGACCGGTCGGAAGACCGCTGATGGTCAAATCATAACCGACCACGCGGTCATAGGAGAAGGGGACGAGGACAAAAAACAGCAGGGCCGCCACGGCCAATCCGACGGCGAACCCCAGCCGCTTTCTTGCCGACATTTTGTGTGTCAATTCCGCCATGCGCAGACGCTCCTTTCTTGGTGTGCGGGCCGGATGCGATTCGAGACGGGAGCGCAGTTCCGCCAACGGTGTCGGAACTTCACCGGCATCGCTGCGGATCGCATGCAACGCCGTATCGATCAGTCCCGCCGCCGCGGCCAGGCGAGCGCACGCCGGACAGATCCTGAGATGCTCGGCCAGTTCCGGGTCGCTCATGTTTCGCTCATTCAGCAGGCGTTTCGCCTCGCGACAACGCATATTCGGCCTCCTTCAAAGATTGTGCGTTTTCCGTTTGCGAAAGATAGCGGGCCAACTCCTTCCGCATCTTCCGCTGGCATCGGAACAGGCGAGCTTTTATGGCGCCCTTCGAAAGACGGTAGAGTTCGGCCAATTCGTCGATACTCCATCGCTCCAGTTCGAAGAGGACGACCAGCGAGCGTTCATCGGCGTTGAGCGCCCGGAAGGCCCGTTCCAGCCAGCGCCGGGCAGCCAGGCGATCGCGGGGATCGTCGGTGGCCGACAAAGGCGCAACATCCGGGTTCAACGAGGCATGGCGGCGCCACCACGACCGACGGTGTCGGTTCTTGAACGCGTTGACGATGATCCGGTACAGCCAGGGACGAAAGGCGTCGCGGTCGCGAAGACTGCCGAGTTTCATCATGGCCGTCAGGAGGGCATCCTGATACAGGTCGTCGCCCTCATCACGGTTCTGAGTCAACCTTCGGCAGAACGCTTCCGCCCTCGGATGTTCCGGCTCAAGCAATTTCCAGAATAGCTCGTTGTCCATTTCCGATTCCGATCACCACTAAGACACATCGAAGCGGGCTTCGGTTACGCACACGGCAAGAAATTATATGGATTATTATACGAAATCCGCGGCTGACACGATACACTTGAATGCGCGGAAGGCGTCATTAGATCAGGACGCCGTCGATATTACCCGACGGCGATCTTCCGGGCCACTTGATACAGACAGACCGGGAACGATGCATAAAAGTCGCCGGTATGCGCAAAGGCGGCCCCTCGGCAGGCCCCGTGGCATCGTCTGAAATTGTCGCATTCGCGGCACGCGCCGTGGATGTTTTCGCGGGGACGATTGGCGACTTCTTCCATTGCCGGATCGTTCCAGATTTCTTCGAGCGGCCGGTCATTGATATTGCCAACGACGAAATCGCGGTGCAGAAGGGACGTGCAAGAGTAAACGTTACCGTTGGCTTTGAGATAGAATGTCTCTTTGCCGGCGACGCATTCGTGGAACGAATAACCGGGAGGAGCCAGCCCGAAACCGGGATCGTACATCGACATGATTTCCGGATCTCTCTGGGTGTTTTCGATGAACGTCAGCAGGTCGTCCAGCCGCTCGTCAAAGTCGAGCCGTTCCTTGACGTCTTTCCCTTTACCGCGCCCAACCGGAGTGAAGCCGCAGAATCGAATGGTATCCAGCCCTTCACGTTTGGCTATTTTGATCATTTGAGATTGCAATAACTCGTAATCTCCCACCCGACCACCGGCGGCCCCTGTTTTTGCGGTCTATTCATAAACAAGTCTCCCGGTGTTGTCAGACTGCGGCCTGTTTGGCGCACTCGCATTGGTATCGAATTTCGAGCATATCGCCGAGGTTGTATTTCCACGGCGAGCAGACGCCGCTGGTTGCGCTGCCGTGGTTGATACCGCGGATGGGACAGCCGCCCATACAAATCGGCAGGATATCGCATTCGCGGCACTCGGACAGGGTAAACGGGTTCCATGATCGGAACTTGGCCAGATTCGCCTTCTGCCTGTCAGTCAATTCCGACGAAAATATATCCCCGACCGATTTCGCCGGATCGAGCGAAATCTCCTCCCAACATTTGAAAAGGTGCCCGGTCGGCGAAATCACAAAGGAGATATTGGAAAGAGCGCCGCATATGACGCCGCCGCTGGCCTGCGGGTACTCAACATGATAGATGCCTTTTTCCATAAGGCGCTCATACAGCCCAACCTGCGAGCGGGCGTGTAGATATACCAGACCTCGTGAGACATATTGTGTTATAATGTAGTTCACAATATGGAGGTTCGTTTGTCGAAACATCAGATTCGATCAGTCAAGCTGAAGAGGCTGGTATTGGAGTTGGCTGAGGCTTTGGGCAACGTTTCCAATACTTGCCAAGAATGGGAAGTTCCCCGGTCCACGTTTTATCGATGGAAAAAAACCTTTGACGAACACGGAGTGGACGGCCTGGTCCAGAGAAAGCCAATAGCCAAAAGCAATCCGCGACAGCTACCGCCTGAGGTGATCGAGAAGATTCTCCACCTCAGGCAGAAGTATCACTTTGGTCCCCAACGGATTGCCCGGTATCTTGAGCGCTACCAGGGGGTGAGGACCTCCTGTTCGAGTGTTTACCGCACACTCGTGCGCCACGATCTAAGACGGTTACCACGGAATGTTTGCCGTCGGGCTATCCATACTCGTCGTCATGCCATGCAAGTTCCTGGCCACCACGTCCAGGTAGACGTGAAATTCCTGACATTAAAGACTGCCACGGGCAGCACGGTTCGTCGTTTCCAATATACTGCCATTGACGACGCTACCCGGGTGCGGGCGTTGAAGATTCACCGGCGGCATACTCAGAAGAACGCCATGGAGTTCATGGATTACGTGATCGAGAAGTTTCCTTTTCGCATCCATACCGTTCGAACCGATCGGGGGCATGAGTTTCAGGCTCTTTTCCACTGGCATATTGAAGATAAGGGCATACGCCATGTGTACATCAAACCGCGGTCGCCACAGCTCAACGGCAAAGTCGAGAGATCCCACCGTTCGGACGGTGAGGAATTCTATCAGCTGTTGACCTATACTGATGATGGGACTTGAACAAGAAGTTGGAGGAATGGGAGAATTTTTACAATTACGTCCGCCCACATGGAGCATTTAATGGAAAAACACCTTACGAAGCTCTAAGAGATATGTTATAATAATATTGAAAACTGTCTCACGAGGTGCGTAATATCACAATTCCGAGATTCACAAAGTGTCAAACGAATACTCCGCGAACAGGCTCCTAATTGCGAAAATCATATCATAAGCGAAGGCTGGACCATATCCGTAGGGCGGCCCGTTCGGCCCGTCCGTTTCGATGATGCAAGTGTAAGGCGAAGCGGCGGAAGATCATGCGCCGACGGCTACGGGACCGGCTTGCCGCACCTTCTCGGGAACGTCATTCGCATATTTTTTGAAATTCTCGCGAAAGCGGCCTGCTAATTCCCCAGCTTTGTCGTCATAGGCGTTCTTATCCTTCCACGTATCGCGCGGGTTCAGCACTTTGGCCGGCACCCCGGGGCATTTGGTCGGCATATGGAGGCCGAAAATCGGATCGGTATCAAGGGGAACGCCGTCCAATTTGCCGGCCAGCGCTGCGCGGACCATGGCCCGCGTCTGCGGCAGCGACATCCGCCTGCCCGTGCCGTACGGGCCGCCGGTCCATCCGGTATTGACCAGCCAAACGTTGACGTCATGCTTGGCGATTTTTTCCCGCAGAAGCTTGCTGTAAACCGTCGGAGGTAGTGCCATGAAGGGGGCGCCGAAGCAGGGACTGAAGGTGGCTTTCGGCTCGTTACCCATGCCTACTTCGGTGCCGGCAACTTTGGCGGTATAGCCGGAGATAAATTGATACCCGGCCTGTTCCGGCGTGAGTTTGCTGATAGGGGGGAGGACGCCGAAGGCGTCGGCGGTCAGCATGATGACATTTTTTGGGTGTCCCCCCATCCCGTCGCGGACGGCGTTTTCGATGTGGCTGATAGGATAGGCGGCGCGGGTGTTCTCCGTCAACGAATTATCGTCGAGGTTAATCCGGCGGGTGTCGATATCGATGGCGACGTTTTCCAGGATGGTTCCGAACCGGCGGGTGGTTTGAAAGATATCGGGTTCGTTCTTGGCGGAAAGGCGGATAACCTTGGCATAACAGCCACCCTCGAAATTGAACACGCCGGTCTCGGACCAGCCGTGTTCGTCGTCGCCGATCAGCTTCCGGTCGCGATCGGCCGATAGGGTCGTTTTGCCGGTTCCGGATAGGCCGAAAAACAGGGCGGTTTCGCCGTTATCCCCGATATTGGCGGAGCAGTGCATGGGAAGAACGCCCTGCGGCGGAAGCAGGAAATTCAGGATGGTAAAGACCGATTTTTTGATTTCTCCGGCGTAGCTGGTGCCGCCGATCAGCACCAGTTTTCGCTCGAAGCTGAGCAAGATGAAGGCCTCACTGTTAGTTCCGTCCAATTCCGGGACGGCCCGGAAATTGGGGGCGTCGATGACGGTGAATTCGGGGATATGCGCCTTCCGTTCGCCGGGATCGTGAATCTGGCGAAACATATTGCGGGCGAATATATTGTGCCAGGCCGTCTCCGTAATGACCCGAACCGGAACCCGGTAGATCATATCGGCTCCGGCGTGACAATCCTGAATGTAGATGCTTTTGCCCTGAAGGTAAGCCTGCAATCGTCGGAAAAGCTGTTCGAATTTCTGCGGCTCCATGGGCCGGTTGACGACGCCCCAGTTGACTTTGTCGTCGCTGATCGTATCCCGCACGATGAAGCGGTCGTTGGGACTGCGGCCGGTGTGGGTTCCGGTGCGAACCACCAGCGGTCCCAAATGGCCCACGACGCCTTCATGTCCCTTGATGGCTTCCTCGTAGAGTTGGGGAGTCGAGGCGTTCCAGAAGACCTTACCCAGATTGATCAGCCCCAGGTCTCGTAATGTTTTGCTGCTTCCCTCGGATATCACCCGCATACGCGTTCGCCTCCTGTCATTGAGTTCAAACGATAAATTGTATAATATACTTACGGATCGAATCCAAGTTTATTTTGACCGGTATCCCGGCTTCGTGTCGATAGTTCGATCTCGCGGTCGTCCCCGGAGAGTCGGAAATTTCCTCGGAACCCACGCCCGCACCTCCACCGTTGTAAGTATAAAACGACGCTACTTGATGTGGAGAATTCCATGATAAGTTCGGCGGACCGATTGACCGTGCATCCGGACCGGCCGGTGATCGATGTGTATAAAAGCAGGTGATGGAAACAGTTATGGAAAGGCGCAGCCGGCAGGATAATCGGGAAGCGGCGGATCATCCGGTGATCCTATTCGACGGCGTTTGCAATTTATGCAACGGCTTGGTGGAATTTATCATCCGGCACGATCCCGAAGGGCGGTTTCAATTCGCGGCTATGCAGACGAAGGCAGGCGAAGCGGTTCTGAAGGGAACCGACGGAAAATCGCCCCGGTTCGACTCCGTGATGCTGATAGCGGGTGAAGGTCATGCGGTCAAATCGGATGCCATGCTTCGCGTCGCCTCCATCCTGGGCGGCCCGTGGAAAGTATTGGCGCTTCTGAGGATTATCCCGCGCCGCATACGGGATGTTTTATATGACATCGTCGCCGCACGTCGTTATCATTGGTTCGGAACGCGCGACGCCTGCCCGATACCGGACGACGACGTGCGAAACCGATTCTTATGAAGCCTTGTAATTGGATTTTGACATGAAGAAATTTCTTGAAAACGTCTTCGGCCCCAGGAAATCAGTTTCCGACAGCGGGGCCGACACCGAACACGACATCCATGTAGCCACCACCGCTCTTCTCGTGGAAGTGGCCGGCAGTGATGATAAATTCGCTCCCGAAGAAAAAGAAGCGATTGTCCGGAATCTGACTACGTATTTCAATCTGTCTCAGGACGAGGTGGAGGATATAATCGCCGCCGGCCGGGAACAGCTCGAACACCGGCTCGATCTCTATTATTTTGCCCAACAAATAAATCGATATTTCGACCGGGCGCAGAAAATCGCTGTTATCGAGATGGTCTGGAGGGTGATTTACAGCGACAATCATCTGTCGGGGCACGAAGACCGCCTCGCCCACATGTTCGCGCGATTACTGCGGCTCGATCATTCCGAATTGATCACCGCTAAGTTGCGTGTCAAGAAGGAACGAGAGAGAGGATAGTTACCCTATCGCGGGCCATAGCGGTATCACATGTCCTTCTCCTGCCGGGATTTTCCCGGGTTCATCGTATCGTTGACGAAAATATTATTGTTGACAGGATAACAGTCGGCCGGTAAGCTGGAATTTAATCAATAGGATTGCGACGCCGAGTTTCCTGCAATTCGGCGCGCGGGCTCTTCCCGAAGGACACCACATATGGTATCATACACCGATTCGATGGACGGCATCACTGCGGATCGTCTCGCCGGTTTTTTCGACGGGTGGAAAAAGCCGCCGTCGCCGGAAACGCATTTGAAATTGCTTGAGGGCAGCCGGGCGGTCGTGCTGGCGGTGGATGAGGCCGACGGGAATGTCGTGGGATTCATCACCGCCGTCGGAGATGGCATCTTGAGCGCCTACATACCATTACTCGAAGTACTCCCCGAGTACCGTGGTCAGGGGATCGGCAGCCAGCTGGTGCGACGGATGCTGGACAAATTGAAAAACCTGTATATGATCGACGTCACTTGTGATCCGGAAGTTCAGTCGTTTTATCTGCGGTTCGGCATGAAACGCAGCGTCGGCATGATGATCCGCAACTACGACCGCCAATCAGCGACATAACAAGTCTCGGACGCGGAAGCCGACGCAGCATGATGCCGGTCGGGACCGGTATCCCGTCGAATGGAATTACACCTATCGCCTGGGGTAAACGACGGGCAATTATTGACCTTGACGGCGGTGACAGCTATATTTCGTCAAAGAATGCCATTTTCCGGGAAGGGATATCATGAAGAACCAATATCCGCTCATCTTGCCGTCATCATGCGATCGCTGTGCCATGTGGTTGTTTATATTTGTCTGGCTGTTCCTGCCCATTTCCGGTTGTTCCTCGGACAACGGAGATAATGTCATGCCGCCGGGAGCCGAGCCGCCGGTGATTACCTCGCCGTCGCAGGCCGAAGCCACAGGCGGCCTCTATTTCCGTTATCGGGCGACGGCGACCGCTGTAGACAGCGAGATCGATTCGATCGTTTTCTCCGGATATCCTCATTGGCTGACTCCCGACTCCGACAGTATATTCGGCGTGCCCCCGGACGACCTCGAAGATACGACCTTCACGGTGGTCGCGTTCGACAAGAATCTGTCCGACACGCTGCCCGTAGCGGTGACCATGGTTCCGTGCATTCTCGTTTATGGCGATACTCGTACCGGGCATAGTGTACATCAGGCGCTGGTTGATTCAATGGTATTGCTGAAGCCGGCGGCCGTGTTTCATACCGGCGATCTCGTCAGTGACGGAACCGTCGCCGATCAATGGGCCACCTTCAACAGCATTACGTCGGCATTGCGGGCGGAATCCGATTATTTTCCGGCTCTGGGAAATCATGAGCATCAATCGCCGCTTTTTTTCGACAATTTTGAGTTGCCCAACAACGAGCAATGGTATTCGGTTGAACGCAATAACACGCATTTCATCGTCCTCAACAGCTGTGTCGATATGGGGCCGTCATCGGAGCAGTATCGCTGGCTGCTGGCCGACCTGGACAGCATCAATGCCGCGATCACATTCAGGGTAGTAGTCTTTCATCAGCCGCTGCACAGCACCGGCCGCCACGGGGCGCGGACACTCTGGAACAGCTTCTGGCGCCAATTTTCGAACAACACAATATCGACGTAGTTTTCAACGGGCATGATCACGATTATGAGCGGTCTTTGTGCGACGGCATATATTATATCGTAGCCGGCGGGGGCGGCGCGCCGTTGTACGACCAAACTGGATCCGATCCCTGCAGTCAATTATACCTCAAAACGCATCATTTCTGCAAATTGTCGATGCTTGGAAATCGGCTGGTCGTCAGAGCGTATGACCTGACCGGGGAAAAGATCGACGAGTTTGAAATTCACGGCGACTGACACCAATATACTATGTGAAAAATAGAACTTGTCCGGCACGGGTTTCGTTCTTATATTACTGCGCTGAAGCGGTGCCGGAAATTACCGGCCGATGGGCAGCACACGATAATAGTTCTGACATCCGGAGGTGATTATGAAAATAAACGATGCCAAAACGGCGCAGGACAAGACTATGAATAAATTCGGATTTTCGAATCTCACCGACCAGGAGGTTTTCGGTTCGGAAGAGCGATACGGCGCTCATCATTATCAGCGGCTGAAAGCGGTTATCCGCAAGGCCGAGGGCGCCTGGCTTTATACTCAGGACGGACGGAAAATACTCGATTGTCTGGCCGCCTATTCGGCTGCCAACCAGGGGCATCATCATCCCAAAATCGTGGCCCGCGCGGTCGAGGCGCTACAGGGTCATTACGCCGGGGTGCTGTCCAACGTCGTCTATACCGACTTAATGGCGCTGTTCTATCGGAAGATTACCGAATTGACGCCGCAATTGGGGCCCCGATTCGGGAATAAAGGAAACAAGGTTCTCCCCAAAAACGGCGGAGTCGAATCGGTGGAAACGGCCATCAAATTGGCCCGGTACTATGGCTACAAGCATAAAGGCATACCCGATGGCAAACAGGAAATCATCGTTTTCAATAATAATTTCCACGGCCGGATGATCACCATCGTGTCGTTTTCCAGTTCCGAGAAGTATCGCGAAGGTTTCGGCCCGCTTACCCCGGGCTTTGTATCGGTGCCTTTCGGCGATGCCGAGGCGGTTAAAAAGGCGATTACGCCCAATACCTGCGGCATTTTGGTCGAACCGATGCAGGGCGAGGGCGGCATGTATATCCCGCCCGACGGATTCCTGCGTGAACTCCGGCAGATCGCCGATGAAAACGACGTTTTGCTATTGTTCGACGAAATCCAGGTCGGTTTGGGCCGCACCGGCAAGATGTTCTGCATGGAGCACGAGGACGTCGTCCCCGACGCCCTGATTCTGGGCAAGGCGATTTCGGGAGGTCTGGCCCCGTTGTCGGTCATGGTCACCAACGCCGAATTGATGGATATGGCTTTCGGTCCGGGATCGGACGGCTCCACCTTCGGCGGGTATCCTTTTGCCTGTGTATGCGGAATTGCGGCGCTGGAGGTTCTGGTTGAGGAAAAGCTGCCGGAGCGGGCCGCGCAGATGGGCGAGATTCTGAAAAAGAAGATCATGGACGTGGCCGCACGTTCGAAGCATGTCAAGGAAGTGCGGGGGAGAGGCTTGTTTATCGGCGTCGAGGTCAAATCGGGCGACGCCATGACTTTCTGCCGCAAGCTGCTCGACCTGAACATGCTGGCCAACGACAGCCATCACCATACTATCCGAATCAGCCCGCCGCTGATAATCAACGAGGACGAGATGAATTACATCGTCGATCATCTCGAAAAAGTCCTGGTTGACTGAGCCCGATACGGAAGTACGAAGAATCAGCCCGCCCTAACCGGCGGGCTTTTTATTTGCAGGCCATGGCCTTACGACTTTGCCGAATGGGGTTTTCATGTTGACTGGTTCGAAACTCCGACGTTCAGTATAACCATGAAAAATATTTGGCTTGACTTGACCTTTGCGCGGGCATAAATTGATACCTTAATTTTGCAAGCGGTGGACGGCCGGCGGCGATGATGGACAATCGCTTACGCTTGAACAAATTCCCCACGTGGGTCGTCTTACGAAAGATACCGGCTGGACCGAGACAGCCGTCGCGATACTTCCGGCCACCGAGACCGAAACAACAAGGAATCGTTATGATCAAACGATTGACGTTCTTATGTTTAGTCGGCGTTGCGATACTTGCCTTCTGGATCACCCCCGCACAGGTTACGGCTCAGGAAAGCGCTCCCGGCGACACCGCCGCGGCGGCGCCCACCTATGATTCGGCCTTTATCGCAGCCCATACCCCCCAGCCGCCGTTCAATATCGTCGCCAAAGACGCTCCCAATGATGCCGGAGGGGCGATCAACTTGACCTGGGACCTGTCGCCAGACGATTACAAGAGCGGCGAGGTCAAAGAATACATAATTTTGCGCGGTACCTCGGCCAGCGGCCAGTTCGATACGCTGGGCAACGCCACCCAGGGGGTCAGCAGTTTCACCGACAACCAGGCTGAACCGGGCGAGAAATTTTATTACAAAGTGGCCGCCCTCAATTATGAGAAGGTCGATTATAAGTACCTATGGTATGCGGACGGCGAATCGGTTGTAGTGGGGCCGGTTTCATCAAGCGCTCAATGGTTCAACAAGGGCCGCTTCTGGGTGTTTATCTCGATCCTCTTTGTCTGCGCCGCCATCATCTATTTTATCTTAGGAGCCAAATCGGGCAAGACGTTCTATATCCGCAAAATCGCCGGTATCGACGAGGTCGAGAATGCCGTCGGACGGGCCACCGAGATGGGAAAAACGATTTACTACGTTCCCGGGATCAACGACATGGACGACGTCCAGACGCTGGCAAGTATGTCGATTCTTGGCCGCGTCTCGGTTATCGCGGCCCAGAACGATACCCGTATCGATGTTCCGGTATCCCGTTCACTGGTAATGGTCACCGCCCGAGAGATCGTCAAGGAAGCATACAGCAAGGTCGGACGGCCGGATTCGTTCCAGGATGAGCAGGTCCGCTACCTGACAGACGACCAGTTCGGCTATGCCGCGGCGATCGACGGGCTTTTCGTGCGCGAGAAGCCGGCCACGGTTTTCCTGATCGGCGCCTTTTTCGCCGAATCGCTGATCATGGCCGAAACCGGCAACAGCATCGGCGCGATCCAGATCGCCGGGACGGCCATGCCGGCCCAGCTGCCATTCTTCGTGGCGGCATGCGATTACACTCTCATAGGCGAGGAGCTGTTTGCTGCGTCGGCCTATTTATCACGCGAACCGAAACTACTGGGATCGCTTAAGGGCCAGGATATGGGTAAGGCCCTGTTTTTGATCGCCATCGTGGTGGGAATTATTCTCCAGATTTTCGGCGTGGACTTTTGGCGCCTCTTCGTGGTGCGTTAAACCAAAGGACTTTTAAATGAGACGTGAAATTCCAATAGCGATCACCTTCATCGTCGGGGTTGTGTTTGCCCTCGCGTACTTCATTCCCCACAGGCCGTTCGGCGCCTTTGAGGCGCAGTTTGGCGACTGGTTCGGGATTATCGGAGCGTTCGCGATCTGGCTGGGGGCGCTGAACCTGATGAAAATATCGTTTATCAAAGTCTTCCGGAAGCGGCCGGACTTTCCCTTTGCGCTGATTATCATCATCTCCTTCCTGGTGATGGTCTTTTTCGGGTTTTACGAGGGGTATAAGGGCCTGTTCGCAACGCCTCAGTTTTCGTACCGCGATCCCGGCACCGGATTTGACTGGATGTACAAGTGGGTGTATTCGGCTCTGTCGGCGACGATGTTCGCCCTGCTGGCTTTCTTCGTCGCATCAGCTTCGTACCGCGCTTTCCGGGCCCGCAATCTCGAAGCCACCCTGCTTCTCGTGGCCGCCTTTTTCGTGATGCTCGGACGGGTGCCGGTGGGCGATCTCCTGACCGATTGGATTTTGCCGACGGGGTACACAATGTCCAGCTGGGCCGACTGGATCATGTCCGTACCCAACACGGCGGGGCAGAGGGCGATTATGATCGGCATTGCACTGGGGCTGGTCTCGACGTCCCTGCGGATCATACTGGGACTGGAACGCACCTACCTGGGAGGTGACTGATGAAAGCCGGGGAAATGATCGCCACAGCGATTATTATCGTTGTGCTGCTTGTCTGCAAGTTTCTCTTGCCGAAACCGATACAGCTATCGCCGGGACTTTCCGGCTTGGTTACCGTCCTTTTGGGGCTTTGCTTCGTCTATATCTTTTATCTGACCATGAAGGACCGTCCGGTGGAACGGCGGATCGTTTTTCTGTTCGTCGGCATCGCCCTGGTGGTTCCATTTTTCATGCAGTTCGAGCTTCCGCTGCCGATCTCGCCGGAGGTGGAGAAAGCTTACGATCAGATGGCCAAATTGCAGCCGGGCGCCAAGGTCTTGGTGTCATTCGATTATGATCCGCCGTCGGCGCCGGAATTACAGCCTGTTGCCGTGGCGTTTATGAAATATGCGTTTGCGCATGACCTTAGGGTCATCATCATGGGCCTTTGGCCGCAGGGACCGCAGCAGGCCGAGCAGGCCATCCAATCGGCCTTTGATGCCGAACCCAAGCTTCGGGATCAAGTCAAATACGGCGTCGATTACGTCAATCTTGGTTTTCAATCGGGTAATGAATTCGTCATTCTGCGCATGGGCGAGGGTTTTAAAACACAATTTCCGACGGATATCAATTATACTCCGTACGACTCGATTCCCCTTCTGAAAAACGTCCGCAATTTTTCCAATATCGACTGGGCCCTTAATCTTTCGGCGGGCAAACCGGGTACCGTGGAATGGGTGCAGATCGCGGTCGACCGCTACAACCTGCACTTGAGCGCAGCCAATACGGCCGTACAGGCGCCGATGGCGTATCCCTATTTGCAGGCCGGGCAGTTGCTGGGGTTGATGGGCGGTATGTCGGGAGCGGCTCAATTCGAGAAGAAGACGGGTTATTTCGGCAAAGCGACGACCTATCTGCTTTCGCAGACATTCGCCCACGTGGCAGTGGTCCTGTTCATCATCATCGGCAATGTCGCCTTCTTCCGGTCAAGAAAGGAGAGTAAGTAATGGAAACGTTCGGAATCTGGCTGGCGGCCCTCTTGACCATTGGTATTATCTCCTTTCTATACAAGGACAACGTCCTATATAAAGCGTGTGAAGCGATCTTCGTCGGCGTCTCGGCGGGATACTGGTTTGTCACCTACTACTGGGACAACCTGTATCGCAAATTCTATCTCGGCATAAACGACACCTCCAATCCCGAACGCTACTTTCTGTGGATCGCGTTCTTTCTCGGCGTGTTGATGCTGACCCGCCTCTTCGAAAAGATCGGCTGGCTGTCGCGCTGGCCGCTGGCGTTCGTCGTCGGCGCCACCGCCGGTCTGTACATGATGATTTATTTTGTGAGCAACGCCTTCGTTCAGGTCGGAGCCACGATCAAGCCGCCGCCGGGATTCGGTACCTGGCAGTCGTATATAACGTATGGACTTATTGCTTTGGGGACATTCTGCGGGCTGGTCTACTTTTTCTTTTCAAAGGAGCACAAAGGTGCCTTCGGCGTCGCCGCCAAATTGGGGATATGGTTTCTGATGGTAACTTTCGGCGCGTCGTTCGGCTATACGGTCATGAGCCGTATGTCACTTATGCTGGGAAGGCTCGATTTCTTGTTCGGGACATGGCTTGGAATGATTAAATGATACGTGACCGATCCCTACCGCTCTGCATCCCATCCCTCACGCTGTCTTTGACCGCCCCTGCTGCCGGTCAGAGCGTGGATGGGGACGCCTCAGAGCCGGTATCGGCCGATACTGTCAAGCCCCCCACCGATGTCACCGTGGCAAATCACAAGTACGATAGCGGTGGTCCCACCGACGTTTCCTGGCACTCTTCGCCCGATGATATTGCGGGAATCCTCGGGTATATCATCTCCCGCGCCCGGGAGGCCTGCGCCGCGGCAGGGCGGCCTGACGCCTACAACGAGGATACCGTCCATTATGTGACCGACGAGCAGTTTGGCTACGTGGCGGCCGTCAACGGTATTACGGTGCGCGAGAGGCCGGCCACATGTCTCTATCTCGGAGCATTTTTCGCGGCGTCGCGCTTCGGGATATGGGTTTTGATGGTCACCTTCGGAGCCTCGTTCGGCTATACCGTCATGGGGCGCGTATCGCTGCCGGTGGGAAGACTGACGTTTTTGGTTGACGAGTGGCTGGGACTTTTATCAAGATAGGAATGGCAAGGACGAGATTTATCGAATTCACATATCAGACTGGTGGAGCGAGCATGAACATGAAACCAATCGTATGGGTGGTGGCCATGCTTCTTCTTGCGGCCGGGGCGTGGGCGCAGGAAGAGGC
Organism: uncultured Ignavibacteriales bacterium; assembly: GCA_964549765.1. GTDB lineage: Bacteria > Zixibacteria > MSB-5A5 > GN15 > JAAZOE01 > CAZJWR01. The sequence goes on from CAZJWR010000065.1 coordinate 15,119, forward strand.
TGTCACCGACACTACGACAATGACGCTGCCGGCGCCGCCGACAAACCTGCGGGTATTCGATATCCCCCATGATCACGGTCACGGGGTGATTGTCGAATGGACGTTGTCGCCCGACGACGGTACGGGGAAAAACGACGTGGTGGGGTATCGCGTTTATCGCGCAGATTCGCCCGGCGGACCGTTCGAATTGCGCCAGACGATTCCCATGGGCGTCGATTCGACGAGTGATTGGGGCGTGAAAGAAAGCGATTCGCCCGATTATTACCCCAACAACAAAGATTTCTATTACAAAGTCGCTGCCTACAACGACGGGGGCGAAACCGATTCGGACGTGTTCGGCCCGGTTCAGGCCAAAGGACAACTGTTCAACCCCGGCAAATGGCCGGTGCTTGTGGCGGTCGTGCTTTTCACGATCTTCATGCTGTATTTCATCTTCCGAGCCAAACGGGGAGCCGAATTGTATATCCGCCCGCTGGCCGGTATCGAGGCGGTCGACGAGGCCATCGGTCGCGCCACCGAAATGGGCAAACCGATTTTGTATATTCTCGGACTCGGCACGGCGGCGGATATCGCCACCATCGCGTCGTTTACGATTCTCGGCCGGGTGGCAAAAAAGGTGGCGGAGTATCAGACGTCGCTGATCGTCCCGTGCTATGATCCGATCGTGATGACCATCGCCCAGGAAACGGTGAAGACCGGCTATTATAACGCCGGTCGGCCCGATGCCTACAACGAGGACAGCGTCTACTTTCTGACCAACCAGCAGTTTGCCTACGTCGGCGGCGTGAACGGGATCATGCTCCGCGAACACCCGGCCACGAACCTGTATCTCGGGAAATTTTACGCTGAGTCGCTGATTCTGGCCGAAACCGGAGCAGTAGCGGGATCGATTCAGATTTCCGGCACCGACGAGGTGACGCAGATTCCGTTTTTCGTGGTCGCCTGCGACTACACCCTGATCGGCGAGGAACTGTATGCCGCGTCGGCCTATCTGGGGCGCGAACCGGTTTTGCTGGGGACGCTGAAAGCGCAGGATTACGGCAAGGCGATCGTCATCCTGTGCATAATCCTGGGCACCGTGGCGGCAATCCTTAACTGGAGCTGGTTTGTCGACCTGTTCCACGTCGGCCAGTAGGAGGTAAGGGAGATGAAAAAAGAAATACCGCTGCTTATCGTATTTGTCTCCGGCCTTTTCATGGCCGTGCAGTTTTTCGTGCCGCATAGCACGTCGGAAAAAATCTATGAATTTGTGATGGAATGGACGATCATTATCGGAATTTTCGCTCTGGCACTGGGCATCTGGTCGCTTATCCGGGTGTCGGTGAACAGAATCCGACGGCGGACTCCCAACTGGCAGTATTCCATCGTCATACTGGCGGGGATGTTCGGTATGGTCATATTCGGCCTCAGTTTTCTGGGAGGCGTGCGGTCATACATGTTCCGGCACTTTTTCGATTATGTGATGATTCCGCTTCACGCCACCATGTTTTCCCTGCTGGCGTTCTTTATCGCCTCGGCGGCCTTCCGGGCGTTCCGAGCGCGCACCGCGCTGGCGACCGTGCTGCTTCTGTCGGCATTGATCCTGATGCTTCGGTTCAACCCGTATCTGGGGCCTCTCGGAGATCAGGATGCGGCTCTGGCGGCATGGATCTTGAACGTTCCCAACCTGGCCGCCAAACGGGCCATCATCATCGGGATCGGTCTCGGCATCGTGGCGACCGCCCTCAAGGTGATTCTGGGAATCGAACGCGGTTACATGGGAAGTGATTAAGGGAGACGACCATGAATATATTTGAACGCATAAGCAGACTGGATCGGCGGTGGATTTATCTGATCCTTGCGGCGGTAGTGGTCATCACGGTCATGCTCAAATACGAGACGCCCATCCGCATCAGCCCCGAAGTTCGATCCGTCTACGATTTCGTGGAAGCCCAACCGCCGGGGAGCTATATCCACATGGCTATCGACTACGATCCCGGCTCACTGGCCGAGATGCATCCGATGACATACGCCATCATGGAACAGGCCCTCTGCCGGAAGCTAAAAATCATCATGACGGCGCTTTCGCCCAACGGTCCGGGTATGGCCGAGCAGGCTATGCTCGATATCATGGACTCGGTTAAAATGCACTGCGGAAGAGAGGTCGTCTACGGTAAGGATATCGTGTTTTTGGGATACAAACCGTATCCGGGAATCGTGATATTGAGCATGGGCCAGAATTACCGGCTGTCATTTCCCAGCGATTACTACAATACGCCGCTGGATAGCATTGACATGATGAAGGGGATCGCCAACTACGGTGACGTCAACGGAATCATCCTCATTACCGGCACCAGCGGCGTCGATTACTGGATATCGTACGCCAACGGGCGCTACAACGCACCGCTGGCCGTCGGCTTGACCGGGGTTATGGCCGCCGACTATTATCCGTACCTCCGATCGGGCCAGATATTCGGACTGATGGGCGGTATGCTGGGGGCGGCCGAGTATGAGAAACTCGTCAAACGGCCCGGACGGGCCATGGAGGCGATGCGGGTCCAGGTGTGGACGCATATCGTGATTATCCTGTTCATCATCATCGGCAACATCGGCTACCTGATTTCTCGGCGGAAAGGAGAGGTGAAATGAGTTGGGATACATTTCTCTGGACGACATTGGCGGTCAGCCTCACGCTCTGCACGTTCTCGTTTCTTTACCGGGATAACCCGTTCTATAAGTTCTCGGAAAGCCTTTTCGTCGGCGTCAGCGCCGGCTATTTTGTAATCATCCTCTGGTACAACGGCCTCGTGCCGACCCTGTTTGATCGCATCTGGGTAGATCCCAGTCAGCAATGGTACCAGATCTGGTCGGGCGGCTGGTGGTCGGGACTGGTGACGGGCAAATGGTGGTACATCATTCCCGGTATCCTGGGTCTCCTGATGTGGTTCCGCTTCTCCAAGAAGAAAGGATGGATTTCACGCTACCCAATCGCGTTCTATATCGGTATCGCTACGGGCGCAGCTATTCCTCTCGAGATGCAAAACCGAGTCAACCGGCAGCTGGCTGATACTTTGATCAGCCCGAATTTCTCGGCCGGCTTCATCGCCGGGATATCCGACATCATTATCGTCCTCGGCGTTATCTGCGGGCTGTTCTATTTCTTCTTTTCCGTCGCCCACAAGGGAAGCTTCGGGGCCGTCGCCAAAATGGGCATTTATATCCTGATGATAGGCTTCGGCGCATCGTTCGGATACACGGTGATGGGTCGAATTTCTCTGTTTATCGAGCGCGTTCAATCGATCCGCGACTGGGTCCGGATGGGCTGGGATGGAGGAGCCGGCGGGATAGTGGTAATCTGGGTCGTGTGCTTGATCGTCTTGCTGCTGGTTCTGCTGGAACTAATGAAGTATTTGCGCGGCAGACCGAGTGAAGGCACCGCCCAATAAAACCGATCGTTCTTCGAATTGAAAAAGCCCCG
>CAZJWR010000066.1:0-18566 GCA_964549765.1 uncultured Ignavibacteriales bacterium
ACACTCGGCCAAAATACTATCTTAGAATCAGCTTGACTAATGGGGAGCACTACAGTAATTGTGATATTGCGATATTTTCTCTTACTTGCACATCAAAGGTCATCGGTGTTATTTCCAAAAACATATCACCCCCCGCGGCGATATCGCTCGGTTTAAATTCTTCGTACCCTCTCGCACCGTCGACAATCAATCGCGCTAATACATCAACACGACCTATCGTACTCCGCGCAGTCGCTTTCCCATATATTGGATCGCGGTTGTCAATAGCCAATGACTGTTTTAGTTTAAATACATAAGTTTTCCATTGTTGCAAAAGAAAATTACCATCTTCATCAGGTTCATATTTTTCCCCCAAACCCTTATTCTCGATCGTGGCTAAGTAACCTCCTCCCATTGGCTTGACCGACCCTCTTGGCATTTTATAGGCTTCGCTAGACAGCGATAGGTCAATTGACGGTTCATTAATTCCATCAGGATTCGCTATACCCCGGATCTTCTTATTATGTATCAATTCCTGTAATTGCTTGGGCGATAGTACGCCTGGTATCCAATCCTTCCAAGGTTCTGATGCCATTTTGATCCTCCCAGTATATTACAAAATAATATATCACTAGATATCACTTTTTCAAAGCCCAATTTCAGTAAACTTGCCTCATCAATTCCGATGAAGATTCACACAAGGACGGTCTGCTCTCTCGCCGGGCCGGTGGAGAGCAGCAGCAACTTTACGTCCAGTTCGGTGCAGATATAATCGATATACTCGCGGGCTTTTTCGGGGAGATCATCGTACGATGTGATGCCCGAGGTGGTTGCCTTCCATCCCGGAAACGCCCGATATTGCGGCCGGCAGTCGGAGATGGCGCACAAATCCATGGGGAAATTCTCGATCTTCTTCCCCTGATACCGGTAATGCGTGGCGACCTTAATCTCGTCAAACGTGTCCAGCACATCCAGTTTGGTCAGGGCGATTTTGTCGACGCCGCTGATGCGGATGGCGTGCCGCAATTGCACCATATCGAGCCAGCCGGTGCGGCGCGGCCGCCGGGTGGTGGCCCCGTATTCGCCGCCGATTTCGCGCAGTTTCTCGCCGGTTTCGTTCTCCTGCTCAGTCGGGAACGGCCCGGCGCCGACGCGCGTCGTGTAAGCCTTAACGATGCCGACCACTTCGTCGATCATTCGCGGCCCAATGCCCAGGCCGGTCAGCGCCCCGCCAGCGGTAGTATTGGAGGAAGTCGCGAAAGGATACGTCCCCAGATCGACGTCCAGCATGGCTCCCTGTGCGCCTTCGTAAAGTATAACCATGTTCGCTTTATACGCATCATACAGCATCTTCGACACGTCGGTCATCATCGGCGCCAGTATCTCCCGGAAGCCGACCATGTCCTGATAAATCTTATCGAAATCGACCTCGCGGTCATCGGGCAGACGCCCCAGCCAATGCGCCTTCAGGGTCTTTTGCATCTCCAATTTGTCTTTGAGTCGCTGATCCGAAAAAATGTCAGCCAGGCGGATACCCGTCCGGCGGACTTTGTCCTGATAGGCCGGCCCGATGCCGCGCTTGGTGGTACCCAGATCCTGCTTACCCCGTCCGGTTTCCTCGATGCCGTCCATGACCCGATGATACGGCATAATCAGATTGGTGGCCGCCGAGATAAAGATGCGGTCGACGTAGTCGATACCGAGCTTCTCCAGTGTCTCCAATTCTTCTTTGAAGACATAGGGATCGAGCACGACGCCGTTGCCGATGACGCAGATTTTGCCCGGATGCATTATCCCCGACGGGATCAGATGCAGAATTACCCGCACGCCCTCGATAACAATAGTATGCCCGGCGTTGTTGCCGCCCTGGAAACGAGCGACGATATCGGCTTCTCGCGAAAGCAGGTCGACGACTTTGCCCTTGCCCTCGTCACCCCATTGGCAGCCAACCACGACCCGGTTGACGCGATCTAAGCGACCACTTTTCGAATCCATTGCAGAACCTCGTTTTTCCCCAAATTGGTTTTGGCGGAGAAGGGGATCAGATTCCCGATCTTCTCGTCGCCGAATATCGTTTTGCGCATCTTGCCGACCACCTGCATCAGCTTACCCCGGTTCAGCTTGTCGGCTTTCGTCATCACGATCAGAAACGGCAGTTCCCGGTCGACGATCCATTCCAGAAGCGTGACGTCGTCCGGCTGAAGGTCCCGGCGGCTGTCGACCAAAAAGACCAGGCCGCGCAGGTTGGCGCTTTCGGTCAGATAGCCTTCCACCAGCGTCGCCCAGGATTCTTTGACCTTGGGCGGCACTTTGGCGTACCCGTAGCCCGGCAGGTCGACCAGATAAAAACGATTATCGGCCAAAAAAAAATTGAGCGCCTGGGTTTTGCCGGGCGTACCCGATACCTTGGCGATTTTCTTGCCTTCGGTGATGCTGTTGATCAGGGTTGATTTGCCGACGTTGGAACGTCCGGCAATCGCCACCGCTTTGCGGGTATCGGATGGTATTTTCCTGTGATCGTAAACAGAGGTTACAAACTGGGCGGAAATCAGACCACTCCGCACGGGACCTTTCACCTCCTGATATCGTCACAGATCAAGCCGCGCCAGTATACACAGGTTGGAATGGGAACGCAAGGCTTTTTTTGGTGTCCGCGAAGGGATGATCAATTTCAGGTTTTGGAAGAGGCATAGGCTTCCAATAGTCCGAAATCATTCATAGAATATAAGCCTATTCGATTTTTAGGCATTTATCAAGGAAAGTCTGAATCTGAAAATAGCCCACTCCGTTATCATCCCACATTGAAGTTGTATACACATCCATGTAATCGACAGTGTCTCTAATGGTTACGCCAGACGCAAGCAAATATTGAATCTCAATCCGTCTGTCCCCTCGTCGCAGTGTGCCGTCTGGATCTGACATCCCGACTAAAACGGAAGGAAGATTAGAAGCAGACTTTTGAAGTTCCCAGTATATTCCAATATTTTGCATAGTATCGATTAAGCGGTACAATATTTCATTATCAACGGGTCTACCTATTACCCTTTCCGCCAGCAATCTCATTAATAAATCCATCGGCGCGTAAACGGTATCTTTAGCCAAACCACTCAGCTTCGAGGCGACATCCTGCGATACTGGCACAGGTACACGAGTTTTTACAGTGATTGCCTTCTTCGCATCCAATGAAATTGGGTATGTGATAGAATCAGTTTTATCGCCCCTAATGAACCACGAGCTCCATGGCAAATACAGCGTGCTAGAATCCAAAAGGTATCCCCACTTTATTTTTTCGATTGTTAATGTATATTTGCTGTTATTAAATATACTAATGTTTAAATATGCGTCAATTCCCGAGTATAATGGACTGCCCCGCAAACTGCCCAACAAATTAGATTTTGCTACATTAGATATAAGAATTTGCCCGGGTGCCCACGCCGCATTCGTTTCTATGGATATGCGGTTTTCCAGTTCCGTTTGTTTTTTGGTCCAGTCAAAGGCTTCATCTTCGCGAATACATGACCGAATGGATATAGCCAGAGATATTAGGGAAACCAATATCGCCGTATACGATATACCATGATTTATTATTATCTGTTTATTCATCCCATTCCATCCATCGGAAATAATTTTTGGAAGATAAGGGATTGTGAATAACCAATTCCTTCACCTTTTCGCATTTTACTATCCGTTGCAACGCGTCCCTTACCAATAATGCCAGTCTTGTGTTGCCATAAAAGGAGACCGGGTTACGGCGACAGAATTAAATTCCCATCATTATAAATCATCTAATTTTTGACTTTCTCGATATTGCCTTTCGCGCTCTCTCAATGCCAAAGACTGATATTCAATAACCAACTGGATTTTGTATTTATCTCCCCGCAGACTCAAATAAATCTGGGTATTGTCTATTACCCATTTTGTATAATATGCAAGATGCCCGATGCTAATCGCCAATCCCCAATCGTCAAGGTCGTCCTTATAGAGACTGTTTAACCATACCACCTCATCCTCATCTGGATCGCCGTACTTTTTTTGCAGATCAGCCTTCAAGGCGCTATAATCTTGAATAAATAAATTTTTGTTGGTATGATCATGGGAAAATATGTACTTCGAACGGCACAACATATTATCGACAAAGAGGTATAGGATAACGCATTCATTCCCTCCAATTGTTGTCTTATACCAAAGCGCATCATCCTCCGCCTTCAGCAATTCCTCGCTTTCACTGCTTTTGACAGCCTGTATGCTCATACCCCATGTGGTCTTCCGAAAATTCGATTTCCCATCTATGTCCTCTTTAGGTAATTCTGTCCATGTGCCATCACTGCGCAAAATTATTTTTCTACCATCTGCCACGTATGTTGTATCATCAGGTATAGCGGCACACGCACAAAAGATAAGCAGATAGATTATTACTGTATATACCATGTACCCATCCCCTATCGTTTAATATCGCTTACAAATTTGGAACTTCTTTCATAAGATGCCTTATCCTGCTGTATTTCATATTTTAATGAGAAATATAATCTCACGCAAACTAAAAATTTGGATAAAATCTCAATTTCTGGCAGGCGGCGAACTTCTTCTGCGTTGCGAAATATCCCCCATGCAACCTTAACCACAAAACACTCCTGAGCGATTGCAGTACCCGATTACAATATTTGCCATAACTTGTCGAACCCTATTTCCGGCCGTGAGCTATCTGCGTTCCACCAAGGTCACGGCAAAAAAAAGGCGGCGGACATCCCTGCCCGCCGCCCGCGCAGTTTTCCTCTATGATGATTGTGAATCGTCGCTTTCCTTGTTCTGCTCGTTATCGTCGCCGTCAGCCGATCGAGTTTTCCCCTTCTTCATATCCTGGATGCGAACCTTGGTAAGCATCTCGCGAAGAGGCGCATTCGGTCGCAACGGAAAACCGCACATTTTCTGAATCGTTATCACCTTTTCCCGATCGATCTCCCGTGACTTATAGGCAAGGATATTCCTTTCAAGCAGAGCAATATCATCGGCTGATACGGGGAGAAAAATGTGCCATAATTCCCGGGGGACGCCTTTGAGCATCATCCGGACGTTATGGTACGACCTGAGGGCTTTGCCCGGTTCGTAGTGTGCCATGCATACCCACCTCCAATCGGTTAAAATGTGGGGTCACGCACCGCTGTCCGGCGGGAATTCCGCCTTCTGTCTCTTCCATATACAATAACAAATATTCCGGGCGTCGAGTTCCAGACCCACGTATGTTCCTGATGCGTGCCTCGCTGTCTGAGGGTCTCGAAGGCGCCGTCGCCTTCATTAATTATCATCCTTTCATATATTGTACACTTGAGTCGTCATTTTCTTTCCACGGCGCGCCGCCCCTCGGCCTGAAAACCGGGGGCGGCTTCATGCGCGCTTGCAGTCAATGACTCCTCTGTGTGCTCTTTTTCCTATTATCTGCATCACCTCGATTCCTGATTCATGCCGGGAGCGCATGGCTCCCGGCATCGATGAACGTCAACAGGCAACGCCGAACGACATTTTGTCGCCGTCCGAGCTTTCCTTCCGGCCGTTTTCCAGCGAGCCTTCCAGATATGCCTGATAGGCCGACATATCGAAATGCCCGTGGCCGCTGAGGTTGAACACGATGACTTTCTGACGGCCCTCGTCGCGAGCCTTGATCGCCTCGTGGATGGCCATTTCAATGGCGTGAGCCGATTCCGGCGCGGGGATAATCCCTTCGGTGCGGGCAAAAAGCGCCGCCGCCCGGAAAACATCGTTCTGCGGAAGCGCCTCCGCTCTCACGATGCCGTGCTCGACCAGGGCGCTGATAAGCGGCGCCGCACCGTGATAGCGGAGGCCTCCGGCATGGATGCCCGGCGGGATGAAGTCGTGGCCGAGCGTGTACATCTTCATCAGCGGCGTCGTCCCGGACGTATCGCCGAAATCGTAATCGAATTTGCCCTTAGTCAGGGTCGGGCACGATTCCGGTTCGACGGCAATAAATTCGATATCCGAACCGTGCAGCTTATCGCGGATAAAGGGAAACGCCAACCCGGCGAAATTGCTGCCACCGCCATGACAGCCGATGATGATATCCGGTTTCTCACCGATCATGCCCAGCTGTTTTTTGGCCTCCTGGCCGATGATGGTCTGATGAAGGAGGACATGATTGAGGACGCTGCCCAGCGAATACTTGGCGTGTTCGTTGCTCGCGGCCTCTTCGATGGCCTCGGAAATGGCGATGCCCAAACTTCCCGGCGTTTTCGGGTCTTTGCGCAACGCTTCTCTACCGGCGTTGGTCGCCGGTGACGGCGACGGCAGGACCTCGGCTCCATACAGCTGCATCATGACCTTGCGGTACGGCTTCTGGTCGAAGCTGATCCGCACCATATATACTTTGCATTCCATGTCGAATTTCTGGCAGGCAAACGCCAGCGACGATCCCCACTGGCCGGCGCCGGTCTCGGTGACCAGACGCCGCGTCCCCTCCATTTTATTGTAATAGGCTTGCGCGATGGCGGTATTGGGCTTGTGGCTGCCGACCGGCGAGGAACCTTCGTGCTTAAAATATATCCTCGCCGGAGTCTTCAGGGCCATTTCCAGGCCGGTGGCTCGGATTAGCGGGGTGGGCCGGTAGATACGATAGACTTCGCGAACCTCCTCGGGAATGGGGATTTCCCGTTGCGCCGAAACTTCCTGCTCAATCAACGCCTGCGGAAAAATGGCCGCCAGATCGTCGGGCGAAATCGGCTGTTTGGTGCCCGGATGGAGCGGCGGGTCCAGCGCAAACGGCAGGTCGGCCATGAGGTTATAGTAGTGGGTGGGGATGTCGCCGTCGGAGAGGACGATCTTCTTATACATGTTGCCTCCAGTGGTTTTTCAGGTACAAAAAAACCCGCTGTCTTGCGGCAGCGGGTCAAACTCGGTTGATGATACGTTGGATCAATGAGTAGGTATTTTGGCCCACCGCCACTGTCGGGTGTACCACCACCAGAGCATAACAGACAGTGTTGCAAAGCTGGCAAGGCGGGCAAATAATGACATAATCAGTCTCCTAACTACTTTATTATAATACAGAATCGAAATGATGCAAGCGGAAAATGCCGTTTGGGCACAAATTTCTTTAGTGCCCTCTGGTGGGGGCAAACGAAGGTTCGCCGCCGTGGGCCGGTCACCCAACGTCGTCCAATTCGGGCAGACGAGGGCGTCTGCCGCCCACAAAATATTGTTCTTATCTCTGTCTGCGGGATCAAATGACGCCAATCGGTGAGTTGAGTCAACCACATATTCCCGCAGCTAAAGCTGCGGGCCACCCGCGAAACCGCACTATCACCCTTTTCCCACATACTCCGAATATTCGCCGGGGAAATAGCGATTGGTTTCGATATCATAGATGGCGGTCGCGACGCGATCCAATAAATACCGATCATGCGAGGCGATGATGACCGTGCCGTCATAATCATCCAGCGCATCCTCCAGCGCCTCGCGGGCCGATAATTCGACATGGTTGGTCGGCTCATCGAGCACCAGCACGTTGACGTCAGAGAACAGGATTTTCGCCAGAGCCGTTTTGCTCTTTTCCCCGATACTCAGTGTCCGAATCGTCTGGAGCACCTTGTCTCGCCGGATATTGAGCCGCCCTAATATCGTCCGGGCGCGGGTTTGCTCCTGCTGCCGTCCCTGAAGCACTTCGTCCAGAATTGTGCTGCCCGGATCGAGCGTTTCGTGTTCCTGCGAATAATATCCAATCGAAACCTGCGGACTCCAGCGATATGATCCCGATGATGCCGCAATCTCGCCGACGATGATTTTCAGGAGCGTCGATTTGCCCGAACCGTTGCGGCCGATAATCCCCAGTTTGACGCCATTGCCGACCGACAGCATGACGTTATCGAGCACCTGATAATCGCCGAATGATTTGGATAATTGCTCGATATACAGCACAAATCGCCCTTCGACGTCGCTTTGCGACAATGATATTTTCCGTTCACGGATCTTGCGCGGTTTTTCGATCCGGTCCTTCTCCAGCATCTGCTCGATCCGTTTTTCGATAGCCTTGGCGCCGCGCATCCGGTCGGTCGGCCGAGCCCCGCCGCGCCCTGAACCCTCATCCCGCTTTTGTATCGCGCCTTTCTTGCTCACCGCCCGTTTGTGTTTGAATTTCTCCATACGAGTTGCATCGTCGCGCCGCTGGCGGGCGGCTTCGCGCAGGCGGTCGATCTTTTCCTGTTGTTGTTCATATTGCGCCTGCTGCTTCTGCCGACGGCGGACCTTTTCGTCGCGGTATTCGGAATACGATCCGGAATAAACGGTCAATCGCTTATCGTGCATTTCCCATATCTGATCGACGCAAGTATCCAGAAACCTCCGGTCATGGCTGACGATGATATATGGTTTCGTCAAACCGCGCAGGAAATCTTCGAGCCAGACCAGCGAGGCGATTTCGAGATGATTGGTCGGCTCATCGAGCAACATCACGTCGGGCTGCACCAGAAGTATCCGGGCGAGGGCGATTTTGGTTTTTTCGCCGCCGCTGAGCGCCGCGACGGGCAGCCGAAGTTTATCCTCGGTGACATCGAATCCCGCCAGGGCTTTCTTCATGGCGACATCAAAAACGTCTCCGCCTTTTGCGTAAAAGTCGGCCACCAGATCGGCGTGACGGGGATCGGATACCTTTAAGGCAACCATCCGGTCTTTCAGATCATACAAATCTTCTCGCGCCCGCCATAAATATTCCTCGACCGATGTCCCCTCGTCGAAATGCACTTCCTGGGGAAGAAAACCGATGGTGGCGTTTTTGTGGACGGTCAATTCTCCGGATGACAAGCGAGATACTCCCCGAATCAGATCCAGCAGCGTGGTTTTGCCGCACCCGTTGTCTCCGATCAACCCCACCCGGTCGCCGTCGCTCAGGCTGAACGAGATATTCTCAAGCAACGTTTCCGGCTGACTTGCGTATCGGAACGTCAGGGAATGTCCCCGGATATATTCCATATCATATATAGTAATCGGCTTTTGGCGGTTTGGCAATAATAGTCTGCGGTCGCACGGCGAGATGATTTACTGGATGGCGCCGGTCATTGCTGTCCCTTTCGGTTCGTGGAGAAGATAAGTTGTACGTACCGGTACACCGTCGGGGTAAACACGGGACCGGAATAATGCGAAGACTGCCAAGAGTCGCATGCGATTATACGAATGTCCTGAGGCATGGCACAGGCTTTGCACACATTTCTTGTTTTGGGCACGTCCGGCTCGGCACGTGCAATAAATCCGGATTGTAAAATGGCGCGCGACTTCGTATATTTACTGCAGATCTCGTAGCCGCCCGCCGCGTACAGCGTCCTGATCCTTCTGTCGTCCATCCCAGCGATGCGGCGAGACCATGGAGGTTATCGGTCTTTTCCGACGGAGGAGGAAATTATGAAGTCAAGAATCGCTTCGGCAAAAACGCCCCTCACTCTTTTCTTCGCCCTGGCGGCGTTATTTGTATTCACTCCTCACATCGCCGCCCAGTCCGGCCCGATGCTCGAAGTCAGCCCCGATACGCTCCGCTTCTATGTCGACTTGTGCTGGGATACGTCCTATTATGATTCGACCCAGTTGCAATCTCTCATGGTCGCCAACGCCGGCGACGGCGACATGACCTGGAGCGGCGTTGCCGGGGAACCATGGGTCGCTTTTGATCCGCAAACGGGCGGCAATTACGATTCAGTTTCGGTGTGGATCGATTGGGCAAACGTTCCCCAGATTTTCGCTGCGCCCCAACCGGGAGATACGCTGATTTTCGAAACCCAGATCACGATCAGTTCTCCGGAAGCCGCCAATTCGCCGCAGACAGTGGTCGTTCAACTCGGCTATACCTGCGAACCGCACGGCTATTTTCTGATGGTGCAACCCAATTTCTTCGATCTGACAGCCGCGACCAATGATACGTTATGGTCGAGTTTCGATGTATGGGAGGCAAGCGGTCAATCCATCGAGTTCTTTTGTGACAATTCCAGCACCTGGCTGCATTTGTATCAACCGTTTTCGCCCCAATCGACACCTGACTCGGTCGTGTTCACCGTCACCACGGTCGGTTTGGATTCCGGCGTGTATTATGACACTATTGTCGTAACCACGCCGGCGGAGCCTTCTAATTCGCCTCGTACCATTCCGGTCAGACTCCAGGTGAGTGGGAGCGCCGACAATATCACGCTCGCCGCCGAGCCGGATTGGTTTAATTACACCCTGCAGGCCGGAGAATCCGGCGGCGGTGACAGCCTATATGTCTATGAAACCGGCGGCCGGTCAATCAATTTCTGGACGTATAATAAAAGCACTTGGCTCTATGTCGACACCATGGCCGCCTCGCCCTTGTACACCCCACGTGTGCTTTACGTCAACGTCTCAGCCGTCTACCTGACGCCCGGAGTATATACCGACACGATCGAAATCATGGCTGACGGAGCGATCAACTCACCCCTGCTGGTGCCGGTATCTCTGATTGTGGCAACACCGCCGGCGCCTGCTATCAACACTATGCCACGGTACTTCCAAATCACGCTCAACGCGGGACAAATGACCGCCGAGCCGCTCCAAATCTTTGCGTCGAACGGGCAGGCGGTGGAATTTACGATGGAAACTCAGGCGCCCTGGCTGGGCATCACGGCCGAACCGCCCTATATCACGCCGACTGAGGTATTAGTCGGCGTCTCCGCCGTCGATCTCCAGCCGGGATTTTATGCCGACTCGATCTTCATTACACCCACCTTCGACACGACGATTAATCCGGCGGCCGTGCCGGTCTACCTCCAAGTGGTCAGCGATGAGCCGAGGCTCGTCAGCGTCCCCGATTATTTCCAGTTTACGCTGCAGGGGGGCGATACGTTGATGAATACCGGCCTGTGGGTGTACGAAGCCTCAGGGGATACCGTTCCTTTTGCGGTTCAGACGATGCACGGCAGTCCCTGGTTGCACCTGTATGCCGACTCTCTCAATACCGGGATGACGCCCGATTCGGTACGGTTCGGGTTGTTTACCGACGGCCTTGCGTCCGGGACTTACGCCGACACCATCATTCTGTATAACCCGCTCGATAACCCTGATCCCTACTATGAAACCATCGTTCCTGTATTCCTGACCGTGCAAGGAGAACCGCCCCAGAATACGATCGCCGCCGATCCACCGGCGTTCTATTTTGCGCTTCCGATCGAATCATCCGTCTTTGATACGCTATCTGTCTATGAAATACACGGGGATACGATCTCGTTTTTGTATTTTCATGCCGCCCCGTGGCTGGCGGTCAATCCATTCGGCATGCCACCGTATACGACACCGATGACCATGCCGGTCGGCGCCACTAGTTCGGGCCTGTCGCCGGGGACCTACGTCGACACAATCTTTATCGGCCATGAGTTTGATTCGTCCGGATACGGCATGACGGCCGTCCCGGTAACGATGATAGTCGGCGGCGCCAATTATGTCCCGGGTGATGCCAACGGCGATCTATCGATCGATATCGCCGATGCTGTGGAAGTCATCAATTATATATTTAAGGAGGGCACGGCCCCGGAATCGCTCGAGGCGGCCGACGCCAACTGCGATGACCGAGTCAACATCGGCGACGCCGTCTACGTTATTTCGTATATTTTCCGATCCGGTCCGCCGCCGGGATGTTTTTAGACACCGAAGATTTGGCCTACCGACCAGCCGGGCCGGCGTCTTGACGCCGGTCCGGTTTTTTTGTCTCCGGCTTAATTCATCGCGACACAAATCAACGCCGTCGTATGACTGGACTTAAGCGCCGTCACGGTATATCTTGGACCCGACAGAAACGGCGGTGGTCAGGACAACAAGACCGGCCCGATCCGTCGTAATTCTATGTAAGGAAGCCGGAAGGGATATCGGTGGTATGTGCGCAGTACGGATAAACCGGGAAAAATTGGAACGGGCAGGCAAGGCCGTATGGGAATGGCTCAAGCATTATGTCGGCGGAATGTATAACCGGGCCGACGACCATCATATATTTCTCATGGCCGGCGGGCTGTCTTTCTCCGTGTTCACCTGCATGCTGCCGATGGTACTGATCATTTTCGCCGTCCTCGGCCGCCTGCTGAATGAGCCATCCATCGCCTCGGAAATCACGCGAACCATCGAACAGATCATCCCCTACACCAAATACGCCGACCAGGTCCGGGATATCGTCTTCAACCGGGTGGACGAATTCATTATCTATAAGAACCTGGCCGGGCTTCTCGGTGTTTTGGGGATGTTTTTCGCCGCCAGCGGCCTATTCAGCAGCATGCGGACGGCGCTCCGCACGGCTTATCGGATAACATCTACGGAGTCCGCCCTGATCGGCAAACTCCGGGACTTCGGCCTGGTCCTCCTCGTCATAATATATTTTTTGCTGTCGACGACGATTCTGCCCGGACTCGACGTCACCCAGGAAATCGCCGACAAGACCGGCTATTTGCACAGCGTCCATCTCGATTTCATCACCGACCTGCTTGTGCGGGGTGTAGCCTTCCTGCTGATTTTTGCCAGTTTTTTCTTCGTCTATTTCGCCATTCCGCATCCGCGCCCGCCCAAGAAGGCGATCGCCGTCAGCGCTCTTACGGCGGCGATCATGTGGAACCTGGCGCAGGCCCTGTTCGGATTTTATATCACCAATATGGTCACGCTCAAGCGGGTATATGGCGCCTATTTCTTCATGATCGTGGTCGCCTTCTGGATTTATTACACCTCGCTCGTGTTCATCGTCGGGGCCGAGGTCGGCCAGCTGTATCGGGAACGCGCCGCCGCTAGAGAGAAGGTACGCGAGAAGGCGGCCGAAGCCTGACCGCTCAGCCCGGAAACGCGCCCGCGGACATGTTCGCTATCCCCGGAACGCCCCAATTGTAATCCATGATTCTTAAATTATGGACAATTACTGTCCATATACTCAAATAATAATCCCCGGCCGTCCGTATCAGGTGTCAGAATATGCCGGATGCGTCCGTTCGGTTCCTGCTCAAGACAGACGACCACGACCCGGCTCTTTCCCAACCGTAATTCAGGAGGTCCATATGTTCAAGCATGGCTTGAAATTGCTGAGCGTGGTGGCGCTCGTAGTAGCGCTCCCGATTTTTATATCGGCCCAATCACAAAAACCCGTTCCGGCCGGCAAAAGCGAAAAGACGGCGGCCGACATGCCGGGGATGAGCGAATATCTGGTAATTTCACCCCACACGGTGGAGGAATGCATGACCGCCATGGACGAGGTGGCCGGACTCGGCAAGGATGTCCTCGCCAAGTACGACTGGGGCTGTATGAGCGGCGACCATACGGCATATATCAAGGTTCAGGCGAAAAATGAGACGGAGGCTCTCAAGGTCGTACCGAAATCGATTCGGAACAAGGCGCGGGCGATCAAAGTCGTCAAGTTTACACCGGAACAAATCGAGATGGCCCACAAAAACCATTGACATAAAACCGTTTTCGCCGGCAGCCGGCGTCGCGCTCAACGGAGTTCGGCACGGCCTATCCGGTCACAAAATACCATAAGGAGAAGACCATGACACGCAACGAAGTCTACACCGAAATCAAGGAAATGTTCGGAATCGTCCCGACCTTTATCAAGAGCATCCCGGACGCGTCCCTCGAAATGGAATGGCGCCTGATGAAGAGCGTACAGTTCGACGAAGGCCCCATCCCCAACAAGTATCGCGAACTGATCGGCCTCGGCATCGCCGCGGCTACCAAGTGCCGCTATTGCCTGGTGTTTCACACCGAAGCCGCCCGTTTGAACGGCGCCACCGAAGCGGAAATCGAGGATGCCGTGCATTTCGCCAAATCCTCGGCCGGATGGAGCGCCTACGTCAACGGGATGCAGATCGACTACGATCAGTTCAAGAAGGAAGTCGCCCAGATGACCGAATTCGCCCGCAAGCATCATATGGCGGCGGCATAACCGAAAGACCGATCGCTGCGCGCCGCGGAACGCAAACCCCGTCCATGCGGCTGCGCACAAGATAGAATCGTAAGCAGCAAAACCCGCTCGGCCCTATCGCAAACAGAGGCCGGGCGGGTCGTTTATGATACTGTTCAAATTTGCTGATACGCGGCCTTTTTCGGCCGGTCTTTTCCGCAGCCTACGGACACCCCGGGGGTGGACCACCTCTAAAGATATAATCGATCAGGTAGACGGGATCAGCGATGTTGATGTTTCCGTCGCAGTTGGCATCGCCCGCCTCCATGGGATCGGGAGCCGGACCCCCTTTGAAAATATGGCTAATCAGAAATATGGCGTCTCCGATGTTAATCGCACCGTCGCCGTTGGCGTCGCCCATGATGACCGTGTGGAACTGAAATACCTGCTGGCATTCGGTGGCGCCGCCGAAAGCGTCGAAGGCGGTCACCTTCCAATAGCATGTTGACGCGTCGCCGATATCGATCGGCGAGGTCGGAGCATACAGGGTATCGGCAAGTCCGGTGATTGAATCGGCCGGCGTAAAGTCGGAATGAGGCGAATAATACAGGCGATATTCGGTGATATTATCGTACCGGTCCGGATCGATGGCCGGATGCCAGGCGAAGGTCGGCTGGAGATCGCCCACAACGTTCCCGTCCGCTGGAGAAACCAATGAGAATGCGCCGGGCGATTGATTGCCGGCATTGACCCAGAATGCGGCCGGCGCGCTCCATATTCCCGTATCGCCGTCCTGATCGGCCCTCACCCGCCAGTAATAATCTTCATCCTCGGTCAGCGGTGTCGGCGTCTGCCACGACGTGGTCCATCCGCTTCCCTCGGGATACCCGACGTCACTCGCCACCAGCAGGGTCAATTCCGGATCATCATAAATCTGATAGGAATAGGTACAGGTCACCGGCGATTCCCCGAGTGCTTGTGCATCGGTCAATGGCGGCAAGACTTCGCCAATATCCGAGCCGGTCGTTCGGGAAACCGCGCCGGGCATCGCATAGGCAAAAAAGTCAAGCAACTGTGTCAACACCGTATCGCGGTCCCGCCAGCGGGTGCCGCCGTTTTCGACGGCCTCGAAGCCAAATGGGAGAAACAGCGACCGGTAACTGCCCGCATAGGAAATCATGCCGTAGGTCGTCTGTCCCAGATACTTCAGCTCCCCTTTCCCGCTGTTGATCGGAATCACATGATCGGGCTTCGTTTGGTTCGACGCGCCGCCGATGCCCTGGATCATGAGCGAATCTCCGGGCACGAAAATATCACCGGATGTATCCGCCGTCAAGACCGGGACATACTGCGTCTTGACATATTGCGCCTTTAAGTATTCGCCGATAAACGGCGGGAGGAGATTATTATGCGTCAACATCGGCGTGGCGGTCGTTACCGCCTCCATATCGCAGGGGGTGAGGTTTGCCGGGGACGGATTCTCGTCTCCGAGCTCGGCGGCGATCCCCTGACCGGTTAACAGCAAATTGCCCCCGGCATCGAGATAATCGATCATGGCGTCGACGCCTGCGCCCGACAGCGGATCGGGGCGATAATCGCCGGTATACCAAACGACGACGTTGTACGGCGCCAGATCCGGCCCGGTCGGTTGACCGTCCGCGGCGACATCCCATCGATGCGCCGGAACCCGCCATCGATAAAGGCTCGATTCATAGAAGGTTTCGAGGGTGTCGCCGTTGTCGTCGTCAACGATCAGGAGCGACGTTTGCCCGACGGTGGACTCAAACGTCATCGTATCGACGGCGACAGTGTCGCAGCCGGGACCGCAATTCCACGTCACCGCCAGAGTGAAACGGCAGGTTCGGGGAACATATCCATCGGGTATGGCAAATTCGAATGGCGAGCCGGCGTTTGATAATGAATCTCCGGAGGGGATCGCGCCCAAATAATCCGACCCGTTCGTGATCGTCAACGAAGGGTCGTCAATCGACAGTTCCATGGAAACATCGGTCACCGGATCGGGACCGAGATTGGCCACGGCGCAGGTCAGGTGAATCGTCTCGCCGCTTTCCAGGATACCGTCGCCGTCGCCGAGATCATCCTGAAACTCCGTCTCGCCGAGGCCCACTCGCTGGACACCGCGATACACGATAAACGCGGCGTCGCTGCCGATCAATGAAACGCCGTATTCGATGTACATGTAGCCGTCGTCGCCCCAGCCGCCGCCCCACGAATTGCGCATGATCCAGCAGCCGTTTGTCCCCATGGTGTCATCCCAGCCGACCAGGACCACCAGATGATTGATCCATTCTCCCTCGTCGACATTGAAGACGCCGTTGTTATACGACTGCATGGCGTCGCCGGCGTAGACGCCGCACGAAACCGGACCATGATCCAGCAGGGCCTGCTTAATTTGTTCGACGGTGGCTCCCTGGTAATCGCCGATGTAAGCCCAGGACTCGATGAAATATTTATGGGGATAGGGGCAATCGCAGGGGGCGTCCGACCCGACATACGGGAAATCCGTCTCCATCACCGCCCCCGATCCGCCGCAGAAATCGTAGGCGTAGTTCATAAAATAGTCGAAACAGTAATACCCGCCGTCGCAGCTGCAGCCCCATTGATTACAACTCACCAGCCACTGTTCCGACAGATCGACCACCCGGTCGTCGGTTACTTTGATGGCGCATTCCAGCGCGCCGACGGTCGAAAACGCCCAGCAACTCCCGCATTGGCCCTGGTTGCGAATCGGCGGACACCCGGTCACTTCTCGCCAATCGAATCGTTCGGGCAAATCGGCCTTGGGGACAATTATCTCATGCGGCGCCTTCTCTTTGAACCCGGGCGGTATCACCGCCCCGCACAGATCCTGCAGCGGGATGTCCGTAGCGGGATTCTTCCCGACGGTAAATGTCCACCCCTCTTTCTCGCCGCGCTCGCGAAGCGCCGCGATATCATTGTCGCTCAATTGCGCCGCGGACGGATGGGGGTGAAAAAGCGCCCCGATGAAGATAATTATCACGATGAGATAATGAAGTCGGCGACCCGGCATGAGACTCTCCCTCCTGAAGGTTAGACCGAAAAGCAGGTCGATCTGACAACTATTGAAATTATAACGCATATCCATTTTTATGCAATGGAAATCAGAGAAACCGAAGACACCGGAATTGAAAATCGTGACCCGAAGTCATTGGCGAATTGCGAAACGTGCTCTACGGCCGGCCCAGCTTGACCAGCGTCAGGGCCATCAGGAAAGCGGGATCGTGCTCGCGAATCAGGCCGGCGGCCTCGATGAGGCTTTTGCCGGTGGCGAAGATATCGTCGAACAGCAGGACATTCCTGCCCCGCACCGCCTCCGGATGGCGTAGAGCGTAACGCGGACGGGTATCCTGAAGGCGCTCCTCGAAACTGCGGTCTTTCTGCGGCTTTTCCAGCCGGGCGCGGACGATTATGTCGTGGCGGGGCGTCCATGCGAATTCCCCGGCGAGGCGGTCGGCGATGTAGCCGACCGGGCTGAACGGGCGATTGGGGACGGAATCCGGCACGGTAACGATCAGGTCGGGGCGTCGCGGCAGGTGATGGTCGGTGAGATATGCCGCCAGAAAAGCCGCCAACCGGTCGGCCGCCTCCTGCGAACGGTGATATTTCATCAGATGAATCAGCGTTCCCATCTGGGTGCGGCGATGGAAAGTCCGCTCGGAATAGTGCCCCAGCCCGAGGGAATAACCGCACGGCCCCGGCAGAAATGTCGGCGCCAGTTCCGGCGTCAACTCCTCGACCGGGACGTTTTCACGGTCGCGCCGGCCGAATATCCAAGCCAGGATCCGGGTGACGAAATTTTTCGGCTTCATATCTGTCCACAATACGGGAAGAAACCGCATGAAAGGCAAGGAATTTCTGAGGCTGGAAAGCATGGATTATTTTTATCTATAATATATGGAACTCTGGCCGGCCGCGGTTCGTTTAAGAAGATGTCTACAGAGAAGGCCGCGATTGCGGCAAGACGATTTGCATGGACAAACAAAAGCGAAAAAAGTAAACATCATATCCATGAGGAGGCTCCCGTGAAAAAGCGCACATTGATGGTATTCACCGTAATGCTGAGCGCCATGTTTCTCTTCGCCGGCGTTTCTTTTGCCTGTGACGGAAGCAAGGGTTACACCAAGGCTTGCGACGGCAGTAAGGGGTCGATGAAGGCCGGCAAGGCCGAGATGACGACCGACGCCACAATGGCCTCGGCCAAAGTCGAAGCCGCGACGGTCAATCTCAACGTCTCAAACATGACCGGCACGTCCAGCGCCGCCTATGTCACCAAAACGCTGGCGGCGGTCGACGGCGTCAATGACGTTAAGGTCAACCTGGACAAGGGGACGGCCGAGGTGTCCTATGACGCCACGAAGGTCAAGCCGGAAATGCTGACAGCGGCAGTGGTCAAGGCCGGGTATCCGACGACGATGGCGGATGCCATGCCGATGTCCGGCAAGGCCGGCTGCGATCCGGCGGCCTGCGCCGGCATGAAAAGCGCCAAGAAGACGGCCTGTACCGGCAGTATGAAGACCGCCGATGCGTCCGAGCCCGGAAGTCCTGATAATCAGTAAGCCTTTTCGCTCCGTTAAGTTTGTGAGTTTAATCTCATCCTAATCGGCGGGGGGAGCGCGACTAACGCGGTTGTGTAAATTCTTGTGTGTAAATTTTAGGTGATTTTGGCTAAATAAAG
>CAZJWR010000067.1:0-18022 GCA_964549765.1 uncultured Ignavibacteriales bacterium
TGGCCGACCGTCGGGGAGGCCGTCGCCGTCGCCTTTTCCGGTGACACGGTTATGGTGGGCGATGGAGTTTATTCCGGCGAGGGCAATCGGGACCTGATGGTATACGGCAAGAATCTGTACATAAAGTCGGACAACGGCCCCGAGGCGACGATTATTGATTGCGGCGGCAGCGAGTCCGAGCATCACTACTTCCTCTCATATCTCGATTCTCTGAACGAAACATCCGGCCGACTGGAAGGGTTCACAATCCGTAATGCCTATGGTGACAACAGGGGGGCCGTGTACATAGACAACGGCGCGCCCACCATTAGAAATTGCCGATACGAAAATAATTCCAGCACCGGTAGCGGCGGGGCGATCAACATAGTCGATGCTTCTCCAGATATAGAATATTGCCTGTTCGATAACAATCACGCAGTCACCGGCGGGGCCATCGCCGCGAGCGGCACGGGCGCGCCATTTCTGGCCAACTGTACCTTTGTCGCCAATTCCGCGGATGGCTCGGGAGGGGGCTTATATGCGGACGGCGCGGTTCCGTCGATGACTAATTGTATCTTTGCCTTCGGGACCGGTGGCGGGGCGATCGGATTGAGCGGTAGCGGTATCCCACCGTCGATTTCCTGCACCGATATTTATGGCAATACCGGAGGCGACTGGACCGGATATATCGCCGATCAATTAGGGAATAACGGCAATATTTCCGCCGACCCCCTGTTTTGCGATGTGGCCGGCGGCGATTATCGTCTTGACGGTCTATCCCCCTGCACGGAACTGAATAACACTTGCTATGAATTGCTGGGGGCGTATGGGCCCGGGTGCGGATATCTGTGCGGAGACGCTTCGGGGGATTCCCGGGTCAACATCGGCGACGTCGTTTTTCTTATTAACTACATCTTCCGGGGAGGGCCGGCGCCGGAGAATACTCAGGTAGCGGATTTAAACGGTGACGGAGGATTTGACGTCGGGGATGCCGTCGTGCTGGTGGATTTTATTTTCCGCAGCGGGCCGCCGTTGGATTGTCAGCCAGAGTAAAAAATCCGCGCGTCGCGCCGAGCCCAAGACGGCGCGCGGGTGTCGCAGGAGGGGTCGGCCGATGTCGGCCCCTCGCGATACCAGACGGCAGAAATAAAGATAGAGAATGAGGCAAGCCGTTGACTCTGAACATGCCTTCAACCACTGGCGGTTAGGGTACCGGGGCGCGGGTCGGTCGATTACCCGGCCCGCGTCCAAAAGACGTGATGCCTCACACACGATTATGGCGTGAAATGAGAGATCAGAGAGAAAAGGAAAGAAGGAGGGAAAATTATGAGTAAAACGCAGATTATATGGCCGGTGGCGGCGATTATTATCCTTGCGTATACAATGGCGGCGATGCCTGCGGCGGCGCAATATCCTGATACAACGGCCACGCCATTTAGAATCGAGGTGTCGAGATATAGCCATGTGGAGCTGGGAACGCGAATAGCTGTCCCCATCAAGAAAGTCGCCGGCTCGGAACCGATGTACGGATTCGATTTTCTTCTCGCGTACGATACGGAGATGGTAAAATTCGTTGGGGCGTATCGGCCGGAGATATTCACTCAGCCGGGCGGATATGAATGGGAATATCTTTCGGTCGATCCCTCTGTCCCGGCAGAGTGTCCGCCGTCGGGGTATTGTAGAACGGGCCGGGTGCGGATTACGGGAATTGCCAACATCGATGACGGGGAGCATCATCCGCTCCAATATGAAATCCCTAATGATACCACGTTATGCATTTTGACATTTGATGTTTCATCAGATTCGGCGCTTGAGTGTTTAGCGTCGGCGATATCGTTCTATTGGCAGACCTGCAGCGATAATACCATCCTTCTGGATACGGCGTCCGGCTTGCAGGCGCTATCGAGGCGGGTGTATGAATTTGGAGGATACTACATAACTGACCCGGAATTCGGCCTTCCGGGTTCTCATGGCGTACCGGATACATGCCTTTTGTCCGCGTCGATTCCTGAAGAAGCTCGCTTTGTCGATTTTTACGGCGGTCTCATAGGTATCATATGCTATGATTCAATTGATAGTCGGGGGGATATTAACTGCAACGGAGTTGCTTACGAGACAGCTGATTGGGTCATGTTTACTAATTATATGCTTGCCGGATTTGGCGCTTTTGGGTCTCATCGGGAATCCAGCATAGCTGCAGCTGATATCAATATAGATGGCATCAGGCTGCAATTGGCGGATCTCATTTACCTCAAACGGGTGAGTTGCGGCGATACGATGCCGCTGCCGCTGAAATCGGGCTATCGATCCATCCTCGATTCCATCACCTTTATCCAGGATGTGGGCACCCAGACGGTCAGCATGGAATATCCCGACACGCTGGCGGCGGTATGTATACTGCTTGATGGGAATATCAAGCCATCGTTTCTCCTCGATACCTCCGCATATTATTGTGCATATCAGTACGACGGTCAATCTACCATCATCTTGATACAATATGGTCCCCGGCTATGGAATCCTTCCGATTGCGGGACGGGATTCACGGCCGGGCCTTTATTTACCTATACAGGGAACGGATTGTTGGTCCACGAAGGAATCGACCAGCGGAAAACGTCGGCGGCGACATTCGACGATCATGTCTTTCCGAATCCGACCCTCGAGATAACCGGCACCGACGGGGCCGCCGTCGTGGAACCGGATACATTGATGTGGGCTATCGCCCGAATATCCAATGATCCCGCTCCCGTAACCATTTATGTAGGGGGATTTGCGGCGCATTCCGCCGAAAATATCGATCCCGCCAGCGTCCTGATCAACAATTCAATTGTTCCGATATCGGTCGAGGTCGTACCATCCCATCCGAATTTCAGTTCATCGGCACTCAAAATTCTCGTCCCCGCAGCTCCGTTCATAAATAGTTTTGGCGGGCGACCGATCGATGAGACACCGATATCCGGTCTTTTTCGCCTAACCGATTTTGCGTATGTGGCCCTCGTGAGCGGCGATTTCACCGACGGCTCGTCGTTTGCCAGTTTCGGCGGCATCACTCTGAACGATCAACGGGCAGTTATCCGGGTCCCGGCCGGTTGGCCGACGATTGCACAGGCGGTCGATACCGCCGAGAGCGGAGATACAATCATGATCGAGGACGGCGTCTACACCGGTGACGGCAATCGCGATATGGTAATCGATAAATCGTTGGAAATCAGATCGGAACATGGCCCGGCCAACACGATTATCGACTGCCAAGGAAGCGCCGCCGATCCGCATACGGCCTTCAATTATCCGGGGACGTATGATTCCCTCGATGTCATCGAGGGATTGACCATCACCGGGGCCTACAGCACGGATCTGTCACCGATCTGGAAGAATAATGGCAGCCTCCTTTTGCGAAACTGCGTCATCCACCACAACCGGAGCTTCGCGGGAGTTCAACCGGCCCCTCTCGTCAAGGTGAATTCATACTACGGGCGACTCACTGTCGAATCGAGTACCTTTTTCGGCAATACCGGCACGGTTATGCTGTACAATCGCGAACGCATAGTAATTAGCAACAGCGTCATCGCGTTTAACAACGGCAGTTCCGTGCATGCTTATGTGGGTGTTCCGGATATATCCTGCACCGATATGCATGGCAATACCGAAGGGGATTGGGTCGGCAACTTCGCGGGTCAATTGAATATAAATGGGAATTTTTCCTCCGATCCGCTGTTTTGTGACACCACCGCCGGCAATTACTACTTGAGTGGATTTTCGCCCTGCCTGCCTGCCGGGAATAGTTGCCAGGAAACGATCGGTGTTTACGGTATGGGATGTGGAGCCGTGTGCGGCGAAATCAACGGAGATGCCGGAATCAACATCGCCGACGTTGTCTACCTGATAAACTACATATTCCGCGACGGCCCCCCGCCGGTCAACCTGCCGGCGGCCGACACCAATGCCAACGGCGAAGTGGACGTCGGGGACGCGGTTGCGCTGGTGAATTATATCTTTCGGAACGAACAAGCGATTACTTGTATAAGCCAATGACCAATTTGCGCGCCGTGCCGAGCCCAAGGCGGCGCGTGGGTGTTGCAGGAGGGGTCGGCACGGAGCTGGCCCCTCGGTTTTTTTTGCCTGATTATTTGCGATGATAACGGGCGCTATTGCCCGGAGTCGGACGGCTGATCGGAATCTTCAGTGGAATCATCCCACGGATATACAGCGCTGTCGACAAGCTCCAGCATCCATCGCCCAACGATTTCGAGCGAGGCCGGGGCACATTTGTCCGGTGTATCCTCATGGGTGTGCCAGTAGGGATAATCGAAGTCGATGACGACCACCGATGGGATGCCGCCGTTGGACAGGGCGGTGTGGTCGTCTCCGACGCGGTGACCGACGCTGTCGAAAACGTGAGGCAAATTCAGCCGTTTGGCGGCGGCGAAAACGATGTCGTTGACCGGCTTGATATACGTTTCCGATATTTCTTCGCGATAAATCTGCAAATCCTTGTCGCCGATCATATCGATAACGACGCCGTACCAGTACCAAAACGTATCCGGCGGATTGGCCGCGAAATAGGACGATCCGAGAAAGGCTTTGTCCAGCCGGTCGCGCTCCCACGAATCCTCGCCGTCGAACAGCACCAGGTCGACGCCGATGGCCGGGGGATGATCTTTCAGTATTTCCGCCAGATGCAAAAGCACCGCCGTACCGGACGCGCCGTCGTTGGCGCCAAGGATAGGCTCGTTCCGTCTGGCGGAGTCCGAGTCTTTGTCCGCCCACGGGCGGGTATCGTAATGGGTGCTGATCAGGATTTTGTCGGTCGAATCGGGGTTGATGCGGATAATCCAGTTGGCCATACGCGTCGTGTCGCCGTCGGCGGTATCGACGAATTCGAAGGGCTGGCGAATACAGGTCACGCCGAGCGAATCCAGAAACGATTTGGCTTTGTCCTGAAACGCGATCCACCCAGGACTTCCGGGATTGCGCGGTCCAAGATCGGTCTGCATGATGAGCAATTGGTACGCCCGCTGCCCGTCGAAAGCGGGCCGGGGATCAGCCGAATGGGCCGGGATGGCAGCCAAGAACAGGGCGATAACGGCAGCCACTGTCGCGGCAAAGTAGATTTTTACATGTCGATGATTCGTCATAATCGGGAAGATAATAACTGCACCCGGCAAGTCAATCCGTTTCCCTTTGGATTATATCCGTCCTTAGTGCCCGCATGACCGCAATCATTTCCGGAATATATAATAAGACCTTTTCTTTGATGCCTCGTTTTCGTACTTTGGCGGCATGAGGTTGGATTCGCTGATGGTAACGAATTTTCGGAGTTTCAAAACGGCCCTGATCCGTCCCGGCCGCGGAGTGAATATTTTCTACGGTGACAACGGCTCCGGTAAAACCAATCTGCTGGAGGCGATTTTCACGCTCTGCCTCGGACGCAGCCAGCGCGGTGCGCGGGACGTCATGTTGGTGCACGAAAATGACGCGGATTATTATCGTCTCGAGGGGAAGGGCGAGGTCGACGGGCGCGAAGTGCGTCTGACCTGCGCCTTCGAAAAAGGCGGCCGCAAAAAAATCACCATCGACGATAACCCGGCGCGAGTATCCAAGCTGTTCGAACTGCTCTCGGTGATATCGATGGCGCCCGACGATGTGGCCCTTTTTTCCGGGTCGCCGTCCATCCGCAGGCGTTTTTTGGATATCCATCTGGCGCAGGCCTCGCCCAGTTACCTGGCCGACCTCACCGACTACAACAAGGCTCTCGCGCAAAAGAATTCCTTTCTCAAAAATAACCCCGGCCAGGAATGCCCGTTCGATCCGCTGCTGGTCGATTATGGCGGGAAAATCATGACGGCGCGTCATAAATTCATTCAGGCTATTCAACTGCAGGCGCCGGTATATTATGACCGCATCATAGGGGAATCGAAAATCACCGACGAGCCGGCCTTTCGATGCGCCTACGCCCCCAATGTGCCTTTTACGCAAAAGGAAGACATCGCCGCCGAATTCGAAAAACGCTTGGCCGCCAACCGGCGCAAGGAGGAGGCGCTTGAGACGGCCGTGGTGGGGCCGCATCGCGACGAAATCGATTTTTACATCGGGCGGTTCCCGGCACGAGGATACGGATCGCAGGGGGAAATGCGCAGCGCGGCGGCGGCGGTGATGATGGCCGCAGCCGATTTTCTGGCGGGCCGCCGCGGCGAAACGCCGATTCTTCTCCTTGATGAGATTTTCGCCGAACTGGATCATTCCCGCCGGGACAACCTGGCGCAATTGTTCGATGCCTTCGATCAGATATTTTTGACCACGGCTGTCGAACCGCCGCAAACGCTGAATGAGCGGGCAATGATCTTTCATATTCATGACGGCCAGGTCGAGCAGGGATGATATGTCGGGATTGAAAATAGAAAAACTGACCAAATCGTTCGACGGGCATGTGATCCTCGATGATATCAACATCGAAGCCCGCGCCGGAGAATTATTGGTCGTGCTGGGACCGTCGGGCTGCGGCAAATCGACCCTGTTGCGGCTGATATCAGGGCTGGAAACGCCGGATCGCGGGACGATAATCCTCGACGGGCGGGATATCACCGGTCTGGAACCGCAAAAGCGAAAAACTGCGTTGGTGTTTCAAAATTACGCCCTCTACCCCCATATGACCGTTTTCGACAACATGGCGTTCCCCCTCCGCGTGGCGCATGCTTCCAAAAGCGAAATGAAGCGCATTATCGATGAGACGGCGCGACTTCTGGAGTTGGATCAATTGCTGGATCGCCGCCCGGCCCAGCTTTCCGGCGGCCAGAGACAGCGCGTGGCGCTGGGGCGCGGTCTGGTACGGCAGCCGTCGATTTTTCTGCTGGATGAGCCCTTATCCAACCTCGACGCCGCGCTGCGCCTCAAGATGCGACAGGAAATCGTCGCCCTGCAAAAGCGGGTGGGCATCACCATGATTTATGTCACCCACGATCAGGTCGAGGCCCTGACCATGGCCGACCGCATGGCCGTCGTCCGCGACGGGAGGATTCATCAATGCGGCACGCCGATGGAAATTTACAATGATCCCTGCGATCGTTTCGTGGCCGGATTCATCGGGACGCCGCCGATCAATCTTTTCACAGACGAAATTCGAGGCGGTCGGGGACAGACGCTGCCGATTCCGTACGGCGGTAGTATTCCCGACGGCAGGTATGAAATCGGGATTCGCCCGGAATATATCATGCCCGATCCGGAAGGCGACGTGGCTGCGGAAATCATGTCGGCCGAATATATCGGCGCTGCGATCCATCTCAAGGTGCGCGCCGGGGAAGTAGTGTTAACGCTGACGGTGGGTGGTCGGCCCGATCTATATAAAAATGGCCAGCCGGTGCGGCTGGCCATCGATACCGATCGAATTTTTCTTTTCAGCCCCGACTCCGGGGAACGCCTGAGCAGGTAAAAGGCGGTCAAGTCGGATGCGGATTTGCTCCGGGACGTCGACGGTTATTCCGTTTCAGGGCTGGCCTTTTCGGCCTTGATATACGATTTCTTCAGCATCGTCATTATTGCTTCCTTCTTTTCTGCCGGCATCTCTTTGCCGCGATACGAATACTGAAGATTGAAAAGGGATGTTTTGCCGTTGGTTAATTTCCACAGCTGCACCTGGGCCGGCTCTTTGCTGAGAAAATCCGGGCAGTCGATTTCGTAGATGATATGCGGATATTCCTTCGCCTCGTCGGAATACCCTTTTTCGAGAATACTCCAGGTTGCGTTGGGACTGCCTTTCCGGGTGCCCAGATAGGTCATCCGCGCCAGTCCCGGGAGGTTCATCTTAACATTGCCCTTGCCGTGAACGATTTCCAGGGTCACCATTTCCTCCCAGTTTTGATCCCCCTGTCCCTTGGGATAATACAGACTATATTCGGAAGCTCCCGCGGTGTAGGTATTGGAAAGCTGCCAGTCGCTACCCTCGGGCCACTCGATGACCTGGGTTTCGGTAATATCCGGTACCTGCTGGACGGTCGAATCCTCGGTTGCCGGCTTGGTCGTGGCGAAGGTCGGCGCGCTCATCGATAGCACAAACAAAACCACGGTAGCCAGTAGAATCATTTTAGCCGCAAAACTCATACGTGTACCTCCATTCTCAAACCTTTCCCTATTATACAACATTCCCGCAAAAATTCACCCGCCTTTTTATCCCCGCCCGGCTCACCAAGGCGCACCCCTTCCGGAGCTTACAACAAATTGCCGTTTTTTTGCTTTCCCTCTCAATCGGCGTCGCCTAAATTGTCCCGTATGAAAAAACTGATTGTCATCGCGTTCATCGGTGTTATTCTCTGTCCTTTGGCGGCCCACTGCCAGACGCTCCCCGATCAGTACGAAGGTGCGCGCAAGCTCTACACCGAGGCGTTGCAGCAGATGCACGACAAGAAGTATCCGGCGGCCATTGACGCCTTCCGGGAACTGGCCACGACCTACAAAAATTCCCAGTACCGGGACATTTACAACTACGGCCTGGCTCGCGCCTATTATTACGCGGGCGAATACGATCAGGCCCTCGGGGTTCTGGCCAGTTACGATGCTTTGTTTCCAAACTCCTATCTTCTGCCGTACGCCCATCTGTTGCGGGCCAATTGCGATTACCGTTCGACCCAGCTCGAAAATGCCTTTTCGGAATATATCCGGGCCTACCGGACCGCCCAAGACCGTCGTCTTCGGGAACTCAGCAAACAGTCGTTGCTGACGATGGTCGAAGCCGGCTATGTTCCCCCGGATTCGTCATTAGCGCAGGTTCCGGCGGATCTGCTTTGCCCGATCAAAGGCCGCGTGGCGTACCAGATGCGCGCCCGCTGGACCGACGATGAAATGGCGCAATTTTTGGGTGACTGTGCGGCCTTTTCGGTGGGCGAAAAACAATTGCCGAAACGGATCGAGGGGCGGCCGTTGATTGGTATTACGCTTCCGCTGAGCGGCCCATACGCCAAGTACGGGCAGTCCATCCTCGACGGCGCCATGCTGGCTGACGAGCTTTTGCAGGAATCGAACTTTCCGGTCGATTTGCTGGTCTATGACACGCGTGCCGATAACATAACTGCCGCCCGCGAAGCGCAAATTCTTGCCGACGCCGAGGTCGATATCGTTGTGGGACCTCTTCTGTCGAATGTCGCCGCCACCGCGTCGGCGATGACATCGTGCTCGGATATGCCCCTGTTGGTGCCGGTGGCCACCGAGGCCGGGTTTGCCGAGCTGTCGCCGGGCTGTTTCCAACTATCCACCAATGTGGAGACTATCGGGCGCGGAATGGCGCAGTATGCCGTCAAGCATCGCGGCATGACGACGCTGGCGGTGATATGCCCGACGACTATCGACGAGATGACCATGGCCGACGCCTTCGCCGACGAAGCCAAACGGCTCGGCGCCCATGTGCTGGCGGTGGAACGGTTTCGCCCCGGGGAAACCGATTTCGGCCCGTATGTCAACGATATCAAGGAAGCCATCCTCGGCCCACCGCAGGATTCGATTTTCTATATCACGCTCGAAGGGGACACCTTGAAAGAGGGCGAGGCCCCGGTTTCTTTCGACGGTTTTTTTATACCCGCCACCGAGGATCAGCTGTATCTGCTTCTGCCGCAGCTCGAATTTTACCGGGTGACGACGTCGTATTTGGGCACGGATGAATGGAATACCGGCAAAGTTCTCAAGCTCGGCGAAAAAATCCTCAAAGACGCCGTCTTTTATTCCAGCCGGGCGGCCATGCAGCAGGCCGCGGGTTATGATAAATTCGCCGCCGCTTACGACGCCAAGCACGGCACCGAACCGGATCGGCTGGCGGCAGTGGGGTACGATGCCGTCAATCTCATGGCCGACGCCTATCGGGCCGGGATGAAAACGCGAGGCGACATTATTAACTACCTGAGCGGGCTGGAAGCGTATGAGGGCGCGTCGGGGAAAATCACCTTCGGCCGCGACCGCACCAATCTGCAGCTGCCGCTGTTTAATTTCCGCGACGATCAGGTTCGGCCTATTGTGGAACAGCCGATTGTCGAGGAATTGCCGGCGGAGGAAGACCAGGAGGCTTACCCCGATTCGGTCGGTGTCGAGGATATTGAAAGCAAGCCATGAGCCTTCCCGAAACCGCTTTCCTTGCCATTTTTCAAAAAAAGTGTATCTTGCGGGCCGTTGCGCTGTAAAAAGACCGACGATAGCGGCGTAAATGGAACTTTTTTAAGACCGATAACTTATAGAGAGATATGAGACGCAAATATCGCATAATTCTGCTTGCCGTTCTGGTGGGTTTTCTGGGGATTGTGGCCCTGGGGTGCGGCGAGGATAAACTCAATTCCGAGAGTGGAGAGGATTTTACGGAGGGGGCGCAGCCCGACCAGATAACCCATAACGCCCATATTTTTCTTTATAAAGGCGGTCATAAGACAACCGATTTGACCGCCGATGAAATCCGCCAATTTACGACGCTGGATTCAGCCTTAGCCAGCAACCTGACCGTCGAATTTTTCGACACCACCGGCACGCGCGTTTCCACTCTGACCGCCGACGAAGGATATATCCGGGAAAAGGACCAATACCTGGCGGTATCGGGATCGGTCGTGGTTATCGGCGAGGACTCGGTGCGACTGGAGACGGAATATTTGGAATGGGACGGCGACAAGGATTCGGTGGTGACCGACAGTTTCGTCACCGTCATCGAGAAAGGCGATACTCTTATGAGTTACGGATTTCAGAGCGATCCGGAACTCAAAGACGTGACCTTCAAACACCGGGTCCGCGGACGATTGAGCGATGTGGAAAAGAAGGCCGATGATAAAAAATGAATTTCCCGTTTTTGGGTTTGTAGTGTTGGTATTGGCGTGCCTGCTCTCGGGCGCGGCCCTGGCCGATGTCTCCCTTGACGAGGCAAAAAAAATCGGCGAAGACAATCTGAAAAGCCTGATCGATCAATCGTATCATTACCGGATCGAGTACGACACGGTTCTCGTGTTGCCGGTCTATTCCAAAACTGTCTGGAAAGACGATTTTTACCTGCTGTATTTTCTGAAAGACAATTATTTCCAGGCGGAAATGGAAATCGATAAAAAGACCGGCAGGCCGTCGATTCTCGCCATGGGCACGATGGCGCCGCCGTACCTGGCGCTGCATACCGGGACATTCAACTATCGCTATTTCAGCGCCGATTCGATACTGTATTATGCCTCTCTCCGCAACCGCCTGAAGCAGGATTCGGCGCGGCTGGTTTATTTCGGCGTGATCCCCCGGCTGGGCAAACGCGGCGTGGTCTGGGAAGTGTTTTCCTCCAAAGGAGCCGACTACATTTCTCCCGGCGGCCCGAATTTCACATTGTATCAGCTTGTTATGGATATGAATCTCAGTCAGCGCAAGGGCGGCAACTTCGCCGCCGATTCGATACGGATGGTCAATATCACGGCCGAAATCACGCGCTTGCAGGCGATAACCGACGAAGAATTGCGCGAAAGCCAGCGCTATCCCCGGACGCGCGATTCATTGATCAATTCGCTCATGGACGAACGCAACGTCCTGATCCGCCATTTTCCCAAACTGGGGCAATTGTTTCCTTTGGATTCCGGACAAAAGTGACGGTTTCCATGATTCGCCGATGAATTTCAGGGGTGCGAATCTCTCCGAGGAAGCCGATTCCAAATCTTTTTATTTGCTCGCTTTCCCGACTCCTGCCTACATTGATGTCGATGTCGATACGATTCTTATTAGCTGTCGGTATAATGCTGTTGGCCTTGATGGCGCTCGATTGTACCGGCGGGCAGCAAACCGCCCGGCCGGGATTGACCGTGGCGGCGCCGGATTACCTGAAGGGGATTCTGGATCGCGCGACGACGCAGTTCGAAGAGGAAAACCATATTCCCGTGGAAATTCTCTATCTTCCCCCCGATAGTATCGTCGTCTACGGGAAAAACAGCCTTCGGGTCGATGTCTTCATCGCCGCCGATCCCAAACAGTTTGCGGCTTTTAAAGAAGATACGTCCCTGATCTACGGCGCATATTCATGCCCCTTCGCATTGTCCGTGGCGCTGGTGGGCCGGGCCGATGGGCCGCACACGGATGAACTGGATGGCATCAAAAGCGAAGAATTCCTGCGAATCGTCATCGTCGATCCGTCCGCCGGCTACGAGGGCAAACTTGCCGAAACGGCGCTCAAGAAACGACACATATGGAATAAAATTCAAAACCGGCTGATCCTGGCCCGTTCCACCGATCAACTCCTGTCCTATCTGATCACCGGCGAAGCCGACGCCGCTATCGCACTTGAATCTTCGGTACACGGCCGGGCCGGTTTGATCGTCATGAGCCGCCTTGACGAATTATTCGGAGACCGTTTGATACATTGCGGCGCCGTGACGGCGGATTCGGACGACAAAGCCTCGGCGCAGGCGCTTCTCGATCTGTTGGATCTTCGGCTGTGCCCCATGTATGATATACGCGGCGTCAATCGCTTGGGCGATTAACTACGGCCGGAATGCGCATGCGAGCGAAATTTTCGTGCGAGTATTTCGCGTATGGGTCTTGCCTTTTTCCGCGACGGCAATATATTTCTATATTTTCGGCCAAGGGATCGGATGAAACGATTTTTTGAATTTTCGATTACCCAGAGAAAAACGCTGACGCTTTTGGGGCTGGCGCTTCTCGTATTCGGCGGCTATAAAATCATCCGTATGTCCGTGCCGTCGTTATCGGTGCAAACGCAGGTATCCCAAGCGGCCCTCCGCGATGAATACAAACCGCCGCTGTTTCTGGATGTCAACCATTCCCCGGCCGATTCGCTCGAACTGCTGCCCGGTATCGGACCGAAATTATCACAGCGGATCGTCCAATACCGACAGACTTACGGCGCCTTTGTTTCGGTCGATTCGCTGGTCAACGTGAAAGGCATCGGGCCGAAAATGCTGGCAAAAATTCGCATGTATTTTCGAGATATACCGGAGTGAAGAACGCCTCCGAAACATACGGCGCGGCCATGCTCGGCGGATCCCTGCACGCCGCGCGAGTCGAAAACGACGGCGCCCGCAATATCGTCACGCGGTTGCTGACGTCGGACGACGATGTCAACGGCGACACGCTCGACAGCGGCCGCCTCTTTTTCGGCGTTGACAGCTCCCTGGCGGTGGTCAAAAAGATACAGATCAAGAAAAGCCCGTCAATGGATGCCATCGAAATGGCCCGGTTCGAGTTGGCGCAGTCGCTTCTGGATCCCCCGGACAGCTTCTATTTCGACATCCTCCCCCTCAATGGCCGCGACGGCTTCCAGCGGTTTTTCTCTATCGCCTATCACAAAGCCGAGATCAACCGGCTGATCGAATCATATCAGACGACGCTGCGAAAGCCGTCGGGATTCAAACTGCACGCCGCGGCGCTGGCCGACGGCTATCGGACCTTCTGCCGCCGCGAACCGGGCGATCTGCAGGTTTTGATCGACGTCGAAGCCGATACGGTGACGCTGGCGATACTCTATCAGGATAAACTCTACTGCGCGGGAAGCCTCGAGACCGCCCCCGGCGAGGCGATATCATCCGCGATAGCGAAGAAACTGGCGGCCGAGTTCAAATTGATGCTGAGTTTCGACCTCTCCGAACTTTTTCAAACGGGCATCACCGTGCCGGTTTCCCGGATCGTTCTTTCGGGACGGCATGCCGCCGATGAACTTCTGATGACGGCGCTCCGGGAACGGTTTTCGATGCCGATTGCCCGGCCGCAATTCAACGAAGGGTATTTTCAACCGGCCTCGGAAACAATCGACCGTTATTCTCCCGAACGATTTCTGATTCCATTGGGGCTGGCGCTGGAATGAGCATCAAGATCGCCGGCGGCTACCTGAAAGGGCGGACTCTCCGGACATCGTCCGGTCAGACCACCCGTCCCACCACGGGCAAGGTCCGCGAGGCGGTCTTTTCCATCCTCCAGCACGACCTGCCCGACGCCGACGTGCTCGATCTTTTTGCCGGATCGGGAGCGCTGGCGATTGAAGCGATTTCGCGCGGTGCGAGTTCGGCGGTGATGGTCGAGAAAAAATTTCAGGCGGCGTCGGTTATCGAAAAAAATCTCAAAACCTGCGGCCTCGACCTGCGGCTGATCAATGCCGATTTTAAGAAAGGCATTACGATACTCTCATCCGAGGGCGTCGCTTTCGATCTGATTTTTGCTGATCCGCCTTACGGCCTGGTCGACCCCGACAAACTGTACGATCTGCTGGTGGAATTTGCGTTGTTCAAACGCGGCGGATTTCTTATAATGGAACATGCCGGCGACCATACGCCGCAGTCGAACGCCGTAATAAAAACGCGCCGATTCGGAGATTCGGCCATATCGATATTCGCCTATGAATAAAAGAAAAAAACGCCTGGCGCTCTACCCGGGGACATTCGATCCCATCACCAACGGGCACATTTCGCTAATCCATCGTGCCGTCAACCTGTTCGATGAAATCGTCGTGGCCGTGGCCCGCAGCAGCCACAAGCGAACGATCCTGTTTTCCGCCGAGGAGCGGGCCGAGTTGATCACGGCCACGGTCGGCGACAAAAACAGCGTTCGCGTCGAAATATTCGACAGCCTTTTGGCCGAATACGCCAAGGAAATCGGCGCCTGTGCCATTGTTCGCGGGTTGCGGGCGGTGTCCGATTTCGAGTACGAATTCCAGATGGCGCTGATGAACCGCCGCATGGCCCGGCAGGTAGAGACGGTATTCTTGATGCCGGCCTTGTCGTGGGTGTATCTGTCGTCGACCATCGTCAAGGACGTCGCCAAAAACGGCGGCGACGTATCCGGTCTCGTCCCTGAAGCGGTGGCCAAGGCATTGAAGGCAAAATTCGGCCGAAAATAGCCGGTAAATCCGCACTTTTACGCGGTCGGGAATGCTTTCTCTCAGTGGCCGTTGTGAATTTACTCACTGGTGTTCCCGTACGTCAATGCGCTCCGATCATCCGTTCAGTACCATAAAAAAGTACTTGCGGGGGAAGGGCGGATGTAGCATACATTCTACTACGATAATTGACAGAGGCAAGTCAAACTGATATCCGGTGTTTCGAACCGGAATGACGCAACTGGCACAGCTACATCTATCACGCGGAGAACTCGATGCCGGACGACGAACAGACCCACCCGTTGGGCGATTCCGACAGCCAGCGGCCGCTCGATCCTCTCGGTATCATCGACTGGGTCATCGGCGGCAAGTACAAAATAAAATCATACCTGGGCGGCGGTGGTTTCGGCGAAGTCTACGAGGGCTACAACGAAAATCTGCCCGAACAACGGGTTGTCATCAAGTTCTTCAAGCGCGTCCAGGCCCGTGAAAAATTTGCCAAAGAAGCCAAAATCCTGTGTATGCTCGATCATCCCAACATCAGCCGGGTGATCGACTACCTGCCCGATGAAGGCGCCGTTATCGTTTCATTTATCGACGGCAAGGACGGCGCGGTCATCCTCAGGGAATCCGGGGCGTTGTCGGAAAAACGATTTCTCAACGTCGCCCGCGCCATGACCTCGGCCATTGCCTACGCCCACCAGAAAAAAATCGCTCATCGCGATATAAAACCGGGCAACATCCTGATCGACAAAAACGAAAACGTCTATCTCATCGATTTCGGCATCGCCAAACAGACCGGCACCGACGCCACCAAAACCGGCTACAGCGCCCTAACGCCAATGTTTGCCGCTCCCGAACGCCAGACCGGCGGAAAAAATTACAATCCGTTTATCAGCGACATCTACGAAATGGGCATCACCCTGTTCAATTTCGCCACCTGCAGCCTCCCGTATCGTAACCCCACCAATCCGGATGTCAACGAATGGGGCGGGTTGGCGGCGCGGAAACTGTCGCCGGAATTGACCGATATTCTCAAGAAAGCCACTCATCCCGACCCGAAAAAACGCTACCAGTCGGCGGCCGATTTGGCCGAAGCGTTCAAGAATCTCAAATCCGCCTTCGGTCTGCGGAGACGACGTTCCAAAGCCCCCTTGATCATTGTCCTGATCGTGGTTGTTCTTGCGGCCGCCGGTTACCTTGGTCGCGATACCATCTCCGATTATGTCGCAGGCCTGACCGGAAGCCCCGAGGAGACCGAACTGGTAAAACCGGGCGATATCCGCGAGGAAGTCCAAAGCCCGAAGGCTGCCGAAGAACTTCAGCAGTCCGAACAGGGGCAGGCAAAGCCGGATACGACCCGGCCGGGCGTACCATCGTCCCAACAATCGACATCGTCGATAACGAATAAACCGGAAAACCAGCGGCCCGCGACGTCAACCACCGAAACGGCGGCAAAAAAAATCAAACCGGCGGAACAGAAACCGCCGCCTCCGCCGGCCAAATCGGAAGTGCTGGCGCAAGTGACGCCTGCCGATGACGCCGTGCTGGAAATCGGCGGCAAACGGCGCGACCTGAATAAGCGATTCGAAATCGAGCCGGGACGATATCAGGCGACGATTACGCAGCCCGATTATCCCGTGCTGCGGCGCACGGTCGATCTGCCGACCGGGCCGAGCAATATTTCGTTCGATCTGCAGAAGGAATTCTCGGCCCTCGACACGGTCGACGTCCAGATGGCCCTGATCCCGCCGACGGATAATTACATTTTGGAATTCACACGCAACGGTCGCAAACAGACAATACCCAATTTCCCCTATCTGGGGATGAAAATTCCGGTCGGGGAGTGGATGATCGATCTGACTCTCAGGGGGATCGGCCTCGCTGAAAATCAACCGGCCCGGATCGACTCCTGCATCATATATCCGTTCAATTCGGCGCTGCGTTCGGCGGTGCGGGGGACGAGCGGTATGCTGAAAGTCAAACCGGCGGGGTCACCCGGAGAGGCGGCCCGCCTTCTGGTCTATTGGTCTCAAGAGTGACCATCAATAGGAGTTTTAACAAATAATACAAGGAGGTTGAATGCACACCGATCATCCCATGTTTCGGATCATCGGGGTCATTGCACTGGTCTGCTTTATCCATGGGGTCGTCCTGCCGGCGGCGGCCATGGGGCAGACCCCGGAATGCCCCTATGACCGGACGAAACCGTCGCTGGACAACGCCAGGATAAGCTTCAAATCGCTCGATTATCATTGCGCCGAGCAGGAAATTATGGATTATCTCAATCTCGGCGATCTCACCATCGAGCAGCGAGCCGACGCGCATGTGCTCCTGGCGGCGGTCTACTACGCCAAGTCAAAAAACGACAGCGAGAAGAAAAAACTGGTTATCAACCAGTTCAAAGAGGCCTTTCGAGCCTACCGCGACTGGCGGGGAGAGCTCGATATCAGCTCGACCGAATTCATCGAGATGATGAACGAAGCCAAGGATCTGGTCGACGAGGAAGAAGCACAGAAAGCAGCGGAACCGGTCATCACCCAGCCGCCTCCCGCCGAGGAAAAACCGGTCGTGACCACCATCACTCCCAAGGAAAGCAAGCCCTGGTACAAACAATGGTGGGCGATCGCTCTTGGTGTCGGCGTTGTGGCCGGCGCGGTCGTTCTGGCGGCCGGCGGGGGCGGTGAAAATGGTGGCGAAGGCGGCGGGGGCACGGTGACCGATACTCTGCCGAGCGCGCCCGATGTTCCCGGTAGTGGAAAATGACCGTGGCTAGCCACATTACAGAAAATAATGTAGCAATTTCAGATATTGCAGGTAATCTTGAAAGGAGAATACAATGCTTGGACGCATAGCAAAAATGTTTCTTATCGGCCTGGCGGTGTGCTTTTTGACCGCCGCCTTCGCCGCCGCTCAGGCGCCCACTACAATCAGCTACCAGGGCCGGCTCACCGACGCCGCCGGGGATCCGTTAACTGACCCACCGGTGGTTTTCTTCTACATCTATGCTGCTGCGACCGGGGGGGCCCCCCTCTATACTTCGCCGGCAATGAATATTCATCCGGACGCCAACGGCGTTTTTACCGTCGAACTGGGGCCGTTTGCGGCTAACGTCTTCGACGGCAGCAAGCGTTACCTCGGGATCAAAGTCGGCGCGGACGCCGAGATGACCCCGCGCCAGATTCTCACGGCGGCCCCGTATTCCCTTGCCACGAATGATATAGCCGACAACTCGGT
>CAZJWR010000068.1:0-17992 GCA_964549765.1 uncultured Ignavibacteriales bacterium
ACGAAGCCATTTTGCTGTAAAATCATGTATCCCTTAAGGTAACTGGAATTTGCGATGAGGGGGGTAGTTAAAACTTTAAATAATCATCATCGGCGCGGCCAGGGGGGAACCCGCCGCAAGCAGCGGGGCACGGCTGACCGCGCGATAATAAGTACCATCCGATCAATCATCAGTGCCGAAGCATCATCGCCAGACCGCTCAGGGAGCCGCCGCTTACCAGCACGGCGACGCCTAACGACAACATCGCCACCAACGACAATGTGTGGGGGGCCATGTGGAGCAGGCCCAGAAGGCCGAGCACCGCTGCGCCGAAGCCGATGAGTACCTGGATGTTGGCCGCCGACGATACCGCCGAATGGGCCAGATCACGCGATTCCTCGGATTCCTGCGACCGGGAAATGCCCAGGTGTTGCAGGCGCGAGGTCAGCATGCTCCCGATGAACACAGAGCCGCCGGCCACGATGGCCGCGATCGAATTGAGCTCCATGCTGGAAACACCCAGAAGCGACAGAATACCCAGGGCGACCGTGACCATGCCGCCCATCAGTTCGGCGGTCATGCCGCTGCCGAATTCGGTCGACTGCAGGCGCCCGTTGCTGGTCTCGGAAAGCAGGGTGGAGAAACGCGAGGCGACCGCGCCGCCTTCGAAAAACAGCGCTCCACCGATCAAAATCACCGCTATGGATAATAGCGGGTTGTTCGAACTGAGGGTGGCCAGTCCGGCTATCGTGACGACGAGAGCGCCGGCGCCGGCGATTCCCTCCGTCATAGAGCCGCCGAGCAGATATTTCATCGATATTTGCTCGCGGTGGGTTTCCGCATATGCGTGTTGTTCTGCCATGATAAACCTCCGTTCCTATGGAGAATTTCCATTCTCCTATTTACTGTCTCCGTTATTCGAACAGGTACTACAACTCCAAATCCGTATGATGCAGGAGGATACGCCGACCATATGCAGATCGCCGCCGATCCGACCGCCAAAGCGGACCGGGCAAAGGAACTGTCCTTCCGGTCATCAGCGTATAGAGGGATTATTATGGATCACTGGCATGCCCCCCTCGAATTACTGATTATGCTCGCCTGGAATTTCATGATAACCTTCCATGCTTGCTGTTTGACCGGCGCATCTATCGTCTCAGGTCCGTCTCCAAATCGCCGGCCGGTTTCCGGTCCATTCACAAACGTGAAATTAATAACAAAGCCCGGTTCCCGTTTGTTCCCGAAAATCCTTAGGAAGAAACTTGCATTTGGCATCCATGTTCGCGCATAATTTCCGGTCCTGCACAGGGAAATCTCAAATATGTTTTCGCCTTGGGAACCGAAGACTAACTACCGGCGAGAGGGGACGTTATCTACGCAATATAGGAAACAAGCCATAAGTTTGTTGCGTGATATTGCGCAGTGTTCAGGATTTGCGCAATTAATCAAAATCCTAATCCGTAAGATATCAATGAGGTAGGGTTTGTCCTGCCAAAGTGTGGGCACCGGCCGATAAAGGCACGGCGCTTGCATAGGCAACCCTATAAAGTACGGTAATTTTGGGTCGATACTACGGAGGACGGGCAAGATTGTCCGGCCTTCGCGATATCGAAGCTAAGGCAGGACAACATGGCCCCGCGAAAGAAGGAGCGTTACAGAAAGCCGAGGAAGATCTGCTGGCATTTGTACAGCCTGCAGGCGCTCAACCCCGAGAAGTTCATCGAGGTGATCGACAAGATTCTTCGGCGCGAATTCATGTTGATCAAATAGTTGCCAAGGGAGGCGCCGTTGGATTTTAAAACGTTGCCGAACTTTTTTTTATTGACAGGCCGACCATGTGGCGGTATACTTGGTAAAATTTTCAAGGCGGGGGTACGCCGTATCCCCGATTCGTGGGTTATGTGGAAAGACAAGATTACCGTCATGATTCTTCCGGGTGACCGGGGGAACGTAAGACAATATTCGATACCTGTCAGATTGCTCTGGGCGGTCGGAATCTGCGGCGTGTTTTTCGTCCTGATCAATATGTTTTTGCTGGCGGATTATTTCGACACGCGAGTCGACCGAGCACGTCTTGAAAAACTGACGTGGGAAAACCAGCTCCTCTCCCGGCAATTCACCGCTCTCAACGGATCCATCGACAAACTCAAGGGAAATTACGATCAGTTGGTCTCCAAGGAGGAGGCGATACGGACTATTTTCGGCCTTCCCGAAATCGATCCCGAGGCGCGTATGCTCGGTGTCGGCGGTCCGATCGACCCGGAAGTCGAGGACATGACGCCGTCGACGCAGGCGGCCCTTGACGTCACCTCCGACGTCGACGAGCTGATTCGGATCTCCAAATTCGAAAACGACCGCTATCAGGAAGTCTATGATCTGCTGATCGAAAAGCGCGACCGCATGGACCATACGCCGTCGATTATGCCGACCAAAGGATATTTTTCGCGGGGATTCGGCTATAAGGACGATCCCTTCACCGGTTTCAAGCAGTTCCATTCGGGCGTGGATATCGCCAACCGGAAAGGCACGCCGGTGCACGCCAC
This sequence comes from uncultured Ignavibacteriales bacterium, assembly GCA_964549765.1. Taxonomy (GTDB): domain Bacteria; phylum Zixibacteria; class MSB-5A5; order GN15; family JAAZOE01; genus CAZJWR01. The sequence continues at coordinate 2,523 of CAZJWR010000068.1, forward strand.
GGCCAACGGCAAAGTCTCGTCGGTACGGGTTAACGGCGGCTTGGGCAAGATGATCGCCATCGACCACGGATTTGGCTACAAAACCCGGTACGGTCATCTGAGTAAGTACGATGTCAAAGTGGGACAGCGGGTTAAGCGGGGCGACATAATCGGGTACATGGGCAATACCGGGTATTCGACCGGGCCGCACCTGCATTACGAGGTGCTCAAGAACGGCAAGCCGGTGAATCCGCTTAAGTACATACTTACCAAATAGTTATATAAATTTTTGACAAATCCCCGTCCGTCGACGGGGATTTTTTTTGTCTATTTTCCAAGAAATGCTTGACCGTAGCCATCCATTTTTCGTATATTGAGACTACCAATCAGGCAGCTTTGCAGAAAAGATAATCGTACATTAATATCTTCATTACTTTTGTACTATAATGTCTTTTTCGAAAGTCGCAAAAACTCGCGCGAATATGCAGAATTCCGGGAACATCTCGGCCAGGGATTGGTTTTAGGCGATATACAACTAGTTTTATGGGCCATGAGATTGATGCACGGGAAACAGGAAAAGGATGCCACCATGAAAAACTCAGCCACCAAAAGGAAATCGAACGCCGCCGTGGCCATGGCTGCCACCGACGACAAGGACGAACTGGAAGTACGGACTATTATCAGACGCATCAAGAGTGGAGACAAGCACGCGTTCACCGAGTTGGTCGATCTTTATCGAAATCAGGTCGCTGCGTTGGCATACAAGATGGTCGGCGATTATGATGAAGCGGCCGACATCATGCAGAACGTTTTCGTCAAAACGTCGCAGAATCTGTGGCGGTATGACGAAAGCAAGCGTTTCTACACATGGCTGTATCGGATCACGGTCAACGCATCGATCGACTACATGCGCAAGCATCGCCGACACCGGCACGAGCCCCTTGAAAACGTTTATGAAACGGCCGAAAATCACGCCGACAACCCGGAAAAGACCTTTATTACCTCACAGTTGCGGGAGCATATCACCGCAGCCACGGAACGGCTGAACGGCAAGCAGAAATCGGCTTTTGTTCTCCGTGATATCGAGGGATGCCATATCGACGACGTGGCCGATATCATGGAAATGCCGGAAGCGACGGTCCGCTGGTATCTGCACCGCGCCCGGCAGAAAATACGCAAAGACCTTCTTCGCCGCTGCCCCGGTCTGTTGATCGCTTTGGGGATCAAGTAACCGGACCAGTGCGCGTCCGGCGGCGATAAAAACAGCAATAATTTGAGCCCGCCCGGTTTCCTTATCTCCGACGGAACCGGGCGGTTTTTTTATGGTTAAATATAGGTTGAACATATTATATAGCGGCGAAGCCGCTTCCCTCGACGGAGGATTATGACCGAAGACAGGTTTTCCAAATTTCGTACGGCCACCCGGGCGGTGCATGCGGGTTCGGAACCCGATCCGTCTACCGGCGCGGTCGTCGTGCCAATTTACCAGACGTCCACCTATGCCCAGTCAGCTCCCGGTATCACCAAGGGGTATGAGTATTCCCGCACTGATAATCCCACTCGAACCGCGTTTCAAAACGCCCTGGCCTCTCTGGAATCGGCCCGTTTCGGGCTGGCTTTCGCCTCCGGCATGGCCGCCATCGATGTCGTCCTCAAGACGTTTCGCCCCGGCGACCGGGTTCTGGCCGGGGACGACCTCTACGGCGGCACCTATCGGCTGTTAACCACGCTCTTTCAGCCGCTGGGCATCGAATTCGATTTTGTCGATCTTTCCGGCGATTTCGATCCCGAGCCGTGGATCAAGCCGAAAACGAAGCTTATTTGGGTGGAAACGCCGACCAATCCGCTGCTGAAAATCATAGATATCGCCCGCCTGGCGAAAATCGCACGGGCCAAGAATATCATCCTCGCAGTCGATAATACATTTATGTCGCCGGCGCTTCAGGAGCCGATACCGCTGGGCGCCGATATCGTTGTCCATTCGACGACCAAATACATCGGTGGCCATTCGGACACGGTCGGGGGCGCTATCGTGACCGATAACGAGGAGTTGTACCAGAGGTACAAGATGATTCAGAATTCTGCGGGAGCTATCATGGGCCCGTTCGATAGTTTTATCGCCCACCGGGGGCTGAAGACGCTGCCGTTGCGCATGGAGCGGCACAGCGAGAACGCGGAGAAAATTGCACGTTTCCTGAAAGGACACACCGGCGTAGAACGGGTCATCTATCCCTTTTTCGATGACCATCCTCATTACGAAATCGCCCGGCGGCAGCAGAAAAGCGGCGGCGGTATGGTATCGTTTGAGATCGACGGCGGCAGGGAAGAGGCGCTCAAAATCGTCGCCAAAACGAAAATTTTCACGCTGGCCGAATCGTTGGGCGGTGTCGAGTCCTTGATAGAGCATCCCGGCGCTATGACTCACGCCTCGATACCGGCCGAGGTGCGCGCCGAGAAGGGACTCAGCGACAGCCTGATCCGGCTGTCGGTCGGAATCGAAGACGCCGACGACCTGATCGGTGATCTGGAGAAGGTATTGTCATGATCGAACAAAAGGCGCGGACAATCGATATTCCCGTGGTCGGGCTCAACAATCCTCCGTCGGCCAAGGATGTCTCCGAGCGGCTCCGTTCGCTGGACGGCTTGACCGATATTGAAGTCGACGCCGCGTCGGATCGGATCAGGTTTCGGCTGAAAGATCCCGGCAGCAGCAACGGCACCGTGAAGAAGGCTCTGGACGCCATCGGGAAGGCCGGTTTGAAAGTATCCACGTCCCGTGAGGAAGTCGACATTTTCAATATGCGTTGCGCCGCCTGTGTCCTGACGCTGGAAAACGGCCTGAAAAAACTCCCCGGCGTCGCCGACGCCCGCATCAATTTTGCCACTCAAACCGGCCAAGTGGAACTGGTTCCGGGCCTTTATGATCGTCAAAATCTCATCAAAGATATTCACGAAATCGGATATGAGGCCGGCTTTCATGCCGACGACACCGAGTCGAAACAAAAAGCGGTGCGGCTGAAACGGGACGTTGTTCTCGCCGCCGCATGCACTATCGCCGTGTTTATCCTGCACGCCGGGCAGCATCTGTTCCATCTGTTTACCATCCCGGCAGCGGTATCGGCGACGATCCAATTTCTGCTGATTCTGCCGGTGGTGTATGCCGGGCGGATGTTTTTCGCCGACGCCTGGCTGCAACTGAAGCATTTTCGCACGAATATGAACAGCCTGATCGCACTGGGTTCGGGCAGCGCGTTCGTCTATTCCACAGTAGCGACAATTTTGATATTTGCCGGCAAGGGCGGAGTTCATTCAGCGGTTTATTTCGACACCACGGCGATGATTATCACGTTCATTCTGTTTGGGCGATTTCTCGAGGAAAAAGCCACCCAGGAAGCGCGCGACGCCGCCATCGGTATGAGATCGCTGATCCCACAGAAGGTCCTTCGAGCCGGGAAAAACGGCGAGGAAGAAATCGATATCGCCGAACTGCAGATATCCGATACGGTTGTGGTTCGTCCCGGAGCATCGATCCCCGCCGATGGGGTCGTCGTCGAGGGCGAGACGACCATTGACGAATCGCTGATCACCGGCGAATCTATGCCCGTGGCCAAAAAGCTCGGTGATCCGGTGACGGGCGGAACGGTCAACACCGGCAACGGCATAAAGATGAAGGTCCTGCGGATGGGCGCCGGATCAGTGCTGGGTCGTATGATCCGTATGGTGCGCGGGGCGCAGGGCGAAAAGGCGCCGATTCAACGCCTGGCCGATCGCGTCGCGGGAATATTCGTTCCCTTTGTCATCGGAGCCGCGCTGATCACGCTGATCGTATGGGCAATATTCGATCCCGGGTCGCGAATGATCCTCATAGCGCCGGTGGCGGTGCTGCTCGTGGCCTGCCCGTGCGCCATGGGCTTGGCGACACCGACGGCGATTCTGGTCGGGACGGGACGGGCGGCCCGGATGGGGATATTATTCCGCAGCGGCGGCATTCTGGAAAAACTCACCAAAGTCACGACGGTTGTTTTCGACAAGACCGGCACGCTGACCGAAGGCAAACCGCTGGTTCATCGGCTGATTCCAGCCGACGGAACCCGGCCCGAAACGCTGCTTCAGATCACCGCCTCCGCTGAGCAGTTTTCCGAACATCCCTTCGCGGCAGCGGTCAGGGCCCGCGCCCGGAAAGACGGCATCAAATTTCTCAAGCCCGATAGCCATGAGAATAAACCCGGCCAGGGGTTGACGGCGGTCATCGACGGGCGGAAGGTTATCATCGGAAGCGGCGCGTTCGTTTCCGAGAACGGACTTCCGGCCGAGTACCGGGAAACCATCAAGCAGGTGGGCAAGGAAGAGGGCACGGCGGTCGTCTATGTCGCCGTCGACGACAATTACCTGGGCGCGATATCGTTCACCGATACGCTCAAGACGGGCGCAGCCGAGATGATCAGGCAATTGCATGAGCGGGGCGTCGAAACGATTATGCTGACCGGCGACAATCCCTATTCGGCGGCTTCGGTGGCGGCCAAACTGGGAATAACCCGCGTCGAGGCTAATGCGTTACCTGAGACAAAACTTACCACGATTCGTTCCCTGCGGCAAACCGGGCGGGTGACGGCCATGGTCGGCGACGGCGTCAACGATGCCGCGGCGCTGACCGCGGCCGATATAGGGATTTCGCTCGGCACCGGAACGGACATCGCCGTCAAAGCCTCCGATATTACCGTCACGGGCACGACGCTGGACACGGTTTTATCCGCGTTCGATATTTCCAAATCGACGTTGCGTATCATCAAGCAGAACCTTTTCTGGGCATTCTTCTATAATGTCATCATGATTCCGGTTGCGGCGGGCGTGTTTTATCCCATATTCGGTCTGATATTTTCTCCGGTGCTGGCGGCGGCGGCGATGGCCATGTCGTCGGTGTTTGTCGTCAGCAATTCCTTGAGGCTAAAGAAGCTCCAGCCGACGCATGTTGTCAGTTTGAAAGAGTAGCGGCGTCCGCGTCCATCCAGCATCTATTCCGATACTTCGAGCGGCCATGGGGCGGCCTGCAGCTTTAGCTGCACGGATAGGCGATTGACTTTCCTGTCAGCGAACATCTACAACCGCGTGCAGCGGGACATGCCATCATCCTGCGGCTGAAGCCGCAGGCCACCTCCGGAGTAATTTAAATATAATGGCGGAAGTCGGGGACTTCCGCCCTACGATTGGATTAATGTTCGACATAAAAACCCCGGGTCGGGACGGCCCGGGGTTCTCGATGCACGGATTCTATGTTACGCCTCTCTGACTCGGCCAATTAATCCAGTTTGGACTCCAAGTCCTTCAGATCCTCGCGCAATTCCTGCAATTCCTTTTTCAACTGCTGCATTTCCTCGTGAAAATCATCCATCTCGAGGTTGTATTCTTTATCCAGATTCATCCGATCAATGCCCTTGATCGAAGGGATATTGGGGATCTGGATGTTCAGGTTGGGGAGAGAGATATTGTGCATGGAATATGATTCCTCGGTCACCTCCACGGGGACGGTATGTTTTGCGCCTTTTCGGAGATAGGTAATCGAGACAGTGTCGCCTTCTTCTTTGTCGGACATGACATCGAAGATATCCTCCGAATCGGTGATATCCTCATCGTCGGCGCCGACAATGACGTCGCCGGCTTTCAAGCCCGCTTTTTCCGCCGGAGAATCCTCTTCGACTTCGGTGATCAGTACCCCGTCGCCGTCTTTGACGCCGAAATAGTCGCCGAGTTGCTCGTTGAGATCCAGAATACCGACGCCCATATATCCGCGATGCCCGATTGCCAGCGCCAGGTTATTTTTCAGGAGATTGTCAACCATGAACTGGCGGTTGTATTGGCGATCTTTATCGCGCCATTTCGATTGCGGTCTCTCGCCGATCTCAAGAGTCAGGGTTTTCTTCTCGCCCTTTCTCATTACAACGATATCGACCTTGTCGCCGACTTTGGTCTCACGGACAAGATCGGCCAGCGGCTCGCTGCCGTCGACCTTCTTGCCGTTGAACTCGATGATGACATCCTTGCGCTTGAGGCCCGCCTCGTAGGCGGGCGAATCATCGACGACGTCCACGACCACGATCCCCTCGTCCTGATCGAGATTGAACGCCTCTGAAATGTCCTTGTCGATTTCCTGCGTGTAGACGCCGATCCAAGGGGTACTGCCCTCGTATTTTTTCGCCGAACTGACCCCGAACGCCATGAACACTACAACGAGGAGCCCGGTAACCAACGCCGCCCCGATAGCCGTATGTTTCATTGCATATCCTCCTGGCTGAAAAACGCTTTTGCCATTTTGTACTTAACGCCGCGCTGACGGTTCCATCGTTTAGACGGGTCGGAGGCGTCGATGGTTGCCTTGGGGGGAGATTTCGTCACGCCTCGTCAAATGTTCAAAAATGGATTGACAAACCCGCGACAAATAAGTAAATTTAGCATGTAATTTTGTGGAGAATCAGGGTGCCTATCCGTTCGTTTAACGGCTGTATAGTGATTGGAACCGCCGCCGGAATTGCTTCCGGACCGGCGGAGGTCGATAGCTGACCGGAAAAAATCGAAAATCCGGCCGTATCGATTTCCATCGCGGCGCTATACTTGCGGCCGTTTTCTTTATTTGAGTGCGGCATATGCATTATCCCCGTATTTCCATCGAGACGACGATCTGCGGAAACGTACTTCACGAGCAGGCAATTCAGATACGACGTTGATAAGATATGAACATTCGGCTTGGTGGACCCGCCGACTTCGCTTGATTCGGCGGTCCGGATTGACCGGCCTGCCGTTGGGCCGACGCTCATTGACAGACGGGATGATGCCATGGATTTTGCGCGAGGATAAGCGCATTTCTAAAGGTATTGGGGCTTGGACAACTCCTCGAACGGGAGTCCTGTATTAGCGGGTAGTAGGTCCCTGGGAAGCGCCGATTATCGAAATCGGCGAGAGACTTTTCAGGGAGAATCCATCGGCCGAGGAGTCCCAATTCTTGCGGGGAAGGAGGGCATTCCGGTCGAGGAGGGCATCGAGGCGCCCTCTCCCGCTCGTTGGGAGAGGGCGCTTTGGCGTCGCCAGGTCGCGACCGCCCAACAAATGATGGGATCACCCCCATAATCTGAACCCGCCCGAGGTAACCGGACAGCCGATTTTGCCCCGGTATCGGAATTTCCCTATACATTTTTCATTGTTCCGCAACGACTTACAGGTTTTCGTCAATCGTGCAGCGGGTTGGCATCCGCCTTGCAAATCCCCGGTCAGATACGGGAAACTTTGCAAGGACAGGCGGTTATAAGGTATGAAAGTCAGGTTTACACTCTCCATGGACGACGTCGTTATCGATGATCGACGACTCGATAACATCATATTGGACTGGGAAGAGGATCTGAATCAGGATCAGGTTATCGATCTGTCTCAGAAATGGATAACGTCGCAGAATTTCCTCACCAGCCGGATGGTCGGCCTGACGCACGTGGGCGAGTCCAGCCTGACGATTGAGCCAGTCGATTAAGGGAAGGCTGCCGATAATCCGATGTATAGAACAGGGCGGGTATATCGATGAATTTCTTGACAAACATACAGACCGGTGAGATCGCCAGGGCGGTATCAGAGCATGGGCAGGTGCTCGATCCGATCCGCCAGTTCATCTTCGATCATTTCGGGCAAACCGGCCTCTACGCCGCCTATATGCTGGCGGCGGCAATTGTCCTGCTGTTGATTTACAAATTGGTAAAGCTGTCTTTTGAGTTGATCTTTTTCATCGCGCTGCCTTCGGTCCTGGCGGCGTTCGTTCTGACGTTCTTCCTTCCCTTTAGTTTTTTCTACCTGCTGCCGGCGACGGTGGCGGTGTTTACCCTGGGGCTGGTGATGAAGAGCGTGGCATTTTCCAAGGGGTAATGATTCATCCCCCCTCCTGCCCCCCTGTGCGAGGAAGGCCGGGTCGTGTGAACCCGGCCTTTTTTTTGCCCGCCGCTCACCGCCGTCCGAGGAGCAGAAAGTGCTTGAGAATGACCCGGATTTGTCCTAATTTGTAGAAAACTATGATATCCTCTGGTGTTTGGATTAAGATATGACGGGCAAGAAACAGCAGCGAAGCCGAGCCATCAAAGGCAAGGATGTTCGGAGAGACTTCTTCGGCGAAGACCTCAGTCTGGCCGTCCTCGATGCCATCGATGAATCGGTGCACGTGATCGATTCCGATCTGCGGATTCTGGTGTTCAACAGGTCTTTCGGGGAATGGTGCCGGGAGCTGAATATCGATGTCGATGATATCGTCGGCAAGCGGGTATTCGACGCCTTCGATTTTCTGCCAGATAAAGTCCATGACGAATATAACCGCGTCTTCAAAACCGGGAATTCGATGACGACCGAAGAAACCATCCACCTAAACGGCCGAGATGTCTATACCCGGACACAGAAGCATCCGGTCATCAGGGACAAAAGGGTCACCCATGTCGTAACCATCGTGACCGACATCACCGATTACAGCGCGGCCCGGAAAGAACTGCGGGCCAGCGCCGATCAATATGGGCTGATCATGGAAAATGTTCCGGTGACGATCGCGGTCGTCGATATCGATGGCGTATTCCTTTACATCAACAGCCACGGCGCCAGAGATCTCGGGGTGGCATCGAGGGATGCCCTGGGTACGACGCTGTATGATTTTTTCCCGGCCGAGCTGGCGGATCAACATTTGGGCAACATCCGCAGAGTCATCACGGAAAACACCGGCTTCGCGGAAACAGTCCGAACCCGTGTCGGCGGAAAATGGAGATGGTTAGATGTCAATGTCCAGCCCTATGTCGGCGCCGGCGCCGCCGTTACGGCGGCGCTGGTTATTGCCAACGATATTACGCAATATAAGGAAGCGATCGACGCTCTTCAGGAAAGCGAGGAACGGTTCCGGCGTCAATTTCAAGCCAGCCCGCTGCCAACCTATATCTGGGAACAAGATGAGGACGATTTTCGCCTGACCGAATTCAATCGGGCCGCCCATGCAATCACCCGGGGTCGGATCGAGGATTACGTGGGTATGGCGGCATCGGTGATGTATGCCGATATGCCCGGGGTTATCAAGGATGTAAGACGATGTTTGCGACTGAAGAAAACATTCAAGAAAGAAATGTTCTATCATTTCCAGAGTACGGGTGATGAGAAATTTCTCATCGTATATTACGTATATGTGCCTCCGAATCAGGTGCTCGTGCATACCGAGGATATCACCGAACGGAGGCGGTCGCGGAACGAATTGCAGAAGGCCTACGACGAACTGGAACGGCGCGTGCGGGAACGGACCGAGGAGCTGGCGACGATCAACGAGGCCCTCAGGGTCGAACGCGAATCCCTCCACCAGAAAAACATCGCTCTCAACGAGGTGTTGGCTCAGATCGAACAGGGCAAACGGCAGATGAGTATGCAAATTCAGGCCAATATTAATCGTATCGCCCTGCCGATCCTGAAATCGCTCGGAAATCGCGTTGATGCGTCCGGAGGACAGTATATCGAGCTACTGCGTAGCAACCTCAAGGATATCGCAGCGCCGTTGACCAGCAAGCTGGAAGAACGATTCGCCGACCTGACGCCGCGCGAATTGGAAATATGCCACATGATCCAAAACGGTTTGAGCTGCAAGGAAATCGCCGTGACCTTCAATACCGCCCTCCAAACCGTTCTCAAACAGCGATCCGCAATTCGCAAGAAGCTCGGTATCGCCAATAAAAAAGTCAACCTCGAAACATTCCTCAAATCGGTTTGATTTCCCGTCCCGAATGACGCCAAGGCCTTTGAATTCAAGCTGGATCGGCCGATACGCGCACATTTGTATATGGTATATACTATACCATAAATGTACCATGAAATACCTTCTTGTCAGATTCTCAATAAGTGCTATCTTAGCGAAGAGCACGAAAAGAAGTGCCTGAATCGGCACCCTCGAAGGCTGACGGAGCACGGGATTAGACACCACGGAAATTGGCACCTGAGAGCACAGCACCGTCACTCCGGTTCAGGCACTATCTTTAAAGCATCAACCGGCCCAAATAAACCCCGCCTTTTTGTCGAAGGTCGATCCCGACCAAGGGTAAGCTACGCCCGGTGCGGGACCCGGATTGTGGTCCTACGGCGGCCCTGTGGATGACCCTCCCGCCGATCGCCCGCACCGGCGCCCCCAAAACAGAAAATTCTGGCGTTTCCCTTCCGCATGTTGTAGCTTGAATGTCCGATCGGCGGAAACCGCTGCGTATATTATCAGACGATACGACGTATCTTTGTTCCGGGAGGTTACGGCTTATGGAGACAATGCAGGAATTGTATCGACATCTTCTTGTGTCGGTCGGCGAAGATCCCGATCGGGAGGGTTTGCGAAAAACGCCCGAGCGGGCCGCCAAAGCGTTTCGGTTTTTGACCAAGGGCTACAAAGAGGATATTCCTTCGTTGATCAATGACGCCCTGTTCGAATCCGACACCCGGGAATTAATCGTCGTCAAAAACATCGAGCTGTATTCGATGTGCGAGCATCATCTTTTGCCCTTCATCGGCAAATGCCATGTCGGGTATATTCCACAGGGCAAGGTGATCGGGCTGTCCAAAATCCCGCGGATTGTCGACGCCTTTGCGCGCCGCCTGCAGATTCAGGAAAACCTGACCAAGCAGATCGCCGATACCGTGCAAAAATATACATCGGCCATCGGCGTCGGCGTCGTCATCGAGGCCCAGCACCTGTGCCTGATGATGCGCGGCGTGGAAAAGCAGAATTCCGTCATGACCACCTCGTGCGTCCTCGGGGAGCTGCACGACGACGCCGAGACGCGGCAGGAGTTCCTGCAGTTGATCAGCCGATAACAAACGAAACCGGTTAGGCCGTCATGTATCTTGTCCTCAGCAAACGCTTCGAAATATCGCTGTCCTACCGGTATTTCCGCCCGGATTGGTCGGAGGGTAAAAACCGGAAAATCTATGGTCCCGCCGTCGGCGGCGAACACGGCTTCGGCGGAAATTTCACCGTCTATTTTGTTTTTCACGGCAAGGTCGATCCTCATACCGGCATGATTATAAATGTTACCGTCGTCAAGGACCGCGTCAATCGCCTGCTGGCCGAGCGGTACGATCACAAGTTTCTTAACTTGGATACACCGCCGTTCGACCATACCGTCCCGACTCCGGAACGGCTCGCCCGACAGCTGCTGGATGACGTCCGGCCGCTGTTTGTCGATGAAGCGGCGGAACCGGTCGCCTGTCACCTCGATGTTTCTCCCGCCACCGCCGCCACCGCCTACGCCAACGGGCGTATCGAACGCCACCGGTGGCTGGAATTTTCGGCCGCCCGCCGCACCTGGTCGCCGCATCTGACCGAGACCGAAAATTTCCGCCTCTTCGGCAAAGCGGCGTCGCCCTCGGGACACGGACATTATTACCGACTGCGGGCAACATTGCGCGGCGACATCGACGACGATTATGGAATGATCGCCCCCGACGATGTTTGCGCCCAGTCTCTGCACGAGATCCACAACCTGCTGGATCATCGCAACCTCACCACAGATATCCCGCAGCTTCGCAATGTTCCCCTGACGACCGAATACCTATCGCGTTTCCTGTATGATACTCTCGCCGAATCGCTGGCCGTAGATCGGGTACGGCTTTGGGAAAATCCGTATTTCTACGCCGAGTATCTCGGAGACGGCCGACACATGATGGGAATCAGCGCCGATTTCCGAGCGGCACATCGCCTGCATAGCCCATTTCTGTCCGAAGAAGAAAACATCAAATTGTACGGCAAGTGCGATAATCCCAACGGGCACGGACATCGGTATATCGTCGAGGCAGCTATCGCGGGTCGTCTCGATAATCGCAGCGGGACGATGTTCCCGCTCGGGCAATTCCAGACCGGGCTGGCCGAGGCGCTGCGGCGGTGGGATTACAAACATCTCGACTTGGATACCGGCGACTTTTCCGACAAACCGACCACCGGGGAAAATATCGTGCAGGTTTTATGGCCGCGCGTGGAGCAGGCTGTCGATCATAAATTGCATCGCCTGCGGTTATGGGAAACGCCGAATAACCGGTTCACGCTTCGGCGCGAAATCGACTAACGAGGAATCGGGGAGGCAGGATGCCCGAAACGAAACGCATGCTCATCACCGGCGCCGGCCGGGGTATCGGGCGGGCTATCGCCGAACGACTGGCGCAACCGGGACGGATTATTATCCTGCACGGACGCGATCGGGGGGCACTCGAAGAAACCGCGTTGCTGGTGAAGCAGAAGAATGGCGAAGCGGAAGTCGTTATCGCTGATATCAGTACCTTCGACGGCATCGACAAGATCGTTTCTCGGGTGGGGGACGGGCCGCTTCATGCGCTGATCCACAACGCCGGCGTTGCCTATGTGGAACCGTTAGATAAAATAACCCTGGAACATTGGGAATCGACTCTTGCGGTGAATATCACGGCGCCGTTTCTATTGACGCAGAAGCTGCTTGCGGTCATGCCGTCGGGAGCGGCGATTGTCAATATCCTGTCGGTGGCGGCTACGACGGTCTTTCCCAACTGGACGAGCTACTGCATGAGCAAATTCGCACTGGATGGATTTTCGCGCGCCTTGCGCGAGGAATTGCGGCCCCGGGGATTTCGGGTGATCAATATCTATCCGGCGGCCACGAATACCGGCTTATGGGATCGCGTGCCGGGCCAATGGTCGAAGGAGAATATGCTCGCCCCGGCCGAGGTGGCCGAAGCCGTCGCGTACGCTCTGGATCGGCCGTCCGATGTTTCGATCGACAGCATCCACCTCGGCGACCTCGCCGGGAATCAGTAGGCAGAGCCGTCTATTCAATCATTGTAATACGGTCGATTTTGCTGGCCATAATGAAATCGTTGATCGACAGGCCGCCGATAGCGTGCGTCCAGAGTGAGGCTTTGACTTTCTTGTAATCATGCAGGAATATATCGGGATGGTGCCCCTCTTCTTCGGCGATCTTGCCGATTTCGTTCACGAACGCCAGCGCCCCGGCAAAATTCTGGAACGAAAATTCGCGTTCGATCCTCTTGTCGTCGATCACCGTCCAATGCTCGACCATGTCGAGATATGGCTTGTATTCGTCGGGCGTCAGGGGATCGACGCTGCCTTCGCAGGGAACACATTTTTTCTCGCTGAGCATTTCCATATCCGTTTCCTATAAACTGATTTGGCAGGTCTTTGATAGACACAACACATTGAGGCCGGCAAGGTTCCGGTCTACGGAAAGTCGAATCAATTATCGGCGTTGGCTCGTCGTATCATATGAATATTGAAACGAACGTTCTTAGCGAGGATGATACACAATGAAAATAGGATTCATCGGTCTTGGCAATCTGGGCAAAGCCATGGCGCAGCGGCTGATTTCGGAAGGGCTCGAGCTGATCGTCTGGAACAGGACTATCGACAAAGCCAAAGGCCTGCAGGCGGAAGTCGGCAAACATCCGGCGGACGTGATGACGAAATCGGAAATCGTCTTTTTGAACGTCTTCGACAGCGGCGCGGTGTCGGCGGTTCTGTCCGGCGACAACGGCCTGCTTCGGGGCAAATGTGAGGGGCGGCTGGTTATCGACACGACCACGAACCATTTCGAAGCCGTGCCGCTATTCTATGAATTGGTCGAGAAGTCCGGCGGGTATTATATCGAATCGCCGATTTTCGGAAGCGTCGTGCCCGCCTCCAAGGGCGCCTTGACCATCGTCGTCAGCGGCGACAAAAAGTCGTACGAGAAAGCCCGGCCGTATCTGGACAAGCTGGGATCGAATATATTTTATCTACCTACGCCGACTCACGCCACGCGCATGAAGCTGATCAACAACATGGTGCTGGGGTCGTTCATGACGACGATCGCCGAAGTGGCGGCGTATGGCGAAGCATCCGGGATCGGCCGCGCCAAGACGTTGGAGATTCTGGGCGCCGGAGCCGGGAACTCAGGTATATTGCACGGGAAGAAGCAGTCACTCATTGACGGTAATTATGCGGCGCAGTTTTCGGTCGATGCCATATACAAAGACCTTCATTACGCGCAAGATTTGGCCGACGAGTTGAAACGGCCGTTGTTCATGGCCGGCCTGGCCCGCGAATTGTATGGCATGGCCCGCGCTCGCGGCCGGGGAGGGGATGATTTTTCGGCGGTGTTTGATGTCTTGAATAAATTGAAATGATAAGCACAACCATGTCGAAACCTTAAAGAGTTTCGACCTACACCATCGGATCGAATTTTCCTCGTGACAATATTTGAATTTCGGCTATCTTGCTATTGGGAGGATATGCCGATGGCATTCAGTCGCTTTCAAAGGCACGCACTTTTCGCGGTTTTTTCCTTGTCCCTCTTGATGATCTGCTTTGATTCCGCCACGGCCACAGAAATGCGCGTTATCGATTATATCAAAGGCGACAGCGCGTCCCGAATGCTGGGCTGGGCATGCGAAGGGTTGGGTGATATAAATGGCGACTGTTTCGGGGATTTTGTCGTTACTTCAAGGGGCCTGGATGAGATGTATCTTTATCTGGGTGACCCTCATCCCTTTGATAGCCCGCCCGCGATGACCTGGCGCAATGCCGTCTCCTCCTGGCCAGTAAACATCGGAGATATAGATTGTGACGGTATTAACGATTTCGTGGCTGCATTCGCTGGTGGCGATACATTGAAGTTGTTCCCCAATCTTGAAAATATGGACCCAACTGATTACATAGTAATCTTCGATGATACAAGTAAGAGTTGGAATTTTTCAATAGGGGGCGGTGGAGATAATAATAATGATGGCAGACCGGAATTCTGGCTATTCGCAAACGATTGGTTAAACGATACAATCATCGGATTTTCGGGATGTGATGAGCTTGATAGTGTGCCCAATTTTCGAATAATCCGGTCGCGATTGCCCGATAATAAATATAGGGAACTCAGTAGAGAGATCTGTAATACTTGCGATTTGAACGGCGATTCGATACCTGACATCATCTTCGGTCAAATGTCTGGGGGTTATCCCGACTACCCGGGGAGAATCTGCATCATTTGGGGGGGTGAAAATTTCTCGGAGACGCCCGATCTCGTGTTTTATGCTCCCTATCCTCATGGCGGCAATGCCGATTTCGGGTACGACTTCGCTTGTCTCGGCGATATCAGCGGCGACGGGATCGACGATATCTGGATCAGCCAAGGAGGACGCAACTATATCTACCATGGGGGCCGTCCCTTTGACACCATCCCCGATCTAGCTCTCGATTGGTCGTACATGTACGCCGACGTGGAGAATATCGGGGATATCAATAGCGACGGTTACAACGACGTCATGACAGTGTACGACTCCTATCTTTTCAGCTTCGTGTCCTATTTTTACTGTTACCCGGGGATGGATACGCTTCCGGATGTTGTGTACAGTGACCACGACTTCTACCATGCTCTGCAGGCCGGCTTTATTTCCAATGTGGGTACAACCGGTAACA
The DNA here is from genome assembly GCA_964549765.1 of uncultured Ignavibacteriales bacterium. Lineage (GTDB taxonomy): Bacteria > Zixibacteria > MSB-5A5 > GN15 > JAAZOE01 > CAZJWR01. The sequence continues at coordinate 17,959 of CAZJWR010000068.1, forward strand.
TAGGTTACACAATAGACCGGGCACATGGGTAACA
>CAZJWR010000069.1:0-17767 GCA_964549765.1 uncultured Ignavibacteriales bacterium
CAAGAAAAGGTTAAGTTTTAGAGATCAAATGAAGTCTCCAGAAGAAATGATCGAGGGAATAAATTTAGAGTTTGAAAGACTTGACCATGAGCTTAAAGACGACTCCTTTTTCAATAGTCTCGACAGCGATTTGAAAATCAAAATATTGAAATCAAATGACGGGATACCGTATTCATATGAAAAATTGGCTAAATACGCCGAGATTTCCATAGATTACCATAAAGCGCTTTACAAGTATTTATCATCGTTTGCTCATTGCGATTCTTACGCATATGAAATGTCGATAATTGGTGATCCGGAATATATGATGGATACATTGCGCATGTATTATTTGCATATATCTGCATTGATATTGGAGCTTAGTAAGAAATATATCTTTCGATCCACTATTGAGAACGATTTACGGCTAAATGTCGTTATTGAATTCGGTGTTGGATTTGTACGTAAGGGCTTCGACAGATTGGGGGATGAACGCATGGAATCAAACGCTAATTAATTCAGCGGAATTAATCCCAAATATTCTGATCACAGCGAAGGCTATTGCCGGCCATGACTTATTGGCTAACAGGGAAGTACGGCAGCGACAAGAATACATTATCTACAGATTGCTTCGCCCGCCGGGCGGGCTCGCAACGACAGGCGTTTGTAGGGGAGAGGTTCTCCGGCCCGATTCCTGCCTGATTTCCGGTGGCGGCGTTCTATTATCATTGTTGACCGTAACGACGTATTTGTCTACATTGCAATTACTACAATTGAGTAGTTTTTCGTGCGTCGGCGTAAGCCGCAGGAGTGGGATAGGGTTGGTATTGCTACGATCACGTAGTTTTTCGTGCGGCGGCGTGGGTTGCCAGGCGTGCAATAAAATTCGCGGAAAGCGGGAAAAGGATAATGCTGGATATTAAGTTCATACGGGAAAATCCCGAGGCGGTCAAGCAGGCCTGCAAAAACAAAAACGAAAAAAAGGCCGATATCGACCATATCCTGTCACTCGACACTGAACGGCGGCGCCTACTGACTGAAACCGAGGCGCTCCGGGCCGAACAAAACAAGGCCTCGCAGGAAATCGCCAAGGTCAAAAAGGCGGGCGGTGACGCGTCCGACGCCATCGCCGGCATGAAAGAAGTGTCGAATAAGGTCGGCGACATGACCGAAATGATCCGTCAGGTCGAGGAACAACTCAACACGGCCCTTTTATGGGTGCCGAATATCCCTCACGAATCGGTGCCGGTGGGCCCCGATGAAAGCGCCAATGTTACCATCCGGGAATGGGGCGAGAAACCATCGTTCAGCTTTGAACCGGCCCCGCATTGGGACCTGGGCGAAAAACTGGGCATAATCGATCTCCCGCGCGGCGCCAAAGTCGCCGGATCGGGCTTTTTTGCGTTGAAGGGTCAGGGCGCGCGCCTTTCGCGGGCGCTGATACAGTTCATGCTCGATTATCATGTCAAAGCCGGATTCACGGAGGTGGCGGTGCCGTTTGTGTCGCGGTCGGAATCGATGTACGGGACCGGGCAATTGCCCAAGCTGGCCGAGGATATGTACTGGCTGAAGGACGACGACATGTATTTGATCCCGACGGCCGAAGTCCCGGTGACGACGCTTCATCGCGAGGAAATCCTGTCCGAGGAGGAATTGCCGAAAAATTACGTGGCTTACACGCCCTGTTTCCGGCGCGAGGCCGGGGCGGCGGGTAAGGATACGCGGGGGATATTGCGGGTTCACCAGTTCGACAAAGTGGAAATGGTTAAAATCGTAGAGCCCGCCACGTCGTATAAGGAATTGGAGGCGCTGGTGGCGCAGGCGGAAGGGTTGCTGAAGCTTCTCAATGTCCCGTTTCGGACGCGTGTGCTGGCCACCGGCGACTTATCGTTCAGCGCCGCGAAATGCTATGATATCGAGATATGGGCGGCGGGAGTGGACAAATATCTGGAAGTGTCGTCGGTTTCGAATTACGAGGATTTCCAGGCGCGACGAATGAATTGCCGTTATCGTGACAAGGACAAAAAAGTGCAATTCGTCCATACGCTGAACGGGTCGGGCACGGCCCTGCCGCGTTTGATGGTGGCGTTGATCGAAAACAACCAGACCGAGAACGGCGAAGTGATCGTCCCTGAAGCGCTCCGCCCCTATATGGACGGCTGCGAAAGGATCAAATAGCGTCGGTGGCAAAAAACAACAATAAGTATCTGCTCAATCTATCGGGCCGGTTCAACACCTTTTTCAAGGTTTTCCTGCTTATCGGCGTCATAGCCATCGGCGCGGTATTTATCTATTACACCACCGATGTCATCGGGAATATCCAGGTCAGTCAGGAACGGATGGCCCGGACATATACCCGCATCTGGCAATTGGTGGCGTCGGATAGTCTGAGCGGACCGGTCACGTCGGTGTTGTTCGATGAGGTGATCCTCAAATCGGATTTTCCCATTGTCGTCGCCGACACGCTGGAGCGGCCGATGTTCTGGAAGGAACTGTCCGGTATTCCCGAGGACCAAACCGATTCCGCGACAATCGCCAAGGTCACCGAACGGCTCAAGAAGATGAAAGCCCGCAAGGGATCGATTCCGATTTATGTCGATACTACCGTAATCTACCGGCTGTTTTACGATGACACGGCGTTGGTGGGCAAGCTGCGACTGATCCCGGTGGTCGAGATGGCGATGGTGGTCGGGTTTATTTTTCTATCGTTGATCGGATTTCAATATATCCGCCGTTCGGAGCAGCGCAGTATATGGGCGGGGATGGCCAAGGAGACGGCACATCAACTGGGGACGCCGATATCGTCGCTTTTGGGATGGGCCAGCCTGCTCAAATCAGGAGAGTACAAAAGCTCCTACACCGAAGACGAGCTGTTCCGGCGCATCGAGAACGATCTGAGCCGTCTGGAAATGATCGCCAACCGGTTCGGCAAAATCGGTTCCATCCCGGTGCTCGATACCGAGGATGTCAACCGGCTGACGGCCGACGTCGTCGATTATTATCGCGAGCGACTGCCGCACGGCGGCAAGGGGGTGCAGTTGCGCTTCGAACCGGGGGATATTCCGGAGACGAAAGTCAACCGGGAGTTATATAGCTGGGTGGTGGAAAACCTGATCAAGAACAGCCTCGAAGCGGTCGACGCCAAAACCGGCGCGATATCGGTCAAGACCCGCCGTAATAATTCCGGAAAGACGATTCTGATCGAGGTGACCGACAACGGCCGCGGTATTCCGCGGGGCGATGCGCGGCGGGTATTCCGGCCCGGCTATTCGACCAAAAAGCGCGGCTGGGGACTGGGATTGTCTCTGGCCCGCCGCATCATCCAGGATTATCATAAGGGGAGCATCAATCTGATCAAAAGCGAACCGGGTAAAGGGACGACGTTCGTCATTCATTTGCCGGTGAAGTGATTTTCATCATACGATTAAGGATGCACAACTATCATGACGACAAAAAGCCAAAATATACTCTGGGTTGACGACGAAATCGAACTGCTCGAACCGCATATCGCGTTTCTGGAACAACGGGGCATTTCCGTGACACCGTGTTCATCGGGCGACGATGCGCTGGAGTTGATCGGCCAAAACGACTATGATCTGGTGCTGCTGGACGAGATGATGCCCGGCAAGGACGGCCTCCAGACGCTGGTCGAAATCAAGGACGTGCGGCCGTATCTCCCGGTGGTCATGGTGACCAAGTCGGAAGAGGAATCGTTGATGGATGATGCCATCGGCCAGAAGATCGACGATTATTTGACGAAACCGGTCAATCCGTCGCAGGTGCTGATGGCGATCAAAAGGCATGTCCAGAGCAAGAAAATAGTCACCGGGCGGTTGGGACAACGGTATATCTCGGATATCAACAATATGAAGATGACGCTGTCAGGCCCGATGGATTGGAATGACTGGGTCAACGCTTATCGATTGCTTTGCGAATGGGACCTGGAACTCGATGCCTATCCCGACGAGGGGCTGGCGGAAATTCACCGAGGGACGCACAAGGATTGGAACACGCAGTTTGCGCGCTATTACGAGAACAATTATGAAAATTGGCTGAATGCGAAAAATCATCCCCCGCTTTCGACCGACGTGGTCGATATGTCCGTGATTCCGAGATTGAAGGACGGCGAACGGATGGTGTTTGTCGTTATCGACTGCATGCGGATGGACCTCTGGATGCGGCTCGAGACGATCCTGGCGGAATTTTTCCATATCGAGCACAGCTATTATTATTCCATCGTGCCCTCGGCCACGCCGTTCGCCCGCAACGCCATTTTTTCGGGGCTGTATCCCGCCGACGTCGCCAAGGAATATCCGGATGACTGGAAAGCCTATCCGGACGACGAGGTCTCGCGCAATCGCCGCGAAGGCGAGCTACTCGAAAAGCAGATGGCTCGTAAGAAGGTGCCCATCGACAACGGCACCAAATATATCAAGGTGCTCAATGCCGAAGAAGGGGAGGGGCTGACCAAGAAGGTCGAAAATTACCTCGCTTCCCAATTGACCGCGATCGTCATCAATTTCGTCGACGTCCTGACTCACGGCCGATCCAGCAATGTGCTGCTCAAGGAAATCGTCCCCGACGAGGCCGCCTTCCGGGCGCTGATGCTGACCTGGTTCGAGCATTCGTCGCTGTATGAAACGCTGAAGATGCTGGCGCAGAAAAATGTCACGGTCGTTATCACGTCCGATCACGGTTCCACGCTCTGTTCGCGGGGCACGATCGCGCATGGGAAAAAGGATACCTCGACCAATCTCCGGTACAAGTACGGCGATAATCTCAACTGCAATCCCAAAGAGGCGCTGCTGATCAAGAATCCCGACCGGTATCGGCTGCCGTCGTTCACGGTTGCCACGACATATATTATTGCGCGGGAGGATTTCTATTTTGTCTATCCCAACCGCTATCATGAATTCCAGCGGCAATTTCAGAACAGTTTCCAGCACGGCGGTATCTCGATGGATGAGATGATTCTGCCGATCGCGACGCTCAAGCCGAAAGGGTAGCCGTGGGGCCGGTGCCGTTGGATCGGGAATTGATCAGCCATTCGCCGGAGGAGACCGAGAAGTATGCCGGGCGGTTTTTTCGGATGCTGGTATCGGGAGACGTCGTTGCCTTGTATGGCGTTCTGGGCGCGGGGAAGACCTGCTTCGTGCGCGGTATGGCCAAAGCCGCCGGGGTCGATCCCGACGAAGTCACCTCGCCCTCGTTTACGCTGATCAATGAATATCCGGGGGGAGATCTGCCTATTTTTCATTTCGATTTGTACCGTCTCGGCGATCCCCGCGAATTCTATTCCACCGGCGGCGACGATTATTTTACGCGAGACGGCATCGTGCTGATCGAGTGGGCCGAGAAGGGCGGCGAGTTTATCCCCCGGGAGCGATACGATGTTCGGTTTGAGATACTAGACGAAAGCCGGCGGCGGTTGGTCTTTTCCAGGAATCAATGATGAAAGTACTCGGGATCGACAGTTCGACGGATAAACTAGCGGTCGGTATCGCCGATGGCGCGCGGATTTTGTCTGAGACATTGCTGGAATCTTCCCGCGAGCACGCCTCGCATATTATCGGATTGATTGACGGCGTTCTGAAAAACGCTTCCGTCGCCAAAGGCGATCTCGCCGGCATCGCCGTCGCGGTCGGCCCCGGATCGTTTACCGGGCTCCGAATCGGAATGGCGGTCGCCAAGGGATTGGCCGTGGCGCTGCGAATACCGCTAATCGGTGTTTCTACTTTCGAGGTTGTCGCGCGACGACTCCTGCCCGAAATGGCGTCGTTCTATCTGGCGGTGCCGGTGCGGAGGGGAGAGAGCTATCTCTGTCATGTCCGGGAGGGGATCGATATTCGGCAGTCGATCGTTCTGGTGGATAACAACGCGTTGTCCGAGGCCGTCGGTTCGGCTCCCGCGGGGGCGGTAGGGCGGGCGCCCGATGGTTGGGACGACATCGTCCGCAACAAAATCGCGGCAGACAAGTTGATCATATCCGGAGGGAAGCTGGCAGTTCTCGGGGCCGAATTTCTGGCGGCGGGCAGGCGCGACGATATTGCCGATCTGGAGCCGCTCTATATCGCCCCGTCGCAGGCGGAGAGGAAATTTGGACGGAAGCAGTAGAGTCACTATCCGGGGGATGCTGCAATCGGACGTTCCGACCGTCGCGCAGTACGAGCGCCAGCTATTCAGCGACCCGTGGCCGGCGCAGATTTTTCAGGAGGACATTGATTCGCCGTTCAGCTATCCCTTTGTGGCCGAAATAGATGGCGGAATTGCCGGGTACGCGATTCTCTGGGTCGGGGTGGACGAGGGGCACCTGGCCAATATCGCCGTGGCCGAAAAGTTCCAGCGGAAATCTATTGCCAAGCGGCTTTTAACGTATATCTTACGGCTTGCGGCCAGCCTTGAGCTGGCTCAGGTTATTTTGGAGGTGCGCCCTACCAACCTGCCGGCCATCAGGCTTTATGAATCCTACGGTTTCGAGCGGTTGGCGACGCGCAAGGACTATTACAAGAACCCGGTGGAAGACTGTCTGGTGATGAGGAAGTTGATCCGGGGAGGCGACATCGAGTAGTTTTTGGGGACGATGGACTGGTTTAGAAAATCCAAAGCGGGCGTTGTCAGCCAGCAGAAGAAAGATATTCCCGACGGCCTCTGGACCAAATGCAAGGGGTGCGGGGAGGTCATCTATTCCCGGGTTTTGCGGGAGGCGCTCTGGGTTTGCCCGTCGTGCAATTATCATTTTCGCATCAATGCTGCGACCATCGTAGATCTGCTTCTGGACGACGGCAAGCTGGGTGAATCGGACGCCGACCTGGTTTCCATCGACCCCTTGAATTTCCGCGATTCCAAGAGATACCCCGAGCGGGTCGAGGAAAACAAGGGTAAGTCGGGATTAAACGACGCCGTCGTATGCGGCCTCGGCGCGGTCGATGCGATCCCCGTGTCGTTCGCGGTGATGGATTTCGCCTTTATGGGCGGGTCGATGGGATCGGTGGTCGGTGAGAAGATCGCCCGATCGATCGAGCGCGCGCTGGAACACAATATCCCGCTGGTGGTTGTGTCCTGTTCCGGCGGGGCCCGCATGCAGGAGGGAATTCTTTCTCTCATGCAGATGGCCAAAACGTCGGCTCTCCTGGCGCTTCTGGCCAAAAAGAGGCTTCCCTATATTTCCGTCCTGATCAATCCCACCACGGCCGGCGTCATGGCGTCGTATGCGTCACTGGGCGATATCATCATCGCCGAACCGAAAGCGCTATTGGGATTCGCCGGGCCGCGCGTTATTCAGCAGACCATCGGGCAGGATCTCCCCGATGGGTTTCAATCGTCAGAATTTTTTCTCGAACACGGTTTTCTGGACATTATTTCCGAACGGAAGGATCTCCGGCACAACCTCAGCCTTTGTCTGCAATACCTCTACACTCCGCCCGAGAAATAATGCCGCAACGGCGCTATGAACGACGATCGCTATCACAAGGCGCTTGATTTCATATATAACCGCCAGCATTTCGGTATCAAGCTGGGATTGGGCAATATCACCCGCCTGGCCGAATGGCTGGGCAATCCGGAAAAGAGTTATCGCTGCGTTCATGTGGCAGGCACGAACGGCAAAGGATCGACGGCCAGCTTTATGGCGGCGATCTTGCAGGCCGCGGGATGGAAGGTCGGTCTCACGACCTCGCCGCACCTGGCCGACTACCGCGAACGGATTCGGGTGGATGGAAAGAAAATACCGCGCGAGGCAATCGCGGAATTTGTCGAACAGCACAAGAAGATCATCGTCCGTTCGGAGGCGACGTTTTTCGAGGTCACGACCGCTCTGGCGTTCTGGTATTTCGCCCGGCAGAAGGTCGACTGGGGGGTGCTGGAAACCGGTCTCGGCGGACGCCTGGATGCGACCAATATCGTGACGCCCGAGGTGTCGATCATCACCAACATTTCGTTCGAGCATACCAATCTGCTGGGCCGGACGATCTACAAAATCGCGGGCGAAAAAGGCGGCATCATCAAGCCGGGCGTTCCGGTCGTGACCGGAGTTATCAACAACGGCAATGATGCCGCGCGGCGGTTCAAGGAAATCTGCGCCGAAAAACAGTCGCCCATTTTCTTTCATCAGCCCGGCGGGTTCAACCGGATTTCCCGAAACGGGCAGGATTCGCTCTATATCAAAACCGGCGTCTATGCCGGCTTGAAAGCGACGCCGTCCCTGCTGGGACGGCACCAAATCGAAAACGGCTACTTGGCGGCGCGAGCCGCCTCCGTGCTCAGGTCGAGGGGCCATCGTATTTCGAAAGAAGCGGTCAGGATTGGACTGAGCGGTAATTTCTGGCCGGGACGATTCATGATCGTGCGGGAGAAGCCGACGGTTATTATCGACGTGGCGCATAATCGGGAAGGGTTCGCGATGTTAATCGAGACCCTGAAACGGCATTACCCGGGGCGGAAATTCGATTTTCTGATTTCGATGGTGGAAAAGAAGAAGGGGCCGGAATGTTTTCGTATGATCGCGCCGCTGGCCCGGACGATTTCGACTGCGCCGCTTCAGACGGCCCGCGCCGACGATCCCTACTACCTGATTTCCCGGCTGCGGTCGGGGAAAACGCCCGTTCGGATTTATCCCGGCGCCATGGCCGCCTGCAAAGACCTTTTGGAAAATAGCTCGCGATCCGATATATTGATTATAACCGGTTCCCATTTTTTAATGGGTGAAATAGCGGCTTTGATCAAGCGAGGGGGGTTTTGAAAGATAAGGATGCTTCCAAAGAGCGGTCACAGCGGGCCATCGAACTGCTCGGGTCGGCCATCGACGTCAAGATCAGCGAACTGACAGAAAGCAATCGTCAGCTCAAACGCAAAATTTTTGATCTCTATACGATTTTTGAACTCAGCCGCAATCTGAACGCCGTCCTCAACTATAACACGCTGGTCGATTCGTTTTTGCTGACGTCACTGGGCCAGGTCGGCGCCTCATGTGCGGCGCTCTACCTGCCGCAGGGCAGCCAGGCGACCGTTTTCACGCTGGCTATGTCAAAAGGGATACCGCACGAAGAGGAAGCCCGGGCTGAGGTTCCCATCAATGGGCGCATGGCGATATACCTCAAAGCCGTCGCCAAGCCGGTAACAGTGGCAGATTTGTCCGAGCGGTTTTCCGATTCTCCGCGATTCACTTTCCTGACCATTTTCCGCAACGGGTTGATGATCCCGTTGATCATCCAAGCCCAATTACGGGGGTTGCTGGCGCTGGGGCGGAAAGTGTCCGGGGGCGGATTCGGTATCGACGATATCGAGTTTCTGTCGATTCTGGCCAATCAATTCGCCGTGGCGTTGGAAAACGCCCGCCTGTATGAGTCCGAACGGAACGCCCTCCAGGAGCTTCGTAAAGCCCAGAAACAGCTCGTGCTCGCCGAACGGCACGCGGCCGTCGGCGAGCTGTCGGCCAAGATCGCCCATGAGATCAATAATCCGTTGAGCATCATTTCCAATTATCTTTTGCTCTGTCAGCGGAATCTCGAAGATTCCACCAAGGTCGGCGAACATCTTGACGTGGCTCGCGAGGAGTTGACCCGTATCGCGGGGATCGTCCGGCAATTGCTCGATTTTCATCGTCCGCAAAAGACCAAGAAAGCCGCGGTCGATCTGCCCGGGCTGATCGGCGACGTTCTGGCGCTTATGGAATGGCAGCTGGACGAACGAAAAATCAAGGTCGTACGCGAATTCGCTGCCGACCTGCCACCGGTCTTTGCTTCGCAGGAGATGCTCAAGCAGGTGTTTCTCAATTTGGTGATCAATGCCCGGGATGCCATGCCCGACGGGGGAACGCTTAAAATATCGGCATCGGCGCGCGAAGACGAACTCAGGATCAAAGTTGCCGATACCGGCCCCGGCATCCCCGACGAATATCTGCCCCGGATATTCGAGCCGTTTTTTACCACCAAGGAGGGATCGACCGGAACCGGGCTGGGATTGTCGGTTTGTTTCGGCATTATCAGGGAGCACGGCGGTCGAATTATAGCCGGCAACGATGTGGGCGGCGGGGCGGTCTTCGAAATCTCGCTGCCGATTGCCAACGACACCATGAATGACCTGAGGGCGTGATGGAAGAGAGTATCCGACCGGAAAACGTGGCGGAGATGACCCGGGGCGTCAAAGAGCGAATCCTCGTCATCGACGACGAAAAACGGATGTGCGACTCGCTCGAACAACTGCTGGTCGGTTCCGGATTCGACGTCGTCACTTTCGAGGACAGCCGGCGGGCCGCGGAGGAAATCAAAACCGGCCGGTTCGATCTTATCATCTCCGATATCAAAATGCCGGGCATGACCGGCCTGGATTTGTTGCGGATGGCGCGGCAAGTCGATCCCCAGGCGCTTGTCATACTCCTGACGGCCTACGGTTCATTGGAGACGGCGCTGGAGGCGATCAACCAGGGGGCATACGATTATCTGCTCAAGCCGATCGAGTTTCAGCAACTGGAGCTGGTGATAAAGCGCGGGCTGGAACGGCGGCGATTGGGCCGGGCCAAAACGTTCTTGCTCTCGGAACTCCAGGAGAAAAACAAGGAGCTCCGTGATCGCCTGGAGGAAATCAACGCCCTGTATGAGGCCGGTAAGTCACTGGTATCGACCATTGAATTGGACGAACTGCTTTCGACCATCATCCGCCTGGCAGCATCGGTGCTTCACGCCAAGATCGGTTCCATTATGCTCATCGACGAGAGCAATACGCACCTGACCATCGCCGCCGCCATCGGCCTCGACGAGGAAATCATCCGCACCACCCGCCTGCCGATCGGGTCGTCCATTTCCGGTTACGTTGCGAAAACCAAGGAGCCGCTATTTGTCGGCAACGTAGAAGACGATCCCCGGTTCAAGCGTGAAAACCGCGAAGAGCGGTACGGGCCGGCATCGCTGCTCTCGGCCCCCCTGACGGTGAAAGACAAGGTTATCGGCGTGATCAATATCGCGCACAAGACATCCGGGGACGAATTCGGCGAACATGACCTCAAGCTCCTGACCATGTTCGCGGCTCAGGCCGCCATGGCCATCGACAACGCCGCCACATTCCTGCAGCTCAAACGCCGGGTGGATGAACTGTCCACGCTGCAGGAGATCAACGATGCCATGTCGCGGGCGGGGTCGGTGCAAAATTTGCAGGAAATAATCTTCTGGGGGATTCGCAACCTGATGCCGGCGGAGCTTTCGCTGTGGTTTCGGTGGAGCAAATCTCAGAATACGCTGATTTACGTCGGCGGCGCCGGCCATCATAAAATCACGCTTGACCTCAACATCCAAGCCGAACCCGACCATATCGAGACGCCCGAAGCGGTCAGGGAATTGATCCTCGAACACCTGCCGCCGCAGGAAGAATCCGGCATTCCGACCGGGAGTTTTCTGACCTATTTTATCAGCGGCGAATCGGGGCTGGCCTATGTGTTCTGCCTTGCGGCGTCGGGTGAAGACAGTTTTTCGCCCGAGGACGCAAAAATCGCCGGACTGATCGCGAGTCAGGCGACGTCGATGTATGAGCGCGAACGGGCCATTCTTAACGCCACCCGGCTGCTGACGATGGGCAATATGATTTCCGAGATTTCCCACGATATGCGTAAGCCGCTGACCAATATCCGGGGCGGTCTTCAGATCATGCGTTCCCGATGGCCGGAACTGGCTGATCAGTCCGATTTTTTCAAAATGGCCGAAGAGGAGGTTCATCGGCTCAACGATCTTGTCCGCGAACTGGTCGATTTTTCCAATCCCAATAAATACCAGACGGAACGGATCAATATCGGCGAAATCATCGAGCGCGTCACCAAACTGGTCGGCCGCGATATCGAGAAAAAGGAGATCATGTCGAAAATAGAAGTGGAGGAGGAACTTCCCGAAATTTTCGTTAATAAAAATCAGGTCATGGAGATGCTGTTGAACCTTCTCATCAACGCCATCGATGCCACCGATTCGGGCGGTACGATTTCACTCCGGGCGCGCCGCCACGATTTCGAATTTCGCAAGATGATCTGTCTCCAGGTGGCTGATACCGGATGCGGCATCGATGAGAAAGACCGGGCCGTGATTTTCGACCGCTATTTCACGACCAAGGAAACCGGTACGGGATTGGGGCTGGCGGTAGTGGAACGGATCGTCTCAGCGCATGGCGGGAAGATCGAGGTCGAAAGCGAAAAAGGGCAGGGAACGACCTTCAGCATCTACCTGCCTCGATAAGATATCATGCAAAGAATTGCATTTTTTATGACATAATTTCACCCACTTCCCTTGATTTTTCCGTATTTTTGACGATTAATAGCGTAAGATGTCGGTTTTTTTAGCTAAATGAAGCAGGAACGTGTGAAAATACTGGTCGTCGACGATGACCCCAAGGTGGCCTGGATACTCTCGGAAGGTCTGTCGGGCGCGTTCGATTTTGTCGCCGCGCGCAACGGCACCGAAGCCCTGCAGATGGTCACCACCGAGAAACCCAACCTCGTGCTTCTCGATATCAAGATGCCCGATATGTCGGGTATCGATGTCCTCAAGAAAATGAACAAAGCCGATGTTCGTCCCGAGGTCATCATGCTGTCCGGCCACGACGATACCCATTACGTCGTCGAATCGATTCAGAACGGGGCGGCCGAATTCATCAAAAAGCCGTTCGATGTCAAAGAAGTCGAAATCCACATCAACAGCATCTTGGAACGCAGCCGGCTCAAGCGCGAGGTTACCAATCTCAAGACCGAATTACGGGCCAGATCGCAGTACGACGCGTTTATCGGCGATTCGTACAAGATCATGCAGGTCAAGAATCTCGTCGAGCAGGTGGCCGGATCGGAACTGACGGTGCTGATTCGCGGCGAATCGGGCACCGGCAAGGAAATCGTCGCCCGGATGATTCACAATATCTCGCATCGAAACGAGGAATCGTTCACTAAGGTCAATTGCGCCGCGATCCCGCGCGATTTGCTGGAGGCGGAATTATTCGGCTATGAGAAAGGGGCGTTTACCGGCGCCCATAAGACCAAGCCGGGCCGGTTCGAAGTGGCCAACAAGGGGACGATGTTCCTCGATGAGATCGGCGACATGCCCCTGGAGCTTCAGTCCAAACTCCTGCAGGTGCTGGAACAGCAGGAATTCGTCCGTGTCGGGGGCATCAATACCATTCATGTCGACGTCCGGATCATATGCGCCACCAATCGCAACTTGGAAGACGCCATCGGCAAAGCCCGATTTCGCGACGACCTTTTCTATCGCCTGAATGAAATCACAATCGTCCTGCCGCCGTTGCGCGAGCGGTGCGAAGATATCCCGCTCCTGGTGAACCATTTTATGGACAAGTACAATAAACTCTACCAGCGCGAGGCGGCTCCGCTCAGCCAGGGGGCCCTCGATCAGTTGGGCGAGGCGCCGTGGCCGGGGAACGTCAGGCAACTGGAGAATCTTATAAAGCAGGTCGTCGTTCGTGGTGACGAGAGTATCATCGCCGACCTTCTGGTCAGCCAATCCCTGCCACCGGGAAGCACGCCCGCCCGGCAGCAATCGGCCGGGGCGCCGGCATCCCCGGGAACGCCGTTTCAGAAATCCTATTCGTTGAAAAAGCGGGTTGCCGATGCCGTCTCCCGCGAAGAAAAATCGCTGATTTCAGAAGTGTTGACCCGGACCAACTGGAATCGCCGCAAGGCCGCCGAGATCCTTGGCATAAGCTATCGTTCTCTTTTATATAAGATCAAAGATTACAACCTGAACGATATTCGATAACCCATCCTTCGATTCACCGGTTCAAGATCTCCTCATGTGTGGGAAATCTTTACACTTTCTTCCGAATTAGGGAAGTTTGGAGTATTCCCTATGTAAACTATTGCCGGAATTTCTCCGAAAATGTGCGAATTATCGATGGGACGAACGAATTAATGGATATCATCGACCATTATTTGAATTGTTCGGAATTTATAAGGTATTAATTTGCAGTTGATTAGAAATATGTTTCGAGAAAGTGGTTTCGATATAGGCATTTCTTGGAATGGTAATTGCTAACATAATATGGGGATTTTGTCCCCGAGAAGAGCACAAGAACATGGTATAGGATTATGATACGTTCCAACAGGAGGAAGCAACAAGGCATGGAGGCCGACAAACTCACTCAATTTCGAGAAATGGCCCTCCTGGAACTCAAGAGGGCCGAACGCTATCGTAATTTCCTGTCCTTATTGGTACTGAATTTATCCGAATTCCTTTCTACGGCGGGGCGCCGTAAGATTAGCTCACAGGAAGACGCCGATGAGTTCATGAGGACAGTGATCGACCGCATTAAGCGTGGCGCCCGTGAAACCGATATGATCTCGGGCATGAATAACCGTAATTTGGTCATGTTGTTACCGGAAACGGACCGGGTGGGGGCGCGGGTTGCCGGGGAGAGGTTTCAGAAGCTGGTTACGGAGTTTCTTTCCGATTTTCTGGACTCCGATTTTGCATTCGAAATTCCGGTTGAGATAACCTCATTTCCCGATCAGTCCAGTCGCAAGGGGTTTCGCAGTCGTATCCGGAGGCTGTTCGATTAAATTGAGAGAAGTCCCGGCGGCGGTGAAATAAATGACTTGTCCAAGACGCCGTCGACGCGTCGGCGGCGCCCGGTGATTGGCGCCGTTCCGGAGCGAATAAATATATTTGCTTTGTAATATTCATGTTCGCGGAACCGACAGTCCGGCCGCCGGTAGCTACTTGCCTTTCAATAAATTAACCCGCTTAACCCAAAACGCTATGCAACTGTCCATTCTCTGGACAGATGGTTATGGTGAGCGCCGCGGACGGTTCAGATCAGGCGGCCATTCATGAAAATCGGGAAGAAGCGAAGAAGCGATAACGCCAATCCCAGCGCCGCATACGATATTTTCACCCATAGCGGCCGGTCCGACGATCCGATAATCATGGCTGCCGGAAACAGCAGAAGATAATGCCGGTAGACGGACATGATCGACCCGGTTGCCGGCGAAAAAAGGTAGAAGAGGAGAAAATAACCGACCAGTTCGGGTTTGGATCGATAGCGGGGGAAGACGATAAAGATAAGGCCGTAATAGAGCAGCGCGACGTTTTCGACGTAGAGGGCCGGATACTCGGTCAATGATCGCCATATTACGATCAAGGGGAAGTTCCATTGCCGGGCGTATTTTTCCTGAAAATGCAGGATCAGGAGAAAATCGTCGAATGTGAGATAAAAATAGAGCGACAGCAGCAGGGGACCGAGCGCGAAAGGAAGCAGGTAATAGGCAAGGTCTTTGGTTACGCTCCCGATCGACCGGTTCTTTCGATCCGAGAAATATTCGCGGACCACCATAATGAAGGGAATAACGGCGGTGAGGAATGCCGACGGATAGGAGAGGGAGATAAGCACGGCGATTATCGGCAGGAGGTATTTCCGTCCGCGCGCTTCCGCTCGATACAGGTAATAGAGGTAAAGCGAGAACAGGGCGAGCATGAAACTATAGGGGAACCCGGTCAGGAAATAGAAGGCGCCGGGCAGCGAGGCCAGCGCCACCGTTCCGATCACTGCCGCCGTGGTGTTGGCGAGAAATCTCAGGATATTATAGAATAGAACGAAGCCCAACAGAGCAAAGATGTACGGCAGAATCCGGATACCGATGGTCACCTGATTCAATGATAGAATTTTTAGCGCCAGCGGCCAGGCCGGAAACCATCCCACATTGCCGCAGTATCTCCCGACCGGATAATCGACGGCCGGATCGCACGGGTGAATCTCGTAACCGCTCTGCGCGATGGTCTGATAATGGCCGATGTCCCAGACCGGTTTGAACAGGAGATCGCTACCGCCAATGAGCGTAATAATGACATATAGAGCAGCAAAAGCGGCGAATATTCCCGACGGGACTATAATGGTGTTTTTATTGGCCACGGAGGTAATCTAAATAATCGGCCGGGAAGGCGACAAATAAAAAACGTCAAATCCAATTGATCTTTTGAAATAGCTTGAACAGGTACATCGCCGAGATAACCACAGTCGTTGCGGTTCGAAGCATACGATACATCGGCCGGTCATGAAAATCGGGGAGGGGCTTTCTATTCAGCACCAGGATCATGGCCCGTCCGTAGAAAATGATCGAGAGGGCGATCAGGGGAAGGACGATGACGGTAAGGAGCCGGATGCCGAAATCGTAATCGATGACATAGCTGACGAGCAGTACGGCGATAGAGGCGAAGCCGTATTTCCCGGTCAAATTCGACGCCGGAATCCCCTTGATTCTCGATTTCATCATGAATCCGCCGCCGGCGATCAGCAGATCCCGTCCGATGATGACCGCCGCCATCCAGAGCGGGAAACCGCGATGGAGGATCAAAAGGATTATTACTGTTGCGGCCAGGATTTTGTCGGAGAGCGGATCGAGTATCAAACCGAGGCGGGTTTGCTGGTTCAGCCTTCGGGCGAAGTAGCCGTCGAAATAATCGGAGACGGCCGCCAGAGTCAGGCAGGCCAGAGCGTAGATTTGATTATGCGCCCCTGGAAGGGACAGGAAATATCCGGTCGGTATGAGAAACACCAGTCGCCCGAGGGTGATTAAATTGGGGACTTTGAAAATATCATGGCCCATGCGGAAAAGATAGAAGTCAACGATAAAAATGGCAAGTGCTCAGACGGGCTGCGTCAGGAAACAACAAATAGCACAAATATGGGATCGACCTATGGGAAAAGAAAAAAGGCGGGAAATCGATCCCGCCTTCTCAATTCCTGCTGTCATTCCTATGGTGTATCTGCGGCCACCGCACCGAACTGCGACGGCGTAAAAGCGATATCCTGCATCTTCCAGCCCCAGCGGATAAACGAGCGCACCATCGGCGTGCCCGGCGGCATGTTGGCCGGATCCTCCAGATCGGGATCAAAGGCCCAGTCGCGGTCGGGCGGAGTATAATAGTCCCCGGACCAGTCGCCGTCGGTTTTCTGCGAATGCCACAGGCAGATGATCGATCCGCGATAGGTAAGTGTCTTGCCGCTCCAGACTTCCAGGAAGCGCGGGAGATTTTCCAGACCGCCGTTGTAAGCCGAGCCGCCTTCACCGGTTTCCTTGTTTCCCGCTATGTAACAGAAATTGGCCGTCGTGTTTATCGCCTGCCGCAGCGATTTATTATTCGACGCCGCTAACGCTGCGTTATCACTCCAGTTGTTCGACAGAATGGTCAGGGCGTCACAGATAATGGCCATCGGTTGTTTATTGACCGTGTTGATGTCGCCCTTGGTATACACAGGATTTTCCGACGCGATCGTCAGAGGCGCGCCGACATCCTGGGCGTTGTATAAACGCGTTCCGCGCAAACCGGCACGTTGGTCGGAAACGTATATGATGCCGTTGCTGGGCACATAGGACGAACTCTTAAACTTCGACACGTCGAGATCGGCCACCGTCACGTCTTTATCTTCACGCTTGTCGTAAAACGTCGTCTGTTTCAAGGCGCCCGAGGCGACCAAAGCTGCGGTGACATCGGTCCAGGTGGCTCCGGACTTATAATAGGCGACGCCGTCGATGATCTTGAACTGCGCGTCCTGCTCGAAGGAATCGTTGTTGCCGCCTCCGACCGTTTCGCGTTCGACGATCTTGTAGGCCGAATCGGTGGTATTCTCCAGCGGCAGATTGAGCTTCTCCTGGCCGTACGCGGCATCCTGGACGTGGCCTCCCCAGCGCGCAGACGACGAATCGAACCAATGGGAGTCGCGGGAATCCAGCCAATCCCCCCCGTCTTGCATTGAATGATAACTACCGTCGGCGCCCATGATTTGAACGTCGCCGGGGTCATCCGCCAATCCG
>CAZJWR010000070.1:0-17547 GCA_964549765.1 uncultured Ignavibacteriales bacterium
TCCGTAACCGGCGCCATAGAAGATAAAATATGGGTTCGATCAGCCGTCGGCGGCCATGACTGCGTTGCGATGACGGATAATCGTCACCGTTTCCCAGGAATAATCCCGCCAAAAACGTCCCTGTCTTCATCTCCGGTGGCGTCCGGGGGGGGGAACGGGGAGCCGGATGAAGGCCGCCTTACCCGGTTTGCCTGATGGGATAATCCTTGCTGATCAAAATTCGATCAAAAATTGGAAAATACCTCTTGACATGTCGGAATAGTAATGTATATTTGTGATTAGTGGGCTTTAGGAATTGACAAGCAAGTTCGAATCAGACGCCCTAGCAAGAGCACGAAGCGAGTACAAGAGCACAGAAGGAGGATTGACTTCTGATATGTAAACGTTAGTGCTAAGGGGATAATTTCCAGGGTCATGCAAGGCGATTCACCGCCGATTTTGCATGGATAGCTCAGGAACCCGGAAAGTGATTCAATCGGGACAATCAACTGGGAACGATTACTGGGAACATCTACTGGGAACGCTTACTGGGAACAGAAAACAGGATTTATTCGACGCCTGCGGGAGTTCTCCCGCATCGCTGAAGAGCTTACTTCCGTAAGCATCGCCCTGTGCGCGTAAGAAGTATCCCCACTTTCAAGATATAATCTGCGGTCTACAGGTGTGGCCGCGAAGCGACAAGGGTACGTAGGTTTCGTTGATGACAATCCCGCGCCCCGGTACCGGCGCGAAAGGAGGTGATGTGGTATGTGTGTCTAAATTCGTTACCTACGTTTTACTGACAGGGTACTCACCATTTCGAAAGGAGGTAAATGCACAAACAGACAAAAGGTTCGTATGAAGTTGTTTCGTTTTGCGAAATGACGGATTCTAGGATGATGGTAGGAAGAATGTATACAGTGGCCTCTCACCTAACCTGGGAAGAAACACGAGAGTGACAGCCCCTCAATTGCATATACCTATATCCTGAATCCTCCACATGGGGACACGTACGTCCGGGCCCCATGTGATTACAATTGGTTGGATTACACAGCGTCTCCATAAAAGATGCTGTTACCCGCCCCCAACCCGGCGGTAATACCAACCACGTTTACTGCATGTGTCGTTGCAGCGCACGTTGCAGCGCACATAAACCTACAACCTAGCATATGAGGTTTGATGATGAAATCGTCAACGCATAAACTACTTCTGTGCTTGATGGTATCTCTGTTCGTGGCGGGCTCAGCCTTCGCTACCGACCGGTATGTCAACGGCCAGGTCGGCGGTGAATATATGGGCTTGTATGCCACGTTGCAGGCCGCGTTGGATGACGCGGTTCCGTGGGATACTATTTACGTTTACGGTGACGGCGAGACACCTCCCCTAGGAGACCCTGGTCTGGCCGTATATCCCGGTGGCGCGGTTGTCTATGATGACAACATCGCCATACTGGGTGTCGGAGCGGTCCTGTTCCAGGACGGCACCAACACGCTGAACGGGATCACCGCCAGCGGGCGCACGAATATTTCGATCCGTGACATCGCCCTCGATGGCTACGCCCAGGGTCTGCGCATGGGCGTTACCGGTGGTGACTTTACCGGCCTGACCATCACCAATTGCACCTACGGTCTGTACGTTCTGGGTGCTACCGCCGGTCTTAACTGCGACGGTAACACCTTCAGCAACAACGGCACCGGTATCGTGATTAACGGCGCCGACGTTGTCGTCACGGGCTGCGACCTGATGGCCAATGGTGACGGTATTGCCATGGGTACGGCTACCGGTATGGACGTCAATGGGAATACCATCAAGAACAACAACAACCGTGGTATTCTCGTCTCCGGAGACGCCGAAGGCGATATCTACAACAACAACATCCAGCTGAACGATATCGGCATTCGGGTCAATTATGACTACTCCGCAGTGGCCATCAGCCGTGTTCTTGAAATCTACGAGAACTGCCTGGGTGACAACGACACTTATGCTGCGTATGATGTCAATGCCTTTGGCGCTCCGACCGAAGTTGTCTGGTACTCGGTTGCCCTCGCCGGCAACTACTGGGGAACATATTACGATGGTTTGACCGCGTCTTATGCCATCCCTGGCGGTACCAATGTCGACAATCACCCGGTTACGGCCACCAACAATCCGACAGGTCCTGGGACGGTGGCTCTGGGCCAGACGTTCGATGTGGATTTCGTGTTCTCCATTCCCACGACATGCGATCCATATCAGTTCCTCAAAACCTGTCATTTCGTAGTCGGCTACGATGACAATCTGATGGAGATTACGGGAGTCGATGCCGGCGATTATCTCCCCAACCCGGAGATGATCACCAACCCGGTTGCGGGTGCGTATGAAATCGACCTGACCGCCCTTGGCGATGGCAGCCACGCCACCGAATACACGGGCGTTCTGGCGACGGCGCACTTTCTCGCCAAGGCCGACGCCGTCGGTGTCGACCAGATCACGGTCAACTCGTCCTATGTTGACATGGACGGCGTTCCGATCACCGTTACGTCCGCCCCGCTCGATGTAGAGGTCGAGGATCAGGTGCCTCCGGAAATCCGGCAGCACGACCTGGTCGATTCACCGACTGAGGATGCCACCTACGGCGGGACCTCCCTGTTGACCCTCGACTGGAAGATTTGGGATGATTTCGATCTCTATCGTTTCCAGTGGAGAGTCATGAACGACGTCGGCACTCAGGTTATCGGCTGGGCCAATGTCGGCCCGACGACCGATCCGGGTGGCGCCGGCGAGGTGGTCGGCACCAGCACTCTGGATGTCTCCGGTCTTCCCACTGGCGACTACTTCCTCGAACTGCGGCTGCGCGATGCTCCGCCGGCCCTGAATGAGGATTATTTGTCCATTGCCAAGAGTGGAGCCCTGGCGTTCCATGTCGATAATACCGGTCCCGCGAAACCCGTCTTCACCATGGCCGATGCCGATGGTTGCGCGGACGGTGCTTATACCAGCGGCCTGGGTGTGATCCTTACCATATCGCCGGCGTATACCGGGACCGATATGGGCAAGGTTCAGTGGGCCTATGTCAGCGATCCGAGGGATCTCCTGACGTACGCTGATCAATTCCCGGTCACGCTGGACGACGCCAACGGCCCCCACACTTTGTATATACAGGTCACCGATGTGTATGGGAATCTCAGTCCCTGGAGTGACGGCGTCAGCATTACTGTTGACCGCTCAGCTCCCAACTCGGCGCTGTTTGGTTTCAGCGTGCCGGCGAAGACCAAGACCCTAACCCGTAACGCCAGCGTCGCCAACTGGGGCGGCAGTGGCGCTTACAGGTATGCCCTTTCTGTTGATGATGTCGTCGACGGCGCCGGTGTGGATCTGACCTGCGAAGCCGCCAACTGGCAGCCGACGACCTCGGTTCCTGCGACACCGTCGTTCACGCTGCCTGACGGTGATGACGGCGATTACGAGGTTTGCATGGTCACTCGTGACCGCGCGGGCAATGTTTCCAACACTGTCTGCGACGTGATCGAGCTTGACCGGACGCCCCCGTGCTTCGCCAGCTTTGCCGTTACTCCTGATAATGGCCTTGCTTGCGATAACGACTGGACGTTCGATATTACCATGACCTTTACCAATGATCCCAACAAGGTACGTTTCTGGGTCGACGGCGGTACTACGGGGAAATCCTCATGGATTACCGTCACTGGCGATCCGATGGCATACAGCTATACCATCCTCTCCGGTGATCGGTCCGGTAGCGGTACCTATACGATCAAGGCTGAGGTCAAGGATGCGCTTGGTAACATCTGCGAGACCGAAGGTTCCGGCGATATCGAAATCGATCGGAATAACCCGACCTCCGGTTTGGCCGCGATCAACGGCGCCCAATCGAGTCCGTGGAGTTATAGCGCGACCGCTCTTATTCCGGTGACATTCCCGGATGCCAGCACCGACGCTATCGAAGCCATGGTTTCCGAGGCGTCTGACTTCTCCGGCGCGACCTGGCAGGATATCGGTGCGACCGAAATCACTTTGACCGGCGCCCAGTGCAGCTGGAGAAAGGTGTACTACAAGGTCAGAGACTGCTCCGGTCGTGAAAGCGCTCCGGCATACGGTTATGTCAAGTATGACACCGAGGCCCCGGATCTCACCGCCTTCGTGATCTTCAGTGATGATGCCGTCACGAAGAAGGAGAACCTGCGTCTTGATATGACCGCGACCGACAACTGCACAATCGATGAGTTCATCGCTTCCGAAGGCGATGCTGACTTCTCCGATGATACGTGGCAGGATTGGTCCGTCACGCCTCACAAGTATCTGCTTGTGGATCAGAACGACGGTATGAAGCACATCTATGTCAAGGTTCGCGACCTTGCCGGGAACGAAAGTGCCGTTTTGGATGATGAGATCCTGCTCGACAATGAACCGCCGACCGGCACCATTGACTTGGTGGCCAACGCCTCCTGCGGCGCCGCCGCCGGATACACCTGCACGCTGACTGGCAACAATGTCGTGTTCAGCGGTGTCAGCCCGGATGTGGTTAAGCTGGAGATCGAGAACTGCAACGGCAGCGGCAATACGATCGTGGATCCGTTCGATCCGATGACTGTCAGCATGACCTGGAATCTGGCCGCCGGTGGCGAAGGCAACCGCTGCGTCCATGTGAAGTTCACGGATGCCGCGAATAACGAGAGTACCGACTGGATCGCCGCCAACATCACATATGATATCACCCCGCCGAGCTGGTTGGGCGGCTCCACCCTGATAGCGATGCCCGCCGACGCGCCCAGCAAGGCCGATGGTTGGGGACATTCCATCCATCTTGAATGGCCGGAAGTTGCCGGAGCCCAGCACTATGGGCTAAACTGGCAGCGGACGACCGACTACCCGGCGTATAACCCGTCGAATTTCCCGGACTTCCCGCCAGGTATCGGCGACGAGTTCTTCGGTCCGCACAATCTGACCGGAACCTCGACGACCTTCGAGACGGTGGAATTCCCGGGTATCTACTTCATATCGCTGTTTGTACAGGATATGGCGGGTAACTGGTCGGCCGGCAAGCTGACCGCTGCCACCACCAACTATTACCTCGGTGATTTTGGTGAGACCGGCGACGGCACCGGCCTGATGGGCGGCTTGCGCATCGAGGACTTCCAGTTCCTCGCGCAGCACTACTTCGCCCCTGACCTGCATCCGTACGATAAGCTATACGATATCGCCCCGACCCATAATGGTAGTATCTATGGCTATCCGACCCATGCTGGAGCAGAGGTGGAGTTCAATGATCTGGTCGAGTTTACCTTTGTCTACGACGATCACCCATTGTCGGGCAAAGGCGGTCCGACTATTCAATACAAACCGGCCGTATCCGGCAATCTCGTTGTCTCGGCCGACATGCCGACCCAGTTCTATGCCGGTCAGGAATTCGAGACGGTCGTCCGGGTTAACGATCCCTCGGTCGTTAAGGTTATGAGCCTGACTCTGGACTATAACTCCGATCTGCTCGAAGCGATTTCGGTGCAGCCGGGAGATATGTTTGATAATAACAATGCCTTCCTGCTGAATCGCATGAAAGACGCTGCGGTGCAGATGGACGGCACGATTCTCGGCGCCGACAATGCCTTTGCTGGCTCCGAGATCGCCGTGATTCGCTTCCGTGCGAAGAGTTCCGGCAGCTACCAGTTCACCGATCCGAAGATGATCTTCCGCGATCGGTCGAACCAGGATATACAGGTGCTGTTTAGCAATATTGCGGCGCCCTCGCTGCCGGCCGACTTCGCGCTGTCCCAGAACCGTCCCAACCCGTTCAACCCGAGCACGACCTTTGATCTGTATCTGCCGACGGCGTGCGACTGGAGATGCGATATCTTCAACGTCGCCGGGCAGATCATCAAGTCCGTGTCCGGGCATAACGAAGCCGGAGCGGTACCGATCACCTGGAACGGCACCGATGCGAATGGCTCTCGTGTCGCCTCTGGTATTTACTTCTATCGGATCACTGCCAATGACGGCAGGTTCACGCAGACCAAGAAAATGGTCTTGATGAAGTAATATACCCAAAACGCAGCGATTATTGCATCAGAGGGGGTTTGCAGCGGCGAAAGGAAGCAGGACTCGTTCCTGCTTCCTGAGCCGCAAATGAGATAGCATCTTGAAGAAACTACGTAGGAGGTACAGAAATGCGATCACCCATCAGAACAGGGATACTTTTGGTTTCCCTTCTGGCAATCGCCGCGTTTTGCAGCACCCTTCGCGCTCAGACCTTCTATCTGAGCCCGGATACCATCACCATCTGCTCGGACACCAGCGAAGCCTTTACCGTTGAGCTTCGGGCGGATGAAAACGTATCCGACCTGAATCTGTATTCGGTATTCCTCGGATTCGACCCCAGCCAGATCGAATTGCGCTACATCAATGATACCACCTGGTGGCAGTGCAACGGCTGGCAACTCGATTCGACCTGCATCGACTCTGCCGCCACCGCCTGGGATCTGGATTCCACCTGTCTCGGATACAACTGCAGCCAATGGATGCACGTCGACTCGATCTGCCTGGATTCGACCCCGACCGCCTGGGAGGTCGATTCGACCTGTCTCGACTGGAACGTCATCTGGCAGGTCGATTCCCTCTGTCTCGATTCCGAGGTCATGGAATGGTACGTCGATTCGACCTGTCTCAACTGGGAATGCACCGAGTACGACATTTACGGTGACTGTATCGATTCATCCTGCCTTGAATGGCAGATCGATTCATTGCCTGTGGAATACGTCTGCACGTCCTGGCAGATAGACTCCACCTTTATCGACTCCGTCTGCTTGCTCTTTCAGGTCGATTCCATACCCCTGTCATACGGCTGCACCCACTGGGAAATCGATTCCGTCTGCGTTGACTCGTTCTGCGGTGCCTGGTTCGTGGATTCGACCGCCACGGCCTGGGAATGTACGGCCTTTTTCGTCGACTCGATTTGCTACGATTCGACGTTAACAACACCCGAAAACGCCGATTTCTACCACGTGAAGACGACCGATTATGCCGTCAACGATTCCAATTCGCTCTTCCAGGAATGTCCCGGGGCGCAGTCCGTTCAGTTCTTCAGCCGGCTGACATCCGATTCATCCAAGCTGATTATTGAATCGCTGATCTTCTGGCCGCTTCTCGATGTCGACGGCCCCGGCCTTTTGGCCACGATAAAATTGCGGAGCGTCGGCAGCGGCATCTATCACTTTACCATCGATTCGCTCGTCGCCAAGGACTCGCTCGGGAACAGCCTGCCGGTTACCGGTCAGGGAAATGTCATTATGGTAAATCCACCCCCGGATTCGTTCGATCTGAAATCGCCAAATCTCGGGCAGAATATCGAAGCCACCATCGGCGACAGCATTGAGTTCGTCTGGGAAGCATCTGGTGTCTACTGCCCGGGTGATTCGGTTTTGTATATCCTTATTCTCTCGGACGAGCCGACCTTCGAATCGTTAAACACCTTTAACGTAAATGACCTACAGGATACGTCCTATAGCTTCGATGCCACCCACGACCTGTGGTATGGCACGGTTTACTGGAAGGTGCGGGCGACCGATTCTTACGGGGGATGGACCATGGGCGCGCCGGAATACAGCCAGTTCAATCTTCAACTCCAGGCGACTGCGCCCGGAGAATTCGATTTGCAGTCGCCGGATGACAGCGGCCTGTACAACACGATCGCGAGAACCACGCACGATTTCGCGTGGACGATTCCGGCCTCACAGATTCCCGATGACACCCTGACGTACGACGTTCATTTCTGGCTGGGCGCCCCGACTCCGGGCGGTGAAGATTTTATCCTCCCGAATCTCGATACCAACGGCGTCAACCTTAGCGTCGACCACTTTCAGCTCTATAACGAGTATTCCTGGGCGGTCGACTGCGGCAACCGCATCGGCCTTAACACGTGGTCGACTGAAACGTTTGTCCTGACGTACTACCTTCGCGGAGACGCTAATTCCGATATCGCCCTCAACATCGGCGACCCTGTTCATCTGATCAATTATATTTTCAAGGGGGGACCGGCGCCGGCCTTCGATAAACTCGGCGACCCCAACTGCGACGACCGAGTAAATATCGGCGATGCGGTTTACCTGATCAATTATATATTCAAGAGCGGGCCGGAACCCTGCCCCGACGATTAGATAAAACAGCCCGCAAGGGCTGTAGCTTGCCTCAACGTAGTCTTCTGTACCCCTGCATCCTCCGGGCAGCCCTGCCCGGGGGGTGCATCTAAAGTTTTGCCCCCAACCGTCCGATTATTTATTTGATGGATGAATGGCGGCCCTGCGCGCCGGACGTTCCGATCGATTGTCAGGAACTGGGAACATATATGATTTCACATGTGGCATTGAAAAGCCCGAAAGACGATCTTCAATCAATCAAGCATACCGATTTGCGGCCGGCGTCTTTATGCTGCGGATGCTGCACCATCCGTTTTTTCCATCCGCTCGACTCCAAATACGTTGACAAAGACAGCCCGGAGCAGTATTTTTGTCATAGACAAACAACAGAAAGGGCACGGGGGGCTTTCGCAGCCTAATAGCGTTCCCAGGTTAGGTGAGAGGTCTCTCGTCGCCCTATCAATTTTATCATCCGACAACGACGATAACGTTCGATACACGCCGGGGGATGCCCGGAGGGTGTCTTTCATAATAAGTCTTTGTACAACAATGAATAAGCCGCGGCCCCGGCATTTTTGGTGATAAGGTGTGGATTTGCCGCTGCGGCTGGGCATCGAGGGCGCCAACCATTACCGGACATCTCCGTGAAATTTTGCAAAAAAAGATATTCGGTTCGTCTGATGCGCCGTTTGCCGATGGCAATTATGTGCCGAAGCCCGCTCTTAGTAAGGCCTTACGCCTCCCCGATGAATGATATGTGCAGCGGAGACATCTCATTGCGCTCGTAGAATCTGGTTGCCCCCTCGTTGGCGACTGCTGTGTAGAGAGTAAAGTATTTGATTCCATGCCGCCGGAAAAAAGCTCTTGAGCCGTCAAGTAATTGCGTAGCGATACCTTTGCGGCGGTGCTCGTTGGCGACCATGAGAGCTGATATCGCCCCGACCTTCTTGATTTTATAAAAGCGAGGCTGTTCGCGTATCACGACCGAGGCGTAACCGACGAACTCATCGTCGACCAGCGCGATAATCGTGGCGCTGTCGTCCGACTCCGAAGATTGCAGGAATCGGCCGGAAATATCGGCGTCGGTCAGGTTATCGGTTTCGAAAAACTCCTTATGATGCTGCTCATATTCGGCAAAGAAATCCTTGCAAAGCGTCAGGACGGCTGTCAGGTCATCTTCAGGCCGTAACTCGCGTATCGTTACCATCTTTCCACCCATCCACAGGATAACGCTCCTGCCGGTTTGTTTCGAAGCATAGTGCTCACTCGATAAAGGTAGGTCCGTCTGCGCTTCCGGTCAATATGAATAGTGAACCAAAAGGCAATCATTGCCATATAAGGTAGGATTGACTTCCGGTCAAGCGCCGGATTGATAGTGATCGTTGCGCTGATCGCCGATAGACACTATACTGCGTTCGCACGACTGAACCCGGATTTGGATTTGGGAGAAATTGCCGGTGTTTTTCAGACTTTTCCTCGCCGCCTGGACCATCATGCACATCTATGTTTTCTGGAAAGCCGCCAGGACACCGGCGATCACGAGGTTTGTTCCCCGCAAGATTCTAATCCCGCTGGGTGCATTTCTCTGGGGCGGATTATTCCTCTATCGCATCCTGGATATCGGAAGTTCAAGCGTGCTCGACCGTTACCTCGAATTATTCGCGATGAACTGGCTGGGAATTCTGTTCCTGTTGTCGATCAGCCTCCTGTTCTTCGATATCGCCACCGGGTTCGGGCTGTTTTTCCGCCGCCATCTGCCGCGCATCCGAGTGGCGGTGTTTCTCGTGGGCGCGCTGTTGTCGGCGTTTGCTTTCTTTCAGGCGATGCGGCCGCCGGTGATCAACGATTATGAAATTCATATGACGAACCTGCCTGATGAGGACAACGGCCTGACGGCAGCGGTTATATCCGACCTTCATCTGGGAAGCCTTATCGGTGAAAGCTGGCTGGCGGCCCGTGTCGCGCAGGTAAACGCCATGCATCCCGATATGATCCTCGTGCTCGGCGACGTCTTCGAGGGCGACAGCGATAACGAACGCCGTAACGGCATGATGATGCAACTACGCAAACTCTCCGCGCCCCTCGGTGTCTGGGGCGTCACCGGCAATCATGAATCCCACGGCGGACTGGAGGCGGGCGTCGAATTCCTGGAAGATTCCGGTATCCGCATGTTGCGCAATCGATGGACGGAAATCCGGCCCGGTCTCGTTTTGGCGGGTATCGATGACCGCGGTCACGGTTTTTCGAGTTCAGGACGAACCGATCGCATCGCGCAAGCCTTATCGGGCATTCCGCCCGATGCCGCGACGATCTTTCTGTCCCATCGCCCGCAGGGAATGTCGGAAGCTGCCGCTGCCGGCGTCGAATTGATGCTGTGCGGCCACACCCACGGCGGACAACTTTGGCCCTTCACCTATGTCTCCGCCGCTGTCAATGACCTGCTAATGGGGAAATACGTCATCAATGGCATGCCGGTCATCGTGACGCGCGGCATGGGCACCTGGGGCCCGCGCATGCGGCTCTGGCTCCCCGGCGAAATCCTCCGTATCACCCTGAACCCGGCCACATCCAGATCATAGAATCAGTTCTGTCTCGCGGGCTGTCTTTCTGACGAGAACGGATTGATTGCGAATTCAATTTACATCGCAGTCCAACAATGAGACGGTCATGACAGGAATAGATCCGATATCGACATACGCTGAGGGCGAAGGGAGAAGTCATAACGAACCATCCAATATTTGGACGAATTCGTCCGGCATTTACCAATAGCCTTGTAATCATATCCGGTCAATTGTGTGGTATAACCTGATCTTATGCAATAAATTATCAAAGACCTTGTACCCCTGATTGGTATTTGAAAAACTCGGCATACACCTTGCGTAATCAACTGGTGACGTGCGATAAGACAGAACGCTCGATATTGCCTCATCCGATCACGAGATTCTAACTTGACAAAACATGGACCAATATATATATTGTGGTTGAAAATCTCCATGAGTTTGAACCAGAATTGGTTTGGGCGATTTTCGCATCATGTAGTCCTTAGTGATCAATCGTGAAATACACCCGCGGACATTAGCACCCAACGCTCATTCTGATTGTAAGTTTTCATCGTCCGTCGCGGGGGATTCGGCCGGAAATGGCGCCCGAGACGATACGTACGTACGATCTTCGACTGCGGTTCCACAGGAAGCTGGGAACCGGCAGATTCGAGCATTCCGGTCGGCGAGCGGCAACGATAATGAGATACGGCGTTGGCAAAGTCGAATAGAATATTTAGTTGATGGAGGAAGTGATGTGTAAACAGATCAGATACGTGCTTATGGTCTCGACTATGCTGCTGTGCAGCGGGTGGTATGCATACGCCGAGACTCCCCAGTTGATCAGTTATCAGGGATTCCTGACCGATTCGGCCGGACCGGCCTCCGGGGTCTACTCGATGGTATTCAACATATACGATACGGAGGCGGGTGGATCACCGCTCTGGAGCAGCGGTACGGTCAGTATCGAGGTTGACAACGGGTATTTTCACTATATGCTGGGCGTCGACGCGGCTCTTTCGGGGATATGCTTTGAGGGCGCCGACCGGTGGCTCGGTGTGCAGGTACTCCCGGATAACGAGATGACGCCGCTCGCGCGCCTGGGTTCGGTCCCGTATTCCTATAAGACGTCGCGGGCCGATACCGCTGACGTCGGGGGCGGCTGGGTCGTTGCCGCTCAGGGGAAAGCGCGCGGTCCGGTGATTACTCCATCCGATCCCAGCGCCTATATCGCGGTCGGGACAAGCGATCCATTCGCGAAATTGCATGTCAGCGGCGCCCTGCCGGGTGAGGATCTCCTTCGCGCCGGCGACTCGACACTTGTCGTGCCCGGCGAAGGCAGTGTGTTGGTCGGCACGCGCTTGTGTATTCAACACGTTGACGTCGGGCTGCTGGCGGACTACCAGGATGTATGCGATGACGACATCATCGTCGAGGATACTAATGCGGTCATCGGTTTGTACAGTTCCTCGAGTGGTTCGTATGCCGGCGGAGTCGTCTTCGGCCAGGTTAGCAACGGCAGCATGGTGGATAAATGGGCGCTGTTGCGTGAGACCCCCGCTGCCGATTACGGCGGCAACGGTCTCCGCTTCACCTACGGCCCCCAGTGCGAGCACGCCACCAATTCAACCTTTATGCGGATGGCCAGCGACGGCGATATTGCCATCGGGACCGAAGATCCGGAAGGCTACCGTCTGCTCGTGGAATCCTCCGGCGAGGGTGCGTATGGGGCGACGGGGATGTTCAGAAATACCAGCAGCGGACTCGGCATCGCCATCAAGGGCGAATCGCACGGTACCGACGTGACTATGCTTCTTTCGCAGGAAGGCAGCGGTCCTATCCTGCGCTGCGATAGCTGGACCGGCGAATGGCACCCCGTGTTTACGGTCGAGAATAACGGGCGAACCAAGGTGAGGGGCGTTTTGGAAGTCCAGACTCTTGAGGGTATAACACTCATCGAGATGGGCGAAGGGCTCGATTATGCGGAAGGGTTCGATGTTTCGGGCGGTAGCGCGATTGAACCGGGGAACGTGCTGGTAATCGATCCGAAAAACCCCGGCAAGCTGACACTGAGCGCCCGGCCGTATAACCGGGCGGTGGCCGGAGTAGCGGCGGGAGCCGGTGGACTCGGTTCCGGCGTGCGCCTCGGGGCCTGGCAGTTCGATTCCGACGTGGCTCTCGCCGGGCGCGTGTTCTGCAATGTCGACGCCGCTTTTGGTGCGATTCAACCCGGCGACCTGCTCACCACCTCCCCGACGCCCGGGTACGCCATGAAAGTTGCCGACTACGAACGGGCGCAAGGCGCCATTCTCGGGAAAGCGATGGAGCCCATGGAACAGGGTCGGAAGGGCCAAATCCTCGTCCTGGTAACCCTGCAATAAGGAGCGTGAAATCATGAAATGCATAGTAATGACGCTCTTCGCTGCGGGGCTGATCAGTGTCGCGGTGCCCGCGACGGCCCAAATGCAGATTACCACGGCCGACGACGCGCAAACCGTGGCAACCAACTGGATCGCTCTGATCGAGTACCTGAAAGGGGACTGGGGCGGACAGGCAGGAGCCGCCGTGGCCGACGTGGGAAAATTCACGCGCGGCGAACGGCTCCTGGGATATTTCTGCAGGGTCGAGCCCCGCGGGTATATTATCGTTTCCCTCCAAAAGAACCTGGCCCCGGTCAAGGCCTATTCGGCCACCTGCACCATCGACCCCCATTTCGACAAAGGTATGACCGATTTGATCAAGCTTAAGATGGAAGGCATCCTGGATGCGATCGAAAGCAGGCTCGGACCAATCGATCAGCTCAAGGCAGGAAGCCTCGAAGCGATCCTCGACATCAACTACGCCAAGTCATGGACATTTCTCAATCGGGATATCGATGTCTTCAAGAGCGAACTTACACCCGGTCAAAAAATCAATTACCAGGAAGGCGGTATCCTGCTGGAAGCGGTCTGGCACCAGGGTGCCCCGTACAACGATCAGTGCCCCGACCATGGTTGCGGTGAGAGTCCGTGCATTCAGGGCGACAATGTCGTAGTGGGTTGTGTCGCGACTGCCGCCGGTCAGATTTTGCATCACTGGCACTGGCCGCCATATGGTTCGGGCGGTACGTACAGCAATGCCTACGACTGGCCGAATATGCCCGATTCTTTCATAGGGTGCACCTGGGACCCGAGCGAAGTCGACGCCGTGGCTGAGCTTTGCCATGAGGCCGGTCTGGCGTGCAGTATGGATTACGGTTGCGATGGCTCAACCGCTTTCCATATTGACATGGAGTCCGGATACGAGGGACCATTCCGAATTTCCCATGATTGCCGTATGAGGTATCGCTCGAATTTCGACTGGCCCGATTGGTGGGATATGATAAAAGGACAGCTGAATGCCAACCGGCCGATTCAGTACGGGGTGAAGAATCATTCGATCGTGTGTGACGGCTGGCGGGTAGCGAGCGGCATCAACCAGTATCATATGAACTATGGTTGGGGCGGTTCCGTGCCGAATCCGGTCGATTATCCCGAATGGGCGGGCTATACGAACAGCAATGTCTGGTTTATCCTCGACGCGCTTGTCTGGGGCGGGATACAGAGGGAAGAAATGATCGTTAATATCTTTCCCGATGTCGCCCTGGGCCCGACACCGTCGGGGACATATTCGCTGCAATCGTTTCCGTATCGCTATGTCGACCGGGACGCAACCAGCGACGATGCCTTCTTCGCTGCGGGGCAGCATATCCAGTTTCTGCCGCATATCACTCTGACAGGTACCAGCACCACCGGCGGGCAAATTCGCATTGAAGGCACGGCAGCCGACAACACGATACTCTTTACCAGAGGTGATGAAAGCATTTGTATTCGCATTGCCGGCGGTGCGTTCACGCTGCGGAACGGCGGGACTGTCGTTTTCCGGTGAGGCCGGTTATGCCACAGCATGCTGTGCGAGGACAAAGGAGAAATGAAAATGAAACGTGCCTATAAAACGCTCGGAATGCTGCCGATGGTCGTCCTCTGCCTTGCAATTACGGGCATAATGTCGCTGACCTTCGGCGCGGACACTTCCCTCGGCGGCGAAACAATACAGCGACAAGTGATTTCCGGCGGTGGCGCGGTCAAAAGCAGCTCCGCGCACTTCGCCATGAGCTGGACGGTAGGCCAGCCATGGGTCGAGCCGGCGAGTTCGGATAATTTCGGCCTAATGCACGGTTTCTGGCACGAGACCACCGCGTCATCAAAATACATATGCGGCGACGCCAACGGCGATGAGGCCGTGAATATCGGCGACGCGGTATTCCTGATAAATTACATTTTCAAGGGCGGCCCGGCGCCCGATCCACTCTGTGCCGGTGACGCCGACGGCGATGATGCAGTCAATATCGGCGACGCCGTCTACCTGATAAATTATATTTTCAAGGGCGGTCCAGCCCCGGTGGTGGATTGTTGCCCGTAAGCCGCGTCTGAGCAGACTCTCAGTAATCCACTGATGAGAGGTATCGGCAAAATGAAAAGGCCGGCGATTACCGCCGGCCTATTCTCATCTGGCAGCGGTACGGTGCTCCCAACCTCTGAGTAAGTTCGTAATCCCCATAAATATCACGTTTTCCTGCACAAAAACTGTGCGCTCCGGGACGAGATGGAATCGCACACAATCCTGAAATTCGTTAAAGTAGGTTCAATAAAATACCTTCTTGAAAAGTTCGAGAAATAGCGATACCAATACGGGCCGATTTCTCCCGGTCAACATCGCATTTGTTGCCGGACGAATTACGTTTGCCGCGATGAAGAAATCATTTCGGGCCTGACCTTTTAACCTTGACAATATGGAGTAACGGGTGTATTATCATGCTAGGTCGCATTCCGTGGCCTGCTGACATATCACCTGGAATTCTCATCTCGACAAATTTCGTCGAATCCAATTATCGGTGGACCTTGATGAAGTCATGAGTAAGCGGGGCAAGCACACGTAGGCCATTCCGTTTCTTCAGGGATGGTTGTCTTTATTCGGGCAATTAGGCTATTTCATTTCTTTTGACTGACACCCTGCCTCATTAAGACATAGCCATGCACAATGGGTAATTTCGGCACGCACGTATGCACACGCTCGGTCGTGCGTTTCCGTTTTGAGAGTGGACCTTGGTTCAATCGAGAATAGAAATCGACCATATTGAAAGTACAGTCAAACACAGGAGGATATCATGCACAAGATTACCAATTGGCTAATCGTGATGGTGGCGCTGTCATTGGCTATGCCGGTAATAGCCGAGGTGCCGCGGATGATGAATTATCAAGGCCATCTGACCGATGGTTCAGGGCAGGCCCTCGACACAACTGTCTCGATGACCTTCAGTATTTACGACGACTCAATCGGGAGCGGCGCCAAATGGACGGAAATACACCCGGTTGTTTCAGTTGATTCCGGCGGATTCTCGGTAATCTTGGGAGTCATCAATCCCATCGATGACACTGTGTTCGTCAGCGATGAGCGGTGGTTGGGCATCCGGGTGGGTTCTGATCCTGAAATATCACCTCGTGTACACCTGGTCTCAGTGCCTTATGCTTACAAAACTGGTGCGGTAGACGGTTTTAATCCCGGGCCTAACAACGTTGATTCCGGGATGTATACCTTTATCGCTGGGGATAGTAACAAGATCTTGGCAGACTATAGCTCTATCTGTGGCGGATTTGGCAACATTGTTGACATACAGGACCCAACCATCGATACGACGTTTGACACTACAGGCTTCGACGACTTGTATGAAAATTCCTACCGTTTGTTTCCTACATCAGTTAAGGCTCGGTTGCCTCAGTGCGACATATGCGATCTTTTGACCGACGCCGCAGGCAATCTGCCTGGTAGCGACGTATGCGGAGGCTATAACAACCATGCGGGGGGGCCTGGATCATTCATTGGCGGGGGCTCTGCGAACGAGGCATTTAGAGCTTTTTCGACAGTAACCGGGGGCGGTTCAAACAAGGCGGATGGGTACTTTTCGACTATCGGCGGCGGCTACTGCAATCATACCTTATGGTCGACTTCCTACCCGGGCCAGCCGAACATAGACCAACATACGGCACAGACTATTGGTGGGGGTTGGAGCAACTGTTCGGATGCCAGGCTTTCCACTATCGGCGGGGGAGGTATGAACACGATTGAAACTGGCTCTCGTGAATCCACAATAGGGGGCGGAGGCGGCAACAGCATTCACAATTATGCACCATACGGGACTATTGCCGGAGGGCATGGCAACGCAATCTGGAGATATAGAGGCACAATCGCGGGCGGCTGGCATAATGTTGTCGTGGGGAATTATTCGACCATAGGTGGCGGCGGTTACAACGGAATCATGGAAAACGCTATTTTCTCAACTATATCGGGCGGAGGGTGGACTGACAACTCGAACGTCGCTACCACAAGCAACCGGGTCTGGGATAATTTCGGGACAATTGGCGGTGGTGGAAACAACGACGCCGGATCAAGTGACGGGTTGCCTACGACTGCCATTTTCTGCACTGTTGGTGGCGGTGAGGCCAATCAGGCGACCGGAAATCACTCCACTATCGGGGGTGGCATTGAGAACGCGGCTTCCGGAGATACTTCGTTCGTCGGCGGCGGCTGGCGGAACCAGGCGCTTGGAAAATTCTCCACTATAGGCGGCGGCAGCGAGAATTCTGCAGCCGGAGACTCTTCGTTTGTCGGCGGTGGCAATGCCAACTACGCCGATGCTCTTGGTGCTGTTGTCGGTGGTGGTACGGCGAACAATATCCCCGCCACCGCCGTTTACGGCACGATTTCTGGTGGATATGGAAACCAGGTAAACGCTGGCAACAGCACCGTTGGAGGGGGGGGGAGTAACCAGGCGAGCGGCCCCTACAGTACTATTGGGGGAGGCAATGATAACACGTCTGGTGGTAACT
>CAZJWR010000071.1:0-17110 GCA_964549765.1 uncultured Ignavibacteriales bacterium
TGGATGGGGATATGGATATCGATCTGGTGGTGGCGGATTTCGGTTCGGACAGCATTTCTGTCCTGTTGAACGTCGGAAACGGCTCCTTCGCCGAGGCAGTTGCGTATGCAGCCGGCGATGCCCCGTGTCCATTTTGGATGCCGATCTGGATGGTGATGGCGATATCGATCTTGCCGTCGCGAATTACTTTTCCAACCTGGTTTCAGTTCTCATAAACGTGTCACGGCCGTATTCAGCTTGCGGTAACGCCGACGGTGATGACGCGATAAACGTGGGCGACGTGGTCTTTCTGGTCAATTATATCTTCAAGGGAGGTCCGCCGCCCGATCCCCTGTGCGCGGGCGATGCAGACGGAGATGGCGATATCAACATTGGTGACGTCGTGTACCTTGTGAACTACATTTTCAAATGTGGGTCGGCCCCGGTGGATGACTGTTGCCTCTCGGACTGAAATCGGGGTTCGATGAAATACGACCGATCCTCTGACCGGATTTACGCCCGCCATCGGCTCGCCGGTTAAGATAAACTCCGAAAAAGGAGGATGGTTATGAGACTCTCGCATTATTTAGATGACTCGGTGGAAAGGATGGAACGGTTTTTCCGTACACTCATGTTGTCAATCATGATCTTGATCGGAATTTTTCTCGTGGCATCCTGCGGTGATGACGATAAGAATCCTACCAACGGATCGAGCCCGGCGACAAACGAAATCATCGACAGTCTGACCTTTGAGCGGCAAGATGCCTCGACGATCTCAATGGGAACAGATTTTGCGATTTGCTGCGGAGTCTGGGAATCGGGATATATAGATAAAAATACGCTGAAGATTTTGTTTTATGATTCCTCTATGCAGAAAGCGGGATGGAAACTGTTCGTTCTCGTCGATGAGGTTGCAAAGGATTCAACCTACACGTTTCCCACCGCCGAAGCCGGCCAGTCGGCGATCAGCATGTTTATAGCCGACCTGCCGACCGGAAACGAGCTGAACAGCGATGCTGATGAATCGATGGGGACGATTAAGATCACATCGTATAGCTGTGGTCCGCCGATTTCAATTGAATTCACCATTAACGCCACGGTCGGCAGCGAATTCTTCCAGGGACCGACGGTCAGTGTGGCCGGTACGTTCAAATGCACGATTTATGCGAACCCGGCGCCATTCGGCTGCGATTTCTCGTTTTGACAAACCCCTATTGGTGTAAGCCGAAGGGGCCACCGCCCAAGCATGGGAGTCAGCAGAAATGTCCCTTCTGACGAGATCGACATCCATGTAGGCTTGATGAATAAGCACACAATACCCATAAGTCGTGGGAATCGCGTGTGATTCACAATGACATCCGATACCATAGATGTAGAGCAGCGATCGCGAACAAACACAAAATAGGATACGCCAGAAACTGGTATATCCCTATGTATAAAAATATTTTGGCTCCCCCGGCCGGACGTTATTAGAACTTTTGCACCGGTTATCGCATACCTCATAAAAGCTAATTAACCTCTGGGCCTGACGAGATCCACGATTTCATCTTTTCATAAAATCGATAATCGATGGTTAGTCTCTTACGCCCATATGATAACAGCTAACCATCCCTGCTCCAGCACCCCGAATTGCCCTGGACATATAATCTCCTTTCGGTCAATCTATTATCTCGTCTTTTCGATTTGCAGGATTCGGGCATGGCCCTTGCATTCTGCAATCGTGTGAACAGGTCGTTTAACAGGACCCGGGAAAAATGAAGACAAACATTTTATTAACAGGTGCCACGGGCAACGTCGGCGGAAAGCTGGTTCCGGCGATTCTCAGGCATATGCCTGACGCAGCCATAACATTACTGGTGCGGGGACAGTCGCAAGCGCACGCTTATGAGCGTGCGATGCGGACGATTCGGAAGCTGACTCCTGATTTCGATGAGGGAGACGCCCGGGGGCGCGTACAGGTGATCTGCGGTGACATCATACGCCCAAAACTGGGACTGGGCAGCAATGAGTATATGACCCTTGCCAGTGACTGCACGCATATTATCCATTCGGCCGCCGCCACTAAATTCCGCATGCCCGCATCGGAAGCGCGAGCAACGAATTACGATGGAACCCGCAATATGGTACATTTCGGACGGCGGGCCATGCGACTTGGCGGGTTGCATCGGTTCGCATACATAAGCACCGCCTATGCCTGCGGCAATCGGAGCGGCCGGATACCCGAAATCATGTATGAGACAAAACCGCAATTTACGAATATCTATGAGCAGACTAAATGGGAGGCGGAAAGATATCTGTACCGCTTCCGGGACGATTTACCCCTCGACATATTCCGCCCCAGTATCATTGTCGGCGATTCCCGAACCGGCATCATCAATGATTTTAATGTCCTGTATGTTCCCCTGCGGTTGATCTTAACCGGGCACATACAAATGCTCCCCTGCCGTCCGGATATTCCCCTCGATGTCGTCCCGCTCGACTATGTCGCCGACATTATCAACAACATCGTTTTCCATTCTAACGGCCGAAGCACCGGAATATTTCACGTTGTGGCCGGATTTGGCAACGAGGTTACGGTCGGCGATATCGTTTCCGGAGCCGTCAACCGGGCTAAACAGAGGTTCCCGACGCTTCCGGTCGGCAGAGTCAGGTACCTGTCCGGTATTAAGGCCGGGCCGAGGCTGACCCGTTTCATAGTCTCCGGCAATCGCACCATGTCAATTTTGGGGGAATATATCCCCTATTTTATAACCGAACGGCATTTCGATAATGCGAATATGCATTCGATGCTGCCGCATCCCATAACCCTGCCCGGATTCGAAACCTATATCGAAAACCTGATGCAGTATTTCATCGACGAAGATTTAGGCAGACGGCTTCGACCGGCGGCATAGAGGGTAGTCGATATGAAACTTAGATTCATAATAAATGCACAGGCCTGTCGACTGCCGGCCGCGACAATCACCTCGCTTATCCGGGAGAAGTCCGCCGGAAACGCCTGCCGCATTGATTTCACCGAATATCCCGGCCACGCTCGACAATTGGCCGAACAGGCTTGCCGCCTCGGATACGACGCCCTGATTGCAGTTGGCGGCGACGGGACGGTGCACGAAGTCGTCAACGGGTCCCGGGGAAACAATATACCGATAGGCATTATCCCGGCGGGAACGGCCAATGATCTGGCCGAGCGGCTGGGTATCCCCGGTGAATTCGAGGAGGCCTGCGATATTATCCTGTCCCATACGATCCGGCACATCGCTGTCATGAAAGTGAACGGCTATTATTTTCTGACTACCTGCGGAATTGGATTTCCGGCGGAGGTAATTGCGGCAGTCCGGGACATCTTTAATGGTACGGGCTTTGTAAAATTTATCCGAAGATATCTCCGGTACCGGATATACGCTATCGGAGTCCTTTTTGCCTTGTTGAAAAAGCTGCCGCACACAACCGTCCGAATTTGCGCCGACGGCAAGTGGTTCGAAACTTCATTAATGTCGCTCATTATTGGCTTACAGCCCGGCCTGGGCAAATATTTCACGCCTCTGCCGCATGCCGATCCGGGAAGTGCAGCCATGGCGGCATACTCCATTCAGGCCGGAGGGCGGTTGAGAATGCTATGGCATGTCTTTAAGACGATACGCGGTGAACAGAGGGATTTGCCCGATACACACTTCATGCGTGCCCGCAGCATCATTCTCGAATTACCCTCGGCCATGCCATTTTTCGGGGATGGCGAGTTGCTGGCCGCGGACAGCCGCTTCGAAATAACCTGTCTTCCCGAGGCCATCCCGGTCTTTGTTCCCCAAACGGCGGGGAATCAACTATGATCATCAATATCATTATCACGGTCCTGGGGCTTTTTGTTATCGGAGCCGGACTCATCCTATCGATTCACAGGGTAAGGGGTTCCAATGCAGAGCAGGTGAAAACCGATTGGATCAAATACGGTATGTTCTTCAGGATTGTCGCCGTATTTCTCATTTCCGTCTTTATCGGGCCGGTGGTGTTCGGCTGTTTGTTGGGCGGACTCGTGGCCATGGCCGGATACGAGATCAGGAAAAACCTGAAAGACCATTACCAGCATACCACGCTGGCGATAGGCACAATCACAATAATAATTGCGGTCAGCCTGGCTCATCTGCTGCTTTTAACGGGCCGGGAATGGTCGGCCTGGTGCGCCTTTTTTCTCATGCTGGTGTTTGTTGCCGACAGCTATGCCGAGTTGATCGGGCGGCTGGGCGGTAAGCATCATCTGTGTCCCCGCATAAGCCCGCATAAGACGGTCGAGGGATTTATCGGGAGTGTCATTGCGGCGGCCATGTCGGCGATGATTTTTTCCTTCATGCTGCCCCATACGTCCACTCTGCGAATAATCGTTCTTGGCATTTTGACGGCTTTGTCTGCAGCCGCCGGAGATCTGATTTTCTCAAGCATCAAGCGAAAAATCGGGATCAAGGATTTTTCGAACCTCCTTCCCGGCCACGGAGGGATACTCGACCGCTTCGACAGCCTGATTGTCGCTGCCCCGGTATTTTTCTGGGGGCGGGTTATCATGGATCATATACCCGGAGGTGTCTCATGAAAAACGCAATAGACGCCATTCCCCATGTGATCACCCTTGGCGGTCTGGCTTGTGCGGCGCTGGCGGTGATGTCGCTTATTGACGGGCATATCAATGCCGCGGTTCGGTATAGCCTCCTGGTTTTGCTTATTGATCGTGTCGACGGAACCCTGGCACGGGCTCTGAAAGTCAGCAAGAAATTCCCCGGGATTTCGGGTGAGGTGCTCGACACCGTCACCGATCTGGTGGGACTGACCTTTGTGCCCATGATATTCTTTTGGAAATCCGGTTTGTTTATGCCGGTGGCCGCACCTTATGTCGCCATCGCCGCTGTCGCCGCGGCGTCCTTTAAATACAGTCGCAAGGAGGGTTTTTTGCAGAGAGGCCATTCGGTCGGGGCGCCGCCGATATTTTTCTCGATCTTTCTATTTTACTTCCTCGATCTGCCTCCCTCGGTGGCTACCGGCTACGCTGTGATGTTGATTTTGCTGGTTCTGTCACCGGTCAAATATCCCATCACCAGTCTGGTGACAACCCATTGGAAACCGGGATATAAAAGCATCACCAACTATTTGACCATTATTTTCTTCATCCCGGTGTTTATCATGCTCGAAAAAGCGCCGGCATTCATCTACTGGGTTATGCTGGGGGCGATTCTGATCCAACTGCTCGTGTACCCTTTGCTCCTGCAGGCGAGAGTAATCAAACCGGGTTTCAGCCGGAGCTTTTAGTGAAAGGAATAAGCCATGCAAACCATCTATGATAAAACGATCGAGAAACCGTGCGGGTTTCTCTTTGCCCGCTGGTCGGCCGGGGCCAAGGCGTTCGAATTAAGCCTTCCCCCGGAAAAGCGGATCATCACCGACCAATTCGCGCCGTATTATTCCGGAAAAATCGGGATGGATATGGTCCGGGCCATGCACGTCATCAACCCGTCGATCCGTATGGGGATTGTCCTCCGGGCGCGTTACTTTGACGACTATGCGAGGCAATGTATCCGCGACAGCTTCTCTCAAATCGTGCTTCTCGGCGCGGGCTATGACAGCCGCTTTCTGAGATTGGGCGAATTCCGCGATATCAGTATTTTCGAGCTGGATCTGGAATCGACTCAGACCATAAAAAAGACCCTGACCCGCCGCCTTCTGGGCCGCCTTCCCGGTCAGGTCCGGTATGTCCCGATCAATTTTGCCCAGGATGCCATTATCGAAAAACTCTCCTTAGCCGGCTTCGACCGCAACCTTCCCAGCCTCTTTATCTGGGAGGGCGTGACGCTGTTTCTCAACCGGGATATCATTGCCCAGACCCTGGGGCGAATTACTGAGCTCGGTTCCCAGCACCGGGTGATATTCGACTTCGTGCCGCCAGAGCTGATCGACGATGAGACCGACTACATGGGCAACCGCCGATTGCTCCATCTCTGTGCCTCTATCAAAGAGCCGCTCACCTTCGGAAGTCGTCCCGATACCATGCGACACCTTCTCTCCGGGCTGGGTTTTGGAAAGATTGACATTATCAGTCTGCCGGAAACGCTGCGGCGGTATACCGGTTCCGACAAAATCGAGAACAGCTATTTCTTCGCTACCGCCGAAACGCGGCGCGATGCCGGGGAGACAAATGGAGGTTCAAATAATGGATTGATTCAAAAGGTATCCTGATATGTATCAATCGATGATCCCATATACCGCTGGTTTCGACTGTCTGGCAGAGAGTTTCCTGTCATCTCTGCGATTCGGTCTTGGGCTTTACTGCCTACTGATGATAACGATATTGGCAGTCGCGGCCGTCGTGCGGGCTCTGATCGTCGTCGGTCAGAATCGACCACAGCGGTCGAAGATAATGTCGGCCGGTTATCGCGGGATGGGTCCTTATCCCCCGAATTACCTTGTCGGGGAAAGCAGCCAGGAGATAAAACCTTTCAATCTTTTAAAATTATTATCTTGAATTCAGCAGTTTTTTACAGCATCATACCTGTGAATTTATCCATACATTATTCAGGAAAGCTGTATGGGCGAAAGTTCCAATCCCGATGACGGCTCTCACTCCGAACCATCGTTGCCACCTGGAACCGAAATATGTCATTATCGTATCACCCGCCACGTGGGCACCGGCGGTATGGGCGAGATATACAAGGCCGACGATTTGTCGCTCAAACGACAGGTAGCCCTCAAGATTCTGCTGCCCCATATTGCCACCGACTCATCTCTCCGAAAACGATTTGAACGGGAAGCCGACAGCTTGGCGTCAATAAACCATCCCAATGTGGAGATCATCCACGAAATCGGTGTCCACGATGACCGGCCGTATTTTATTGCCGAGTATATCGAGGGCCGGTCGCTCGGCGACCTTATCGGCGAAGGGCAGCTTTCCATCGACGCCATAATCGGCCTGGCTGAGCAAATATGTTTGGGGCTGGGAGCGATTCACGAGGCGGGACTGATTCATCGCGATATTAAACCCTCCAATGTCCTCATTGATGTCGCCGGCCGGGTGCACATCGTCGATTTGGGGATTGCCTACGCGTTAAGCGATGCGGACGATTCCAAAACCCCGGTTTTGGCCGGTACGATCGGGTATATGTCTCCGGAACAGATCAGGGGAGAGCCGCTTACCCCGGCCGCCGACCTGTTCTCGTTGGGAGTCGTCCTCTATGAGATGGCGGCGGGAAGAAGGCCGTTTACCGGTGAGTATGAGGCGGCCGTTCAATATGCTATAGTCCATCAGGAGCCCGAGCCGGTTTCATCGTTTCGAGCCGATCTCCCGGAGTGGTTGTCATCTCTTA
Source organism: uncultured Ignavibacteriales bacterium (assembly GCA_964549765.1). Lineage (GTDB taxonomy): Bacteria > Zixibacteria > MSB-5A5 > GN15 > JAAZOE01 > CAZJWR01. The sequence goes on from CAZJWR010000071.1 coordinate 7,320, forward strand.
TTATGACCCTGCTGGAGAAGCGCCCCGAAAATCGCCATGACTGCGCCGAAACCGTTCGCAATATTCTGTTAACCCATGACGTTGAAAAACCGGCAGTGCCGCCCTCTTCCGAAAGTCATCTCACTCGGGCAGGTCGTCGAATATGGATGACCGCCGTCATGTTATTGACTGTCATTATTATTACTGTGCTGCTTATTATTTTCCTGTCTGGAAAGGCCGGCAAAACCGTGCCGCCCACGCTGGCCGTGCTGCCGTTTCAAAATCTCGGCCCGGTCGAGGATGCCTATTTTGCGGATGGCATGACCGATGCCGTCCTCACCCGTCTGGCGCGGTTGGAACAGTTACGGGTAACCTCGCGTCACAGTTCCATGCAGTACCGCAACAGCGATCTCAGTTACCGGGATATCGGAGACGAACTCGGCGCCGATTACATCCTGACCGGGATGATTTTCTGGGATCGCTCCGTCGAGCCGAACCGGTTCAGCCTCAATACCCGCCTTGTCAAAGCCTCCGACGAGTCGTATATCTGGGGCGAGACCTACGACCGGGTACTCGAAAACATTATTCCCCTGCAGTCGGATATTGCCGAACATGTGGCCTCCGTCCTTAAAATTGCGCTGAGCGAGTCTGACCGCCGCTCCATTATGGCGGTCCCCACCACCAACCTCGATGCCTACGATTACTTTCTCCGCGGCAATCATTATTTTAACCAGAGCTGGGACCAGGTTGATATCTTTAATGCCACCGAAATGTTTCAACGCGCGGTGGAAGTCGACTCCGGTTTTGCCCTGGCTTTTGCCATGCTGTCGCGAGGTCATGAAAGTATGTTCTGGGAATATTTCGACCGTTCGGAAAGGCGCTGTGATCTCGCCCGACGCGCGGCCGACAAGGCGCTTGAACTGCAACCGGATTTGGTCGAAGGGCATCTTGCCCGGGGTTACATCTTCTATCATTGTGAGCAGAACTATGACCGCGCTCTGGAGGAATTCGAAACGGCCCTCCGCGGAAATCCCAATAATGCCGATCTGTACAGCGCCATCGCCGCCGTTCAGAGGCGACAGGGAAATCTCATCAAAGCGGTCGATAACTTTATGACCTCATTCACTCTTGATCCCCGGTCGCACCTCAAAGCCTTCGATGTCGCCTTGACCTACGGAATGATGCGCCGGTTCGAATATGCCGACGACTATCTCGACAAAACCCTGTCTCTGGCGCCCGATGTGCCGTTGACGTATATCTATAAGGCTTGGATTCATATTTTTCAGTCGGGAGATACGGCCTCGGCCAACGTGATTCTGACCGACGCTGCCGGGCGGGCGGATATCGTCGCCTCGCAATATTACTGGTGGCTGTCACGCATTGTCCAGCCGGATTATAATAAAACCCTGGCGATCACCCGGCCCGGATCAGATACGGCCGGGTATCTGCTGCATCGGGCCCGGCTGTTTCGATTATTGGGGCAGACCGAGGACGAACAGAGATGTTCCGGTTCGGCTCGGCAACTACTGGAAGCGCGGATTGCAGAACGACCTGACGACCCCCGCTTTCACAGCCAGTTGGGTCTGGCATATGCCGGTTTGAGAGATCGCGAGAAAGCGCTTTTCCACGGGCAACGAGCCATGGAACTGCTGCCGATCTCCCGCGATGCCTTCGATCCTCTCTTTTTCTCCGTCAATCTGGCTGAAATTCTGGTCATTTTCGACATGTATGACGACGCTCTCGATCAACTCGAATATCTTATGTCGATACCCGGCTTTATTTCTGCGCCGTACCTCCGGCTCGACCCTCTATGGAAACCATTGAGATCCCACCCTCGGTTTCAAAAAATGCTTCGAACCGGATGATTGCCCGGACCGGGAAGATTCTACTGCCAATAATTGCCGTTTGGGGAGTTCAGCTGCCGAATTGTTTCGGGTCGATAGCATAACGGGCTATCTTGTCCTTCAAGCCCTTACGCGTCAGGCCCAGAATCTGAGACGATTTCAGAATATTACCGTTGGTCGAGGCCAGCGTTTCGGCGATTATCTCCCGTTCCAGACGTTCAACCGCACGCCGAAGAGCGCCCTCTTCGGCACTCCCATTGTCTAGCGATGTGGCATCACGAATATCCTGAGAAAGATGAGCAAATTCTATCACGCCCCCGGTATCACAGATCACGGCGGCCCGCTCGATTTCGTTCTGTAATTGCCTGATATTACCCGGCCAATCGTATTGATTGAAGGCCGCCATCGCCTCCGAAGATACCGATAACTTATCATAGCTCAGCCGCGCTTTGACCTTGTTGAGAAAATGATAGACCAGGAGCGGAATGTCATCGATGCGCATCTTCAACGGCGGCACCTCGATCGTCACGGTATTCAAGCGGAAAAAAAGATCTTCCCGGAAGAAGCCGTCGGCTATTCTTTTCCGGAGATCGGCGTTTGTCGCCGATATCACCCGAACATCGACATATTCAGTGGTCGCCGCGCCAATCGGCCGTATTTCACCGGTTTCCAGCACTCGCAAAATGGCCACCTGGGTGGAAAGCGGGGCATCGCCTATTTCATCGAGAAAAATCGTTCCGCCGTCAGCCTCTTTGAAAAGCCCTTCCTTGGCTCGCTCAGCACCGGTAAAAGCGCCTTTCACATGGCCGAAAAGCTCCGATTCCAAAAGCGTTTCGGTTTTGACTCCGCAGTTTTTGACCACAAACGGTTTTTCCGAACGCCCGCTGTTGTAGTGAATCGCCCGGGCGATCAACTCCTTGCCGGTACCGGTGAGTCCGGTGATAAGGACCGGCAGGTCATTGGCGCTGACCTTGGACGTCAGCGTCAATACTTTTTTCATGGCCGGCGACTGGCCGATGATGTTCTCGAATGCAAATGTCCCGGCAACTTCCGACTTCAGCCTCGCGTTTTCGTCGCTCAATGCCTGCCGGGTGGTTTCCAGAAGCTCGTTCTTCCGGGCCAGTTCCCTCATCAGAAGACTGTTGGCCAGAATCTGCGCTGACTGCGAGGTGACAATTCCGACCATCCGGCACTGACTGTCGCTGAAGGGGCCGGCGTTCTTATCGCGCACCAGGGTGGTCAGGCCGACTATTTTACCGCGGGCAATCATGGGGGCGCAAATGAGGCTTGCAAACCGCCCTCGATGCGAAGTCGCTTTCGAAAACCGGCTGTCGGATTCGAGATCATCGATTTTCAGAAGTTTCTTTTCGGTAAGCACTCGGCCCGCAATAAGATCATCGAGATGAAACACATCATCCTCCGGCCGCGAGTCATCGTCGCGGACGATTGTTTCCATGTTTTCGGGCAAGCCGGCCTTTACCAGATTGATCACCCCCTGGGTAGCGGAAGTATATTTAACCAGCTCATCCACAATGATGGACATGATATGATTCGTCTCGCCGACCTGGCAGATGCGGCCGATGATGTGGTTGATAGTCTCCAGTTCGGTCAGAGCTTCTTCGAGAATATTTATCTTCTTTTGATCGTCCATAGGAATCGGTTCTAGATGGGGTTTGTCTGCAATAAAATACCATCACTGAACTCCGGAGTCAAACCATAAATGACGGAGAATCAGCCACCCGGATAACCACTCAAAAATACCTGCTAACCACCGGACAGGATCTCAAAAAAGGTCTTGATTTTTGCAAGGTGCTGTATGATATTAACTTATCATCAGATTCAGGCCGCCTGCGGTTCGGCACCGGGCTTGCATAATTCATAACATAGCGATTATCACAAAAACCCTTAACCTGCCACAGGAGGATGTGTCATGCGATCTCCCATAACTCAAATTCTGACGGCCGTGCTCATCGTCGGCCTTATCATTGGTTGCAGCGATTTTCCGGGAGCCCCCGTTCCCGATCGCAGTCAGGAAGATACCGAACTCCAAGATCTGTTGTCACGGCCATTTGTCATGACCGACGCCGTGCCCCCGTCACCGTTGGAGACAGTCACCTTCGGAAGCGAATCTTTGACTTTCTGGCCTTTCACCGGAAACGACTTTTCGGACCAGGGAGTCGATCCCGTTAACCTTATTTTTGTCGGTAAGGCCGATCCCCGCGACATCCGGGCTGCCTTGCTTTCCCTCGACGGCAACCGGCCGGGTATGTTGCCCATGCCTCCGTTCAATTCCGTCTGGGATGACGCCATTGCCGGTGATGTACAAACGTCCTATGGCGAACCGGACGGCTGGGTCGGCGGTGTCATTCAGCTGGCCTGCGGCGATTTTGCGCCGCTCCGCGTCCATCTCCGCCTGTTCAAAATGGGCGATTGGACTGTCGGTGGAGTCCATTTCGAGATTAACGTCCCCGGCACTGCCGATCATCAGGTCCTCAGTTGGGAACTGGCCGAACAGTTCGTGATAGGCGATCTGATGCGCACCGGACTGCTCGATGGCGACGTCCCCATGATCCCCACTCAGCAAATCAACCCGTCGCCGTGGCGAACCATCCCGGCCATCATCTACAACGGTCTCCCGGAATTGCTGAAAGAAGCCATCGGAGGGCCGCCAGGCGAAGTGTCAGCAGATGTGCCGATATTCAGCGATGGACATGCCGTTATCCTGAATCTCGCCGGTTCAGTTCCGCGAGTCGCCGAAACCCGCACCCAGACCTACACCGCCAACTATGGACAGACCGTGCCCAAACCGTTTTGCCAGTCGGGTCCCGATGATTATGTCTACGTCGAGGGACCGGTGTCTATGGTCATGACCACGTCACTGTCTGATGCGGGCGTTTATCATTCCACCTTCCGCGCCGAGGGTACCCTGGCCGTGACCCCGGTCAGCCCGGTTCCGGGCGAAACGTTGACGGCCAAAGTTTTTCAGCACCAGGATTCTCATTTTTCCGACGCCACGCAGTGGGCGACAAGTATGATGTCTCAACACCTCCTGCCGGATAATGCCGAGGGCGCCGGGCGGCTGTTCATTCATCTTCAGGTCCGGTCGGACGGCCGGAGCGGATACCGGGCTGACATTCGCTGTGCCGATGGCCCCTGGCAGGCGGTGGACGAGTGGGATTTGCCCCCGGTCATGCAGGAACCAACCGTGGCACCTGATGCCGCCGTGGATGTAAGGCTTTAAAGTTCCTCCGGGAGGGCGGCCGCAACTGATCTGTTTGCTGCCGCCCTTTCAACAAAAGGGGATCGCAGCCGGGACCGGCGCCAAGTCGGTTCCCGGTTTGAAGGAGACATGAGACTATGTTACGATCTCTGACAATAACCCTGATAACGACCGCGCTGACTTTGGTTCTTGCTGCCGACAGCCCGGCTGGCGGCGACTGCTTCAGGGGCAGACCACTTCCCGAATGCCGATCCTTCTGGATCACCGAGGCTGGTACGCTGTACCGATTTGATCTGCCTCAAACCAACGATAAGTGGCATGCAACTTTGATGTACAATTGGGAAGTGGGACTGATGGTCAACCAAAGCGAACGGTATGCAATCGGAGGCTCGCTTTTCTTCAATTTTGATGACCTCACGAATCATACATTGGTGGGATTCCGCGCCAGGTATCGGCGATGGCTCTCTCCCAGGATCAGCCTTGATATCGCCCCCGGAATCATCCTGAGCGAATCCAAAACGGACAATGTCGCCTTTTCCGGTGAGGTCATGCTTGGCGCCGATGATCTGATTGCCGCCGTGGTGCGCCTCGATATGAGAGAAAATAGGTTCAAATATAGTGACAATTTTGCCTGGTATGGCGGTCTGCGCCTTCGGTCGTATCCGGGATTGGTTGCCGGTATTGCCGGTCCGATAATTGCCGCGGCCATATGGGCCAAGCATTTCAATTCGGGTAAAGAGATGCATTGGTAAGAGGGTGTAGAAGCGTCTATGTAAACTATGAGGAGGTTGGTGATGAAAAAGTACGCTTTGACGATAATAGGCGCGCTGGTTTGCGCCTTAATGATAGTGAATGTCTCCCTGGCACAGGAGCGGATCCGATATGTCGAGTTCTCCATCGCCGGTTCGATGCAGGCCTATGTCGGCGAGAAAGAAACGGAACATTACCTCAACCTGCCGATCCGCGTGGGAGCCTTCGTCACTCCGAATTTTCTTATTGAATTAGAGGGCATTGTCACCGGATGGGATGAAGACTGGTACGGAGACACGGAATTCGGGTATATCGTATCGCTCAACGGGTCATACAACCGTGCTGTCACCGAAACATTGACGCCCTTTGTCCTTGCGGGAATCGGTTTCTCCAACGGCGTTCCCTTCGCCAATTCCGTTGCTTTCTATAATGAAGACGGACCCAAACCGACTGTCCTGAATGCCGGGTTGGGTATGAAATTCCTGTTCTCACCGAAAGCCGCGTTGCGAATTGAGTACCGCCTGCAGGATTTTAGCGGCGAAAAGACGAAAGTGAGATATTTTTTTGGATCTTATACCGAAAAAATCGACATGACGGTTCATTCGATGTTTTTCGGCGTCAGCCTGTTTTTCTGATAACGATGCTCCAAGGCTATAAAACAGCGGGATACGAATCGAGGGGTTGACGGAATTGAAAATTACAAGGGTTGGAGCATCACGTTGGTGAGATTACAAAAAAAGGATACGCCAAAATCAGCGTATCCTATTGTGATACAATGACTGGCCACCCAGCTGGACGTCATTAGAACTTTTGACCCGGTAGTAGAATATCTAAGAAAGGCCGGATAAGACCCGTATGTAATCTCATTCCCAATACTTAGATCATTCTTGCATACAACGATGCGGGTAGTCAGGTGCCAGTTATAACGGCATTTTACTGACACCGCTAATCCCTTCTTTTCACAGTTGCTTTTTGGCTAAGAAAATCCTTAATTATTGATACCAATCGATCAAAGCAGGGATATTCTCGTGTCGGGAAATCATCGCAACGATGACAATACGCAAACCCATATTCCTCTATTGAAAGACACCATGGTCGGGCATTACCGGATCGTCGAGAAAATCGGCGCCGGGGGAATGGGCGAGGTGTATCTGGCCGAGGACACTGAGTTGGACCGCAAAGTCGCACTCAAATTCCTACCGGTGCATCTTTGCCAGGACGAAGAATGCCGGGTTCGCTTCAAGCGTGAGGCGCAGGCGGCAGCTAAACTCGATCATCCGAATATTATACCGGTATATGAGGTTGGTGAATATCAGGGGCGGCCCTATTTTGCGATGGCTCATGTCGAAGGACAATCGCTGAAGGAATTTTCACCGGGCAAAGAGCTCTCCGTCGATCAGATACTCGAGCTGGGAATACAGATCTGCGAGGGATTGCAGGCGGCTCATGACAAGGGCATTACCCATCGGGACATCAAACCATCGAACATCCTGATTGACTCGCACGGCCGCGCCCGGATTGTCGATTTTGGTTTGGCATCAGTGGTTGGCAAAGACCAATTGACCAAGACCGGATCGACCCTCGGCACCATCGGGTATATGTCCCCCGAGCAGGTACAAGGAAAAAACATAGATCATCGCAGCGATCTATTTTCCCTCGGTGTAGTTCTTTATGAGCTGATTACCAAGCAAAACCCTTTCACGCGCGACAGCGAGGCGGCCACGCTCAAGGCGGTGTGCGATGATTTCCCGGAGCCTCTCGCCCGTTTCAAATCGGGTCTTCCTGAGGGACTTCAAGCCATTATCGACAAAGCGTTGGAAAAGGATGTCAAGACACGGTACCGACACGCGGATGGGATGCTGTCCGATCTCATGCGTATGAAGCGGGATTCAAGCGGTTCAGTACCGGTCCAAATCCAAACTGCTGTCCGAACACCTAAGCGCTGGTTACTGACTGTCTTGCCGATTGTTCTCGTAGTCCTCACTATTGCGGTCCTGGTGCTGAAACCCTGGAAACTCGAAATCTCTCCCGGGCACGAAGCCATCGCCGCCGAAAACCGTCTGGCCATCATGTATTTTGATAATCTGACCAATCCTGCCGACAGCCTGAGGCTGGGTGAGATTGTCACCAATTTGCTGATCACCGATTTGTCTGAATCCAAGTACGTGCAGGTTGTTTCCAGCCAGCGGCTTTACGACATCCTCAAACAATTGGGACATGAGGGGGAAAAGAGGATAGATCGAGACGTCGCCACGCAGATTGCAGAGAAAGCTGGGGCCAAGTGGATGCTTTTAGGCAGTATTCTCAGCACCGAGCCCGAGATAATCGCGGCGGCGCAATTGGTAGACGTCGCAACCGGCGATGCCTTGGCCTCCCAGCGAGTGGAAGGTCAGCCGGGCGAGCGGATATTTTCGGTTGTCGATCAGCTTACTGCCGAAATAAAGAAAGATCTGACCCTTCCTCCTGAAGCTGCCGCAGAAACGGATCCATCGGTCGCCCGCGTCTCGACTCATTCGCCTGAAGCGTATCGTCTTTATCTCGAAGCGGTGGAATTGCTGGACAGGCACTACTGGTCGGAAGCCGACGAGCGCTTTGCGAAAGCTCTCGAATTCGACTCGACATTCGCAGGGGCTCACTTCTATCGGGCGATTATAGCCTATTACACGTACGACCCAGCCGTAAAAACTCATATCGCAAAAGCGATGAGATACGCCGAACACAGCAGCGACAAGGGACAGCATTACATCCGAAGCCTTGATGCCCGCGTGAAGAAGGACTTCGCTCGCGCGATTGAAGAACTCGAATATATTATCAAGCATTATCCTGACGAAAAAGGCGCATATCTTGACTTGGGCCTGGTGAAGAGATTTGATACCGGCGAACTCGAGGAAGCCCTCGCGTGTTTCAATAAGGTCATCGAGCTGGACCCGTATAACCGCGAGGGGTACAATCAACTCGCATATGTCTACAGTGAGCTCGGTCAGTTTGAAAAATCGGTCTGGGCAATCAATAAATACATTGAGATCGCTCCCGATGAAGCAAATCCGTACGATAGCAAGGGTGACATAATGGCGTTCAACGGAAAGTTGGATGAAGCGATCGCGGCGTATGAGAAGTCGAACGAATTGAAGCCGGGGTTCAGCAGGTCTCGGCTTGCCGAGATCTATTTGCTACGCGGAGAATATTCACAAGCGGAAGGTCTTTATTCGGCGGGGATTGCCGACGGCGATAAAGAAGACCGGGCATATGGCCGATTGGGACTGGCCAGGATTTCTCTGCATCAAGGAAAGTTTCGGGACGCGATCCACACCCTGGACCTGGGCGTCGAAACGGATCGAATGGAGATGGTGAGCGAAGCGATAATAGCTATGAACATAGAGGTGCGTTGCTACGCCCAAGCATATATTGGCAATATTCGAGAGGCCATCGATGACGCCGAATCCGAAATCAATTCTCTTCAGAAATACGCCCCCGATAATGAGAATATAGGTTATGCCCGGGCGGACATCGCATGGGGTTACATGCAGATGAATGACCGCAGGACAGCCGATAGCATTGTTGATTTATTGCTTCCAGACTCAAAACATGGCTGCCTGTCAGATTCGGTAGCGTATTGGTATGGCCGCGCATTTGTCTCTTTGGAGAGCGGCGATTACGACACCGCCGTCGTCTATTGGAGGAATCTGAACAGGGCCTGGCCATCGGATTATCCGCACCGGCTGTTTTTGGGTATTTCCCTTCTTGGCGCCGGACACTTGGGCGAAGCCGTCGCCACTCTTGAGAAAGCAATGAATACCTACGGCGCCTCACGTGCATACTGGCCGCATCTGAGTGTGGAGGGTCACTACTGGCTGGCACAGGCATACGAGGCGTCCGGGTGGACCGAAAAGGCCATCGAGCAATACGAGACCTTCCTCGATATATGGAAAGACGCCGACCCGGGGATAGAAAAAATCGACGATGCCTTATCACAGATAAGTTATAGAGAAATAAAACCA
>CAZJWR010000072.1:0-17110 GCA_964549765.1 uncultured Ignavibacteriales bacterium
GCGAAGCGCTTGGCGTAAGCCAAAAGAACCCCGGCTTTAGCCGGGGGTATCTATTGATTCCTGCGGTTATCATTTCGTGCTTTACGCTTTTTGACGTGATGCTTCAGAAAAACAGGCATGCGTTAGTGGTACCGAAGGCAACGGGTATAACGCTTGCGGGTCTTGTTTTTTGGTTTACCGGCTATCATGTCATCGCCAATATTTTTTATTTTAACGAAACACCCAGCCGATGGCTTGTATGGGTCATCCTTCCGGGAGCGGTAATCCTCGCGCTTTCTGCATGGCTGATAGTAAGAAAACGGCGACCGACGATTCGGCGGCCGATGGTATTGTCGGTCTTGATCGTCGTGCTTCTCCTCTCGGCGACGGCAAACGGATTTCGCATCCGACGCACCCATATACTGGAACGAAATTATAATATCGCCGAGGCCAACAGTGATCTAAAGAATATCCTCGGTCCCGATGCGGTTATCGCCGGGCCGTATGCATCGGTGTTGACGATCAACAACCGCCTGCGGCCGTTTCTGTATTTTTTCGGCGGCGTCGATACAGACAGCACTTTGTTCGACAGATATCCGATTACCCACCTCGCGGTCGACGAATCGAATCTTGCCTTGGCCGAACAATCGTATCCGGCGATTGACAGCGCGACGGTAGTCGCGAAATATTGGATTCGTGACTATGAGGTGCAGATTCTCTACGTGGCTGACCTGTTTAATAATGAACAGGCCCGCAAATATGAACCGACGCCTTATGAGCGGGCCATGTTCTATATGAAAACCCATAATTACGACAGCGCCATGGCCGAGGTCACTCGACGTCTGGCAGGTCGCCGCGAAACCAAATCGGTGGGGAAGTTATTGGCGGATATTTATATCGGGAAGCAGCAATACGACAAACTCCTTGCTCTCATGACACAAATGGCCCGGACGTATCCGACCGATTTTCATATTCTATTGGTGGCGGGGCAGATGTATACGAGTCTCGGCCTGGCAAACAGTAATCAGATGATGGTTAACGAAGGGAATCGTCTGCTGGATGCGGCCGTGAAGGTGAATCGATATAAGTCCACTTATATCAATCAATGGGCGCTGGCGATACGACGGCAGGCGGGGCAGACCGTGCCGTCGACTCCCTGATCGAGATTAATCTTATTGACACTCCCGTTCCGCGTCTCTATTTTTTTATAGCATCGATCTATCCGATGAGGAACGCCTTGTGCCGAACCAAATCTATGAACTTCTCAGCGTCGGGCTGATTATCCTTCTGGGTCTGCTGGGCGGGAAATTTTCCCACAAGATCAAAATTCCCCGGGTGACGGGATATATGCTCACCGGCCTCCTATTCGGTCCGTCGATTCTGGGCCTGCTGTCGCGCAGTACCCTGCAGGATATCAGCATGATCAATGATATCGCGCTGGGGTTGATTCTGTTCGCCATCGGCGGCGAGATCGAATGGCATCATCTGAAATCGATGGGTAAGAAAGTCATCTACATTGCCCTCGCCGAAAGCCTCGGCGCGTTTGTTCTGGTCTTTGGCACTACGGCGCTCTTGACACACGATTGGGGCCTGTCGATTCTCCTCGGGTCGATAAGCATCGCCACCGCGCCGGGTGTAACCCTTCTGGTGATCCGCGAATACAGCGCCCGCGGATCACTCACCGATACGCTTCTGGCTGTCGTCGCCATCAACAACGTGTTGTGTCTTCTTGTCTTCCGGATTTTCTTTTCATTCTACTCCCTGGCGCGTGGCGAACCGCTGGGCATCGTCCTCATGGCCATGGGCAAGGAATTATTCCTCTCGGTCGTGATAGGCGGCACGGTTGCGGCGATGATCACCTTCTGGGAGCAAAAGATCGACGACCTTTCGGAGCTGTTACTGGTCATCATCGGCGGCCTGCTTCTGGCCATCGGCCTGGCGCGAACCCTGGGCATCTCCCACCTGATGATCTGCCTGATAATCGGGGCCGTCACCAACAATCTCTCGGCGATGCACCGTTTGGTATACGCCGAATTGCGCCAGACGGAAATGCCCTTTTATATCGCCTTCTTCGTGTTATCGGGAGCCGGTCTGCATCTCGGTGCCCTCCAGAATCTTGGTTTGCTGGGAATCATATATCTGATATCCCGCCCGTTGGGAAAATACATCGGGTCGTACGTGGTGGGGAAGCGGTATGGCGCCGAACCGCAGGTAGTTCATAATCTCGGGATGGCCCTTCTGCCGCAGGCGGGCGTCGCCATCGGGCTGACCTTGACCGTCACCGAGTTTCATCCGGATATGGGGCGCGTCATATCCACGATCATATTATCGTCGATTATTGTCTATGAAGGCATCGGGCCATTTCTCACCAAATTGGCCGTCAGCCGGGCGGGTGAAATCCATCTTGTCGAATAACCGGATACAAGTCCCTCGTGGAATGTATATAGTAAAAGATCGATGGGAAGATCATGATGACCATTCAGATGCAATAATAGAGGAGAGAAGATAAGATGAGTTTGCAAGGGAAAGTTGCGTTGGTGACCGGTTCCAGCCGTGGGATCGGCGCTGCGACAGCCAGACTGCTGGCCAAACACGGCGCGGCGGTAGCTGTTAACTATTACGAACACAAGCAGGCCGCAGATGCCGTCGTGACGGAAGTCGTGGATCGCGGCGGCAAGGCGATAGCCATTCAGGCCGATGCGCGGAATTCCAAACAGGTCATGGCGATGGTCGACCGAGCTGTTTCGGAATTTGGACCCATCGATATACTGGTTCTGAATGCCGGGATGAAAGTCCCTTTCAAAATGTTCATGGAGATGTCGCACGAGGAATTCGAAGGTAAGGTGATGGGCGAGCTGAATTGCTGTTTTTACCCGGTGAAAGCCATAGCGCCGTCGATGATCGAGCGGAAATGTGGTTGTATCATCGGCATTTCCAGCGGCCTGTCCCGGTATGCCTCGGATAAGTTCAGCGCCCATACGACGGCGAAGTCGGGCCTCGACGGTCTCATGAAAGCGCTGGCGTACGAGCTCGGCCCGTATGGGATCCGCGTCAATACCGTGGCGCCGGGATTGACCATGACCGATGCCACCTCGTGGATGACGCCGGAGCATGTCGCCGCGCAGGCCTCCCGGACACCGCTGCGCCGGGTCGGGATGCCCGAAGACGTCGCCGGTATGGTTTTGGCGCTGGCGCGGGACGAAACCAGCTTCGTGACCGGAGCATATATCCCCGTCAGCGGCGGCAATCAGATGATATAATATTCCCTTTGGGCGTATATGAAACCGGCAGCCATTCGGCTGCCGGTGTGGTTCGCGTCGGTATGGCTCAGACTTGAAAGAGATACTGTAATTTCATAAAGAACTGCCGGGAGCACAAGTGCATACTTCTGGCAACGGTTTTCCCCTCCATATCGCATTCATTCATGGACCGGTAATCATAAGTGGTCCCGATATAGAATAGCGTGAAGGGGCTGATACGATAGGTCAAGAGCGGATCGATATCCCAGCGCCTATAGAAATCGTCGTATTGCGTGATAAGGCGAACGGACAATTCGCGACTCATTTGCATACTGACTCGCGACCAGGCCGTGTAGCCGTCGAATACCTCAGCGCGGGTATCAAGCCGTTCACCGCGCATATAACTCAGAGACGTCTCTATCAATAGGCGGTTGATCGGCTTGACATCGACCCAGCCGCCGGTCGACCATTGCCCGACCATCGTCGGCGGATCCACCCGGCGCCCGATGGCATGCCCGTAATTGATATTGCCGCCGAATCTAATCATATCGCTGAACTGGCTATTCATACAGGCGTGCAGGTTCCAGGTGTCGCTGAACCACTCGCCTGCGAATTGTTCGCCGCCGCGTGAGTATGCCAGGTGCGCCCCCGTCTGCGACTTGAACTGGACCTCCAGCGATAATTCCGCCGATTCCTCACGCCTCGCCCCGGTGAAATACCAATCCCGTTCGACGGTCAGTTGCGGCGCCATATAATCGAACGTGCGCGAGTCGATATGGAATTCATAGAATCCGGTGATTCGGCCCAGCCGGACATCATTCTCGGGGGTAAAGCCGCTGCCCAGACGTAAAGTCGGACTTTTCTCGATGTAGGTGAGATCTGTGTACAGGTTGCTGTTTTCGTACGTGAGACCGGATGCGAAGCCGTGTCCCCAGTATGATTCGCCATCCAGGGCGACGGTATATCGTCCGCCGTCGAAATATTCGGTAGTGGAATCTTTTACGGGTGGGACAAACCGCTGTTCGGAGGTCTCGGAGGCGAGCGCCTGCCAGCCCAAGCGAATATTTTTACCCATTCTCAGGTTGCCGTCGGTCGCAAGCACCGAACCGGAGCCGCCGCCCTCATAGCGGCGGTCGGTCACGAGGAGACCCAGATTGGTTCCGGATCCGAACGCCTGGCAGGCTCGAAAAATATTGGAAAAACTTTTTCCGCCGATCAAAAAATCGCTGGACTCTCTAAGTACTATGGGAATCGGCGTGAGTTCGTCATATGCATTCAAATAGGCGATTGTCGTCCGATTCAGACGACCGATGATCTTCGTCGCGACCCGGGGATCGTTGATCGACCGCGTGTAGACGGCGCTGAATGTCGTCGTATACAAATCACTACCTTCCTGGAAAAACGGCCGGCGCTCCGCATAGGACAGCGCAGTGGTGGTGTTGACATCTATCTGCGGCGGATCGGCCTCCACTTGGCTGAAGTCGGGATTATAGGTCGCCTCGACGGTCAGGTCGGATTTGATGGCATATTTCCCGTACAACGAAAATTGTCCGTCGGGATCGTGATTTTGAAAATCGAACGGATTCTGCGGCGTTCCGTCGCCGTAGATTTCTCCGGCCTGATAGCCGACAAAGCTCGGCATAATTTCGATACCCCGGCCCGGCTGAACATTTTCGATTCCGGTGACAACACCCCACTGGCACGGCCAGCACTGTTCGCCACGGTCATATTTGGCCCAGGAATACTGACGGCGGCTGTCACGCGGGTGATTACGCCAAAAGTCGATTCTCCATGCCTGCCCCGGCGTATCGGGGAAGCGGAGACTGGCGAAGGGTATGGCCATTTCGACCTGATAGCCGGAATCGGTGATCTCACCGGCCGACTCAAACACCAGATCAAACCCCTCATCCTCGCCGCCATTCTGCGACCACAATAGGTCGCCCTGAATGCCGTACGCATTGGCCACAATCTCGTAGGCCCAGACCGCGTTGTCGTAGGTGTCAATCGCGACCACTATATTGTCGTCCTGATAGATGCGGTCCCGTTCACAATACGAAGCCCGGATGGTGGCGGGGTCGTCATAGCAGATCATGGCGACATACAGGTTGCTCTCGTCAAAAGTGATGAGCGCGACGGTCTCGACCGGCGGTTGGGTCTGGTCGCCGGGGTTATGTTCGACGAAATTCTGGGCCCGACCGGCTCCGAGCCAGCCGGCATCCCCGAGCCGGCCATCGATCTTGATTTCGCCCTCGGTTTTCTGAACATGCAATTCAGGCCGAAATACGGGCGTCCAATCGTCAGCCGCGCCTACGGCTGTGGGTTGAACTAATAGAAATGCAGCAAATAACAGAAGGGTGAACAGAGACGATCTTCCCGGGTCGGGTCTTGTCATTGAAGGATCCTTGTACTGGTTGTTTCGCCTCTATTATATGACGGCTTTTTCGCATTTAGGGTTCATCGAAATATACAATTGTTCGGTTTAAGCCCTGAGATCATGATGATTCCGGGGGAGAGGTCGTGAACGGGCCGCTCCGCTGAAATGTACAAAAAACTAAGGCACTATCGGCCGAATTTTGTTATAATATCAGCCTGCAAGCGCTTTGGCTAAGGACGGTTCGGCGTTTGAAAACAGAATGATCGGAGAGATACATGGCCAAGAATTTTGCCCTGATCGGCGTCGGCGGGTATGTCGCCCCGCGCCACCTGAAGGCAATCAAGGACACCGGCAACAACCTGGTGGCGGCGGTCGATCCCAAGGATTCCGTGGGGATTATCGATAGCTATTTCGACGAAGTGCGGTTTTTCGTCGAATTCGAACGGTTTGACCGGCATATCGAAAAACTTCGCCGGAGCGGGCAGGAGAGAAGGGTCGATTACGTCAGTATTTGTTCGCCCAACTACCTCCACGACGCCCATTGCCGGTTCGCCCTGCGGGTGGATGCCGACGCCATCTGCGAAAAGCCGCTGGTGCTCAATCCGTGGAATATCGACGCTTTGGCCGAACTGGAACGGGAAAGCGGCCGGAAAATATATACCGTGCTACAACTTCGCGTACACCCGGCGTTGATCGAACTTCGTAATAAACTCATGGCGGATAAAAGCGGCCGTAAACATGATGTCTGCCTGACCTATATCACCTCGCGGGGCTTGTGGTATCAGGTCTCGTGGAAAGGCCAGGTGGAACGATCCGGCGGCGTGGCCACCAATATCGGAATTCACTTTTTCGACCTGCTAATCTGGCTGTTCGGCTCGGTTCAAAACAGCGAAGTACACGTCTCGGATCCGACTCGCGTCGGCGGCTATCTGGAACTGGAACGCGCCCGCGTGACCTGGTTTTTGTCGATCAAGCGCGAGGATTTGCCGGAAGTGGCGCGAAGCAAAACCGTCCCGACCTATCGGTCGATTACCATCGATGGGGAAGAGGTCGAATTTTCCGGCGGATTCACCGATCTGCACACGGTCGTCTATCGCGACGTCCTTGAAGGCGGCGGATTTGGCCTCGATGACGCCCGGCCCTCGATTGAGCTGGCGCACCAGATTCGCAACGCCAAACCATTGGGTGTCCGGGAACGATCTCATTATATTCTCGTTAATGCCCGGTAGAAAACCGCGAATCCGAAAGGTTGTTCGAGATTGAGAAAATTCCAATCCATAGCTGTCTGTCTTTTGACTATCCTCGTTTTGGCGGCAATAGGCTATGCTCAGGGTAATGGTAAGCGGCTTAACGTACGCATTACCGACGTAGCTGTATCACCGGACGATAGTCTCGTCGCCGTGCCGGTGTATATATCGTTTCCGCAGGATTCGCTGGCCGGAGTCGCAATATATTTCAGCATCAACCAAAATCGCAACCTGACCTTCGCCTCAGACGACGTCCGGCCCGACGGGCTGTTGCTGTCGGTGGATACGGCGGGGTCGGTCATGTCGGGGTGGGAGATGGTTCAGGCCGGGACGCCGGACAACAGCATGTACAGCGTCAAATTGATCGGGCAGGCCTTCTGGATCAATCAGGGCGATACACCCTCGGCGGCGCCAAGCGATTCAGCCCTTTTGACGACGCTTTATTTTCGTCTCGAAAATCCCCGGTCGCTTGTGCCGGGGCAGCGGTTCGATATCAAGATTAATCCCGATCAGAGCAGTTTTTCCGATCCGATCGGAAATTCCATCGGCGTTGTCACTACCCACGAAAGACGATGCGTGCAATACGCCGGAGATTCATGTATTAGCTGGAAGATCGCCAGAGTAGGTAAGCTGGACACGACCTTGATCGGATTTCAAAACGGCTCGATAACTATCGCCGGGGAGATGCCCGTCGACAGCGTGGGGGGCGCACAGGAAGAATAGATCGGGACAGTTAATTCGCTTGACTTGTCGGCGATAAGAAATAATATATAGAGTTCGTGCTGGGGTAGCTCAGATTGGTTAGAGCGCCTGACTGTGGATCAGGAGGCCGGCGGTTCGATTCCGCCCCCCAGTATTTTTTATTAGGGCAAACGGTGATTCATGGCCAGGGAAAAAAAGAAAAGCAAGCGCGTTTCCCCGGAATTGCTGAAAGGATTCCGCGATTATCCGCCGTCTGAGGAAATCGCCCGGCAGAAGCTGGTGGCGGTTTTCCGCGAGGTGTTCGAATCGTTCGGCTTTTCGCCGCTCCAGACCCCGGCGCTGGAACGGGTCGAGGTGCTCAAAGGTTCCGGCTACGGTAGCGATAACCTTGAGACGATCTTCAGCTTCACCGGGCCGGAAAAGGTTGATATGGCCCTGCGCTTCGAAATGACCGCGTCCCTGGCGCGGTACGTGGCGGGTAACCCGGAATTGCCCCTGCCGTTTCGGCGCTATCAGGTCGGGCCGGTGTGGCGGGTCGATAAACCCGGTCCCGGACGATTCCGTGAATTCACCCAGTTCGATATCGATTCGGTCGGCACGTCGTCGATGCTGGCCGACGCCGAAATCATGGCCGCCATCGCGCAGTCATTCGAACGCCTTGGCCTGCCGAAGTATCGCATCCGCTATTCCAACCGGAGACTGCTTAACGGGCTGGCCGAATACGCCGGAATTTCCGACGATCAGGCACCGGAAGTGTTCCGTGTGATCGATAAGCTGGAAAAGCAGGGGATGGAGGCGGTCAAACTGGAGCTGGGTCCCGGCCGGGTCGATCAATCGGGGGACAAGATCCCGGGACTCAAACTTCCGGATCAACAGATTGATATCCTCGAAAAATACCTGACGCTTCAGGCCGATCCGTCCATCGATGGTTTGAAGGCCGCTGCTGATATGCTAGCCGGTGTCAAGGAAGCCGAAGCGGGAATCGACGAACTCCGGCAGATCGGTGATTATCTATCAAATTTCGGAGTGCCGCCCGATAAGGCGCGGGTCGATCTAACCATTGTCCGCGGCTTGGGGTACTATACCGGGCCGGTGTTCGAAACATATCTCGATGATATCCCCGAGGTGGGGTCGGTTTTCGCCGGTGGACGTTATGACGGTTTAGTCGAACGTTTCCTGGGCCGATCCATCCCGGCGACGGGTGCCGCGGCGGGAATCGATCGACTCCTCGCGGCGATGATGTCGCGCAATTTGATCGCGCCGGACACAACAATTTCGCAGGTGATAGTCACCGTCATGGATCGCGAGCGCTTGCCGGACTATATCAAAATCCTCAATGAAATCAGATCGAACGGCATCCGGGCGGAAGTGTTTTTGGGGGAGACCAAGAACCTCACCAAACAGTTGAAATATGCCGACAAAGTCGGTATTCCCGTTGCGGTTATCCTCGGCTCAGACGAATTCGAAAAAGGCCAGGTCACGGTCAAGAATCTTGTCGCCGGACGAGTCCAGGCGAAGGAAGTCGGCGACCGTGAAGAATGGCTCAAGGCCGAAAACATCCAGGAAACCATCCCCCGCGCCGATCTGCTCCCCCACATCCGCACCCTGCTAAAGTAGCCAAAAAATCAGCTTTGATTTATAAGTTGCCCTAAACGATACTGTCACTCCCGCGAAGGCGGGAGTCCATGATTGATTTGGCTGATGACTTACTATGTTTACATAATGGCCAGCGGCAGGAACGCCACTCTCTACATCGGCATGACAAACAACCTCGTACGACGCGCCGCCGAACACAGGAGCGGTGTCATTTCCGGGTTCACCAAAAAATACAGCGTCCACGATCTGGTCTATTACGAGCAGACCGATGAAGTTCTGTCGGCCATAGCCCGAGAGAAACAACTCAAGAAATGGAATAGACAGTGGAAAATTAGGCTGATTGAGCAAGAAAATCCCGAGTGGCAGGATAAGTATCGGGAAATAATCTAAGATGGATTCCCGCCTGCGCGGGAATGACATGTTTCAGTCTTCGGTGCCGGAAGGTCTATTTATTGTCTTCCCTTCATTTCTCTCAAATGGCTCATCTGAACAAATTGGTATTGATATAATATTCGAATCGAATATATTAAAATCGGAGGTAATTGAATGCACTCAGGCGTCGGCAACAGCTCAACCCTATCAATAGATAAAGACCGGAAAATAATCCTATATTGGGCGGGCAGTGAGAAATGAGCAAAATTGCCACAAGCGATACATTGATCTATAGGAGAACTCTTCTATTAACGAGTTCAGATATCTTTTGGCTAGGGGTCCTTCAATGGTACGCCACGAGCCATGGTTTGAAGCCTTTGGGTTTCCTGTCACTCATGGTCTGTCTCTTATTGGCGTGGTTTCCGATAATGATATTCGCATTGTATTCGCTGTTTATCAAAATCTCCCGAGGTCCCGTTACACCGAAAATCGAATTCGCATCCGCATCCGGTGTAATATTTAGATTGACATTTGTCGTACTGAACATTCCGCTGGCTTACCTAATCGCGGCAGGAGGAATAATTGCGTTGATGAGGGGTTATTTTTGGGGGGGCGTTGGAGTTCTTTTTGCGTCAGCACTGCTGACGTGGCTAATAATATATATATCGCGTTCTGCGCTACGCAGAATGCTTAATCCTGAGTACCTGCGGGCGGACTGGGATAAGGCCAAAGCTCTGGAGGTTTTCAAGGTGACTATTCTAATAGTGCTTGAGGCCATCCTTTGTTCCGCACTCGGAGCCGTAGGAATATATTTCGCTTTCTGGCCGCATGAAATTCTAATAGCCAGTTTGTTTATCGCCTGCATGGTAATTATGTTATTGCATTTTCGGAGGACGACACAGCGGACGATCAAGGATCTTGGTTTTCCCTTAAAGGTCGAGATGCGTCGTTTCGAATAGTCGTAACCGCGTAAACCAGCCGGCCCAACAACGCCAATTTATTCATCTTGACCTAAGTCAATTACACGCCACGTCCCTATAGGTATCATCTTTTCAAATGATATGCTTTCTCGCGAATATGACGGTGCTGACCAAACGCCGCGTCGATAGAGCACTGCAGCGGCAGGGCAATCGCCGATTTAAACCGAGGAAACGATTCTCGACCCGACGGTTGCGCTTCTGGGCGCAGATGTTTGCCGCGATGATCACGCTCTGGATCGGCGTCGAATTCGTCCGATTCGTGCAGTATCTGGAATCCGGGGGGAACTCTGTCACGGCGCCGACTCGCCCGCCGGGCGTCGAGGCGTTCCTCCCGATTTCGGGGTTGATCTCGCTTCGAGATTGGTTCGTCACCGGCATGCTCAATTCCATCCATCCCGCCTCGATGATAATCCTTCTGGTAATCATCCTGACAGCGTTTCTCTTCAAGAAAGGCTTCTGCGGTTGGGTCTGCCCGGTCGGATTTATTTCGGAAATGATCGGCAACATCGGTGACCGTATCGTCCGGTTGCTCGGCATCAATCGCCGTTTGAAATCGCCGCGTCTTCTCGATTATCCCCTGCGATCGCTAAAATATATCCTGCTTGGGTTTTTTGTCTACGCCGTCTTTTTCGCCATGTCGGCGACGGCCATCCAGCAATTCGTCGCATCGCCGTACAACAAGGTCGCCGACGTCAAAATGCTGGAATTTTTCGCCGATATAGATTCGTTCGCTCTCTGGACAATCGCCATCTTGTTCGTGCTGTCGATATTTATCCGCGGATTCTGGTGCCGTTACTTTTGCCCGTACGGAGCACTGTTGGGCCTGGTATCGCTGCTGGGTTCCGGAAAAGTCAGGCGGAATGCTGATAAATGTATCGATTGCGCCCGATGCGCCAAGGTTTGTCCGTCGTTCATCAAAGTCGATCAAATCACAAGCGTCGTTTCCGACGAATGTTCCGGTTGCCTTGATTGCGTCGACGTCTGTCCGGTCAACGGTGCGCTGGAAACGTATATCGGCGGCAGTCGCCGGAGAATTTCCGCCAAAGTATGGGCAATTGCATTTATTGTCGTCTTCTGGGGAACCCTGTTCATTTTCAAAACCGCCGGCCCGTGGAAAAACTCAATCACGGCGCAGGAATATCAGTATCATATTGAAAAAATGAACGGGCCTGAGTATATTCACCCCGGAAGATAACGATGGCGGATTTTTCCAAAATAGCGTCGTTCTACGACCGCATGACCGGGTTCGATCATCGGTTAAAAAACGATTATGACGTCATCAAAGGGCTGGTCGAACGATTCCACGTCAAAAAGGCTCTCGACGCCGGCTGCGGCACCGGCATGCATACGATCATCCTTGCCAAGCTTGGCATCGACGTCACCGGCTTCGATATATCGCCGGAAATGCTCGACAAAGCTCAGGAAAACGCCGAACGCGAAAAGGTCGAGCCGGAACTTTACCGCGCCGAATTCGAATATCTTCCGGAAGAATGGCGCGGGGCCTATGATACGCTCTTTTGCCTGGCGAATTCCATGGCCGGCGCCGAAACCAAACTGCGCCTGGTTCAGGCGTTGCAATCCTTCCGCCGGATATTGAAACCGAAAGGTACGGCAATAATCCAGCTTCTCAATATTCCCTGGTTCCGTGAATCGGGGCGGCGCATCATCCGGGTGTCCACTGACGGCCCGTACATTTTCATCCGTTTTCTCGATTTTGTCGATTTTCTCACCCGGTTCAATGTCATGATTCTCGAACGCGACGGCGACAATTTTACCTCCTATATCGTTTCGGAGCCGATCCTCGCCATAGACGCCGAATTGCTCACGAACTCGGCAACCGAAGCCGGCTTCTCAGGCGTGGAGCTATTCTCGGACCTGCATCTTTCGCGGGGATTCGAGAGCGATTGCGACAATATTGTCGCCGTGCTGACCGTCTGATCCGTCGGGATTGCCCCGGTAATTTATTCCCCTTCACCGCCGATAAAAATAAAAAAGGTTTGTGCCGATGCCGGCTGAGGTGATCGGCGCCAATTTTCGGAGTGTAGATCATGTTGGCGATATTGGGATCGCGGGACAAGGAAATACGGCAGCTCAAAGAGCGCATGAGTGCCGATCCTCAGCAGACATATGCCGGGATCGCCTATTATCCGGGCATGATTGACGGCGCCGCCGTTGTTCTCGCGGATATCGGCGCCGACATAATCCGCGCGGCGGCGGCAACCCAGATTGCGTTGGACCGATTCGGCGCCGGCGAAATCATTTCCATCGGGCTGGCCCAGCCGCTGGTGCCCTATCTGCAGGAGGGCGACCTGGTGATCGGAGAGCGGCTCTGGCAGTTCGATCCCGACTGCCTGGGCCGGATGGACGAAGCGACAGATTTATTCGATGACGAGTCAGTCATCTCTTCCGACTACGGGCTGATCCGCCGCCTGGAAGAGGCCTACAAAGGTCTGTTTGCGGGGCAGTCGAGTCGGCCGCAATTGATTTCCGGCGCGATTGTCTCCGACGATCATCGGACCTTCGGCAAAAAGACAATCGGTCTTCTCCATCGCCGCTTCGGCGCCGTCGCTCTCGATCGCACCGGGGCCGCGATGGCCGAGGTGTGCTGCATGAACGATGTCTCCCTTATCGTCATGCGCACCGTCACGGAAATATCGGCTGAAACGAAAACGGGGGAAGGGATGCGGAAATTCGCTCCGCGGCCGGAATATGCGGCGACCCTCATTCGCGAAATCCTTTCAGCCAAATCTCCGGTTCCCACCGTTTGATCGCTGTGTTATGAGGAAATGGACCGCCGTTACCGCAATCTTTTCGCTTTATCCACGAGGGCCGTGTATTATATTATGCCGGCAATAATTACCGCCCGGTCATCTGGCAATTTGCCGAAGGTAACAGTGGGAACTCGACAGCCGGCCCACGTGTTTTAATGAGTGTGGAACTGGGAGCTGTTTTGTCCCGAATTACCGGGACTATTGAGTATGATATCAGGGAGAACCGATGAAAAAGCTGACGATGCCTTTTATCCTCACCGCCTTTATAGCTCTATTTTCAACCGCCAATCTTTTTGCCGTCCCCCCGACCGATAAAGTCATCCAACAACTCAAGGACGAGGGAAAATTCGACGACTATATCAGAAATATGGCCGCCGCCCGGGCCAAAGGCGTCGATTCGCCGACGTCCCTGCTGCAAATGCCCAACAAGGGCGGCGCGACCACGTTTCACGTACTGGTCATATTGATCGATTTCCCGGACAAATATTACACCGGTGGATATACCGCCGGAACCGTGACGGATTTCGATTCACTGCTGTTCTCGGACACGATAAACCCGACCGGATCAATGAAGGAATTCTATTACCGGAATTCCTATGGCAATTTCATTCTGCAGGGCGATGTCGTCGGATGGTATCGAGCGGTCAGCAACGCCGATTACTATACGAACTTCTGTGACGGATCGGACGGTCTCGGATCCTACCCGAATAATGCTCAAAAACTGGTCGAGGAGGCGGTCGACGCCGCCGATCCCTACGTCGATTTTTCTCAATACGACAACAACGGTGACGGCTTCGTCGATGGCATCTTCGTCGTCCATGCCGGAACCGGATACGAGGAAACCGGAAACCATTGCGAAATCCATTCGCACCAATGGTCTATTTCGTCCCGACTCAAAGACGGCGTCTACGTTCGGTCGTATTCCATTGAGCCGGAGGAGAGCCCGTCCAGCCAGGGCTTGATTCCCATCGGCGTGTTTTGTCACGAATTCGGGCACGTGCTCGGTCTTCCCGATTTGTACGACACCGATTATTCATCGAGCGGCGTGGGGCACTGGGCGTTGATGGCCAGCGGCAGCTACAACGGTCAATCGAAATCACCTTCCGACTTTATTGCTTGGAGCAAGATGAAGCTGGGGTGGCTGACCCCGACCAATATCACGTCCAATCAAACCGGAATGCCGATTCCGGCGATCGAATGGAATCCCACGGCATACCGGTTATGGAAAAACGGCCAGGTTGGCAGTCAATATTTCATAATCGAAAACCGCCAGAAGTACGCGTCCGACACCTTTCTCCCGGGGGATGGCATTTTAATCTGGCATATCGACGATAATGTCAATGGGAACACCAACGACTGGCATCCGCAGGTGCTTTTGGAACAGGCCGACGGTAAATCCGACCTGCAATACGGTAACAACCAGGGCGACGCCGCCGACGCCTACCCTTATGGCGGCATGTACACGGAATTTACCGACAAGACCAATCCCAATTCCAAAGATTACAACCTCAATTCCACCCAGGTGGCCCTGTGGAATATATCCCCGTCGGATTCGGTGATGACGGCCGACATGGATGTGTACTGGTCGAGGCCGTACCTGTATCTGACCGGTTATACCTTTGATGACGTCGCCGGCGGGAACGGCAACGGTATTCTCGAACCCGGGGAAACGATCAATCTTGAAATAACGGTGGCAAACGAATGGAAGACGGCGAATGCGGCCGAAGTCAACCTGTCGATCGATGATGCGACGTTGAACGTGACCACCGGTTCGGTGTCTCTGGGAACGATTGCAAGCGGCGGATCGGCGACCAACAGCGGCACGCCGCTGCAATTCGAGGTCCCTCTCGATTACGTCCCTCGCATCGATTCCTTTTATCTCGACATCGTGTCGGACGGCGGCCAGTTTAGCACGCAGTTGGCGGTCGAGCAAAACGTCGGCAAACCCTCGGTTCTGATCGTTGATGACGATAACAACGACACCCTTCAAGCCTATTATACGTCACCGATGTACCTGCGGCGCATGCCGTACGACCAATGGTCGGTATATGCGTCAGGCGCTCCCTCCGGCGCGAAACTCGCGGGGTATGACGCCGTCATCTGGTTCACCGGCGATTACCGCGCCGCGCCGCTGAGCACAGCCAGCGTTGATACGATGCAAGCCTATCTGGACGGGGGAGGCAAATTGTTTCTCACGGGTCAGGGAATTGCCCATCAGTTGGATACCGACGACCCGACGTTCCTTGAGAATTATCTGAAGACTTCCTACCTGTCCACGTCCCTTGTGCCGGTAGTCACGCCGGATGCCGCTTCGCAGACCTTCAGCGGTTTCGGCAGCATCGCCATCTACGGCAGCGGCGGTGCCGGCAACCAAACCCAGCCGGATCATGTGGCTGCGGTCAACGGCGGCAACGCGGAACTCGATTATCTCGGGAGCACCGATTTGGCCGGAATTTCCTACGCCGGTTCCTATAAGCTTATGTTTTTCTCATTCGGTATGGAGGGGATAAGGGCCGGCGATTCGCGTTTCGTCGAGCGGGATACGGTTTTCAATCACGTCATGAATTTCCTCGGCGTTGGCACCGTATCGAATTATCCGGAAATCTCATCGGTCAGCGTCGGGCCGGGAGATCCGACGCATCTGATCGATCATACCCCGATCATATCGTGGCCGTATTATGATCCGGGCGGCAATCCCCAGCAATCGTACCAGGTGCAGGTCGGCACCGATGACGACTGGGCGGTCGCCGAGATGTGGGACGACGGGCCGATTTCGAGCGCCGATACATCGGTTACCTATGCCGGGGCGGCGCTCAACGACGGTGATACATATTATGTTCGGGTGCGGGCGTTCAACGGCATACAGTGGTCCAACTGGCGACAGGTGGAGATACGGATGAATTCGGTTCCGACCGACCCAACCGGGCTCGATCCGAGCAGTCTCGCCGGAGTAACCTCGGCGAATCCCGTGCTCACGCATGCCAACTCAAACGACGCCGAAGGCGATGTCCTGACCTATGCTTATCAAGTTTTCTCCGACAGCCTCATGACAAGTCTGGTCGCCGAGACGGACGGACAGCCCCAGGGCGTCGGGAGTTCCCAGTGGATGGTTTCGACGGCTCTTGATGAGGATTGGATTTATTACTGGCGGACGCGGGCGTTCGATGGGTTCGAATACGGCCCATGGAGCGACTCCGCGTCGTTCTGGGTCAATGCCAGCGATCAGTTGCCGACGGCGTTTCAACTGCTGACTCCTTCGGACAGTGCCGTGATCACAGACCTGCTGCCGTCTTTTGTCTGGACGTCGTCGATCGATCACGACCGGTTCGACACGGCGCGCTACACGCTTCTGATAGCGAACAATGACAACTTTGCGGCCGCCGACACCGTAACGGGCTTGTCCGATACCAGCTACACGATGGTCGACAGCCTGGCGCTGGGGAATGTCTATTACTGGAAGGTGGAGGCCTACGATAAATTCGGAGGCATAACACCGAGTGATCAGGTCTTTAGCCTCTTCACCCTGGTGCCGGGTGATACCAACGCCGATGGCAGCCTCAACATCGGCGACGTCGTGTTTCTGATTAATTATATCTTCAAAGAAGGCGCTGCCCCAGATCCGTTGAGCGTAGGGGATACCAATGGCGATTGCACAATCAATATCGGTGACGCCGTTACCCTCGTAAACTATATTTTCCGAGAAGGACCGCCGCCCGTGATCGGGTGTGCATAGATGCGAATAAGGCGGGCCGCCACGGCCCGCCTTTTCTTTTCACCGCTTGCATCGCCCCGAACACGCGGTTGTGTAAATTCTTGTGTGTAAATTTTAGGTGATTTTGGCTAAATAAAG
>CAZJWR010000073.1:0-16902 GCA_964549765.1 uncultured Ignavibacteriales bacterium
AAAACCTCCGAATCACATGATGAGTCTGAGCCCGAGCCGGAACGGGAACCTGAGCCCGAGCCTGAATCTGCGCCTGAACCTGAACGCGAAGTCGAAGCACCATTAGAAGCTAAAGACGAATCTGAAGAAACCGAGGAGTCTGAAGTTGAAGAGGATAAACCTGAGGCCGAGGAAGACGAGCAAGCCCAGTGGGGGCGGAGCAAGCGGAGGAAAATAAGTCGATAACAGAATCGACAGCGACAATCACGGCCGGCGGGAATGAATGTTTCCGCCGGCCTTTTTTTATGCGGTCGGGCGCTGTCCTGCCGATTATTTTGCCCCGCCATAATTCAAACAAATTTTGTCGACATTTTGTTTGAGATTGACTATGTTGCCTTTATGGGCTCCGAGGATCGTAACAATGACCCCACCAGGTCGTTCGTTCCATTGTCGCCAGGCGCCCGGATTTCGCACTATGTTATAATAGAGAAGATCGGCGCCGGCGGCATGGGGGAAGTCTATCTCGCCGAAGATACAAGTCTTAATCGGCGCGTCGCCCTCAAGTTTCTCTCGCTGTTATTGAGCCGAGATGATACCAGTCGGAAACGGTTTATCCGCGAGGCGCAGGCGGTTGCCAAGCTGAACCATCCCAACGTCGTGGGTGTCTACGAGGTCGGGGAGTATCAGGGACGGCCGTTTTTCGCAATGCAGAATATTGAAGGGCGATCACTCAAAGAGCATTCGGCAGAGCAGGAACTCCCGATAGAAGAGATTGTCGCGCTTGCTATACAATTGAGCGAGGGCTTGCAGGCGGCACATAGTCTGGGCATAATTCATCGTGATATCAAGCCTTCCAATATCATCATCGATTCCGGGGGACGGGCGCGGATCGTCGATTTCGGGCTGGCCTCGATGGGCGCGCCTGATCATCTGACGAGATCGGGTTCGACTCTGGGGACAGTGGGTTATATGTCTCCGGAGCAGGCAGAGGGGAAAACCACCGATCAACGCGGCGACTTGTTTTCCCTCGGCGTCGTGCTATATGAGTTGATTACGCGTCGCAATCCATTCGTGCGCGATAGTGAAGCCGCAACACTGAGGGCCGTCGTCGAGGCGCGACCGGAGCCGCTGGCTCGATATAGATCGGGGGTGCCGGACGAGCTACAGCGGATCATTCAAAGGCTTCTGGAGAAAAATCCGGATCATCGATATCAATCAGCTGCGGGATTGGTATCGGATTTGAAGCGCCTCATCCAGCCTTCATCCGTCGCGGCAGTCTCCAGTCCCGCCCGTCGGGGCAAGCGGTATCCATATATTGCCGGTGTTGTGATCTTCATCCTGGCAGTTGCCGGTATATTCTGGGCAACGACACGCGGGCACAGGGCGGAAAAGAGTGCCCCTCAAAAGCAAAGAGTTATGCTGGCGGTGCTGCCGTTCGAGAACCTGGGGGCGCCCGAGGATGAATATTTCGCCGACGGGATTACCGATGCTATCACGTCGCGGCTGGCGTCTATTAGAGGTTTAGGGGTGATTTCGCGCACGAGCGCTATTCAATACAAGCATACGGATAAGAGCCTGCCGCAGATCGCGAGCGAATTGGGGGTGGATTATATTCTCGAGGGAACGATACTCTGGGACAAAAGCGGCGATACCGACCGCGTGCGGATAACGCCGCAATTAATCAACGCCTCCGACAACACTCATATCTGGGCGGATAATTATGAGCGGGCGTTAACCCAGATTTTCGCCGTCCAGACCGATATCGCAACCCGGGTGGTCGAGGCGCTCGACGTGACGCTACTCGAACCGGAACGACGGTCGCTTCAGGCGGCGTCGACCAACAATCTGGACGCTTATGATTTATATCTTCGCGCCAAAGAGTATGCCACACGAAGCTATGAGGAGAAGGACTTCCAAACAGCTATAACGCTCCTCGATAAGGCCCTCGAATTCGATCCGAATTATGTCGAGGCGCTCGCCGGTCTGGGTTATGTCGACGTCGAGATGTATTTGTTCGAGTTTGATCATACAAAGAAAAGACTGGATTCGGCCAAGGCGCTAATTGATCGTGCCGCGAGCCTGGATCCGGACAACCCGGATGTCCTTTTTGCCCGGGCCATGTATTATTATCACGGTCTGTTCGATTATGACAAGGCGTTGGAAAAGGTCGACAAACTCATCAGCATCGCCCCCAGCCGGATCGATTCCTATCGAATCCTCTCGGCCATAAAACGCCGCCAGGGGAAATGGGATGAGGCGCTCCAGAACGACGCCAAACTGACCAAACTCAATCCCAGAGATGCGCGGGAAATTTTCGAAGCCGGTGTTACCCAACAAATGGTCCGAAATTATGCCGAGGCAGAAAAGCTCTTTAAAAGAGCCATCTCATTGGCGCCGGACGTGAGTATGTTCTATTCTCAATTGGCCCAGATGTATATTCTCTGGAACGGGAACGTTGAAAAATCACGGCAGCTTATACTTGACGCCAAAAACAACATGGATCCCGGCGACGCGACGATGCTCCTGGTGCAATGTGATGTGTTCGACCACAAATATACCGAGGCGCTCCAGAGATTATCCGGTCTTATCTATGGCCCATTTGACGATTCCTCGGACTATTACAGCACCAAAGGATACGTCTACGAAAAATTAGGGGATACGCTCAGGAGCAAAATTCTGTATGATTCTTCGCTTTCGTTTCTGGAAAGCCAGCCTCCTGAAATTCTGAACACTTTTCGATACAAGGATAAATTGGCGGACACGTACGCCGGACTGGGAAGGATACAGGACGCCTTACGCGCCGCACAGGAAGCCGCTGACTTGGTGCCGATGGACAAAGACGCCGTGTTCGGCTACTTGGCTCTGTTCAACCAATCGATAATTTTGGTTCGCGTCGGGGAATATGACCGGGGGATGGACCTGCTGGATTATCTCTTATCCGTGCCTGGATATGTCTCCGTCAGCTGGCTCAAGTTGTCGCCTGATTACGATGTCATCCGGGATAATCCGCGATTCAAAGCGCTTATTGATAAGTACGATAGAACGAATCATACGTAAACTCTTTTGAGGAAATAATGAACTCAGGCGAATCCGATAACGACCGAACACGGTCTTCCATTGCCTTGACGCCCGGAGTGACTGTCTCGCATTATACAATCATCGAAAAAATCGGCGCTGGCGGAATGGGCGAGGTCTATCTTGCCAAAGACGAATCGCTGGATAGAGAGGTCGCTCTGAAATTTCTGCCGCCTGATCAGACTCAAGACACCGGCCGACGCGAGCGATTCAAGCGCGAAGCGCTGGCGGTCGCCAAGCTGAGTCATCCCAATATCGTCCATGTTTATGATGTTGGCGAGTACGAACGGCGCCCCTTTTTTGTTATGGAACATATTGAGGGGCGGTCTCTGCGAGAAATGATAACCGAGAGCGAATTCGGCGTCGCTGCAGCTATTGAAATTGTCGTGCAAATAGCGGACGCGCTGGAGATAGCGCATGGAAAGGGGATCATACACCGCGATATTAAACCGTCCAATATTCTTATCGACGATTCCGGTCGAGCGAAGATCGTCGATTTTGGCCTATCTGCAATTCAGGGATTGGACCACCTGACCCGAACCGGAACGACTCTTGGCACGCTCGGCTATATGTCACCGGAACAGGTGCGGGGCGAGAAGGTGGATAATCGAAGCGACCTGTTTTCTCTCGGCGTGGTTTTTTATGAAATCCTGACGCGCCGCAATCCGTTTCAGCGCGAGAGCGAAGCTGCGACGATCCGGGCTGTTTCGGAAGTATCCCCGGAGCCGATAGCGCGGTATAAGGCCGATCTGCCTTCCGGCTTGCAGAATATCGTCGATAAGCTCCTGAACAAAGATCCCTCTCTGCGCTATCAGCATGCCGCCGACGTTGCCGCCGATTTGAAGCGGTTACAAACGGGAAAGGCTGTCGTCAGAGATTTGCGGCGTCATGAGAAATCGGACAAACGATGGCTTATGCCGGTCGTCCTTTTATTGATGGTTGGCACGGTTGCGATTGCCCTCCTGTATTCCCGAAAATCCCACACCGATATGCCAACCGAAATCAGGCGGACAAGACTCACCAACGTCGGCAATGCCACCATATGCAAACCGTCTCCGACAAACAATGAAATCGCCTTTATTTCCCAGGAAAGCCCGACCGATTCCCGGCTGATGATACAGGACCTGAATTCCGGGTCGACGATCGAGGTTTTTCACGATCTCAAGATCAGTGACTTCGACTGGTCTCCGGACGGTTCGCGGCTGATAGTTTCCGCGGTAAATGCGACCTCGCTCTATTCTGCCATAATTTCGCGAGTAGGCAATCGCGAGCGCGACTTATCGATCTGGGGATTCAGCGTTTCGTGGAGCCCGGACGGTTCCACGATTGCCTATCTCGGCCTATCGAAGCAGATAGTGTTCCTGCAGGTCGCGACAGGAGATTCATCATCCGTGGGCGTTTCCGGAGATTTCGATTATATCACGGATATCCACTGGTTGCATGATAATCAACATCTTCTGGTAGCCGAAACCCACGATGCCGGGTGCCGCATTCAGGTGATCGACACGGAGGGTCAGCTGGGGCCGGTCGAGGCGGACTCGGTATTGAGCCCCTGGTGTGAAATCAGCGCCGATAATCGATGGTTGTATTTTACCGGATTCGCCGGTTCGACTGATCTTTATCGTCAACGGATAAATCCGTCGACCTACGAACGAATATCCGGGCCGGCGCTGATTGCGTCGGGACTATCCACGGAATGGCCGGTTTCGGTATCCAGGGACGGAAAGGTCCTGTACTATGCACTCACATCATCGCGCTCGAATTTGTGGAAAGTGAGAAAAAGCCGTACATCGTCACAGCCATTGATAACAACGCAACTAACCCGGGGGAGTCAGTTGGAGTATTGGCCGGCGGTATCGCCGGATAAACAGTCGGTTGCGTTCGCCAGAAAACGCGGTGATTCGGTAAACATATTCACGGCCATGATGGACGGCGACAGCCTGCGGCGCATAACTTTTTCCGGACAAGCCAACAATCAGCCGCTATGGTCGCCGTCGGGGAAGGAAATCGCGTACTTCCAATGGGATCAAGCCTATTCCCTTATGATTGCCGAATCCAACGGGGCCTTGAAGCTCAAGCTTCCTGCGGACAGTCTCGGCGAAGACCCCGGGTGGTGGGCATGGAACCCGGGCCGGCTGATAGCCTACGCATATGACAAGAGTAGCAAGGTGGGGTTATTTGACCCGAAGACACACGCGACCGAGAATCTTCTAACCGGCGATAGCTCGATTGATCTGTTCTATGCGTTGCAATATTCACCGGATGGAAACATCCTTGCCATGGCCCGCAATAGATTCTTGCCGGGAGAGCACGGAGAGCAAACCAGGGAATCTTCGGTCTGTCTGCTGGAAATCGCCGGCGGCAAGCTGGATACGATTGCGGGTCATGAAACCAATATCGCCATGCCCATAGGCTGGTCGTCCGACGGCCGATACGTCATTTGTGAGGTGATCGATACCCAGTCGCACATATTCATCGAACGGCTTTCCGCCGACGGCCTGGTTCGCGACACCCTGTTTGAATCGCCCTGGACCAGCATTTCTTCGCCTATTGCAGTGATAGATGATACGACTTTCGTCTGCGCGGTCCAGCAGTCATTATCGGACATTTGGACCCTGGAAGGCATCGATGCGGGGGATTAGATTCTGCGGTCGCGCCGTAGCGCCAAACCTCAGCCATCCCGCCAATGACCGGCAGCTTGCCGGCTGTAGCGATGTTTTCTCATTTGCGGACTTTATTGCGTCAATTGCCGAGGATATGCCTCCGATACCGGAAACTTTTGGAGCTTTTCGGTCGTTTCCGGTGTAGATATAGTGCTTGACAGAGAGGTCTCTGTAGCGCAATTTAGTACGGGAGTGACATGTATGGCAAATAACCTCAAAGTAACGTTCCTGCTGGTTCTGCTGACCGTTCTTTTTGTCGGTCTCGGGTATATGTTCGGGGGCCGGCAGGGGATGATATTCGCCTTTGTTCTGGCCGTGGGGATGAATTTTGTTTCCTACTGGTTTTCCGATAAAATCGTTTTGAAAATGTACCGGGCGCAGCCGGCGACCGATCAGAGCAATCCGCGCCTGGTCAAGATCGTCCGTATGGCGTCGCAGAAGGCCCAGTTACCGATGCCGCGTGTCTATGTTATTCCGACCCAAGCCCCCAACGCCTTCGCCACCGGACGCAACAAGGACCATGCCGCCGTGGCGGCCACTGAGGGTATTCTCAGCATACTCAACGACGATGAGCTCGAAGGCGTCATCGGCCATGAATTGGCCCACGTGCGGAATCGAGATACGTTGATCAGCACGGTGGTGGCGACCATCGCCGGCGCCATCGGCATTCTGGCCATGATGGCCCGCTGGGGAGCGATCTTGGGCGGATTCGGCGGACGGGGCAGAGATGACAACGGGGGGATTATCGGTCTTTTGGTCATGGCCATCGTCGCGCCACTGGCGGCCATGATAATTCAGATGGCGATATCCAGGTCGAGGGAATTCAAAGCCGACAAGGTCGGTGGAGAAATCACGCATAAGCCGCTGGCGCTGGCTTCGGCGCTCAAAAAACTGCACGCGGCCCCGGTTCGGCTCAATCTCGACAAGCGGCCGGCGACGGCGCATTTATTCATCGTGAATACGCTTTCCGGCAAGGGATTGACCAACCTGTTTTCGACCCATCCGCCGATGGAGGAGCGCGTCCGGCGACTCGAACAGCAGGCCGGGGTACGTCTAAGATAAGGAGACCGCATACGGTTCGGCGGTTCGTCGCCGAACCCGACCATGCATTCGGGAGTTCTTGAATTATTGGCGATTTTCGTTCTGATTCTGGCCAATGGCTTCTTTGCCGCGTCGGAATTTGCCCTGATCGCCTCGCGAAAAAGCCGCATCCTCAACCTCGCCCGCAAGGGAGACAAACGGGCCGCTCGCACCCGGCAGTTCCTCAAAAAGCCCGAAAAGTTCCTGGCCGCCATTCAGGTCGGAATCACGTTTATCGCCACCCTGGCGGGCGTCTTCAGCGGCGCCACGCTGGTTCGCAACGTCGTGCCGTATATCAAAGATATCCCCATTCCGGCGATCAGCAAAGCCGCTCATCCGATCTCAATCGGGATTGTCGTCGTGGTGATTTCGATTTTGACTGTCGTCATCGGAGAGTTGATCCCCAAATACGTCGCGCTCAGCAACCCGGAAAAGATCGCCATGCGTGTCACTCGGCCGATATCGATTTTTTCCCGCCTGACGTTTGTCCTGGTCGGGATTCTGATCGCGGCGGCGAAGTTGATTCTTCGCCTGTTCGGTTACGGCAAACTCCCGGAACGGTCTCATATCACCGAGGATGAGATCAATATCCTGATTTCCGAGGGCACGGAGAAGGGCGTTTTCGACAAGACCGAACAGAAGTTGATCCGGTCGGTGTTTCATTTTACCGACACGACCGTGAGGCAGGCGATGACTCCGCGGGTCGATATGGTCGCCATCAAGACCGATTGGCCGCAGAAAAGAATCATCGAAATCATGACCAAAACCGGTTATTCCCGGTATCCCGTATATGAGGATTCGCTCGATCAGATTCAGGGAGTCGTGTATACCAAGGACCTGATTCCGCTGATGACCCTGGGCGAGGTGATCATCCTAAAGGATATCGTCCGCAAGCCTCTCTTCGTGCCCGATTCTATGCCGTTGACGACCCTGTTGCGGCGATTCCAGAAGCGGAAAAAACATATCGCCATTGTCCTCGACGAATTCGGCGGGACGGCGGGATTGATCACGCTCGAGGATATACTCGAGGAAATCGTCGGTGAAATCCAGGATGAGCACGACCAGGACCAGCCGGAGTTCGTGGCCCATTCCGACAAAGTCGCCTTCGCCGCCGCCACCTTCCGGGTCGATGAGCTCAATGAAG
Source organism: uncultured Ignavibacteriales bacterium (assembly GCA_964549765.1). GTDB lineage: Bacteria > Zixibacteria > MSB-5A5 > GN15 > JAAZOE01 > CAZJWR01. The sequence goes on from CAZJWR010000073.1 coordinate 7,942, forward strand.
CGTTCAATGTCAATCTCCCGCTGGATGTATCGGATACCATGGGCGGCCTCATGGTCGAAGAATTCGGCCGTATCCCCGGTATCGGCGATCAGGTCGATTTCCACGGCTTGAAATTTACCGTGCTGGAAATGGAAGGGAGCCGAATCAAACGGCTCCGGGTCGAAAAACCATAACGGGAATGCCGATTCGGCTTCCCTATCTCTTCAATAATTCGTATACTGTGGCGCTATGGTTGAAAGCTTCCTGAACCTGTTCGATCAGCTCGGCTACGGCGGCATCGTCCTTCTGATGGCGCTGGAGAGTTCGTTTTTTCCCTTTCCCAGCGAAGTCGTTATGATTCCCGCCGGGATCCTGGCCGCGCACGGACGGATGGATCCGTGGGTGGCGACGCTGATGGGAACGATCGGCAGCTGGATCGGGGCCGTCGTCAATTACTATATCGCCGTCTGGTTCGGCCAGCCCATTCTCGTCAAGTACGGCAAATATGTCCTGATGCCTCAGTCTCGGCTGAAAAAGGTCGAGAGCTTCTTCTATGAGCATGGTGAAGTCAGCACCTTCGTCGGGCGACTCGTTCCCGGCGTGCGCCAGTATATCTCGTTTCCGGCCGGGCTGGCCCGGATGAATCTCGCTCGTTTCTTATTTTTCACCGGCACGGGAGCGGGCATCTGGGTTGCCATTCTGGTTCTAATAGGCTATGTCGCCGGCCGGCAGCTCGACCGGATCGATTCCGACTCGGTGGCGGCGCTGTGGCACAATTATTCCGTCGAAATCACCCTGGGGCTTCTGGCATTCGGGACTATAGTCGTTACTGCCTATATTATCTGGTATCGCCGCAAAAAACGTGGTACTCTGTAGACTCGAATCGATTCCCTCTTATTTCAAGAGCCGATACAGGACGATTTTTCTCCGTTGGTTCTTGTTGCGCCCGCAACGTGAATTCGGTATCTTGCGTATATCTAAGAGAATCAACCATAGGGGATGCCATGAACGACGATCACGACTATATCGGCGCCTGCGGCCTGGATTGCGGGGCATGCGATATCATGGCCGCCGACGACGATACGCAAATCGCCGAGGGCATCGCCGAATGGTTCCGCAAAGAACGGTCGCTCGACCTCGATCCCCGGGATATACGCTGCGCCGGCTGCCGCGGCACGCGCAACGGCCACTGGTCGCCCGGGTGCTGGATACTTAAATGCTGCGTTGATGACAAGGGGCTCGAATATTGCTCCGAGTGCGATTTATTCCCATGCGCCGAACTTACGGAATGGTCGGAAAAGAATGAGCGCTACGGCCGAGCATTGGAACGCCTCCGCCAGATGCGGCAGGAATGAATTTCTATATGAAATAGTCCGACACTCAGCCGTCTGGCTCTTTCACCACCCGCAGTAGACGCTGCACCTCGCGGCGGCGGGAATAGGCGCGAATCACGAAATACAATATGACCGCCACACCGACGATGCCGCCGGTATATAAAAGACCTTTACTTGTCCAGTTCAGAACGCTCATCCAGCGCGGGGAGAGGCCGATGACATCCATTTGAGCAAGATACACCGGGATGGCCACCGCCCGGCTGGCGACGCAAATGATGATGACCATTCCCGTTACCAGCCGTATGAACCGTTCCTTGACGACGCGCGCCCCATATGCGCCGATGTAAATTCCGGTCAATGACCCGAGAAAAAGCAGAAACGTCAGCCGCAGGTCTACCATGCCAATAAAGGCATAATTGATGGCCCCGAAAGCTCCCATGAATATCGCCAGAAAAAGCTCGGTTCCGGCGGCGACGGCGGTCGGGATGCCGAAGGCATAGATCAACGCCGGGACGCCGACGAATCCGCCGACACCCATCGTACCCGCCAGATACCCGGTCACCAGCCCGACCAGGGCGACCAGCCAGAACGATAATTCCACGTCGGATGTTTGGAAGGCAATCACGGGGGGGATGCGGATACGGGCGATGCGGTCGGACAGGCGGGACGACGGTCGGTCCTTGTTGCCATTCGAAGAGAGGGTGTCCTTGAGAATGAAAACGCCTACGAGCAACAGGATCACGACATAAATGGCGCTGATGTAAAAATCGCTTATGGCGCTGCCCGTTCCGGGCGACGTATTTCTTCCCTTGTTGAACAGCCATTCGTTGATCAATACCGCCAGTTGGACGCCGATGAGGGCCGGGGCCAGCATAAAGAGGCCGAGTTTGCGATCGACCAGCCCGGTCTCGCGGTATCGCCGCGCGCCCATGATCGATTTGCCGAATTTGTGCGCCTTGTTGGAACCGACGGCGACGATGCCGGGAATGCCGAGATTCATCATGCCTGGAGTCATGAAAAAGGCGCCGCCGGTGCCGAGGAATCCGCTGAGCACGCCGCCGACGACGCCGAGCAGCATTACATGAAGGGCGGTGAGCATGTCGATGTGGATGAAATATTCGGTTCCGATCATGGTCGCATCAAGCCCTTTAATCAAGTCCGAATTTATGCAGCAGTCCGCGCGTGAAAGTCCCGAAGGCGAAGGCGAACAGCGGCGTCGCCGCCGCGATGATCAGGACCGCCAGCAACCGCCAGGAAAGGCCCTGCGACGGCCCGAGAATATGCAGGATCGGCTTTTGGAATATGAACAGCGCGATAAAAAGCGCCGCCGCCAGTAATCCGAATGCCGCCAGCCGAAATATATGCCGGCTGTCGAGCGTCAAATACCGGTGGAGTTCGTCACTGCCGATGACCGGAGTCGAGATATTGTCGGCCAGGCGGTTTTTCATCTCTTCCTTCTTGCGGGCGCGTATTTCCGGCGACTGCCGCGCAAACAAATTTCCAAGCACGACCAGCCGGTGCGGAGTTCGCCGCTGAAGCGACGTCATGAGGTTGATGGGCGTGCCATAGAACGCCGACCAGCCGCCGAATCGCTGCTGCAGCCGCAATTCTTCCAGGCAGCGCCCGAAATGACTGTCATCGATGGGGGATGAGATACTGCCGTTCGGCGGGACGATCATCAGTTCCACGGCGGCATCCAAGCGCGTGGCCACGCGAAGGATATCCTCATAGACGACCGTCTCGCTGTCGCACGATTCCATTATATACAGCAACGATCCATTGGCGATGATGACGTTGAGGTCATGTATATCAGCCATGCCGTCGAGTACCGTTTCGACATAGCGAGCCGAATCCGCCGACCGTGGATGATAGACGACCGTGACGGAGCTGCCGTTGGCGGTAACGTGGATATCCGGACAACGCGTCCGACCGTCGGACAATAGGGTGAAATGAATCTTGGCCGCCAGATGCATGTCGCGGAGAGCATTGGCGGCATGATCGGAAAAAGTGAATTCGTCCTGGCGGGCCATCGACTGTACCGCCGATACGGCGGCATCCAGCCCGGTATGCGCCAGGTTGATGACGATATCGTAGTGCAATGGATCGTGCCAGTCGACGCCATACAGGAACCGGACCCATTTGTCCCGGGTCATGTCGACCCATTGGATATGTTCCTTGGCCTCGTGGCGGCTGTATCCCATGCTCTCGACCACGGCTCGTATGCGATATTCCATGTCGGCCAGCGCGCGCACCCGCAGGATATTGGGCACTTTCGGCAGGAGCATATGCCCCAGATGCCCGAAATAGACAAGATTGCCGGCTAGCGCCTTCTCGCATAATATCGTCGTCAGACAGGTCAGATATTGATCGCGTTCGAGGATGACCTTTTCGTATTCCCGGGGCGGCCGAAGCACGGCGTCGCGCAACCGTCCCACCGGAACCGCGGCCTTGCTCGCTTCGCCGGACAATTCCTCCCGGCTGAGATAGGCATACCCCAACTCTTTGGCCAAACGCATCGCCAGGTCGCGTCCGCCGCTAAACGTCCCCCGTGAAATCGTGATCAATGACATAGCTGCGGCGTGATATCCTCTCGTCGTGTCATATGTTAAACCGGTCGCGTGGATCGCGGCGTGCATTATGCATACGCAGAGCCTGCGACTTTTGATGATACCGCTCGCGAAGCATGCATACCTAAGGCGATGCCGACGATTCCGGTTCGGATTCAGTCGGCACATCCGAACCCAGGAGAACCGCCAGCCCGCGCGTCTGCCGGTTTTCCTGCAGTACCAGCTTGACGATCATGGTCAGCGGCACCGACAGAAACATCCCCACCGGGCCGAGCACCCAACCCCAGAACACCAAAGAGATAAACACCACCAGCGTCGACAAACCGACACCGCGCCCCATGATGCGCGGCTCAAGAAATGTGCCGACGACGTTGTTGACGACCAGATAGCCGATCGCGGCCAGAATGGCCGGCCAGACGCCGAGCTGGATTAGCGCCAGCAGAACCGCCGGGATGGCGGCGATGATGGAACCGATCGACGGCACGTAATTGAGTAGAAACGCGAGCAGGCCCCACAGCATGGGGAAGTCGACGCCGAGGATGGCCAGCCAGATCGCGACAGCGAGTCCGGTGCCGAGGCTGGTCAATGTTTTGATGCCCATGTATTTGTTTATGCTGTGCGTCAGGCTGCGAAGCCGGGGCATCTGATCTTTCGGATCCGGCAGCGCGACGCGAAATTTGGGGCCCAATGAAACCGCTTCCAGCAAAATGAAAATCACCGTCAGGATAATCATGAAGCCGTTGGTCAAAAGGTTGCCGATACCGGCCAGCATGCCGGCAGCGATGCGCATGATGGCGCCGACGTCGAGGTAAGACGAAAGGATATCGGCGGGAATTTGCACCCCGATCCGCTGCAGCCATCCCTGGAGCGATTCCATGATGCCCTGGATGCGGGTCTGGTAGAACGGCAGGTTGTCGGTAAAGGTCGCGATGGAGTCGCCGATCACCACCGCGAAAAACAGGCCCAGGCAGGCCATGGCGATAATAATAATAACCAGCGCCAGCCAGGTCGGGACGCCTTTACTCCGCAGCCAGATCAATGGCTGGGCGAAAATGATCGAGACGAATCCGGCCAGCAGAAACGGCACGACCAGCGATTGCGCCGCTCGCATCGCGGCCACGATGATAATAATGGCGGCGGTGCTCAGCAGCACGCCGGGCGGTTGCGTGATGGCGGGTTTGTTGTCCATGTTCGTCCACGGGCTTTCCTGAGCCGGCGGGGCCGGCGTTCCGGTCACTCGAAGGCAAAATCCGGCGGGCAAGGCGCGGGGTCAACAAAAATCGGCGCGGCCGCGACGACATATGGGATTGATGAAAAGCGTTGTCGTGACGACAATATATGCGTATCGTATAATTATGAATCTCGGCGGAAACGGACACGCGGATGAATGACAGGCGGACCCGCTCATCGCGGGCCAAACTCAACAAGGATGAAATTCGCATACTGCTGCGAGAACGGAATACTTCCGGTATTATCGCCTGGGCGCAGTCGGTGCGGGCACCGTTGCGGTCGCTGACCTCGCTTCTCTTCGACGTCGAGCCGATCATCTTCTGGCGGGCGATCGAGGCGATGGGACGGACGGCGGTGGTGGTGGCGCAGTACGACCTTGAACGTGTCCGTCTGCAGATTCGCAATCTGCTCTGGCTGATGAACGACGAGTCGGGCGGTCTCTGCCGTCGCGCACCCGAAGCAATTGCCGAGATACTGATCAATGTCCCCGATCTTATTCCCGAATATGTTCCGCTCTTGCCGAGATACTTGTGGGAGGAGCCGTTTGAGCGGGGAATACGGTTCGCGATCTATCGCTTGGCGACCATGTGCCCGGAGACGCGACAGGTATTTGCATCATGTCTCGGCGATTTGATCAAATCGCTGGAAAATCCCAGCGAGAGCATCCGGGGATATTCGCTTTTGGCGCTCAAGCCGCTGCGGCGGCAATTGGACGAATCCGGTCTGGAGCTTCCCGATGTCACGCCCGCGACCATCCCCGCATACAATTTTGAAACCGGCGAACTCCGCCAGATTACCATCGGCGTCTCCGATATCAACGGCGAACCGATTTCACTATTCTGAATTCCGGACATGCTATTCCGCACGAAGGAACTCCTGCTCTCGCGGCACCCCGCCGCGCAAGAACCTGCAGATTTTATTTGCTCTCCACCCGCCGGAAATGTATAATTCATCATCGCAGGGTAGAATCATATCATTACAGCAAATCAACAAGGAGGCACCTGTGCGCAGGAAATGCTATGCCCTAAGGAGCGGAATTATTCCACTATCGGTGACGGTTATTCTCATCGCCGGACTATGTGGATGCTCAGATGACAAAAGCCCGACCGGCACGACTCCGGGGCCGGGACATATCGTTTTTGTTTCCGACCGGGATGGGGATCAGGAGATCTATCGCATGAACTTCGACGGCGGCCAGGTGACACAGATCACCGACAACGGCGCCGATGAACTCTATGCCGACATATCCAAGAACGGGCAATTCATCGCCTTCACCCGATGGGACGGCAACGATATCGAAATCTGGACCATGAAGGCCGACGGCAGCGATCAAGTCCAGCTGACGGACAATGTCTTCGGCGAGGACCGGCCGCGATGGAGCAAGGACGGAACAAAATTATGTTTCGTCACCGACCGCGACGGCAACTGGGAGATATACACGATGAATGCCGACGGTTCATCGCCGGTAAACGTCACCAACGCGGATTCGTATGATGACGATGCTCACTTCTCGCCGGACGGCAACCAGCTCGTCTTCGAAACCGATCGCGACGGCGATTGGGAGATTTACATTATCAACACCGACGGCTCGGGACTGACCAACCTGACGAACAACGTCGCCCATGACGAGGATCCCAATTGGTCGCCGGACGGAACCAAGATCGCCTTCTATTCCGATCGCGACGGCGACAACGAAATATTCGTGATGAACAGCGACGGCACCGGCGTGACGCAGTTGACCCATAACGACAGCCGGGACGAAGACCCATACTGGTCGCTGGACAGCAAGTATATTGCCTTCACAAGCCATCGCGACGGCAACAAGGAAGTATATATCATGAAGGCCGACGGAACGGGGCAACAAAACATCACCAACAACCCGGCCGATGACGAACTGCCCTCCTGGGGCCCGTAATCGAATCGTCGATCCGCTAGATTGTGGCCCGCCCCTCCGGGGCGGGTTCCCGCTGGACAAGAAGGCCGTGCGACCCATCCGATGATCGCGACGGGTGGTCGAGGGTCGGTTCTCGCTTTTCACGCTCCTGACGGTAACCCGACCGATTTCATCCCTTCTCCACAAACCTGACGCAAAAGTGAAATATTTCACTTGAAATATCCGCGGAAATCATTATATATCACGACTATTATATCGAACCGGGTATGGAGGACCAATGTCGCGACTTTTGACAACGAGACGAACGATTACATTGATAGGGGTGATCGCCGGATTGTGGCTTTTCAGCATCTTCGCCGGCGGCAATGTCGCCGGGCAGGACAACCCGATTCCGGCGGAAACAACGCAAACCATAGATTCGACCGCGATGCAGGCGCAGGCCGAACAGCCCGCCGAGGCGGGCCACGAACAGGGCGCGCCGGCCAACGGGGAAGAATCGGGGGCGACCTCGGAGAAAAAAGAGGTATCCGAGGTGCTCCTCGGGCTGATCATCATCCTCTTGGCGGCCAAGATTGGCGGGGATATCGTCGAGCGATTCAAACAACCGGCGGTGCTGGGGGAACTCATATTCGGTATCCTCATCGGCAACCTGACGCTGGTCGGGATCGACGTATTCGAGCCGTTCAAACATTCGCTGACATTGGAGGTTTTGGCCGAAATCGGGGTGATCATCCTGCTTTTCCAGGTCGGACTGGAATCATCGCTCGGCGAAATGATGAAGGTTGGGGTGACGTCGTTCATGGTTGCCACTTTAGGCGTCATCACGCCGTTTTTCCTCGGATACGGCGTGAGCGCGTGGTTTTTGCCGCACGAATCGATTTACGTACATATTTTCATCGGCGCCACACTCACGGCGACTTCGGTGGGGATAACCGCCCGCGTCTTGCGGGATATCGGGAAAATACAGACCAGCGAGGCCAAAATCATCCTCGGCGCGGCGGTCATCGACGATATCATGGGGTTGGTTATCCTGGCCGTGGTCATGGGTATTATTTCGGCCGCCTCGGGAGGCGCCGGACTGAATGCGGGCGGTGTTTTTTGGATCATATTCAAGGCCATCGCCTTTGTCGTCGGGGCTATCATTATCGGGCATCTGCTCGCCCCCAAAATTCTCAATGTCGGGTCAAAAATGCACGTCAAGGGCGTCTTGCTCGCGATTGCCCTGATGATCTGCTTTACGCTGGCCTTCGTTGCCGACCGAATCGGCCTGGCGCCGATCGTAGGCGCTTTTGCGGCGGGATTGATCCTCGAAAAAGTTCATTACAAGCCGTTTACCGATAAGGGCGAACACGGCGTCGAGGAGATGATCGATCCGATTGCGATGTTCTTGGTACCGATATTTTTTGTTCGAATGGGGATGATGGTCGAACTGGAAACGTTCAGCCATATGGATATCCTTGCCTTCGCAGGCGTCATGACCCTGGCCGCGATACTCGGCAAGCAGGCCTGTTCGCTGGCGATTTTCACCAAGGGGATAAATCGTGTGGCCATCGGTTTGGGAATGATACCGCGGGGAGAGGTTGGACTGATTTTCGCCGGGATCGGAGCCAAGCTGTATCTCAACAATGAAGCTGTCATTTCGGGCGGGACATTTTCGGCGGTGGTGATTATGGTCATCGTGACGACTCTGGTGACGCCGCCGGTGCTGAAATGGTCGATGATGCGCGGCGCACCGCCTCCGAGGGAATTGCCGGGGATTTAAGTCGCGATTTGCCTTTGGAATGGAGGAGACTCCTCTTTTCGAGCGGAAAATGAACCGAAGGCTAATATTATCGCAATAGAGACTTGACACGGGTGGCATGATTTTGTAAAATAGGAATTCGGCGCGGGGTGGAGCAGTCCGGTAGCTCGTCGGGCTCATAACCCGAAGGTCGCAGGTTCAAATCCTGCCCCCGCT
>CAZJWR010000074.1:0-11316 GCA_964549765.1 uncultured Ignavibacteriales bacterium
ATCGATTATTGTCTAATCAGGCAGGTGGCGCATTCCTTTAGGAGTGCGAATTCACATTTCGCACCGCAAGCGGTGCGGCACCTGAATCGGTTCTATTTTGGGGCAGACGGGGGCCCGCGGCGGCGGGCCGCCCGCCATAGATTGCCGCGTCAGCCGTCCCGCTGTGGCGGGACAGCTTCCTCGCAATGACAGGTTGCTACCTCGTCCGCGTCAAAGGCAGAATGGAATCATTGGAAAAATAGGCGCTGTCGGCTTTTACCAACGGTCCCCCACAATAACAAATGACCATCGTTTCCACGTCCACGGTTTGGGGATGTCCAATCAGCTCCTTTACCATTTGCTTCCACTCCCGGGGGCTATCAGGATCAAGATAGTCTGCGCAGCGCGAATACACCTTTATTATGTCGTTCGGGGTCCTCAGCAGCAGGTACAGGGGTGCCGGGTGCCCCACAGCTCTGCTGTGGGAAAGTCTAGCTCAATAGATCATGATGTCAGTGCCCGATGCCGAATCGACCATTTTCAAATACCCCGTATTGAACGATTTTCGAACCATTCGGTTTGAGTTTGAACGCCTCTGAGCCGGGTCTTGCTTTCCCACAACTTGCCGTGGACCACAGGTCGGGATCATTTTTCGTCGGCCAATTTGACTGCCGCAATCAGTACATGGCTGGAACCCACCACCCGGCTTCTATGTCCTTTACCTGACGTATCCTCAACCAAGGCGATATTTCCAGCAGAGAGGCGATCAATCCTTCCGTCTGATGTTTCTACCTCAACCTCACCGGAAAGATAAAAATGCAATTGACGAGATGGCACAGGATGCCAATCTCCATGCCACCCGGATTTTCCCCGGAGGAGGAAGCACTCTTCCGCTTTCCCGAATGAGGATATATCTAATGGCGGCGCAGGTGGAGCGAAATCAACAGACTTAAACTCAGCTTCGCATTCTTCAAAATGCGAATCGCCCTGTTCGTCGGAGAACAGACGTTTATACTTCATCATTTCACCTCCGGACGACGATTCGGCCAAATGTCCAATGTCCACACCTTTGCTAAGGAGAAATTGCCTTTTCCCTGATGTCATTACTTGATGCCAGTCCGGACCGATATTTCAAAATACCCCGTACTGAACGATTTTCGAACCATTGGAATTGCTTTTCCTCGATCACCAAAGATGCGGGCCGCTCGATGAGAAATAATTCACACCTCGGTATCTTGAGGTATGTTTCTTAATATCTTCTCTATGCCCCGCAGATACTTCTTATTGGAGATCCAGACGCTCAGACCTCTATATTTACCCGTCTTTATATGATATGAACTTTCCCAAAAACTCAGTTTCTCGACTCTATACTCCATTTCGGGATCGAAGTACGCTAATGATGAGGGATGGATATAGACTCGCAGGTTTTTTCGAGTAATGTTGATTGTCAGAATCTCACGCTCCTTTGAAAAGAAGGATATTGCTTTCCCGTCAACGTCCCTTATGTCATCAATCCTCTCAGCCAAGAGTTCGACTATAATATCAAACAGCTTATGAAGAACCTCGATAACGGTCGGATCTTTAAGCCTTTGCGAATACTGCTGCCATACATCTTCGCCCACAAGTCTTCGTAGTGAATCTGGCTTCATTTAACTCAGGCTTTCCCTGTACCGAACGTACGGGTTCATTCACTTTTATCTGAGGAGCAAACCACGGATGCTAATGGTTCATTGTATTGTTCGTTGCCCCATTAGTCAAGCGTTGAAATACCCCGTACCGGACTCGAACCCATAATAAAGTACACGGAATGCGTCCCTTGTCAAGCCAAATTTCAGGCGGGTGGTCGCGGCTTCAATGGTGGTGGTGAGCCGCAAATCAATTTCGCACCGCAAGCGGTGCGACACCGGGCCAATTGTGCAAAACGTTGCAGTGCTCTTCCAAAAACAGTATCAAATCGATGCAGTTTGTGTTTAGGGGCCGTTATATAGAGCCCCTGTTGCATAGGAGTGTTTAGTCGAATGCCCAAAATGACGATTATCGCAGGTCGTCTGATGCAAAATTTCCAACCTGATGTCGGACGAGGAGGTGATATTGGAAAAGGCAAAAATGACAAAACGAACCCAATTTGCTGTAACTCATTGTCGCCGTATAAATAGCCGGGAATTTTGTCTGCCGCGGGTGTGGATAACTTCTGGGGCGAAAGCGTCAGTCCTGGGAGTGAGCGTTAGGGATAACGGCAGATGGTCGGCGCATTGGTCAAGATTTGTGCGTCAGGCGGGTGAAGAACTCGGCGAACATGCGCCGGATGATTTTGCGCGTGCCGGGGATATCTTTGAAGTCGATGTCGTCCAGATACAGGTTCCGGAAATTGAAATAATCCCGCAGGTTGTACCAGACGCGCCGACCCTTGACAATGTTCAGCACCAGCGACAACGTATCCGAAAAAAGTATCCGAGCGCGGACTTTCTTTTTGTTCACGACCGGCGGGATGTCCATCCCCAGAGCCGTCCGGCATAACAGCACCGGAAAGTTGACGCCATTGGCCATCGCCAGCGGCACCGATCCCCAAAAGCGGGGATTGGCTTCGAGCAGACGATAGCTGAATTGATTCTCGGCGGTCAGCAACTCTTTCAATTCAAACATCACCACGCCACGCCAGTTTAGCCGATCCAGAAGATTCGATATTGTTGCCGTCAAGGGATGATCGTCGCAATCCCACGGTTCGCGGCTGGTCGATGCGCCGCCGGAAATCGGATATTCCCGCACCCGTTTGTGCCCGAAATGATACATGAACGACGGCTTGTCCCATCGGATCGACGATATACCGACGCCGCGACCATCGATGTTTTCCTGAACGATGATATCGATCCCGCCGAGTTTTTCGCAGGCGTCACCCAGTTCCTGTTCGTTGGTGACGCGATACACGCCCACGGCCGAAGTCGCCCGGCGGGTTTTGACGATCATTGGGTACAAGATGCCGGGATGCGCGTTCAGAAAATGATTGACCGTCGGATTATTTTCCATCGGCTGAAATGGCAGCGTCTCCATGCCGGCCTTCGCAAATATCTCGGTAATCGGCGGCGTCTGATCCCCGATCGACCAACTCGATGGAAGAATCTGTTCATTGACGACGCCCGCGATCAATTCGAAGAAATATTTTTTATCATGCAAAAGCATCAACTTGTGGTAATTCTCGAACGGAAACAGGGAATGCCGGACAACCTCGTCCTTGCGCCGCGCCAGCGCCATCATCTCGGCGGCATTGACCGGCAAGACGATATCGAATTTCGTCTTCGATATATGATCCAGCACGGCATCGACAAAGGCCTTCTCGTCGTCCTTGGGGTTGGGATAGATCAGATTTTTGGATTTGTCGAGAACACGATTGGAATGCAAACCCGGCGCATCGGGCGTATAATGCCCGGCGTTGACCGCAAAGCCGTCGTCGGCCAGTCGTTTCAGGATATTCCATCCTTTGACGAAGCTGTTAAGAACGAGAATCCGGGCCGTCATCCGGCTTGTCTCCCTGAATTTGCGAGGCGGAGTCGTGCTTTCGTGCTTTGGCGCCGACCAGCTTGCCGCGGTAGCCGCTCTTGCCCATGAATCTTTTGACCATATTCTTGGCGGTGTCGAAAGCGAAATCGAACAGCCACGTGGCGATATCGCCCGACCAGCGATCGGGATGCATGTTCATGTAAACGCGCGGATATTTGCCGCCGGTGAGTATTCGCCGCAGGTCGTCCAGGTTTGATAATCCCGCGATGGGGCAGTCGTCGATACGGTCCTTGAGGTTGTATTTGGGATTGAATCGTCCCGTGTCGGGGATATACAGGTCGAAATCGTCGCCGGTGATGTCGATGGAGGCATCGCCGACAAGCCGGCCCGAGATTTTTTCCTTGATCTCGGCCCGGTTATGCGTCAGTGCCAACTGCCCAAGGTAGGTTTGATCGCGAAGCAGATGCACCACCTGGCGGTTGTCGACGTCGGTGAGGGGATTGCCGTGAGCGCAGACGGACCGGATGGGAAAGCCGAGCTTGTCGATATCCAGCAGCGACCCGATGAAAAATTCCACGGCATCGTGAGCGATCCGATTGCCGGGCGCCTTCTGTGAGGTGTCGACTTCTTCGTAATGATAGCCGACCTGATGTCCCAGCCCGGCGATTTTGCGGATCAGGTCGAGATCGGCGTCGAAAAAGCGGCGGCGGATATAGTAAGTGACGGCGATTTTCCGTTCGGCTTCGATTTTGGCCATCGCGATGGCCCGATTCGGGAAATAATCGACGTCGTGGCGGATGGCGACATAATTGCCCTGGGGGAGATTGCTATCGCGGCGGGCGACCAGAATCCGCTCGATGCCGTAAATAGCATAGCCGCAGCCGGCGATAAGGTCGAGAAGCCGTCGATATGAGTCAAACGTAAATAGCATCGTCACCTGTTGCTCAGTTATACAACCGTTGTTCCCGCACGAATGACAACATAGTATTTGAGGGAATTTAAGTCAAAAACGAATTCGGTCAAAGGAGCGGCAGGAGATTATCGGGATCATACTCGCTTTTGACCTTCCGAACCAGTTCCGACAGGGGTGAATCGCCGCGCATGTCGCGGATGAAAGCGTCCCGGTCGGGCGAAAATAACCTCAGGTGCGGCGTGTCGGTTCGTTTCGATTCGGGCAAAACCCGGAAGGAAAGTTCGATAATCATCCCCAAAACGCCCCAGCTGTTGTAGAAAAACCGTGAGATGTCGTAGCCTGAGACCGACTTGAACGTCACCGCGCCCGGTTTGACGATTGTGCCATCCGGCAGCACGGCTGTTACCGAAAGGAGATAACGGCTCAGAGGGACGGTATGATGACCGTCATGGCCGGCCATCCCCGAAGCAATCGCACCCCCGAACGATCCCGGATATTCGGTGGCGCTGAAAGGAAACCAGAGTTTTTGATTGGCGAGAACGTTGTTGAGTTCCTTCAACGGATACCCGGCGCCAACGGTGACGTAGAAGTCCTGCGGCGCGATGTCGTGGATGGCATTGAAACGATCGCTTTTGAGGACCAATAGGTCGGCGTAATCGGATCCGACCGGGCTGATGTTGTTGTTAAAGCCGGAAATGTAGAGCTTTTGACAATATTTTCGGGCGCGCTTAAATATATCCGCCGCCTCGTCGGCGGATTCGGGGTGAAACGTCGGAATCGACTTCTGCCAGGTCAGGCGGTCGGAATAGGCGTTTCGGAGTTCATTTTCGAGTTGCTCGATCATATCATCGGGTATATTATTATTAAATATACGGGAGGTCAAGGTTTTTGGAGAGCAGAGTAGCGCCGGGGGCGGTGGAAGAACCGGAAGACAAAAAACGGATGTACCTGGCGGCAACCGCCGCCGCGATACTGTGGCTTATTCATTATCTGCCATTTCTATTCCCGTATGCCCGGTTGTGGGGGATCAATCATTTATTGTTTCTCCCTACTGTATGGGCGTATGGCTATTTCGTGGGAGGATGCCTGATTCTTCTCATTTTCATTCCCGCCGCCCGAAATACCGTTTCGAAGCTGTATAGATCGGTTGCCGAATCTCTCTTTGAACGCCGGCCACGCATCGTACTGATATTATTTGCGGTGGGGGCGGCAGCGATCTTCTGGATATTCCGGTCACCGATTAAGCTACTGGGTGACAGTCAGGCGGTGATCGCCAACATCGGGAATGAAATTCCCGTGATTGTGAAATGGTCGGAGAAGGCATCGGTTTACATCGTATATGCGGTTTCCAAACTATTGCCCTCTACCGGCGCTGAGCTTGGACGGGATGCATATGAAATCGTGTCGGTGGTATCGGGTTCACTGACGTTGCTATTCGCAGGTGGTATCGCTTGCGAACTCGCGGAAACTTCGGTCCGCCGTCTTTTCATTTTTGCGCTCATATTATTCGCAGGATGGATAGTGCTCTTTTTCGGGTATACTGAGAATTACCCCCTCTTCTGGATATTCATGACAGGATATATCTATTATGGCATTAAGTATATCAAGGGCCGAAGCAACCTTCTATGGCCGACCGTTTTTCTCCTGGCGGCAATCCCGATCCACACGCAGGCCTTGTTTTTTTCCGTTTCCTATCTGATTCTCCTCTTCTCACGGGGACGCGCTCGTCGATTCTATGCTCGCCGAAAAAAAATAGTGTGGGCGGCTGCGGCGTTTCT
This sequence comes from uncultured Ignavibacteriales bacterium, assembly GCA_964549765.1. Lineage (GTDB taxonomy): Bacteria > Zixibacteria > MSB-5A5 > GN15 > JAAZOE01 > CAZJWR01. The sequence continues at coordinate 6,166 of CAZJWR010000074.1, forward strand.
GGCGGTCGCAGGAATGGCGGTTTTCGCAGTCGCATATCGAGATTCGCTTCAGTTCTCGCTTATGATAATCCCCTTACTCAGGGGTCGTCCCATGACGCCGGGCTATTGGCTATTATCTCCGGCTCATCTTTTGGATATCGTCAATGAATTTCTGTTGGTCGCACCGCTGTTGCCGGTCTTGGCGATTCTCGGATGGAAATCTCCGAGATCGATTATTGCAGATAAGAGCGGCCTTTTCCTCGGCGTACTTGGTTTAGGGGGATTGGTTTTTATATTTACCATCGATCCCAAGCTGGGTATGGCACGTGATTGGGACCTGTTCGCCTTCGCCGGCCTGCCGCCTCTCTTGCTTTTTGCCCGAAATGTCGCGCAGACAAAGGATGGACATTCCGGAATATACGCGGCCGTTGTTCTAGCTGCGGGGCTAATGGTACTTCCCTGGGTCGCCACCAATCTGCGTTTTCAACCGGCGGTTGATGACTTTAAATTCATGCTCAATCTCGATCTTCCTCGTTGCCGATCCGCCATTATTGTTCTGCGCCAGATGTATCTCGTTGGGGGCGACTCCACTACGGCTGACAGCTTGGACCGGGTCATAAATCGGGAATTCCCGTCGATACATCTTTGCCGAAATGCAGAAGAATTGATTCGGCAGGGCCGCTTTGACGAGGCTAAAATACTGATAGATTCGCTGGAGACTCGTGATCCCACCATGGTCGAGTTTCTGACCATGCGCGGCCACTGGAACCTGAACCGACACGATTATTACGCCGCCCTCAAAGACCACGAACAGGCGGCGAAGCTCCAGGATTGCAACCCTCTGGCGGAAGCGAATGTGGCCGGCGTATATTTCGCGCTGCATAGATATGAGCCAATGATCGAGGCTCTGCGGCGCGGACAGCGGTACGATCCTAATTCGAAAGAAATACTCGTCGGTCTTGCGGCCGGATTTAATGCAATGAAAGACTATGATTCCGCGACGGCGTATGCGAGAAAGCTAATGGAACTGTATCCCGACGAACCCGATGCGTATTACATTTTTGGCATGACTGCTCTCATTACCGGTAGGGCCGAGACCGCCCGATCCCATCTGGGGCGGTACCTGGAATTGGCGCCTGAAGGCCCATACGCGAAAAGCGCAAAGGAAGCATTGCGGAAATTGAAATGATCATGGTGTTACGAGATAGCGGGCAGAAAGAAATCGCAAAATGACCGATGCCGAATTCCACAGGACGGATGCCGGTGATGCGTCTCCCGGTATAAAGCTTGCCGTGTTGGGCGCCGCTGTTGCGCTTTGGCTTTTGCGTTTTATTCCGCTCCTCATTCCTCACGCCCGCCTGTGGGGAATAAATCATTTGTTTTTTCTGCCGCCGATATATACGATCATCTATGCCGTCGCCGGGGGGCTTTGTCTGCTCGCATTTATCCCGCAGATTTCCCGAAGGATGCAGTCGTGGTTTGAATCATGGGGCGATTCTCTCTTTGGCCGATCTATGTATCTGCGCTGGGCGATCGTCGGCGTTATTCTCCTGCCGATACTCTGGTTTTTCCGCATGCCGACCAATCTCCTGGGCGACGGGTACACCGTCATTAATAATATCGCCGGTGATATGCCGGTGATTTTCAAATGGTCCGAAACCGGCGCGGTCAGGGCGATTTACGCGGTGGCGCGAATCTTGCCGGTTGAGGGTTTGTCGCGAGGGGAATATGCCTTCGCGCTGGTATCGGTCTTATCGGGGGCGGTTACGCTTTTCTTCTTCTGCGGCATTGCGTTCGAGTTAACCGAAGACGCCCTGACGCGTCTATTCTTCCTCTGCCTTCTGGTTTTTTCGGGATGGAGCCTGCTGTTTTTCGGATACGCCGAGAATTACCCTATCCTGTGGCCGTTCACAACCGGCTATGTCTATTTCGCCGTCCGTTATCTCAATGGTAGGGGACCGCTGATCGTTCCGATTATCTTTCTGGCGGCTGCCCTGATACTCCATCTGCAAACTATTTTCTTCCTATCGTCGGTTATTGTTATTCTCTTCGGGCGGGGGAAAGGCCGGCGAATTTATAATCGTCATACGGCTGTGATATGGGGTGTCTTTGCAGGGATCGTCGTCGTCGCGGTGGCAGCGTACCTCTGGGAGTATCATCAATCCTTGCCGTTTCGAATTCATTTCCTGCCGCTGTTTATCGGCCGGACGGCCACGCCGGACGCGGCCATGTTTTCGCCGGCCCATCTGCTGGATATGGCCAATGAACTGCTTCTGATCGCGCCGCTTTTGCCGGTGCTGATTATTCTCGGCTGGAAGGGCCGTCGTTCGCTGGTGAATAACCCGGTTGGCGTCTTCCTGCTGCTATTTTCGGGCGGCGGTCTGCTTTTGCTCCTCATGCTCGATCCCCGCCTCGGGATGGGACGCGATTGGGACCTCTTTGCATTGTCCGGCTTCGGCCTGACGCTGGCGGCGATGTGGTCCATCGCCGGAGCCGAAAGTATCGGGAAGCGGCTTTATCCGGCGTTGGCGGTGTTGGCCGCGGTGCTGGTGTTCCCGTTTTTCGCGACCAATCTGACTGCAAAGTCTTCGATAGACTATATGAAATGGTTGCTCAATCTCGATCCGGCCCAGAGTAAATCGGGGATGGTCATGCTGCGCGACTTCTATGCCGACCGGGGCAATACGGCCGCGGCCGATTCGGTCAACCTCGAAATCGGGAGACGTCATCCCTCGGCGAATTTGGGTATCGCGGCGATCAATCTGCTTGCGGCCGGGCAATATGATCAGGCGATGGCTCTGGCCGATTCGATGTTTGTGCTCGATCCGACCTCGAAGGAAAGTTTCAACATTCGCGGCAACGTCTACTTGAAAATGGGACGATATAAACAGGCGCTGAAGGACCTCTATACCTCGCTCGAACTGGGGCCGTATGACTATCGCACGATGGTGCGGGTGGCGGAAGTGTATTACCGGCAGAACCGGATCGATTCCGCCATGAAATACCTCCGTCGGGCGCAGAAGTACGGTCCCCGTGCGCCGACTGTTATCGAATCGATGGCGGTCGCATTCCTGGCGCAACGGCAATATGATTCGGCGTTCGTATACGGTAAGCGATTGGTGCAGATCGATTCCATGTCGGCGACAGGATATTTCATTACCGGGGCATATTATTACATGCATGGAGATTCGGCGCAGGCGCGCACCAATCTGACGCATTGTGTCCGAATATCGCGGCCCGGCCCCAACCGCGACCAGGCCATCGGCATGTTGCGCAAACTGGATAGCCTGTCGGGGAAAAAGTAGTCGGGAAGATGCCGCAGGGTCACACCCCCGACGGGCGGGGGCAGGACCCTGCGGAACGAGTTGATATTATATCGCAAGATATGCGGGATTAAAACTCTGCGGAACACATCATTCCGAATATTGCAATGCCGCAACCGATGATCAGGCCGCCTATTTCAAATTCAATCCCAGGATTTTGATTTCGGTAATGTCCTCGATGCCGTACTTGATTCCCTCGCGGCCCATGCCCGATTTTTTCGTCCCGCCGTAGGGCATGTGATCGGCGCGATACGTAGGGATGTCGTTGATCATTACCCCGCCGCATTCGACATATTTGAAGGCATAGAAAATATCCTTCACCCGCTGCGTAAACACGCCCGCCTGTAGGCCATACTCGGTATTATTGATCTCGGCGATCATCTTCTTGAAATCTTTGTATTTAAATATGACCGCCACCGGAGCGAACACTTCCTGCGAACAGACTTTCATCGATGCTTTGGCGTCGCCGATCAGAGTCGGTGTTATCATCCGTCCCTTGCGCAGGCCGCCCGCCAGCAGCTTGGCGCCGCCGTCGACGGCCTGTCGTATCCATTGCTCGGTGCGGTCGGCCGCCGCCGTATCGACCATCGGCCCCAGGTCGGTATCGTCCTTCAGAGGATTGCCCATACGAACCTGTTTGATGGCCGCCTGGAATTTGCGGACGACCTGATCATAGATTTTTTCATGTACGTAGATGCGCTGGACGGAAATGCAGCTCTGGCCGGCCTGCCCGAACGATCCGGCGACCAATCGCCCGACGGCGAAATCGATATCGGCGTCGTCGGCGACAGCCACGCCGGCATTGCCGCCGAGTTCCAGCACGGTTTTTTTGTCGCCGGAATTCGCTTTGATCCACCATCCGACCTCGGCCGACCCGGTAAAGGTGATCAATTTGATCCGTTCGTCGTTGATCAGCGGCGCGGCATCTGCCGACGATCCTGGCAAAACCGACAGCGCCCCCTTGGGCAGTTCGGTCTTATCGATGACTTCCGCCAAAAGAAGCGACGAGATGGGCGTTTTGGAAGCCGGTTTGATGACGATGGGGCATCCCGAGGCGATGGCCGGGCCGACCTTATGCGCCACAAGGTTCAGCGGGAAGTTGAACGGCGTTATTCCCGCCACGACGCCGACAGGGAACCGCCGCACGAGGCCGATGCGTTCCTCGGAGCCGGGCAGCCAGTCGAGATCGATCATCTCTCCACCGACGCGTTTGGCTTCCTCGGCAGCAATGTTGAAGCAATTGATCGCGCGGTCGACTTCGATGCGCGCATCGCGGATAGCCTTGCCCATTTCCAACGTGATCATGCGGGCGAATTTTTCCTTGTTCTTGCGGATTTCGTCGGATATATGGCGGCATATTCTCTCCCGAACGTAGCAGGGGAGAGCGCGGGTTTCCTCGAAGGCGATGTGCGCGGCGGCGATGGCGGCGGTGTATTCCTCCGGGCCCGCGGCCGACACCGTGCCGACCAGTTGATCGTCGTAGGGTGATTCAACTCGGATTTTCTTTTTGGACGTCACCCATTTTCCGCCGAGATACATTTTATAATTCCTGGCCATATTCCCTCCATTGATTTCCTGAAATGTCATGATCGCACAATTTGTCAAATATACGAAGAATAAGGCGAGGGGGGTAGTGCGAAGTCGTCGTAGTTGAAGTCAGATTCCCGTAGTCAGGCGTTGCGCGTTATGCCGAGCAAGTTTGCATCATCGCAGAATATGATCCGAATTCGACAATTGCTTGTTGACTTTGGCGGATGAATCCGTTAGTTACGTATCCTTTAACGAGAATCGGGAGGATGATCCCTGTCGGGTCACAATCCCGCTTCGCGGAATCAAGACCCGACAGAAC
>CAZJWR010000074.1:11416-15743 GCA_964549765.1 uncultured Ignavibacteriales bacterium
AGAACCGTGAACGGAGCTTGAGATATGATTTCATTCGAATTCACCGAGAGCCAGATCGAAGTCCTACGCATGGCCCGCGAGCTGGCCGAAAGAAAAATCCTCCCTGATATCCAGAAGTACGACCGCGAACACAAATACAATCCCCAACTTATGAAGGATATGGCCGAGGCGGACCTTCTGGGTTTCTGTCTGCCGGAACAATACGGCGGGCTGGGCATGGATTATATATCATTGGGGCTGGCCTGTGAGGAACTCGAATACGCCGATACCTCGGCGCGCGTGATCCTATCGGTGCATATCGGGCTGTATTCGCTGCCGGTCTGCACGTGGGCCAACGAGGAACAGAAGGAGAAATATCTCAATCCGTGTACCGTCGGCGACAAAATCGGCACCTTCGGTCTTACCGAACCGGCGGCGGGATCGGATGCGGTCGGTATCCGGACGACGGCCGTCAAGAAAGGCGACGTCTATCTGTTGAACGGCGAAAAGATGTGGATTTCGCTGGCCAACGTCGCCGATTATTTCCTGATTTTTGCGTGGACCGATCAGGATAAGAAGAAGGCTCGCGACCATAGCGGGTTGTCGGCGTTTCTCGTAGAGCGCGAATTCGGCGGCGTTTCCACCGGCGACATTTATGGTAAACTCGGCGTCCGTGCCGGCAGCACCGGATATATTTCCATGACCGATACGCCGGTTCCGGCCAAAAATCTTGTCGGCAACGAAGGCGAGGGATTCAAAATCGCCATGTTCTGCCTCGATCAAGGGCGCTACACCGTTGCCGCCGGATCGACCGGCCTTATCCGCGCCTGCCGCGACGCCTGCGTGAAGTATGCACGCGATCGCACGACGTTTCAGCATCCGATAGCCGAACATCAGCTGGTCAAAGAGATGATCGCCAATATGGAGGCGTCGTACGAATACTCGCGTCTGCTGTGGATGAAAGCCGGGTGGAAAAAGAATTCCGGCGAACCGAGCACGCGGGAAACGTCGTTAGCTAAATGGATCTCCTGCCGCGAAGCCGAAAAAGCCGCCGCCGACGCCGTCCAGGTACACGGGGCGTACGGATTTTCCGACGAATATCCGGTCGAGCGATATTTTCGCAACGCCAAGGGATCGTCGATTTACGAGGGCACGCGCGAAATTCACACGCTTCTTCAGGCCGATTATGCGCTGGGCTTCCGGGAGGATAAGCCGTTGCGGGTACATCTGCCGGTGGTTGATCAGGGGTAATTAACCGGATCTACTCTTGCTTCTGGTCCGGCGAAGGTTCGGTCGGGCTTTCGTCGGCAGGCTGCAATAGTTTGCCGACAAACAGGCTGGAATTTTTCACGAAGAAGACTATGGGCAGATCGCCTGCGAGTTCATCCAGGCGTTGCGCATATTCCAATTCCTTGCCGATTTCGGGAGTGGCCAGCCCGAGGAATACCGCGTCGGTGTGCGCCGATTCGGCGTGGATGATTTCGCGGATACTCTTATCCTTCTGCCGTTCGATAACCTGGATATCGCAATTAATCCGGATGTCTTCCAGCAATTCCTTCAGATATCGTTCGGTGTTCTCCCGTGCGAATTCGTTCGAAGCGATGCTCATCAGTTTCATGTCGGCGCCGCGCCATTCCGAATTCCGCGTCAACAAATAGCCCAGCAGAAGCATCAGGTCGCCGTTCTGCTCCATGCCGCCCCACCAGATATGGATCGATTTGCGGGTTTTTTCGCGCGGGAATACGAACTGGGGGTTGATCCGCCCGATCACGGCCGATTTGCGCAGACGTTCCAATCGCCGGATAGTAACCAAGAATTCCGCCAGCCGGTGCGGGTCTTTGGGCCATCCCAAGAGCACCGTATTACTTGTCATGCCGGCCATACCATTGGCCTGCGAAACATCGGTTATGCCACCGATAACGTCGTCGACGACGTCGACCTCGGCGAAAACCATCAGGTTTTCCTCATCCAGCGTCAATTGCATGTCGCGTTCCTTGGTGTCGAGGTCGATATCCTCTTGCAAAAGATCACCGACGACAAGTTGGCACACGGTGACGACGCCTCGGCCCTGACTGAACCAGCAGCCGAAGCGGATCAAGTCGAGCCGCTTGACGGGATCATCGACGAACACCAAGACATGCGGCCGCCAATTGCGGGCGCTCATGGGACGGTGGGCGATCCGCACCAGCGCCCAGCGGAAGAGCGCTTCATAGACGCCACGGCGGGCGTCGCCCCAGTTGGCTTTGTGCTCACGGCGGACAAATAACAGCCACAGCAGGAATTCGACGGCGATGGCGATCAGCCCGGCCAGAGGGCTGATCAAAAACATGACCCAAAAGCAGGCGACGCCGCCGGCGAGGTTGATCAGCGCCGGGACGCGGAATTTGGGCCGCCACGACGGATCGCCGCTGAGTGTCTCGAGCGCGGCCACGATATTGATCGTGCCGTAGACCGTCAGAAAAAACATGGTGACAACCTGTGCGACGGCGTTCAAATTTCCCAGAAAAACTGCCGCGAGGGCGAGTATCAATGACATGACGATCCCGATCCTGACCCCGCGTTCGTCGCTCACGACTTTTTTTACGCCCGAACGGCTGAAATGGTCTTTGGCCAAGGCCTGAAGGGTTCGCGGCGCACCGAGCATCGATCCCACCGCTGAGGACAGAATAGCGCCCCACAGGCCCGGGATGACCAGTAGTATCCCCAAAGGCGCGATGCGAGTCCAGATGAGCGGATCGTTGCGCAGAGATTCCGGCGAGGCGCTTTTGGCGAGCAATACCGGAACGGCCAGATAGACTGCGAAGCCGGTGACGGTCGCCAGAATGGCTCCGATGGGGATGGCGCGTTCCGGTTTTCGCAGATCGCCCGATAGACTTAATCCGGCCATCACACCGGTGACAGCCGGAAAGAATACCGCGAATCCGGTCCAGAAACCGATTGATTGATAATCGGCCTCGGCGGTGACTTCGCCCACCGGAGACTTGGTCAAAACGCCGATAGCCAACGCGGCCAGCGAGACACCGACCACGACCAGAAGCGGAATCTGCGCTTTTAGAGCCATTTCCGCTCCTCGAAAAGCCAGCGCGGCGACGGCGATAATAATGATGAACGCGATAGTCTGGATCGGCAACCCCGGCCAGATGATCGTCAGCGATTCGGCCAAACCGTAGGCATACAGTGTTACCGATAATGCCTGCGAGAGGAACATGGGCACTCCGACAGCGCCGCCGATGCCCAGTCCCAGACTTCGCGAAATGATGAAATAGGCCCCGCCGCCGCCGACTTTGATATTCGTGGCCATGGATGAGAAAGAAAGCGTCGTGATCAGCGTGATAGCGCTGGCGAAAATGACAATCATCAGGGTCTTGAACAGGCCCAGCTCGCCGACCACCCATCCGGCGCGGAGGTACATGATCACGCCCAGGATGGTCAGAATGGTTGGCGTATATACGCCCAGGAACGTCCCCAGTTTTTTGTCGGCGACGGTTTTCACGGCAAGAATATGATAGAATCACGATCTCATGGCAACAAAAGCTTTTCCGTATCCGGTTCGGGACCGCCATCGGATTTTTTCGGAACTTTGCTTGCGCTTCGGCTGTTTAGGTCATATAATTGGAAAAAGAAGGACATGGATATGAAAAGTCTATTAATTGCGGCGCTGGGACTGGGATTGACGGTATCGACGGGATACGGAGGTCCCGGCGGCAACTCGGATGCGGGATCGGAGCATCACACGGGAAAGGAGACGACGATGCAAGCGGTAGATTACAAGACCATCGGATTCAACACCATCACGGGCAAGCCGACTGATCTGGATCAGTTTAAGGGCAAGGTGGTTCTGATCGTCAACACGGCCAGCAAATGCGGCTTCACACCCCAGTATGAAGGTCTGGAAAAGCTCTACGAGGCCAACAAGGACAGGGGATTTGTCGTGATCGGATTTCCGGCCAACAATTTCGGTCAGCAGGAGCCGGGGACCAACGAGGAAATTCAGAAATTCTGTCAGACCAGATACCATGTGACCTTTCCCATGATGGCCAAGATATCGGTCAAGGGCGAGGATATTCATCCGCTGTACCGGTATCTCACCGAGGATTCGCCGTTCCCGGGCGAGATCACGTGGAATTTCAACAAATTTCTGCTGGACCGAAACGGCAGGGTGGTGGCGCGCTACGACTCGAAAATCACGCCCGAAGACGCGAAACTTATCGCGAAAATTGACGAATTACTATAATTGGGATCAACCAGGTAGATCATCATCTACCTTCCTGGCGGGCGGGAGCAATCCCGCCCGTTTTTATGCGGTCGAAGACAGAACACCACGGCTTTAGCCGTGGATGAATGAGCC
>CAZJWR010000075.1:0-15191 GCA_964549765.1 uncultured Ignavibacteriales bacterium
TTTCGATTTAAAGTAAATCAGTCGCGGTGGCCCACCCCAGCTTTGCTGGGGTGGGATGTAGTTGAATGGCAGACAATGAGTCACGGCCATAATCCTTTCGCACTGAGATGCATACAGATTTTTGACTCATCTTATGAGACAGCCTCTCTTCGTCTTCCCCGCACATGATTGGATTTCGTTTCCCCGCGCTGAGTCTACCATCCGAGCGTCAGACCCTTGCGCTGCGAAATGCCCAGCACCGACCGGCATTCGGGACAAAAATAGACACATCGTTTGCCCAGATCGCCTTTGATCTGATGGAACCACACCGTCGCCAGTTCCTTTTTGCAATGCGGGCAGATCGGGTTTGTATCTTCTTTATTGATCATCGATACCACAAGATCACTCCTTTCGCAGTATAATATCGCCGGACGAACGGGGTGTAACCCGAATCGTCCGGCGCCTATTGCGCAGGCAATAGAGGGTCTATTGGACCAACTCCGCTATAATATTATATTCCCGTTTCAGGGGAATCCTGATTTCCTTCGGCCCGTTGCCGACAACGTCGCCTTCGGCTATTCCGGACGAAACCGACTTGACGAAAGTGCCCTTGAGATAATCGAAATGCCATACTTCTTGGCCCGTGACTCCCATCGTCGAAATCAGGTCTACGCCACCCTCATTTGTCTTGCCTTTAAGCGTTCCGTCCACCGTGGTCGTGATTCTCGCGCACTTCAATCCATTGATGACTTCGAAACCATCGAGTCGATGGTGGCTGTTCAGGATAAGGGTCATTTCCCCCTTGCCTGCCTTTTCAAAAACGGTGTCGACGGAAAACCAGGTATCACCGACCTTGACCGGGCGCGTCGGCAAATCGGGAAAGAACGCCTGGAACATCGAAATCGCATTCTGTTTTTGACCGGGATATATATCGTATTCGATAGGCGCCGCTGTCAGCGCCCCGGTCTCCTTGCCGTGCCGGGATAAGCTGAGGTCAAAGCTTTTGCCTTCCACCTCGGCCAGATTCGGAATGAACTCGCCCTGCGGGCCGACAATTTTTGAAGCGACCGAATCGAATGTCACTTCCAGTCGATAATCGCCGTTTGTTTCGCCGGTGGAGCGCACCGAAAACATGCGGGAATCGTCGCCGCTGAAATTGATCGTATTGCCCATGACGTCCATATTTTGCGAGAATCCATTGAGAAACCGATAGGTCAACGTGTTGCCTTCGGGCATGGCATACTTCAGCGATACGCCGTCGTCATTCAGCATATCTTTTTTCGCCCCGCACCCGGCCGAGATGAGCACAGCAAGAATGCAAATGCCGGCCAGGACCCTGATTTGTTTCCCTGTTCGGTAATGCATATCATTTCTCCCGATATGGGGTTGGTTATACGAATTCGACCTGCTCTTTGGCTCGAAGGAAGATCATCCCCTGGATGATGAGGGCCGCTATCTGGACAAAAAGCGCGATCGGCATCAGCAGTATCGTCGCCCCGAGTATCCCCAAAGCCATCGTCGTATACGCATATGGTTTCAGAAGACCGAAAAGATCGTCCTTCAAACGGAGCAGCTTGAAGCCGAAAACGGCGGTTATGATCGAATACGGCACGAAAAGCGCCAGGATCATAATCTTGAGCGGTTTCTCCAAGGCCGGGACCATTCCCGTCAATCCCAGGGCCATGAAGAGAACATTTGCCCAGATAAGGATCCAGATGAACATATCGACGTCATGAAAATCGAACCGTTCGTTCAACAGATGCCGGAACATGACCAGGACATAAATGACAAGGGCAAATCCGGCCATATTCAAAAGTGTCATGAGCGTTTCGGCCGCCGGATTGCCGGATGCGGCTCCTTCCACTATGATGCCGAATATAATCTGCGGCACCAGCAGGATAGCGTACAGGATCGCAAGCCATCCCGCCAAATTGTATCTATTGGAATCCATCGTATCACCCACTCCTTACGGGATTCGGATATTTTCCCGGGGATGAGGTTTTTTGTCAAGAGACGTTTTCGGAGGACGCTTACACGAATTCCGCTTCCTCTTTTTCCCTCAGGAAAACCATCCCCAGAATCGCCCACCACACCGGCATCAAAATCAGCGACAGCGGTGATAAAACAACCGTCGCCATGCAGATACCGCTGGCCATATTCAGGTATGCCAGAACGTTGATCATTTCGTTGAATCGGCCCTTGTCACGAAGCAACCGAGCCGCAATAATGATATCGATAACACCACCGATCGGCATTGCCACGACCATTATGCCGAGGCTCGACAGCGTGTACAACAATTGCGGGACCGGCCACAAAACGATCATGATCAGCCGATAGGTGATCGAAACCACTTGAAACAGGATCCCCCACCAGATGGAAAGCGTTATCAGCGTGTCGATTTCGTGGAAGTTGTACCGTTCGTTGAGCATCCGCCGAAACATGATCAGGGCATAGATCGTAAAGACCGTGAATATGATAAACAGAATATCGCTGGGGCCGACCGTCGGCCCGGTGTAATCGAATCGGCTGATTCCGATAAGCCCCTGGATTATACTGACCACAAAAGCCAGCGGAAACAGGATCGCCGCCGCGATCGACAGCCATCCGGCTGTCCGGTACGGATTGTCATTCATACCGATCATCCCCTCTATGTTTGCGTGTGCCTGCGCCATAGTGCACCTCGTTTCTACACAAAATCCGGAATATACTCCAGAATGTCGCCGGGCTGGCAGTCGAGCTCCCGGCAGATGGCCTCGAGGGTGCTGAACCGGATTCCCTTGACCTTGCCGGTTTTGAGAAGCGACAGGTTGGTCATCGAAATCCCGATTCTTTGCGACAATTCCGTCAGCGACATTTTCCGTTTGGCCATCATCATATCTATGTTAACCTGTATTCCCATACGATCAATATATCGGCATAGTTTCGCCGTGTCAAGAAAAATTTTATGTTTTACATAAATTATTTTAGTCCAAACATAAATTATTTTATGTTTTTTGTGACAGGCTAAATGCTGCGATCTACCTGTAATCGCTTGTTCGGTAATTAATTAAACTGATTTGGACTGGCCGATGGCATTTCTTCGCAGAGGTGGATTCCCGCGTTATTCCGCCGCCGTATTTTTCAGAAAAGTCCCCTTCTGCAATTCCTCGAATGCCGTCTGCAACTCCTCCTGGGTATTCATCACAATCGGCCCGTACCATGCCACCGGTTCCCGGAGCGGTTTGCCTGAAACAAGGAGAAAGCGAACCCCTTGCTCTCCGGCCTGCACCGAAATTTCATCGCCGCGGTCGAAAAGTACCAGCGATCGATTATCCGCTTCGGCGTGCGGCGCGGTATCCATCCACCCGACGCTTTCGGTCGGCACCGCCAGCGGCTGCGAGGCGTTGCAGAATTTCCCTGCTCCGGAAAAAATATAGGCGAAGGCGTTCCGCTCGGTTTCGACCCGAATGGTCTTTTTCAGGCCCGCCGGGACGGTAATATCCACATAGATCGGATCGGCGACGATACCCTCCACCGGGCCGCGTTTTCCCCAGAATTCTCCGCACACGATCCGCGCCGACGTACCGTCATCCTCGGTTACCTCGGGAATATCGGCCGCCGTCACCTCCTGGTAGTGCGGGTCGACCATTTTGAGCGCCGCCGGGAGATTCGCCCACAATTGAAATCCATGCATCCGCCCGTTGCTATCGCCTTTGGGCATTTCCTGATGGATAATGCCGCTTCCGGCCGTCATCCACTGGATGTCGCCGGCCCCGATCGTACCGCTGTTTCCCATGCTGTCGCCGTGTTTAACCGTCCCGGCGAGGACGTAGGTGATCGTTTCTATTCCCCGGTGGGGATGCCAGGGAAAGCCCGGCAAATAATCTTTGGGCTGTTCATTGCGGAAATCATCGAGCAGAAGGAACGGATCGTAATCGTCAGTCTGGCCGAATCCGAAGGCACGGTGGAGGTGCACTCCGGCGCCTTCGATGGTCGGTCTGGCTTTGACAAGTCGTTTGATCGGACGAAGAGACACAATTTCCTCCTTCCGGGACCCTTTGTCTTATAAAATAATACGTATCGCCATCGATCAACGCCGGATTTACTACCCCTCCTCGCGCCGCCGGATGAGAGCATCCGGCGGAACACAGGTTTGCCTGTTCCGGCAGGTCTTGCCCGCCGCGGCGGATGTGACCTGGCGGTCCGGCGTTGGCGCAATATACTGCCGATAGCCAATAGAAAAGCCGGCAGATGAGGACATCTACCGGCCACCAAAAATTTACGAAAGCATGCGTGCGCACGCATGCACGCGGATGTCGCTTGCCGCTACTCCTTCTCTTTCACCGCCTCCAGCAATTTTTGCGTGATGGCGATGGTGTCGACGCCTTCGGCTTCGGCGTTGAACGACGTCACGATGCGATGACGGAAGACGGGCAGAGCCGCAAAACGGATATCCTTCGGGCCCGGCGTGCCGCGGCCCTCAAGGATGGCGCGGACTTTGGCCGCCAAAACCATGAACTGCCCGGCGCGAGGCCCGGCTCCCCATGACACCCAGTTTTTCACGAATTCCGGCGCCGCCGGATCGTTGGGCCGTGTGGCGCGCGCCAAACGCACCGCGTACGACACCCATTCGGGAGCGATCGGCACCGTCCGCACCAGCCGCTGGAGTTCGATAATCTGCTCGGCAGTGAGCACCTTGCCCAGCGTGGCCGTCGGCGCGGCGGTCGTGGTCATGACGATTTCTTCTTCCTCGGGCAGCTTCGGATAATCGACAAAAATATTGAACATGAACCGATCCAACTGCGCCTCCGGCAGGGGATAGGTGCCCTCCTGCTCGATCGGATTCTGCGTGGCCAGCACGAAAAACGGCTGATCGAGTCTATATGTTTCGCCGGCGGCGGTGACTTCGTTTTCCTGCATCGCCTGGAGCAGCGCCGCCTGGGTTTTGGGGGGCGTGCGGTTGATTTCGTCGGCGAGGATGATATTGGCGAACACCGGACCGCGGACAAATTTGAATCCGCGCGTGCCGCTGCTACGGTCTTCCTCGATGATTTCCGTGCCGGTGATATCCGACGGCATCAGGTCGGGAGTGAACTGAATGCGGGAAAATTTGAGATCCAATATTTGCGACAGAGTGGAAATAAGAAGCGTTTTGGCCAGCCCGGGCACCCCGACCAGCAGGCAATGGCCGCGCGCCAGAAGCGCAATAAGTAGTTGTTCGATAACGGCTTCTTGGCCGATTATGACTTTTCCGATTTCGGATTTGATTTTGGCGTAGGCGTCCTGAAGATTCTGCAACGCGGCGATGTCGTCCACTTTGTGCTCAGTCATCCATCCTCCGATGCGGGCCGTATGTTTTTTCCATTGTACACAATACGGCGGGGATACACCCATTTTTCAATCAATTAATCCGGAATAACGGCCGATACGTCTGTATTTGCGTAACTTCAACAAAGAGTGGACATTGTGGATAATTGCTTCACCGCGTCTTCACGGCGGCGAAGCAATCAATTGGCGCACAAATAGTTCCGTATTTGTCCACAATTGCCGAAAAGTTATTCACAAATTTGACTTTAACGGCGGTTGGGCCTGTTCTTTGCGGACCTTTTCGGCCGCCTCGGTATATTTCTTGACGCCCGGCTCCGGCATGCTCTCTTTCATGTTGCATGAGCCGCAAAACACGGCCCCTTGTTCGATCACCAGCGATTTGGTCTTCAAATCGCCCGTGATTTCGGCCTTGGCCTGGAGTTCCACCTTTTCCGAGGCGATGATATTGCCGTCGACCCGGCCGGCGATGGTAGCGTTTCTGCAGTTGATTTCGGCTTCGAGATGCCCTTCGGCCCCGACGGTGACGGTGTCTGACGAAATGATCTTCCCCTTGATCTGGCCGTCGATCCGCAATGGACCCTTGATGTCGATTGTCCCGGTAATGACCGAGTCCTTGCCGATGATGGTGTTCATCTTAACATCCATTTCTGCTTCTTCTTGTTTAATTGGTTTTATTTTCATACACGAAATACTTTATAGGATTAACTGCCTTACCGTTTATTCTCACTTCGTAATGCAGATGCGGCGCCGAACTCTGCCCGGTGTTACCCGACAGCGCGATCCGCTGTCCGGCGAACACGGTGTCGCCCACCTGCACCAGGTTTTTGCTGTTGTGACCGAATACGGTTTCGATGCTGTCATCGTTGCGCATGATGATCATGTACCCGTACTCGTTGTCGTATCCCGAAAACGTCACCGTGCCGAAGGCCGTGGCGTACACCGCCGATCCCTCGGACATGGCCAGGTCGACCCCGGGATGTTTCTTGCCGGGGATATCCGAAAAGCCGCGCGTTATCCATCCCGTCGCCGGCAGCCCGTCGGGAATCGGCGAACTGGGCGGCAGTGTGCGCGACAGGTTGCCCGACGTCATCCGGACTTGTTTGTCGCCGACAGCGCTGTCGCCCGCCCCGTACACCTCGGCCATCGTCAGCGAATCCAATCCGGCCATTTCCGTGATCTGCTCCACCAGTTGTCGGGACTCCATCAGTTCCTGTTCCAGCAATTGCACTTTATATTGGTATCGGCGCAACGACTGGTTTTCTTCGGTCAGCCGTCCGGCGTCGGCGGCGCGGGCAACGATTTCATAATAGGCCGCCACGTAGACGATCGGCGCGATCAGCATCAGCGCCACGAACGCCAGCAAACTGCGATACAGCCACACCGGGAGGCGCAGCCGCCGGGGATTGTCGGTGTCGTCGTTGGGAACGACCAGCAATGTCACATACTTCTTCGCCACTCACACCTCATGCCAGCTTGCGAAACAAATCGAGCAGCCGATTCAAATCGTCGTCACCATAGTATTCGACCTCAATGCGACTCTTCTTTAGCCCCGGCACGATTCGCACGGCCGTGCCCAGGGTCTGCTTGAGGAACGACTCGGCCTCCTCGAGGCCGGGCGACTTGCGGCGCACCTTCAATTTGCGCCGTTTTTCCTTGCGCGTCATCTCCTCGGCCTGGCGCACCGACAGCGTTTCCGTCATGATACGCTGCGCAATGCGATCCCGCAGAGCCGGATCGGTTACGGCCAGGATGGCCCGGGCGTGTCCCTCGGATAGTTTCCCTTCCGCGATCAGGTTTTTAATATTTTCGGGAAGCCCCAGCAACCGCAGCGTGTTGGCCACCGACGCCCGGTTTTTGCCGACCCGTTCGGCCAGCTCCACCTGCGTCAACCCGCATTGTTCGATCAGGGATTGATACGCCTGCGCCGTTTCGATCGGATTGAGATCCTCGCGCTGGAGGTTTTCGATCAGGGCCAGTTGCAGCATCTCGGTCGTTTCGATATCATCCAGAACCAGCGCCGGCACTTCCGTGAGATTGGCCAGTTTGGCCGCCCGGTAGCGTCGCTCCCCGGCAACCAGTTGAAATCCTGAGCCTTCGGTCGTCACCAAAATCGGCTGCAACATGCCGCGAGTTTTGAACGATTCGGCAAGTTCGGCCAGCTTGTCCTGATCGAACGCCTTGCGCGGTTGATGGGGATTGGGCGAAATTTTGTCCAGCGGGACGGATCGGAACTGCCCGGCGGCCTGGGCTTCATCCGAGGCGGTCGGGATGAGCGCCTCGAGGCCCCGTCCCAAAGCGATTTTACGCATGTTCCAGTATCTCCTTGGCCAGCGATATGTAGTTTTGCGCTCCGGTGGAAAGAATATCATAGAGGATGATCGGCTTTCCGAAACTGGGCGCCTCCGACAAACGGACGTTGCGGCTGATGGTGGTGGCGTAGACCTTGTCCGAAAAATATTTGCGCGTCTCGTCGGCCACCTGGCGCGATAGATTGAGGCGGCCATCGTACATGGTCAACAGCACACCCTCGATGGTCAGGTGGGGGTTGAGATGCTTCTGCACCAGGGTGATGGTGTTGAGCAGCTGCCCCATCCCCTCCAATGCATAGTATTCACATTGTATCGGTATTATAATGGAGTCGGCGGCCGTCAGGGTGTTCAGAGTCAACAGGCTCAGCGAGGGTGGGCAATCTACAATAATATACTCATATTCCTGGATTAAAGGGGCCAGGGCCTCCTTCAGTTTGTGCTCCCGCGCCACCATCGGCACCAGCTCGACCTCGGCTCCGACCAGGCGCATGTGAGAGGGAAGCAGGTTGAGATAGGGCAGGGCGCTGGGAACGATGGCCTGGGCGGCCGTGGCCCGGCCGATGAGGACCTCGTAGATGGTGATGTCTTTGTCCTCGGCGTAAAAGCCGAGACCCGACGATGAATTGGCCTGGGGGTCGATATCGACCAAAAGCGTCTTTTTTTCCGCGGCGCCGAGGCAGGAGGCGAGATTGATCGCGGTCGTGGTTTTGCCGACCCCGCCCTTTTGATTGGCGACCGCCATTATTCGAGCCATATCCGCCCTTTAAGTATCAAACGTCCGTGTTCAAAAATGTAGAGTAGGTAAATTTTCCGCGTGGGGCAACAAGTTTTTTATATTATTTGCGCCCGCACGATTTTTCGAGCCGGTAAGTTATCAACAATATAATCAACATCTTCGACCGATCGGATACTCACGCCGGGCCGCGGCCCAAAATAGACAAGGCTCGCCGCCGGATCAATCAGTTTTTTCAGATTGTGGATAACTTTTTTGTCGACGGCCACGCCGCGCATGCTGATTAATTTGAAAGGCGACTTCGGCTTGACCGATTCCAAGGCGCCTTCGACAATTGATGTGTGAATTTTCAGGCGATGCAAAAGCAGAAGAAGGAAATCGGCCTTCTTGCGGGATCGTTCCACCATAGTAATGTGAATATCAAGCCCGGCCAGAAGGAGCGGGACCGCCGGGATACCCCATCCCGATCCGATATCGAGCATGGGACCGTCGCCGCTTTTGATCCATCCGAGTTCGACCGGGACGAACGATTCCGCGACCAATACTTGTAAATCATTGCGGGTAAGATTCCGGGAATATAAATTGAACTTCCGGTTGGCTGAAGTGACTTCATCAAGGAAAAGACGCAGCCGTGCAGCATCCAAAAAGCGGTCGAGTATATCCTGAGATTCTATTTTCAACATCGTCCGATATGTTTCACGTGAAACAAACGCCCGGCGTGGTGAAAATTCATCGCCCCCGGCCGCGCTTCAGATAGATCGTCAGCACGGCGACATCCGACGGTGTCACGCCCTCGATTCGCCCCGCCTGACCCAATGTTCGCGGGTGGAACCGATTCAGTTTTTCGACAGCTTCGGTTTTCAACCCTTTCAGCCGAGCATAATCTAGTGCTCCGGGGATCAACACATTCTCGTCCTTGCGATGCTGGTCTATTTCACGCTGTTGTTTATCGAGGTATCCTTTGTACTTGAGCAGGATTACCGCTTTCTCGAATATGTCCCGTTTGTCTTTCAGGCCGTTTCCGGACAAATCAATGACATTCTCGGGGTCGAAATCAGGACGGCAGACCAGGTCGGCCATGCTGAGGCTGCCTCGTTTGGTCTGGAGATCATAACGCTCGGCCAGCATACTGCTCTTGAATCTCGTATTCTTCAGCTGCGCGATAATATCCCGGAGCTCATCCTGCTGACTATCGACGATAGCTGATTCCCGGGCGTCGTAGAGGCCATATTTCTTTCCGTATGAGGCCAATCGATCGAGCGCGTTATCTTCCCGCAACATAAGGCGATATTCGGCTCGGCTGGTGAACATTCGGTACGGTTCGGTGATCCGGCGGGTTACGATATCGTCAAGAAGAACGCCGATATATGCTTCATCGCGACCGGGTATGAACGGTCCTTCTCCGCGAATACGCAGACAGGCATTCAGCCCCGCCACCAGACCCTGCGCGGCGGCTTCTTCGTACCCCGATGTGCCGTTGATCTGGCCGGCCAGAAACAGCCCGGAGATGGCTTCTGTTTCCAGCGATGATCTTATTTGATACGGCGGAACATAATCGTATTCGATGGCGTATCCCGGCTTGGTGATGACTGCCTGCTCCAGCCCGATAATCGTCCGCGCAGCCTGCAGTTGAATATCCTCGGGGAGAGACGTTGAAAACCCGTTGAGGTAGATCTCGTCAGTGCCATTGCCCTCGGGCTCGATGAAAATCTGGTGCCGGGGCTTTTCGGCGAAACGGACGATTTTATATTCGATAGACGGGCAATATCTCGGGCCGATACCCTGGATTTGTCCTGAAAACAGCGGCGCCCGATCCAGATTGGCGCGGATTATCGCCGCCGTATCCGTTGTCGTATACGTCAGATAACAGAGGCTGCGATTGTTGAACGACATGCCGTCACCGTGAAAATGCGAAAAATGCGGTGGCGGTTCGTGGCCCGGCTGGGCTTCGGTCTTATCGTAGTCGATTGTTTTTCCGTCGATACGCGGCGGCGTGCCGGTTTTCAAACGGCCGGTTTCAAGGCCTATTCGGTTGAGCGATTCGGTGAGACTGAGGGCCGCCGCTTCGCCGCGTCGTCCGGCCCGGAATGTGTTATCGCCGATATGGACGAGCCCGCCCAAAAAAGTCCCGGTGGAGAGAACAATGGCCTTCCCAAATGCCCTGCCGCCGTTTTTCAAGCTCACCCCACGGGCGACATTGTTTTCGACTATCACCCCGATTGCTTCGTCCTCAATAATTTCTACTCCCGCAAGCGTCGCGACGAAATCGCTTACGAATGCGGTGTACTTCAAGCGATCGCATTGGACGCGGGTCGAACGAACGGCAGGACCTTTGGACATATTGAGACGCCGGA
Organism: uncultured Ignavibacteriales bacterium; assembly: GCA_964549765.1. Classification (GTDB taxonomy): domain Bacteria; phylum Zixibacteria; class MSB-5A5; order GN15; family JAAZOE01; genus CAZJWR01. The sequence continues at coordinate 10,683 of CAZJWR010000075.1, forward strand.
ACTGAATGCCGGCCATATCGGCGGCGATGCCGATAATCCCCCCCAGAGCATCGATTTCGCGAACCAAATGACCCTTGGCCACACCCCCGATAGCGGGATTGCACGACATAAGAGCCAGTTTACGGCGATCCATCGTCACCAGAGCGGCAGCCATTCCCAGGCGCGATGCGACTCGCGCCGCTTCGCATCCGGCGTGGCCACCCCCGACGATCACTATGTCGAAATCGGTATGTTTCATCTCACCGCAGTATATAGCGCAAAAGGCCGATCAGGTCAATAAGCAAATTCACGTGCTGTCCCGCAAACCGTATGCCCCAATGCAAAACTTTGAAAGCCGCCTACCGAAACCGTTTCACGTGAAACATCGGCTATTTGCCGATACAAAAGCGGGAAAAAATCTCGTCCAGAATCTGTTCGGTGTAGATTGCGCCGGTTATTTCGCCAATCCGGTCGGCAGCCTGGCGCAGTTCAAATGAAATGATTTCTGTCGGCATGGAGACCAGTGTGCGGATTTTATTCAAATGAGATAGGCAGGTATCGATTTTGGCCTTGTGGCGCTGAGAAGTTACCACCAGGTTATCGGTCAAATCGGCCACTCCGGCTTGATCATAGATTCTTTTCAATAGCGCCTTGATCCCACGGCCGGTTTTTGCCGAAACGGACATAATTTCATGTCCCGGTATGAGCTTATCCTGCCATTTTTTCGTGCGAGATCGTTCGTCGTCGACCAGATCCACCTTATTAAGGAGGATCAGCATCTTTTGATCGCGGCCGAGATCGATTTTCGGCAGCGAATTCAATTTCCCTGAAATATCGAATAGATAAAGAATACCGTCGGCTTTTCCGATTAGCCGCCGGGTGCTTTCGATGCCGGCCTTTTCCACCTGACCTCGTGCCGTCCGCAAACCGGCTGTATCGAACAACTGTACCGGCAAACCGTCGATATCGATCCATTCCGATATATAGTCGCGAGTTGTTCCGGGTACCGGGGTTACCAGAGCCCGGTTGTCATGTACGAGCCGATTGAAAAGCGACGATTTTCCCGAATTCGGCGGCCCCAAAATGACCACCCGATAGCCGTCCTGGATTATTTTCCCCAAACGATACCCCGCCGAGAGCTGATCCAGCCTCTCGATAATGCCGTCCAGCCGTGTTTCGAGCATATCGCGGCCGATACGCCCGACTGATTCCTCTTCGGGAAAATCAATATCGGCTTCGAGTTCGGCCAATAGCCGGACGATTTCCGCGCGCAAGGAAGCAATCTGCTCGCCGTACCCCCCCAGCAGGTGTTCGCGAGCCAGACGATAGGCAAGGTCAGTTTTGGACGCGACGACTTCGGCGGCGCCTTCGAGCCGGCTGAGGTCGATGCCGTGATTCAAAAATCTCCGCAACGAAAATTCTCCGGCTTCTGCCGGGCGGCAATCATAAGTTAACATATTATCCAAAATCGCCTTGAGCATAAACTGCCCGGCGTGACAGTAGATTTCGACCATATCCTCGCCGGTGAAACTTTTCGATCCCGGCATATATGCCGCCAGGACTTCATCGAGAGGATTTCTGTCTTTATGGCCGATAATTCTGCCGAATCGGAGCATGTACGGCGTCGGTTTTGATTTCAGATTTTGCGGAACGAATATCTTTTTCAGTATTCCCAGGGACTGCGGCCCGGAAATGCGCACGATGCCGATTCCGCCCGAGCCGGTCGGGGTGGCAATAGCGGCGATTGTGTCGTTGTCGAGGTCGCCTGCCGGTTTGTCAGGCTTGTTCTTCAACGACAGTCTCCGTCTGCTCCATCTGCTTTTTGCGGATGAAAACAGTCTCCAGCAGCGAGAGGATATTGAAGCCGGTCCAGTAGAGCACTAATCCCGCCGGGAAATTCATGAACAGCCAGCCGAAAAACAGCGGCATGAGGTAGATCATCATCTTGTTTTTCGGGTCGGTCATGGTCATCTTCTGCTGGAAGAACATCGTGACCACCATAATAATCGGCAGAATAAAGTACGGGTCTCTGACCGAAAGATCGGTGATCCAGAAGGCAAACGACGCCCCGCGGAATTCGATGGTCGTTTTGAAGACGGTGAAAAGCGCGAAGAAAAGCGGCATTTGCGGCAGAAGCGGCAGGCATCCCGATAATGGATTGGCCCCGGCTCCCTTATAAAGTTTCATCATCTCCTTATTCAGCCGCTGGGGATCGCTCTTGTACCGTTCCTGCAGCTTTTTCATCTTCGGCTGGAGATCTTTGAGCCGGGTCATGGCGATCGTTTGCTTGCGGCTGAGCGGGTAGATGATGATTTTGATCAGCAGGGCGAAAATGAGGACGACGATCCCGTAATTGGGGATGACGCTGTAAATTTTTGGCAAAAGCCAGATTATCGCGATGGAAAACGGCTTGATGATGACCCACCCGAGAGAAGTCAGCTCCTCGAGGCCAACGCCGTACTTTTTCAGCGTCTTGTAATGGATCGGCCCGGCATAGATGGTAAATGTGTCGCTCACATTACCGGAAGATGGAATCGACATGGCCATGGCGGCGGAGAGGTCGCGGACTTTGACCGAAGTGCCGTCGATCGTTTCCTTCCGTTCGGTTCCCTTCGCGATCAGGGCGTCGCCCTCGCGGTTTTTGGCAATCATCACAGCGGCAAAATATTTGGTCCGCAGCCCCGCCCACACCGTGCGCCCCGGGATATTTTCCGACATCCGGCCGTTATCGAATTTCGCCAGCTTGACGAAATCATCCATCATCCCCACGACTTTGAAATAGCCGTAGTCGTCCTTGATGTTTTTCTCGGTCGGCGGCGGCGTAATTCCCCAAACAAGGTCGTAATCGCGTTCGAATCCGAACGTTTCTATCCCTTCGACGGTCATATCGAAATCGATGGCATAACGGTCGGGATCGATCGTATACGATTTGATAATCCGACCACCTTGGCCATTATCGTATGTGAACGTAATTTTTCGAGGTTCTTCGCCCTGGTATAATTCGAAATCGGTGGCGTCGCAGTCGAATGCAAATTTATTTGCCGAGAACGCGTTGTCACTTGCTGTAAAATTTGGCACAACTTTGCGTTCGCTTTCTGCCAAAATGACACCACCGTCTTTCAAATAGTAATATTTCAGCAGAATTATCTGATTCAGCCCGCCGCCGTGAGTGGTAAACATCAAATCATAGAGCGGGGTCAGGACATGGATAGTCTTTGCTGGCGGCAGTGCTTCGACCGTCACCGCAGTATCGAGTTGTTCCTCGGTTTTGCCTTCGACGATCGGCGGCGGTTGCGGGGGGAGCGATTCCGCCTTGACAGTATCGACTTCGGTCGGCGCTGTTTTGGGCTGTTGTACCGGCGCGGGTTTGGTCAGGCCGAAAAATTCGGAAATTCTCCCCCAAAAGAGGAGAACCAGAACACAGATGACGACAGCGATTATCGTTTTTTTATCCAAAACAACCTCACAGCTTACTTGACCGGATCATATCCCCCGGGGAAAAATGGATTGCAGCGAAGGATTCGCTTGACGGCCATGATGCCGCCTTTCCAGGCGCCGTATTTGCGGACCGCTTCGAGGCCATAGGTCGAACAACTGGGGTGAAACCGGCATTGCACGAACAGCGCCGTAACCGGACTTAAGAATATGCGATACAATTTGATAAGCCCGATAAAAGAGAGGGCCAGAAGCGATGGGCGCCGCTCACTTCCATCCGAAATAGACTTGGAAATCGCCAATGAATTCCTTTTCGGTTACTTCCTCTATGTGTGCCAATCTATCACATTCAACGCGAACAACAAAATCAAATCCTAGCGCGATGCGTTCCCGGTTATAGCGGATAATTTCCCGCAAAACCCGTTTGATGCGATTTCGTCGGACCGCCTTGCCGCATTTCCGGGAAACGACCAAGCAGAAACGGCTCAGATTTTCGGTCGTCGGCTTTTTGGGTCGATTTTCCGGCGACGCGTCGGATGCCGGTGATTTTTCCCTGGCGTCGGTCTGATCGCCGCCGAAAATCGGCCCCCGGTAAAAAACAAGCCGTTCGCCGCGGAAAACATCCCGCCGGGCGAAGACGGCTTCGATATCTTTCTTTTTGCTCAGTCGCCACGCCGCCGGAAATCGATTATCCACGGTTATTTTTTACGGGCCATCCGCAGAGCCAGGCGTTTTCTGCCTCTGGCGCGGCGGCGCGACAGCACGCGGCGTCCGCCCTTGGTGCTCATGCGGGAGCGAAAGCCGTGATCGTTGACCATCTTTCGGTTCGATGGCTGGTATGTACGTTTCATATATTCTTTCCCGGTTCAGTTCCGTTAGAATTTTCAAAGCCTATTATTATACGAAAATCCCCGCCCCTGTCAAGCCCAATCTGGGGGGATTGATGGCTCGAGTTACCTGCGAATTGTTTCGGAAAAAGCTGCGTAGACAGAAACACTTCAGGATTTTGACGAGAAGGTATTCCGCTCTACTTTATAATTACCAATTTTCCCAACTGCTCGCCCATGTCTGAACGAACCGACCAGATGTAGATCC
>CAZJWR010000076.1:0-14859 GCA_964549765.1 uncultured Ignavibacteriales bacterium
AATACGTCTTAAATCCACCTTAAGCAATTGTCCGAAATTCCGCAACCACCTCTGTCGTAAGAAAAAACAGGAAATTTTGTTTTATCGGATGAAAGTCCGATCTCATGTTTGGCAGAGAAATTTCAATATGATTGATATACCTTATTCCTGCAGCTGAAGCAGCAGGTCACCCAGGGGCATCTCTGCAAAATTCAGAACTAGTCGAGCGGTGCTTACAACCCCAACACGTCGGTGATGCGGACCATGCCGTCTTTTACGAGCTGCAGGAAATCGGGAAGCTCCAGTCCGAGATTGACGCAGGCTTCCATGTTTTCGCGGGTGGCGCCGGCGGCAAACCGTTTTTCCTTGAACCGCCGCAGCATGAACTCGACGTCGACGTTGGCGAGATGCTTGGAGGGATGCATCAAGGCGCATGCCACCAGAAAGCCGGTGGTCGGGTCGGTGGCATACAAGGCCCAGTCGAGGCGCGTGCGGCAGGGCTCATGTCCCGGGTGACAACGAATGGCGTAGATCATCTCCGGCGGCAGATCGTACGGTTTCAGCCATTCCTCGGTGATGAATGTATGCTTGTCGGGGGATTTGACCGTTTTGTCATAATCGAGATCATGCAAAAGGCCCGTCCGGCCCCACAGTTCGGTATCCTCGCCGAAGTGCTCAGCCAGGCGGATCATCCCGGCCTCGACGGCATAGATATGTTTACGGAGGTTTATGTTCTTGACTTTGCTTTCGACCAATGACACGGCTTCGTCGCGGGTAATCATAAGCACCTCAATTCAACATGCGGAAATTTATGCCCCAGGCGTAATACCAGCCGCTGTACCCGTACCCGTAAGGGATTGGATTATACTGGTTGGTGAAGTTGTGGCTGATATAATAAAACGTCAGGCTTTTCAGCGCCGCGGTCATTCCCACCGATACGATTCCGACCGTCGGTAATTCCTCGAGTGTATACGACAGCGGATTTTCGGTGTAGGTGATGTCGCTGAACAGGCGCAGATCAACGTCATATTTGGCCACGTGATATTTCAGGCCGCCCTCGCCGGATAACTGCCAGCGCGGCGAATAGGGCGGACGTTCGCCGTATCGATCCGATCGGACCGTGCGGATCGTCGCCGATCCGGTGGCGTAGAACAGCCACAGATCATGAAACGACCCGGCGAGGTTGAAATCGGCGAAGTCGACCCGGTCGTTTTCCGGCGTGATTTCATATGTTCCAAGGCCGTTTTGATAGCGATGATCATAATAAATGAGATCGGTGATGTGACCGGTATTGACCGCGCCTGATAATTCGAATTTTCCCCGCTCATAAGCGAGCGTGGCGTTGGCGGTCAGTTTCTTTTCGGGTTTGAGGAGCGGGTTGCCTCTTTCGGGGTAACCGTCGCCGGTCTGCCGCTGCATTTCGTACAGATCGGTCAGGTCGGGCCAGGTGATCAGCCGGCCCACCGACATCATAACCTTCCATCCGCCGGCGGATGTCCATTCGTATCCGATGGCGCCCTCGAGGTCGGGATCGACGTTTTCGGCATCGCGGACGCGCGCGAAGAACAACACCCGTCCTTCGGCGTAAGGCATGAAGCCGGTGACATCGGCGAATCCGTAATAGCGGCTGGCGTAATACTGATTGATGTAGTATTGTTCCTTGCCGAATCGCACGCTCGCCTGCACCAAGCCGCCGAAGGCGGGCCGGAGATAGGCCAGGTCGGTATATGTATCGCGCGGTTTGATCGTTTTAAACGGGTCCGCCGAGCGGGACAGGTCGAGAGTGTATGATCCCGTCACCTGTCCGCCGAGAATATCGCGGGTGGCGAGGGAAACCGCCAGTTGTTGATCCATGCGCAGGCGGCGATAGAAGGCATAGCCGCCGGTGCGGCGGTAGACGCCCAGATAGAAGTCGGCGCGCGATTGATGGGGGAGCCATTTGTACAGGCGGGTTATTACGTTATAGCTGTTGTCGTCGGTGTTGGCCATATATCCGGCGCCGGTGCGATAATCGGTGGAGATGGCCAAGCCGAATCCCGGCGCAAAGGTGCGCGCGATGCGTCCCCGGGTATAGGCATAGGAATACGCGCCGCGCTCCACGGTAAATTGCGAATGAGCCTCGTCGGTGGGGATGGCGAACGGTTCGAGATAAAGCATGGCCATGCCGCCGCGCAGCGAATTGAAACCGGATAGCGGTCCTTCGATGGCCCCGGCCCAGACGACGTCGCCGGTGGCGATATCGTTGAAATCCATCATCCCGTCCATCGGTACGGTGCGATCATACGGGGCCAATTCATGCGACCCCAATCGGGCCGTCATCTGATCGCCAGTCAGGCCATAGGGAACGACAAGAGTCCGCAACGGTGTTTCCTGAGCGTGCATAATGTAAAACGACGCATCGCGGACGAGAAAATCGGCGGCGCTTTGCGGGAACATATCGTCGGTCTGGACGTCGAAGACGTACCGATGGCGGACGAAATGCGTTTTAAGGGAATCTATCAGCCGGATCGGGGGATAGACCTCTTCGCGTTTCTTGGCCTCGGTGACATCCTCGATTTTCAAGCTATCCAGCATGGTTCGTAGCGAATCGGCTTTGTCGGCCATGGAACTTCCCGGCGGGGCAAGCTTTGTGGAATCGACCGCCGTCGAATCCTGGGCTGGCAGCGTGCCGACCGAATCGGGGAGCGCGCTGTCGGAAACGATGGTATCTTGGGCGGCGGAGATAGATGGAACAATCAGGCAGAGGGCAAGAAACAGAACGGCGCATATCGAGGAGCGCATTATCACCGCCCCCGCGCCGCCAATTTGACAATGACCGGATAGCAGGCCGGGAAAATAATCGCGTTGGAAATGATGGTGAGCAGGGCGAATGCGAGTCCGGCTTCCAAGGATTGCCAGAACGGCCCGAACAGCCAGGCGTTGATGCCGCTGACGATGAGCTGATAGACAAGACCCGTAGTCAGGCCCATGACGCCGAATATCCAGAAGCCCCGGGGGAGAATTTTTTTCATGAGGGCCAGCGAGGCGATCATGCCGCCGAACACGCCGACGATCATCATGCCGATAATCTGCGCCATCGTCACGGGAACCGCCGCCATACCGTAGGGATTGAAAACAGACCAAAGAAACATGCCCAGCCCGCCGGCGCTGAGGCCGGTCTTTGGGCCGAACAGGGCGCCACAGGCGAAGACGGCGATAAAAGACAGACTGACATTGGGAATATATATGCTGAGCAGAGCCAAGACATAGGCCAGAGCGGAGAAGATCGCCACTCTGGCCACAAATTTCCCATCAGACTTCATCGCAAGACGACGAATTTCTTGAGCGTCGTTTCTCCCTGGAAATTGAACAGGGCCAGATACGGCCCGGCCGCCACCGTTTTGCCGGATTCATTGGTGTAGTCCCACGATGCCACGACCACCCCGGCCTGCTGCTCGTCCGCTTTCTGCAACTCCTTCACCTTTTCGCCGGCAAGCGTCAGAATGGTCACTGTCATTTCCCCCTTATGGTTGGATTCGCCGATATTGTAGCGGCCGCGGAAGTACATTTCAGGATAGTTTTGCACCCAGGCCGGATTCGGGTAGATATCCACCATTCTTTGGGTCGATTGAATCGAGAATGTGTTCTCTGAGATAAAGCTGGGATCGCCGGATGGATACGCCGAGACTCTTATCAAACATTCATTCGACGGCGTATCGGGGATCGTCCATTCGTAAACGAAATCATTCTTCGTCACGGCGATATCCTTCCAGGTAGCGCCGTTATCGAGAGATAATTCGATTTTAACCGAATCGTCTGCGGTGACGGAGTACCACCAGATATTAAAACTGGCGCCGGCATAAAGCACTTCCCCGCCGCCGGGGAGGAAAATCCCCTCGCGCAACGGCGTTACGGAAAGCGAATAATCGACCAAAACGGCATTGCCACCGAGGACCTCGGGGATCAGGGCTATCTTATCGAAATCGGCGGCATCGGCGATGATTATGGGGCCGGTCAAGGTGTCGTATTTAATCTGCTGTATCGATGTCGATTCGGCCGGATTGTCATGAAACTTCACGACGGTGATGCCCCATGGTTGGGTATTGTCGGGATTGAATGTCACGGCCAAACCCGAATCCACCGCCGCAACATTGTCAAGAATGATGTAATTGGATCCCAAGTTGTCGGGTCGATCTTTGTCGGTGACGTTGACCGTGGCCGGATAGGTAGTCAATCGTGCCGCCAGATGGACGGTGTCGTACAGGATGGCATCGTGGAAATAGCCGGGACGGGCGCGCTGCCGGGTGAATAAATTCCATGTCGCGAACTCCTGAAAGGCGTCCTGCAGGGTCATCGTATTCCCGGACGCCGCCCGGACGGCCGCGTCGGTCGCCGCTATCCAGTTCGGCCCGGCAACCTGACCGCACCTGTTCCAGATATCCGTTACGATCTCCGGGCCGAATTTCGCGCCCAGATAAATGGGGAAGACGGCCGCGCCATACGGATGGTAAAACTTCGTGTCATTGAGACGTCCCAGCGAGTCCGTTCCGTTTGTCAGATCGGTCCCAGTACGAATTGACCACGACGGAACAGGGTAGAAATAGGGCAGGTAGTTTATATAATCGTTTATTTGCGGATAATGCTCCTCTTCCATGAACACCGCCGACATCTCCATCCAGGCATAGCTGGGATGACTCTGAAACACTTCCACTTCCTGAAGGTCGAGGGCGAATTGGCAGGCGTGAGTGAATTCATGAGCGGCTGTCACCCGTAACGCATCCAATCGATTGGTTTCATAGCCGGGAAAATTCGCATAATCGTTTTCGAGAAACATGTAGCCCGTCCCGGTGTAGGTCGGCGACGACGTCTTGATCGAGTCGCGGACCGTCGCCCCGTAGTAGCCGAGGTTGACAAAATAGACATCGAATAAACCGTTGCCGCCGTTGCCGCCGCCGGCGCCATTGTTGTAATAGCCGTCAGAAATGGGAGCCGTAAATCCCAGATCGCCGACCGTATGATTCCATACGGAATCGAGTATCCGCCCAGCCATGACGATATAATCGGGGACGCCCGGCTCGATGGTCTGCGTCGAATATTGATATATGGCGTCGGTCCCGGTATTAGTGTAATGCAAATAGAAATGATCGGCCGCATATGTGAAGGGCAAATCATCTCGTCTCTCCCAATCAAGCGGCTTGAGAAGAACACCGGGGGGCCGCGTCATTTGCAGATTGAGGAAGATCGGGGTGGCGCATTTTATTGGTAGCGCCTCGCCGTTGGCCACCTGTTCCGCGCGCTGTTGCAGCATATCGGAGACCTGCTGGTAGTATTGCTGCCATTGCTCCACCGTCATCTCCGAGGCGAAAACCGTCGTGCCTGCCCAGAGGATTATCATCAACGCAAAACCGATTGTTTTCACGATAGACTCCTAAATTGACGTTTGCTCATTCCGCGCCCAACGCGCCTTCAATTGTTCCAGGTACTTGTAGGGAACCTGTTCCTCTCCGATTTCACCGTATCGCCCGGAGCGGTTGTGAGAGTCCGATCCCCCGGTGCAGATAAGATTGTATCGTTGCGCCATCTGGCGGTAGCGCTTGCGCGCGGCGCGCGTGTGCGACGGGTGATATATTTCGAGACCGTCCAGCCCGGCCGCGACCAGTTCCGGAATGACTTCATCCCGGTCGGTCAGCTTCGGATGGGCCATGACGGCTACGCCGTTCGCATGATGGATGAGATCGATGGCTTCGGCCGGAGATAATTTGGCCTTGGCAATATAGACCGGACCGTTGAGGGCAAGGTATTTCTCGAAAGCCTGATTGTATGAATCGACAACGCCGTGCGCGGCGAGCACTTCCGCCACGTGGGGACGCCCCAGCGGAGCGCCGTCGGCGGCGGCCAGCACTTCCTCGTAATCGATTTCGATTCCCAGACGCGCCAGACGTTTGACCATTTTCTTTCCCCGTTCCGACCGGATGCGGCGAAACCGTTTTACCGTTTCCGCAAGCCTCTTGTTGTCCGGGCGGATCAGGTATCCCAAAATATGTATGTCGTCGTCGGCCAGGGCCGACGACAGTTCGATTCCGGGGATGACCTCGATGTCTTTTCCCCGCGCATACCGGGCCGCTTCCGTGTATCCCGACACCGAATCGTGGTCGGTGATCGCGATTGCCTTCAGGCCGAGTTGACAGGCCCGGTCAACCACGTCGCGAGGAGACTGCCGCCCATCGGAGTGGTTCGTATGAATATGCAGGTCGACACGGTCAGGCATTCAGCAACTTGTGGTCGACAATGCGCAACACGTCGGCGACCAGCGCTTCTCCTCGCGCTTTATAACCCTCGACCTCAAGGGAAAGTTTCCTCACAAAATCCTTGTCCTCGAGGCCGATGATATTGATCCGGACGTTCAAAATGGCCCCGTCCATGGCGGCTTTGGCCATCAGCGCCCCGACTCCGGCGTCGGTAATGGAATTGACATTGCCTTTTTCGGCGACGACTTTCACCAGCGACAGAACATCCAGCGATTTCTCGGCCACCTTCAAAGGCACCAACGCCGCTCCCTTGGTGGCGTCTTCGATCTTGACGGCCCGGTCTTTCACCTCAGCTTCGGTACTTTTGGGGAGTTTCCGGGTCGTCATAAGCCGGTTAAAAGCTTCTTTGTCCTTCACGATCAAATCCATGAGTTCCTTGCGCAGAGCTTCCGAGTGGGTCAAAATGGCGTCGATTTCATCGTGCACGTCGGCGTATTTTTTCTTGGTTACCGTCAAACGGGAAACCATAGACGCCAGCGCCGCGCCCAGCGCGCCGGCGGCCGCCGCTACCGAACCGCCGCCCGGGGCGGGCGACGAGGAAGCGACTTCATTGAAGAATTCCTCGCCCGATTTCTGCTGCATTTCGGCAGCCTTGGCCAGTTTTTCTTCGAGAATTTGGTCCTTGGAAAAATTTTCCAGCCGCAGGTAAAAATCGGCGGCCGTGATCAAGGCTTCGTTGGGCACCAGACCGACTATTTCAGTCGAGGTGACGGCGACGCCGAATCGTTTCGCCTCGATTTTGATCATTTCGAGGACGCGGTGCACGGGAGTTTTTCTATAATTGACCAGATTCATCGACACCTGGACACAATTGCGGTCTTCGATTTCGAAACCGAGCGCTTTGCAGAAGGCAAATCCGCCGGATCGGCTGCGGATCGCCTTGGCGATTTTCTTGGCGATCTTAATATCGTTCGTGCCGAGATAGGCGTTGAAAGCGATGAGCGGTAGACGGACGCCGATCACCGTCGCCCCGGCCTTCAAATTCATCTTTTCGGGACCGAAATCCGGCTTGCGCGACGGCACTTTGCCGATTTCGTCGCGGATTCCCTCATATTCGCCAGTGCGGATTTTGGCCAGATCCTTCCGTTCGGGAGAGGTCGCGGCCTCTTCGTAGAGATACACCGGGATTTGCAGTTTTTCGCCGACCGCTTGGGCCAGTTCTTTGGCCAGTTGAACGCATTCGGCTACGGTCATGTCGGATATGGGAATAAACGGGCAGACGTCGGTGGCGCCCATTCGGGGATGTTCGCCCGTATGCTTGGTCATGTCGATCACTTCGCCCGCCTTCTTGTAGGCTCTGAACGCCGCTTCCTTGACGGCCATCGGCGGTCCGACAAACGTTACCACCGCGCGGTTATGGCTGGCGTCCATTTCGTGATCGAGAAGAGTGATCCCGTCGACCGAGGTTATTTCGCCGATGATTTCATCGAGCACCTCGGGACGCCGCCCCTCGGAAAAATTCGGAACACATTCGACTAACTGAGCCATATATCATCCCTTTTTCTTTGGTCGTTTGTTTCGGATTTTCCTGTTTTGCCTATGAAACGCCTTCAGCCCCCAGGCCAAAAGCGGGATCATCAGCTCGTGATGGCCGATGATACTATACCCGGCGCCGCCGTGCATGGTCGGTCGGCGCACGACGTTGGTCAACGGACGGTAATGATTGAGCATGTCGAAATTAGCGGTGACGATTTTGTACGGCTTCTTGTGAATATTGCGCGCCACCGTCAACGCCTTGAGAAACACTTCCGGCAGGATTACCGCCGATCCGATATTTATGAACACGCCGCCGTTTTCCGCCTGCGACAGCAGATGGGCCAGGATTTTGAAATCCCGGTGGCTGGCCGCCGCCGCCGCGCCCGGGTCATACCCCGGGTGCTGGCAGACGATATCGGTATCCACGGCAATATGGATCATCGCCGGAAGGTCGTACTTATCACACGCCGCCAGCAGGGAATTCCTGCGATTTTTGGCCGTCGGACGATTCAGTACGGCTCCCGCCGCCTGACCCAGGCCGATCCCGCGTTCGGCGGCATGGGCGACAATCGAAGCATAGACCTGAGCCGTTTCGGCGGCCATCCCGAAACTGCCGTCGGCCAGGCCCTCGGCTACATCCTCGGACGTCTGCCCGATCAGAGCCATCTCAGAATCGTGAATCAAGCCGGCGCCGTTCAGGCAGAGGCCGGTCACCAGACCGTGTTTCATCAGATCTATTAATATCGGATTAAGGCCGACTTTGATGACATGCCCGCCGGCCATCACAACGACCGGCTTGTCTTTTTGCCGCGCGCCAAGGATGGCGCCGATCAAAGCGCGCAAGTCGTCGGCTTTGAGGAAGTGGGGGAGACTGTCAAAAAAATCTATCGCACCGGTGATCGGCGCAACGCCGGCCTGGCTCTTGGCCGATGCCAGGGAGGGCCGCGTCGCAAGCGGGATGGTCTTTATTCGTGACAGATCGACTGCCTCGAACCCCTGCTTCAAAATTCCTCCAATCGGCCGAGCCGATAATCGGTCAATTCGGCCGTGATCGATCCAACGACGACTTTGGTTTTCATCAATACGGGCAGGCGCACGCGGTCGTCGGTCAGCCAGACCGTCAGTTTGCCTTCGTGCTTGAACAGCCCGGCTGCCTGCAGAAGCGGCTCGACCACGAGGCAATCGAATTCCCCGGCCTTGGTTTTGATTCGTTCTTTATCGATGACGCGCACTTCCAGCGGATAGTTTTTTCCATCGGTGAAATTGTCGACATAGATCGACTTGCCGACTTCGAGCGGCTGGGTGCGGGCGTAATACAGCACCGAAAGGGCGTCCTGGACATAGGGCGCCACGTCGACGGTATCGTTTTTGTAGACTACCGAGTGATTGATCTGGTCGAAGCTGTACTGGCGGAGCGAGCGGTAGTTGCCCTCCCGCAGTTTCTTCTCGAATCGCCACGAAAACAGCCCGACAGCGTCGAAAATCGATTCGACCCGGTCCTGGACGGGGAAAAACGACGAGAAGAATTTGTTCGACTTGGCGGTGCTGACCAGTTGATATGCCGGGCGGCCGTCGTAATCGACGACCTCTTTGACTTCCATCGTCGCCGTGCCGGCATTGATGAATCCATAGCCGATATCGTATTGCAGCCGTTCGCCGATTCCGAAGGCGATGTTATCGACCCTGCGGTCGATATTGGGGTGCGAGGGATAGAGCGATACCTGCGGATCCATTATCATCTCGTCCTGCGCCATACCGTATTGCACCCGGACAAAATACGCCAACGGCGCCAGGCCGCAGACGACCAGCACAAAAACTACCGAATTTCTTGCGAACTGCTTAATCACTTGCATCGTTCCTGTGGTTTTTCTTTTTCGAAGCCGACGCGATCAGGTCGGGCAGTATCCGGCCCAATTCCTCCCCGATTTCGAGAAATGTCTGATTGTATTGATCCAATGAACCGCCGATGGGATCGGCCACGCCGTCGCCGTCCTCACCTGCCTCGGGATAATTTTTGAGCAGAAATGTCTTCTCGTCCGCCTCCGGCACCATCGTCATGACGGTGTGATAATGGGTCGGGGTCATCACCAGAATCAGGTCGGCTTCCTCGATCAGTTCCGGCGAGAGCGGCCGGGATTTGTGCCGGGAAATATCGGCGTCCCAAGTTTTGACGGCTTCCATGGCGTACAACGTGGCCGGCGATCCGGGAGCGACGGCGGTTCCCGCCGACATGACCTCAATGGTGTCGATGTCGCGACCCTCGAGCAATGCCCGGAGCGCTCCTTCGGCCATCGGCGAACGGCAGGTATTGCCGGTGCAAATGAATAATATTTTGAATCGACTCATTCAGTGTCCTTCGCCCGCAACCGATTTGATTTCAGCATCCGATATGACCCCGTGGCGCACGATTTCGACATCGACGCCGGCCTTGACCACGGTCGACGGGATCAATCCCCGGCACGGTCCGCCGTCGAGGTAGAGATCGATGCTGTCTCCGAGTTCTGCCCGGATTTCCGCTATTGTCGCCGGGGTTCTTCGGCCCGCAAGATTAGCTGATGTGGCCGTAATTGGAAACGATACCTTTCGTATAACTGCCGCCACCACCGGAGACGAGGAGATGCGCACGCCGAATCCGCCGGGGGAGGCAAAACCCGCCGCCGCTGCCGTCTGACCCGGCCGTATCGGCATAATCAGCGTCAGCGGCCCCGGCAAAAATCGCTCCGCCAGCTTTCCGGCCGTTTCCGTAATCTCGCAAAATAACTCCGCCATCCTCATGTCTTTTACAAACAAAGCCACCGGAAGGGTCTTATTTCGTTTCTTTATGCGGTCGATTTTCTGCGGAGCGTCCGGCCGATCCGCCCGGATCGACAACCCGTATTGCGTCTCGGTTGGCATCACCACCGCGCCCCCCCGGGAAAGCGTCTCCGCCGCTCGTTGAATCGCCTCGACATCGGGGTTAACCGGATCGCACGCAATCATGGTGCTCACCGATTTTCTCCCCCGTTGTCCTGTCCGGCGGTATCGGCGGGAAGCGATGTCGAATCTTCCGGCAGAATCGGTTCCTCGGAAAGATCGAACTCCGGCGCCTCCTGCACCCGAAGAATCACGCGGGCAACCCAGGCGTTGCGATAGCCGATGGCTTTGATTTCCGGCAGCATGTCCTCCGCTTCACCCCGCGTCGTGAAATCTCCCACGCGCAATTTGTAATACGGTACCTCGTAGTCGAGGTAGACGGGGAGATTGAAAATCTCCTCGGCGATCGCTTTTTCCCGGCTGGCTTCGGTATAGAGCCGCGATGTGAATATTTGCACCCGGTAGACTTCGCTCGGTTCCGTCGCCGTCGTGTCGGATGCCGCCAGAGCCGTGTTGCCCGGCAACGCCAGGGTATCGCTCGCGTGGGCCGGTTGGGGCGAACCGACCGGGTGCTCGTCCGGCACGATCACGCGGTCGCCCGGCGCGGCCAGAGGATCGAACGGGGGACCCGACGGCGTTTTCTCCCCGGGTTTGGTTTCCTGCGGTTCGACTCGGCGCAGAGCGCACGAAGTGAGCGTCAGCGCCGCCAGCAGAATGATCATCGTTGCGCGTAGCATCAGAGAAATTTTTTCAACTCCTCATCTTCAGCCAGCTTGGCCAGCAAGTCCTTGATTTGATCCAGTTGTGTCTTATGGGCCACCATGACGACCTCTCCGGCGCGGGCGATGACCACGTCGGATATACCCAGCGCCGCGACCAGGCCCTCGCTGTCGTTGTAGATTGTCGACTCGAAGGTGTTGAGCGTTACAGCCGACCCGACCACGACGTTGTTTTCCTCGTCCTGTTCCATGAAGCGCTGCAATGACATCCAGCTGCCGACGTCGTCCCAGACAAAATCGCCTTTGATGGTCAGGACGTTGTCGGCCTGCTCCATGACGGCCACGTCGATGGAGACCGCTTCGGCCTCAGAATAGAGATGATCACGGGCTTCTTCCTCGCCGTCGGTCCCGATATGTTTGGCATATTCCGTCAGGGCTTCGTGCATTTCCGGCATATGTTCTTCCAGCGCCTTGAGAATGGTTTTGACTGACCAGATGAACATCCCGGAATTCCACAGGTGGCGGCCGTCGTAATAGTACTGCTGGGCCACCGTCGGACGCGGTTTTTCCTTAAAGGCCGATACGGTATAGACGCTGACGTCCTCGACGACCCGGTATTCATCCTCCAGCTCGATATAGCCGTAGCCGGTTTCGGCGCGGGTGGGGACGATACCGATAGTGATCAGCTTATCTTCTTTGGCGGCCAATCCCGTCCCGACCTTGATGATTTTGACCAGTTTGCTCGCCGGTTCGATCAGATGATCCGCCGAGAGCACTACCATAGTTGCCTCGGGATCTTTCTGATGCAGGTGGATGGCGGCATACGCGACCGCCAGGCAGGTGTTCCGCCCGAACGGTTCGGTCAGGACGTTGGCCGCGGTGACCCGTTCGCATTTTTCGACGATGGCGTCTTTGATATTGGTTCCGGCGACAATCAGGGTACGCTCGATAGGGATAAAATCCTCGATCCGGTCAATCGTCACCTGAAGCATGTTGCGCTTGGAGGTGATCGGCAGGAGTTGTTTGGGGCGCGATTCGCTGGACAGCGGCCAGAACCGCTCGCCTCTGCCCCCGGCCATGATTACACCGTAAATCACCGGTTGGTCTCCCCTTGAAGAAGTACCACATTCTGTTAGTCTTTGATAATACCACGACCCAAATTTATTGTCAAGAGAAGTTTATTTTGCGGCGGGATTTGCACTTAGCCGAAAAATGGACGAGCGCGGCCTCGCCCCGTTTTGGGCAAGGAATTATTTGCAAAAATTCCATGAAGATTGCATTTTGAGGTGCGCCGCAACCCGCACTTCGGCGCTTCGTATCGTGAAGCTATCGAGAGGAGGATGTTATGTGGGCAAGAAATCTATTCATTTCATTGGGCATTCTGGTCATTCTGGCCGGATGTGTGCCGTCGATTTATCCGCTCTACACCGAAAAGGACATCGTTCTCGATCCGGCATTGATCGGTTCATGGTTGGATAAGGACGAGGAGGAAACCTGGACATTTGCCCGGGGCGACGACCAAAGCTATGATATGTCGATTTCCGGGGAAGATTCCACGGTGATGTTTCGGACGCATCTGGTGGAGTTTGATGGACATCGTTTTATCGATGTTTATCCCAATCCGCCCGATTGGGATGATTCCCCTTACAGAGATCTGATGCTTCCCCTGCATTGGTTCGGCTCCATTACCATCAATGGCGATACTCTGGTCATATCGTTGATGGATCCGAACGGTCTGGATAAATTGGTTGAAGCCGGCGTTACGTTGCCGTCGTCTGTCGATATCGACAATCTCCGCGTGTTGACGGCGTCCACCGAGGAATTGCAGAAATTCGTCATCGACAATCAGGATAAAGACGTTTTCACCGTTCCCGGACGAATGTTTCGGCAGAAGTAATTATCGGCGAATTGCACAAGGTAACACATCGACAAGTCGGCGCACGACTGCGCCCGAGCAGCAAGAAATCCTTGACGATCTAATCAATACTTTTGTATTTTGATTGCTGGTCAGGTCGGCGCGGGCCGTACGAACTTTTCTTGTAGGCACGCGCGACGCCTTAAGAGGGGAAAAACATCATGATCCGATTATTATCATCAGCAGGCATCATTATCGTTTTGTTCATCGGATGCGGGCCATCGGCACGGCCCGGCGAGGAATCAGCCCCGCCGCATATCAGCGATAAAGGGGCCGACGTGCGGCAGAAATCCGCTGGCGAGACTATCGATGAACCACCGGTAATGATTCATGAGGAAATCCCCGAATACCCTCTCGTGGCGCAAGAGCTCGGAATTGAAGCGGACGTCACTATTTTGGCCTTGGTCGGTGAATCCGGTAAGGTCAAGAAGGCGAAAGTTTGGCTGTGTTCCAGTCCGGGATACGGTTTCGAGGAGGCCGCTGTAAAGGCTGCGTACAAAAGCCGGTATCTTCCCGGGAAAGAGAACGGGAAACCATATGATTGCTGGGTGACGTACAAAGTTAAATTTTCGCTGGATAAATAGCTCGTAGCACGTTCGTTTACCAAATGAGTTCACGGCTTGACCACCCTTGCGTTATCCTTTACATTGGCTCCGAATATAATGCAAAACGAAAGGATAGACCATGATATCGCTCAAGGATAAAATCGTATTGATCACTGGAGCGTCGGCCGGTATCGGCGAGGCCTGCGCCGTGGCGTTTGCGCGCGAAGGCGCCAAAATCCTGATGTGCGCCCGCCGCAAAGATAAATTGTCGGCGTTGACCGATGAGCTGCGCGACAAACACAAAGCCGACTGCCATTTCTTCCAGCTTGATGTCCGCGACCAGAAAGCCGTCGCGACAATCATCGGGACTCTGCCCGAAAAATGGAAAGCCATCGATATTTTGATCAACAACGCCGGGCTCAGCCGGGGATTGAGCAAACTCCACGAGGCCGACATCGTCGATTGGGAGGAGATGATCGACACCAACGTTAAGGGGCTGCTGTACGTCAGCCGGGCGGTTATTCCCGGCATGGTCGCGCGCGGATCGGGGCATATCGTCAATATCGGATCGATTGCGGGGCATGAAGTCTATCCCGGCGGCAACGTCTATTGCGCTACCAAGCACGCCGTCGATGCCCTCACCAAGGGAATGCAGATCGACCTGGTGGATACGCCGATCCGGGTCAGTTCGGTCGATCCGGGGATGGTCGACACTGAATTTTCCATGGTGCGTTTTCATGGCGATGCAGAAAAAGCGGAGAAAGTCCACAAGGGATTGACGCCGCTGACCGGTGACGACATCGCCGCGGCGATAGTTTTCTGCTGCACCCGCCCGCCGCATGTCAACGTCCACCAACTCCGCATCATGCCTACCGCGCAGGCCTCGGCGACCATCGCGCACCGGGAAACATAATTTGTCATTCCCGCGCAGGCGGGAATCCAGGCTTACCGTTCCGCCGGATGCTCTCATCCGGCGGTCATAGAATTCGCACCGCAAGCGGTGCGGCACCCGTCGTTGTGCTGTGCTTGAAATAAACTCAGCCGGATGACCGAAAAAACCCACCCTTTGGGTGGGGTACGAAGTG
>CAZJWR010000077.1:0-14756 GCA_964549765.1 uncultured Ignavibacteriales bacterium
CGATCGTCCCCACGTTTACATGCGGCTTCTTCCGCTCAAATTTCGCCTTGGCCATGATCTACCTCATCACCCTCTTCTCTATGGTTAGTTATTAACTCCAATCCTCATACGATTGGTCACCTCTTCGGGAACCGGCTGGTACGACGAGAATTGCATGGTAAACAGCGCCCGGCCCTGCGACAGGTTGCGCAACCTGGTGGCATAACCGAACATTTCCGCCAGCGGTACTCTGGCGTCGATGACCTGCATTTTATTCCGGGGATTAAGCCCCGCGATGTGGGCCCGCCGCCCATTGAGATCGTTCATCACGCTGCCGGCATAATCCTCCGGCACGATCACCTCGACCTCCATGACGGGCTCGAGCAGGACCGGCGCGGCTTGTTCGGCGGCCTTATGGAAGGCTCGCGAGGCCGCCACGCTGTAAGCCAATTCGGTGGAATCGACCTCATGATAAGAACCGTCGAGGAGCGTCACCTTGACCCCGATCAGGGGATTTCCGGCGATCGGCCCGCTCTGCACGGCCTCTTTGACGCTCTTTTGAATGGCGGGAACGAATTCCCGCGGAATTTTGTCGGCAGCGGCGACGTTCTCGAATACAAATCCCGTATCATTCTCAAGCGGCTCGACTGAAAGCACCACATGTCCGTATTGCCCTTTGCCGCCCGACTGCCGGATAAATTTTTCTTCCGCCGTCTGGCGGATGGTGATCGTTTCTTTGTAGGCCACCCACGGCGCGCCGACATTGGCCTTGACCTGGAATTCCCGCAGCAAACGATCCGCCAGAATCTCCAGATGCAGCTCGCCCATGCCGGATATGATCGTCTGGCCGGTTTCTTCGTTGACGCTCACCTTGAAGGTGGGGTCCTCTTCGGCCAACCGGTTCAACGCTTCGGCCAGCTTTTCCTGCTCGGCCAATGATTTGGGTTCGATGGCGACGCTGACGACCGGCTCGGGGAACGTCATCAGTTCCAGCTCGATGGGGTGCTTGGTATCGCACAAGGTATGCCCGGTAGCGGTTTTCCGAAAACCGACGACGGCGACGATATCGCCCGCCTGGGCCATCGGAATATCCTCACGTTTGTTGGCATGCATACGCAAGATGCGCGCCACCCGCTCCTTCATGCCGATGGTCGGATTCTGCACATACGTCCCGGTCCGCACCTGTCCGGAATACACGCGCATATAGGTCAATCGTCCGACGTGAGGATCACTCATTATCTTAAACGCCACTCCACACATGGGTTCGTTTATATCTGCATGCCGTTCTATTTCTTTCGGCAAACCCGGAATATGACCTTTTATGGGTGGCTTGTCAAGCGGGGAAGGAAGAAAATCGACGATGGCATCCTGCAAAAATTGCACCCCTTTATTGCGGAAGGAGGAACCGCATAGGACAGGAATGATGGACACGTCCAAACAGGCTCGGCGAATCGCCGACCGGATTTCATCGGCCGAGATCGGCTGTTCCGACAGGAATTTTTCGAGCAGGGTATCGTCGTATTCGGAGATCGCCTCGAGCATTTTTTCCCGGGCCAGGTTGGCTTCCTCCCGCATGTCGTCGGGGACGTCGATATCCTCGAAAGTGCGGCCGAATGAAGCCTCTTCATATACGCGGTATGTCATCGTGATTAGGTCGATCAAACCGGTGAACAAATCGCCTTCGCCGGCGGGAATCATAATCGGCACCGGGTTGGCGCCGAGCTTGTCGCGCATCTGGTGGACGGTCCCCTTGAAATCGGCCCCGACGCGGTCCATCTTGTTGACGTAGGCCACGCGAGGAACTTCGTACTTGTCGGCCTGGTGCCAGACCGTCTCGGACTGGGGTTCCACACCGCCGACGGCACAGAAAATCGCCACGGCGCCATCGAGCACGCGCAGTGATCGTTCCACCTCCACCGTAAAATCGACGTGGCCGGGCGTATCGATGATGTTGATCGTCGCGTCCCGCCAAAAGGTGGTCGTCGCCGCCGACGTAATAGTAATACCACGCTCCTTTTCCTGGTCCATCCAGTCCATGGTTGCGGCGCCCTCATCGACTTCGCCGATCCGGTGGGTCTTGCCGGTATAGTACAAGATCCGCTCGGTGGTGGTCGTCTTACCGGCGTCGATATGGGCCATTATGCCGATATTACGAATATGTGCCAATGGTGTCTTGCTCGACATGGCAAACCCTACTACCACAACGCAACTTGCAGGTGGCCGTCCCGCACTCGCGCGACTTCTCAGCAGGGTTAGTCGGCAAGCCGAGGATGACGGTTGGAAACCATGATTCCCGGCAACGGCACCGGCGGCAAACACCGCCGGTCAGGAATTATCGGTTACCACCTAAAGTGTGCGAAAGCCTTGTTGGCTTCGGCCATCTTATGGGTGTCTTCCTTCTTTTTAATTGACGCTCCCTCGTTACTGGCAGCTGCCATAAACTCGGAAGCAAGTCTCTGGGCCATTGTTTTCTCGCTCCGCCCGCGAGCGTACAGAATCAACCAACGGATCGCGAGGGCGGTGCGGCGGCTGGCCCGGACCTCCACCGGCACCTGATAGGTGGCGCCGCCGACACGGCGGGACTTGACCTCCAGCACCGGTTTGACATTATTCAACGCTTTGTGGAACACTTCCAGCCCCGGATTACCGGTCTTGTTCTCGCAGATATCCAGAGCGGAGTAAATAATCGACTCGGCCGTCGACTTTTTCCCCCGCTGCATGAGATTCCCGATGAACTGGCTGACGACGACATCGCCGTACCGTGAATCCGGCTGCCGGTCCCGTTTTTCCGCCGCTTTTCTCCGAGGCATACGAACCTTTCTCTCGTTCTAATTCTCTTAGGCCGTCGTCTTTTTGGGCCGTTTGGTTCCGTATTTCGACCGACTCTTGGTGCGGTCGGCCACACCCGATGTATCCATGGCGCCGCGAATGACATGATAACGGACACCCGGCAGGTCCTTGACACGACCACCTCGGATCAAAACAATCGAGTGCTCCTGGAGGTTGTGCCCTTCGCCCGGGATATACGCCGTCACTTCCATCTGATTGGTCAGCCGGACACGGGCCACTTTGCGCAGGGCCGAGTTCGGCTTCTTGGGAGTTGACGTATACACACGAGTACACACGCCCCGGCGCTGAGGACAGCTTTTAAGCGCGGGCGTATTGGTCTTCTCGATAATCTGCTTGCGTCCTCTCCGGATCAACTGATTAATCGTCGGCACATAGTCTCCTTATGTATCAAACATCTTCCAAATAGCAAAGAAAGCCTTGCATTATACTACGTTAGCTCGGCAAGTCAAGCGTTTTTTTGAAAAATATCGCTCAACGTGTCCTCTTTGTCTTCCATCTCCTCCAATTCCTTTTCGAAATCATCGTCATCGGTCTCGATCTGGAAATTGCGGTAGAATTCCACGCCGGTTCCGGCCGGAATCAGCTTGCCGATGATAACGTTTTCCTTGAGGCCCTGGAGGTAATCGGTCTTGCCGCTGACGGCCGCCTCGGTGAGTACCCGGGTCGTTTCCTGGAACGAGGCCGCCGAGAAGAAACTCTCGGTCGACAACGACGCCTTGGTGATACCCAAAAGCAACGGCTCAAAGGTCGCCGGCTCGCCGCCTTCGGCGATGACGCGGTCATCCTCGATCATAAATTTGTGTCGATCGACCTGCTCGCCTTCGAGGAAGGTTGTATCGCCGACCTCTTCGACCCGGACCTTCTGCAGCATCTGGCGCACGATCACTTCGATGTGCTTGTCGTTGATCTTCACGCCCTGGAGACGGTAGACTTCCTGGATCTCATTCACCAGGTATTCCTGCACGGCGCCGACCCCCTTGATCTTCAGGATATCGTGCGGGTCGATCGATCCTTCGCACAGGCGGTCGCCAGCCAGCACCCGGTCGCCGTCATGGACGTGGAGGTGTTTGCCGTGCGGAACAAGGTATTCCTGCTCTTCCCCGGCCTCACCCTCGACAAATACCTGCTGTTGCCCACGGACGATTTTCCCGAATTTGACCGTTCCGTCGATTTCGGACACGACCGCGGGATCATGAGGACGCCGGGCTTCGAACAGCTCGGCCACCCGAGGTAAACCGCCGGTAATATCGCGCGTCTTGGAAATGGCGCGCGGAATCTTAACCAGAATCTGACCGGCAGAAATCTTGTCACCCTCGGAGACCCGCAGGTGAGCGCCGGTCGGGATACGGTAGCTGGCTTCGATCTTTCCTTTGGGGCTCTTGATTACAATCGTCGGGAAGAGCGTTTTTTCCTTGGTATCCATGATGATCGGCTGAATCTGGCCGGTCGTCTCGTCGATTTCTTCCTGAAGCGATACTTCGGGAATAATGTCCTTGAATTTAACCGACCCGCCGACTTCCGTTATGATCACGTTCGAATAGGGGTCCCACTGGAAAATAATCTCGCCCTTCTTGACCTCGTTGCCGTCATCTTTGAAAAGCTCGGCGCCATAGGGGACCGTGAACCGCGATCGAACGCGTTCGTTTTTGTCCAGCACCCGGATTTCGCCGTTGCGGTTTTTCACCACTTTAACGCCGTCTTCCCGGGTCAGCGTGGACACGCGGTTGAACTTAACGAAACCCTCGTATTTGGACTTGGCCTGGGATTGTCCGACGATCTGTTCGGCCGCGCCGCCGATATGGAACGTCCGCAGGGTAAGCTGCGTGCCCGGCTCGCCGATCGACTGGGCGGCGATGACACCGACCGCCTCGCCGTTATCGACCAGCCTCTTAGCGGCCAGGTTACGACCGTAACAACGGGCGCACACGCCTCGTTCCGACTCGCAGGTTAGCACCGAACGAATCATAACCGTTTCGATACCGGCCTCTTCGAGGGCATGGGCGTGTTCGTCGAAAATCTCCGTACCCGCTTCCAGAATCAGGTTGTCGGTGATGGGGTCGTAGACGTCTTCCAGCGCCACCCGGCCCTTAATACGGTCGCCGAGGGATTCGATCACTTCTTCGCCCTCTTTCAGCGCCGTGATATTGATACCCAGAATCGTGCCGCAGTCGTCTTCGCTGATGATGACGTCCTGCGCCACGTCGACCAAGCGCCGCGTCAGGTAACCGGCATCGGCGGTTTTTAGCGCCGTATCGGCCAGACCCTTGCGGGAACCGTGGGTGGAGATGAAGTACTCCATCACCGTCAGACCTTCGCGGAAGTTGGCGGTGATCGGGTTTTCGATAATTTCGCCCACGCCGCCGGTGATTTTCTTCTGCGGCTTGGCCATCAATCCGCGCATACCGGCCAGCTGACGAATCTGCTCCTTGGAGCCTCGCGCCCCGGAGTCGGCCATCATGAAGACCGGATTGAATCCATCACGGTCGGCGGCGAGGTTGCTGAACATGACCTCGGCCACCGCCGATGTGGTGTGTGTCCAGGTATCGATAATCTGATTATACCGCTCGCCGTTGGTGATGACGCCCTTCATGTACCGTTTCTGAATACGGGTCACTTCCTTTTCCGCCTCACCGATCAGATTATTCTTTTCCGGCGGAATAAGCAGGTCGTCCACCGACACCGTCACTCCGGCTTTGGTCGCCCAAGTGAATCCGAGATGTTTCAGCTTATCAAGGAAATAAACCGTCGCCGTCTGTCCGATGACATGGTACGATTGCGATACCAATTCCTCGATGCTGCCCTTGTTGGTGACTTCGTTGAAATACGGCAGCCCCTCGGGCATAATCTCATTGAAAATAAGCCGTCCGGGCGTGGTTTCGACCAGCTTGCCGTCCATGCGGACTTTGATGAGCGCATGGGTGTCGACGAACCCCTCGGAATGAGCGAACAACGCTTCGTTGGCATCCCCGAATATTCGCCCTTCGCCCGG
Source organism: uncultured Ignavibacteriales bacterium (assembly GCA_964549765.1). Lineage (GTDB taxonomy): Bacteria > Zixibacteria > MSB-5A5 > GN15 > JAAZOE01 > CAZJWR01. Next base: position 5,819 of record CAZJWR010000077.1, read on the forward strand.
GGCTTTGGGGCGCGCCTTGGTCAGATAATAACAGCCGAGCACGATATCCTGTGACGGGATGGCGATCGGCCGTCCCGACGACGGCACCAGAATATTGTTAGTCGACAGCATCAGCATGCGAGCTTCCAGCTGCGCCTCGAATGACAGCGGCACATGGACCGCCATCTGGTCGCCGTCGAAGTCGGCATTGAACGCCGCGCAGACGAGCGGATGCAGCTTGATGGCTTTGCCCTCGACCAGGCGCGGGTAGAACGCCTGAATACCGAGACGGTGCAGGGTCGGAGCGCGGTTCAGAAGGACCGGGTGATCCTCGATGATTTCTTCGAGAATATCCCAGACCTCGGGGCGCTCGCGTTCGACCAGCCGTTTGGCCGATTTTACGGACTGCACATATCCCTTTTCCTCAAGCTTCATAATGATGAAGGGCTTGAATAATTCCAGGGCCATGTTTTTGGGCAGGCCGCATTCCCAAAGCTTCAATTCCGGACCGACCACGATCACCGAACGACCGGAATAGTCGACACGTTTACCCAGCAAATTCTGGCGGAACCGCCCCTGCTTGCCCTTTAGCAAATCGGACAGCGACTTGAGCGGCCGCTTGGAATCGCCCCGGACGGAATGCGTGCGACGGCCGTTATCGAATAACGCGTCGACCGCTTCCTGAAGCATGCGCTTCTCGTTGCGCAAAATCACATCCGGCGCTTGGATATCGATGAGTTTTTTCAGACGATTGTTGCGGTTGATCACCCGGCGGTAGAGATCGTTAAGGTCCGAGGTGGCAAACCGTCCGCCTTCGAGCGGCACCAAGGGCCGCAAATCCGGCGGAATAACCGGGATGGCGGTCATAATCATCCATTCCGGGCGGTTACCCGACTGGCGGAAGCCTTCGACCACGCGCAGGCGCTTGAGGAGATCCTTCTTGCGCTGGGCCGACGTTTCGACTTTCACCTGGGTGCGCAGCGCGATAGCGATCTTCTCCAGATCCATCTGCTCCAGCAGCTTCTTGACTGCGGGCGCGCCCATGCCGGCCTCGAATTCCTTGCCGGCCTCCTCGAGTTCCACGAATTCGTCTTCGCTGATTAGATCGCCCTGCTTGTACGAGGTGTTGCCGGGATCGATCATGATGTATGATTCGTAATAGAGGACTTTTTCGAGATCGCGAACCGACAGATCGAGAAGATGTCCGATCCGCGACGGCAGCGATTTGAAATACCAGATATGCGACACCGGGACGGCCAGTTCGATATGGCCCATTCGTTCGCGACGCACCTTGGCCTGGGTTACCTCCACCCCGCACCGATCGCAGACAATGCCCCGAAACCGAATCCGCTTATACTTACCGCAGTTGCATTCCCAATCCTTGACCGGCCCGAATATCCGTTCGCAGAACAGTCCGTCGCGTTCGGGCTTGAATGAGCGGTAATTGATGGTTTCCGGCTTAGTGACTTCGCCGAACGACCAGGAGAGAATTGTCTCCGGCGAGGCCAGTCTAATTTGAATGGCCTTGAACGTCGGAGTTTTCTTCTGCATCTTTCCTGCTATATCGCGCACGATATCAGCTCCTTTGCCGTGACCGCGCGGGTCAGTTTTTTTCCACTAAGACCACGTCCAGGCCAAGTGCTTGCAGCTCCTTGACCAACACGTTGAACGATTCCGGTATGCCCGGCTCGGGCGGATTTTCGCCCTTGACGATCGATTCGTAAATTTTCGACCGCCCCGCCACGTCGTCGGACTTGACCGTCAGCATCTCTTGGAGCGCGTAGGCCGCGCCGTAGGCTTCGAGAGCCCACACCTCCATTTCTCCGAACCGCTGACCGCCGAACTGGGCCTTGCCGCCCAGCGGCTGCTGCGTGACCAGCGAGTAGGGGCCGATTGACCGGGCGTGAATTTTGTCGTCGACCAGATGCGACAGCTTCATCATATAGATGTATCCGACGGTGATGCGATTGTCGAACCGATCGCCGGACCGCCCGTCGCGGAGCCAGGCCTTGCCGTCCGGATCCACGCCGGCCTTCCCCAGCTCTTCCTTGATCTCATTCAATTTGGCCCCGTCGAACACCGGCGTGGCATAATACAGGCCGAGTTTCTTGGCGGCCAACCCGAGGTGCGTTTCCAGTAGCTGGCCGACGTTCATTCGCGACGGCACACCCAGCGGATTGAGAATGATATCGATCGGCGTCCCATCTTCGAGGTACGGCATATCCTCTTCCGGCACAATCTTGGAGACGACGCCCTTGTTGCCGTGCCGTCCGGCCATCTTGTCGCCGACCGACACTTTCCGCTTGATGGCGACCTGCACCTTGACCAACTGCTTGACGCCCGGAGGCAGTTCCGCGCCGCGTTCGACTTTGTCTATTTCCACTTCCATTTCGGCGCGCTTCTGGGCCAGCAGCGATGACGCCTCGGCGATGATCTTATCGACCCGCTTGTTGATGGAATCCTCGTTGGTGAATCCTTCCGGGGCGACATACATGTCGAAGTCGAAGTCGGCCAGGTTTTCGCTTTTGTACTTATGCCCGGCCCGGATGACCACCGAATTGTCAATAATCGACCGGACCGTGTTAGCCGTTTTGCCGTCGAGAATCTCGCCCAGGCGACTGTTCCGATGCGTGGCGACGTCCTGGAACAATTTGTTGTAGGTCTTTTTTATCCGGGCGACCTGATTCTTCTCGAATTTCTTCGCTTCCTCGTTGCGTTCCTTGCGCGAGAAGACCTTGGTATCGACGACGATACCCTTCATCCCAGGCGGCGCCTTGAGAGAGGCATCGCGCACATCGCCGGCTTTCTCGCCGAAAATCGCGCGCAATAGACGCTCCTCCGGCGACAACTCGGTTTCGCCTTTCGGCGTCACCTTGCCCACCAGGATATCGCCCGACTCGACCTCGGCCCCGTTGCGGATAATACCGTTTTCATCGAGGTTGAGGAGGGCTTCCTCGGAGACGTTGGGGATTTCGCGAGTGATTTCTTCGGAACCGCGCTTGGTGTCACGGACCTGAAGTTCGAACTCCTCGATATGAATCGAGGTGAAAATATCTTCCTTGATGAGACGCTCGGAAAGGATAATGGCGTCCTCAAAATTGTACCCCGACCAGGGCATGAAAGCGACGAGAATGTTGGTCCCGAGAGCCAGCTCCGATCGATCGGTGGCCGGCCCGTCGGCAATCGGATCGCCCGCCTCGACGTCATCGCCGATTTCCACCGTCGGCCGCTGATTGAGGCAAGTGTCCTGATTGGACCGTTTGAATTTCATCATGGTGTAGATGTCGTCTTCATAGAAGCCGAGCTCGTCCGGTTTGGCTTTTAGGTGCGGCCGGATGATGATTTTCTGGGCGTCGACATAAATCACCTTCCCGGAGCGTCTGGCCAGCACCGTTACGCCGGCGTCGGTGGCCGCTTTCTTTTCCATGCCGGTACCGACCAAGGGGGCGTCGGTGATCATCAGCGGCACCGCCTGCCGCTGCATGTTGGACCCCATCAAGGCGCGGTTGGCGTCATCATGTTCCAGAAACGGAATCAATGAGGCCGCGACTGATACCAGTTGTTTCGGGGCGACGTCCATAAATTCGATCTTCTCGACCGGAAGGACGAGGTAGTCGTCGCGATGTCGGGCGGTGATGTTGTCATTGACGAACCGGCTGTTCTTATCCAGCGGCTCGCTGGCCTGGGCGATAATATGCCGGTCTTCTTCGTCGGCCGTCAGAAATTTGATCTCGCCCGAAAATTTGCCGTTCTTGATCACCCGATAAGGCGTTTCGATGAACCCGTATTTGTTGATCCGGGCATACGTGGCCAGCGATGCGATCAGACCGATGTTCGGTCCTTCCGGGGTCTCCACCGGGCAGAGACGGCCGTAGTGGGTATGGTGCACGTCGCGCACCTCGAATCCGGCCCGTTCCCGCGTCAAACCGCCCGGCCCCAGAGCCGACAGTCGCCGCTTGTGGGTGAGTTCGGACAGCGGATTGGTCTGGTCCATAAACTGCGACAACTGAGACGACCCGAAAAAAGTCTCGATGACCGACGATACCGTCCGGGCGTTGATGAGCGATTGAGGTGTGATAGGATCGTTGTCCTTCAGGCTCATGCGTTCGCGGATATTGCGCGCCACCCGGGACAGCCCCACGGAAAACAGGTTGGACAGAAGTTCGCCCACGGTGCGGGCCCGACGGTTGCCGAGATGGTCGATATCGTCGATGAAGCCGTGACCGTTGCGGAGATCGACGAGGTACCTGATGATGGTAACAAAATCTTTGTTGTCCAGCGTGGTGTGATCGAGAGGAATATCGAGGCTCAAGCGCTGATTGATCATGTACCGGCCGACCTCGCCCAAATCGTAACGTTTGGCGTTGAAAAAGAGTTTTTCGAGCAGCGCCTCGGCCATCTCCATCGTCGGCGGTTCGCCGGGACGCATCAGGGAATAGATTTTCGCCAGGGCTTCTTCGCGGCTGGAGGTGACATCCTTGGCCAGGGTATTGACGATGACATACGCCTCGCGATGCTCATCGACTTCGATCACTTTGATTTTTTTTCTTTTCAGTTCCGCCAGCTTCTCCAGATGCTTTCCGGTAATCACCTCTCCGGCCCGGATGACGATTTCGCCGGTTTCTTTGTCGACGACGTTTTCGGCGATGAAATGCCCTTCCTGCTCGGCGGCTTTCTTGCCGACCAGCGACGCCGACCCGACATGGTGGAACAGGTCCAGGATTTCTTCATCGGTGGAATACCCGATGGCCCGCAGGAGCGCCGTCGCGTGCAGTTTGCGCCGTGAATCGATATGAACGTGCATAACGTCGTTCATGTCTATGTCGAATTCGACCCAGCTGCCGCGATAGGGGATAATGCGTGCGGAGAAAATGCGTTTGCCGTTGGGATGAACCCCTTCATCGAAAAAGACACCCGGCGACCGGTGCAACTGGGACACGATCACGCGCTCGGAGCCGTTGATGACGAAAGTCCCGCGCTCGGTGATCATCGGCAGCTCGCCCAGATACACGTCCTGCTCGATGATATCCTTGACCTGCTTGTCTTTGCCCTCGCCCTCGCGACTAACGAGACGAAGGGTCGCCTTCAGCGGAGCGGCAAACGTCATATTGCGTTCCTGGCATTCCTCGATGGAATACCGTCGCTGGCCCAGCTGATACTTGACGAATTCCAGCGTATAATTTTCCCGGATGTCGGAAATGGGGAAAATTTCCTGGAATATCTGCTGCAGGCCCTGCCGTTCCCGCTTATCTGGCTCGATATCCTTCTGAAGGAAATCGCCGTACGATTTCAACTGCACTTCCAGCAGATTCGGCATATCCGTCCCGCTGGGAATGCGACCGAAATCTATTCGTTCAATGGGGGTTTTTTTTGCCAAAACGCATTACCTCCCAAAAAATGTAAAAGGCCACCGCCTCCGCTCCCTGAACCGAACCGGGAACGGCGGAGCCCAATAACGCATTCAATTTGTTAAATACCTGAAAGCCAATTTCTTGTTACTCTACCATTCTTCTTAGAGTCGGTTGGGAACCTCAGGTATTGTTTCTCACACACCGAGATTATCGTTCTCCCCCCCACGGAAGGCCGTTGAGGTCTGATACGTAGTCATCCCGCCCGGACGGGCGGGATGATATTATTTAATCTCCACTTGAGCGCCGGCTTCCTGCAATTTGTCGCGGACAGCTTCGGCCTCTTCCTTGGTGATTCCTTCTTTGACCTTGCTGGGAGCGCTATCAACAAGCTCCTTGGCTTCCTTGAGGCCAAGACTGGTGATCTCGCGGACGACTTTGATGACCTGGATCTTCTTGTCGCCGGCGGACTGCAACTCGACGTCGAATTCGGTCTGTTCCTCCGCCACGGCGGCGCCGCCGGCGGGCATGGCCATCGCCGCCATCGGAGCCGCGGCCGACACGCCGAATTTATCCTGGAGGGCTTTGGAAAGATCAGCCAATTCCAACACCGTCAGATTCTCTATCTTCTCCACGATTTCCGCGATGACTTTGTTCTCTTCAGCCACTGTTGTACCCTTTCGTTTAACAGTAAATCTGGTTTAAGGTTCCCGTCTCAGCCCGGCATAACCGTTCGGTCCAAATCAGACGATATTCTCCGGGGGCGGTTATGACCGAATCTATTTCTGTTCCTTCTACCCTTCTTTTTCACGGGCGATGGAGTCCACCGTCCCGATCAATTCCCGAATGATGGCGTCGAGGGTCCCGACAAATCCCGAAATGGGGCCTTCCACGGCCGCCACCAACTGCGACAAGAGAATTTCCCTCGGCGGAAGCTGGGCCAGCCGTTCGACATCGGGTCCGGCGAAGGCCTGCCGGTCGACAAAAAATGCCTTAACCTCGGGTTTACTGACCTTGTCGAATTCCTTGTACGCCTCATACAGAATCTTGGCCGGGACGTTGGGATCGGCGTTGGAGAACGCGACCGCCGTCGGCCCCACCAAATGCGGCAGAAGATCGTCGTATCCGGCATCTTTGGCCGCAATCCGCATCAGCGTATTCTTGGCGATGATGAACGTGACCCCGCTGGCGCGCAGGTCCCGGCGGAGTTTGTTCATTTGCTCGACATTGAGCCCGGCGTAGTCGGTAATAAAGATATTGCCCGCCTTGGTAAACTCTTCTGTGAGTCCCGCCACCAAATCTATTTTTGTTTGAGTAGGCATATCGTCATTCCTTCTACTTTTTCAGGTCCGCAACAATCGAACCATGGTCGAGTTTCAGACCGACTCCCATCGTGGAACTCATCGCGGCGCTCTTGATGTAAGCGCCCTTGGCCGCCGTCGGTTTGGCTCGGATAACGGCTTCGAGAAAAGCGCGGGCGTTATCCACCAACTGCTGCGATTCGAACGATACCTTGCCGATCGAGGACGACATGCCGCCCTGGCGATCTACCCGGAATTCCATCTTGCCGGCTTTCAGTTCCTTGACTGTCTTGCCGACGTCCATCGTCACCGTCCCCGACTTGGGATTGGGCATCAAGCCGCGGGGACCGAGAATTTTACCCAGACGGCCGACCTTGCTCATCATATCCGGCGTCGCAACGATGACGTCGAAATCGAGCCAGCCTTCCTGGATTTTTTTCACCTCGTCGTCGCCCCCGACGAAATCGGCGCCGGCGTCGCGGGCCTCGATTTCCTTTTCCCCCTGGGCGAAGACGAGAACACGCACCTTCTTGCCGGTGCCGTGCGGCAGCGAAACCATGCCGCGAACGATCTGGTCGGCATGACGGGGATCGACTCCGAGCTTGAGGTTGATGTCGACCGATTCGTCGAACCGGACGAAGGTGTTCTCCTTGATAAACCCGACCGCCTCTTCAAGCGAGTACTGCTTGACCCGGTCGAGACCTTCTTTTACCTTGCGGTATTTTTTCGAACGTTTCACCGATGTTATTCTCCCTAGACATACTGTCATGAATAGGTTCGAGCGAACAACAACATATAATATATTATTGTTGCACGGTCACGCCCATGGAACGGCACGTTCCCTCAATGATCCGAACGGCGGCATCCAGATCGGCGGCATTGAGATCGGGCATTTTCGTTTTCGCTATGTCTTCCAGCTGGGCGCGGGTGATGATGCCGACCTTGGTGCGGTTCGGCTCACCGGATCCCTTGCCCAAACCGATGGCTTTCTTGATCAATACCGCCGCGGGCGGCGTTTTGGTGATGAAGGTAAACGATTTATCAACGTACACCGTTATCACCACGGGAATGATCAATCCCGCGTCCTTCTGCGTCCGGGCGTTGAAGGCTTTGCAAAATTCCATGATATTTACGCCGTGCTGGCCGAGCGCCGGCCCGACCGGCGGAGCGGGATTGGCGTTGCCGGCGGGAATCTGCAATTTTATAAATGTCTGTATTTTCTTTGCCACAATCGTCTACCTCGTACTTAACCTTTGTTCTTGAGCAGTTCCACCTGGAGAAAGTCGAGCTCCACCGGAGTTGGACGGCCGAAAATCGACACCATCACTTTGACTTTTTTCCGCTCCATATTCACTTCCGAAATAAAGCCGGTAAAATCGGCGAAGGGGCCGTCGATGACTTTCACCTGGTCGCCGGCCATAAAAGGAATGTCGGTAGATTCCGCTTCCCGCGTCTGATCCACCTGACCCATGATCCGGTTGACCTCGTCCTGCCGCAGTGGCTGGGGGCGGCCTTTGGCGCCGACGAAATTGGTTATTCCCGGCGTCGATACCACCAGATTCTGCGTCACCTTGTCCAGGTCCATCTCGACCAGGATATAGCTGGGCAGAAACTTGCGGGTCGACGTCGACCGCTTGCCGTTGCGCATTTCCGTTACCTGTTCGGTCGGAATAAGCACCTGGCCGAATTTGTCCTGAAGCCCGGCCGTCAGAACGGCCGACTCAAGATATTTCTTGGCCTTCTGCTCGTGACCGGAATAGGTATGAACCGCATACCATTGCAGCGCCATGGTCAATTCGCCTCCCACGGACTAAAAAACCGCCCGAACGCCCTTATCCAGCAAGAAATCGACCACGCCGATGAATATCGAAACGACGATCGATACGACAACGGTGACGATGGTCGAGCCGATAATCTCGTCCTTCGTCGGCCAAGTAACCTTGGTCAACTCGGTTCTGGTTTCCTTCAAAAACTTGATAATCTTCTGCACAATAAACCTTCACTTTTGGCAGGCCAGGAGGGACTTGAACCCCCAACCACCGGTTTTGGAGACCGGGACTCTACCAGTTGAGCTACTGGCCTGTAGCTTTTCTATCGCGTTTCCTTATGCGGTGTATGTTTGCCGCAAAATTTACAGTACTTCTTTATTTCCAAGCGGTCAGGCAGCGTTTTTTTGTTCTTCGTGGTCGTGTAGTTCCGCTGCTTGCATTCGCTACAGGCCAGTATGATTATGTCTCGCGGCATTTATCGCATCCTACCTTTCGTCTACTCAACGACCTCGGAGATAACGCCGGCGCCCACCGTCCGACC
>CAZJWR010000078.1:0-14654 GCA_964549765.1 uncultured Ignavibacteriales bacterium
GCGTCGATACCGGCCTGTATGGTCGGTTGATCGAGCGGGATATTTATTGTCGCCGCCATAGCGGCCGCCGAAGCCACAAACAGGATTCCCGTCAGTAGCAGACATACCCGCATAATATCCTCCCAAAGCATTAAAACGTCGATATGACCGATTCCCATATATGGGGCCGCGGCGAATTTGGCTGAAGAAGCGTAGAGCCGGGCGGAAGTCGGCAGGCTGCGTCCGAATGTTATTTCCCTTACTATAAAATAGGGGGTGCGGCACAATCATACAAGCCCATTTTTGGCCCGGTGGAATGGAAAAATCGTTATAGAAACCAGTTGAAATAGGATACAGACGGGGTTATATTTTGACAATATGTATAGGACGATCGCCACGCGTGATACGTCCGTAGGAGTAGAAAGACTTTGACTGGCCGCAGGATTCGACGGTAATGAGACTACGCTCGATTCGGGTGATTCTTTTTTTATGGGCTATGCTTTCAACGGCCGGGGCCGTTTATGGAGCCGCTCGATTCGATCCCAAGGCGGGTGCGGAGAATAAGACGTTCTGGCGCTCCTCGGCGGAGGGAAGTCCCAATTTCGATATTGAAATTCACAAAATCAACGATCTCCTGCTGGCCGTGTCCAATGGCGGCACCTTCGGAATCGGCTTCGCCGGGAGCTATATCGATCCGGATAACGGTCTGCCCGCCCCATCGTGCGAGTTTCCGGCCGGTTCCAATGTCACCTATCTGTATTATGGCGGTCTTTGGGCCGGTGCTGTAGTCGGCACGGATACCCTGGTTTCAACCGGAATCGATGATTCGTACTCTGTCCGGGAATTCTGGCCGCCTTCGGGCCCGGAAGGCGCCATCCAGCGTCGCAGCAATATGGCGAGCTCGTTGGATTATTCCCCCGACGCCGTTTCGGAACAGGATTTCATCTGCACTTTCACCGACACATTTACCAACATCGGCCTCACCGGTCAGGATTCCTACGATAACCGCCCGCATATTCCGCTCGGTTTGAATATTGACCAGCGAACGTACGGCTGGAGTTACGACTACGCCGCTGATTTCATCATGTTCGACTATACCATCCAGAACATCAGCCGCTTTCCCCTCAAGCAATTCTATATCGGAGTTTTCATCGACGCCGACGTCTATCATGAATCGCACTCGGGCGGTACGGGATATACCGATGACATCTGCGGGTATCTCAATGATCTTCCGGCGCCGGGCTTTCCCGGCTTTCGCGACACCGTGCGCATCGCCTGGACCGCCGACAACGACGGCGATCCCAATCCCGGTGCGGGGTATATTTTCGATTATACCTCGGCCACCGGTCTGACCGGCACGGCCGTGCTGCGTACACCCAATCCCGATCTGAAATATTCCTTCAACTGGTGGATCACCAACTACGGCAACCCCGCTCTCGACTGGGGTCCGCGCAAGGCGGGCACCGCCGACAAGCCCTTCCGGGATTTCGACTACGGGCTCGGAACGGCTTACGGCGACCGCAACAAATATTATGTTATGTCCAGTGAGGAGTTCGATTACGATCAGTTGGAGTCGGCGGTAAGCCACACCGCCGAGGGATGGCTGCCGCCTCCGAAGGATGCCGCCGATTTCGCCGACGGGTATGACGCTCGCTATATGTTTTCATTCGGGCCGTTCGACCTGAGTCCCGGCGATACCCTGCCAATTACCCTGGCCTACGTGGCGGGTTCCGGTTTTCACGTCGCGGGACGGGATTTTATCGACAATTGGAATCCGTATAATCCGGCGCAATACGAAAGCACGCTGGATTTCACCAACCTCGGTGAAAATGCGAAATGGGCAAACTGGATTTTCGATAATCCCGGCGTTGATACCGACCATAATGGCGATTCCGGGAAGGTCCGCTGGGTGGTCGATTCAACGACGATGGATTCCACTCCCTATTTCTACGCGGGCGACGGCGTCCCCGATTTCCGGGGCGCGGCCCCTCCGCCCGCGCCGAAAGTGACGGTGACTCCCGAATTCGGGGCTCTGCGAGTCCGCTGGAACGGTCAGGTCAGCGAGGAAAATATCGATTTCTTCTCGGGCGTGAGGGATTTCGAGGGGTATCGGGTCTATTACGGTGAAGATAATCGCGGCTCGGATTATGTTCTCCTGGCCGGCTATGATGTCGATGATTACAACGTCCATCATTTCAACACCACCACGCAGCTCTGGGAAATATCGGAAACGCCGATTACGCGCGATTCCCTGGATCGCTGGCTGGGCGCGGATTTCGACCCCGGCCAGTATGATCGCCCCGAGGCCAGTTACTTCGACGACGGCAAAGCCTATTATTTTGCGCCCCAGGATTGGAATAGTAGCGACCTGACCGATCCGTACGGTATCCACCGTGTTTATCCGGATGCCGACCCCAACGATGCTGCCGACACCACCGAGGAAGGATTCCTTCGCTACTACGAATACGAATATATCCTCGACAACATTCAGCCGTCTATCCCGTACTATGTCACTGTTACGTCCTTCGATTACGGAAGCCGCAAAATGGCCCTCTCGGCGCTCGAATCGTCCCCCAACCTCAATGCCGTCCAGGCCTATCCGCTCCCGTCCTCGGAATCCGTTGAAAATCAGGGGCTGTCGGTCATCGTGTATCCCAATCCCTATCGCATCGACGGCGGCTACGCCCGCGTCGGATACGAAAACCGCGACCGGACGAAATCGGCTGAACGGTCGCGGTCGATACATTTTGCGAATCTGCCGAAAATCTGCACTATTCGCATCTACACCGTGTCGGGCGATCTGGTCCAGCAGATCGAGCATTATCATCCGGAGGGCGGCCCGGAATCGCAGCATGAACGCTGGAACCTGATCAGCCGGAACACACAGGCGGTGGTGACCGGCATTTACATATGGCATGTCTCGTCCGCTATGGGCGAGCAGTTGGGAAAGATTGTAGTCATCAAATGAAAAACGTGACGACGGCGCCGGCGCGCCATACTGATCGCGCGAAAAGCGGGAAGTATTCGGAAATTTCCCCGCTATCCATTATGGTCGCTATCATTCTTGTTATCCTCCTGATTTCCCTCGGGACGCAGAATATTTCGGCCCGGGCGCTGTATGATCGAGACGCCTCCTCCGGCGATGTGCTCGCCAAGCCCGGCTCGGTTGGCACCCCCAATTTCAGCCTCGAACTGCACAAAATCAATGAACTCTTGCTGACCATATCCAACGGCGGGACATTCGGCAGCGAAGGGCCCAACGCCTATATCGATCCGGAAACCGGTATGGTTGCTCCGTCATGCGAATACCCGGCGGGATCGGATATATCTTACCTGTTCATCGGGGCGTTCTGGGCGGGAGGAATTGTTGGACGCGATACGCTGGTGTCGGTCGGTTTTGACGGAAACCGGTACCTTCGCGAATTCTGGCCGCCTGCGGGAGATGCGGGCGCGATCCGGCGGCGCAGCAGCATGAGAACGTCGCTGGATTATTCGCCGGATGCTGTTTCGGAACAGGATTTCGTTTGCGTCTACAGCGATACGCTGGTCAGCACGGGTTATACCGCGTTCGATCCCATCGAAGACCGGCCGCACATCCCCTTGGGATTGGAAGTGCATCAGCGTTCCTACGGATGGAGCTACGAATACGCCGAAGATTTTATCATCTTCGATTTCACCGTCCGCAATATCAACCGCTTTCCTCTGAAACAGGTCTATTTCGGGATTTACGTCGATGCCGACATCTACCATGAATCCGCCGAGGCCTCGGGATGGAGTGACGATATTTGCGGGTATTTGCATGACATTCCGTCAAAGGACACTCCCGGATTCCGCGATACCGTACGCGTCGCGTGGGCGGCCGACAATGACGGCGACCCCAATTTCAGCGCCCCCAACGGCTTTGACTATAAATCCCCCACCGGCGTCACCGGCACGGCCGTACTGCGGACACCCAATCCCGACCTCAAGTACTCCTACAATTGGTGGATCGCCAACGGCAATCCGGCCATGGACTGGGGACCCCGCAAAGCCGGTACCGAGGAAAAGCCCTTCCGCAATTTCGGCTATGGCCTCGGATCGCCCGAGGGTGACCGCAATAAATATTACATGATGCAAAGCCAGGAATTCGACTACGATCAACTCGAATCGGCCGTCAGCCATACCGACCAGGGCTGGCTGCCGCCGCCGCGGAGCGCCGATGTTTTCGCCCGCGGCTTTGACGCCCGGTATCTATTTTCATTCGGCCCGTTCGACCTTCAGCCGGGAGATACCCTGCCGATAACCCTTGCCTACGTGGCCGGCGCCGGGTTCCATGTCAACGGTCGCGACTTCACGGATTACTGGGATGCGTCTGATCCGTATAAATATGAAAGCAGGCTGGACTATTCCGATCTCGGGAACAACGCCAAATGGGCCAACTGGATATTCGATAACCCCGGGGTCGATACCGACGGCGACGGCGATTCCGGATCATGTCGCATCATCATCGATACCGTGGCGGGCAGCGGGCCTAACGACAATCTGCCGTATCATGTGGATACGACCTACTTTTGGTACCGGGGGGACGGGGTCCCCGATTTTCGAGGCGCCTCACCGCCCCCGGCGCCGCTCGTGAAGGTAACGCCCGAATTCGGTCGGCTCCGGGTGCGCTGGAACGGGCAGATCAGCGAAGAGAATGTTGACTTCTTTTCGGGTCTGAAGGATTTCGAGGGCTACCGCGTCTACTACGCCGAGGATAACCGGCAGTCGGATTACGTCATGCTGAGCAGCTACGATATCGACGACTATAACGTTTATCATTTCGACGCCGTGACCCGTCGCTGGGATATCTCGCTGGCGCCGATCACGGGTGATTCGCTGCACGCCTGGCTGGGCCCCGATTTCGATCCCGAAGCGTATGATCGTCCCGAGGCGAGCTATTTCCACGGGGGAGAAGCCTACTATTTCACCAAGCAGGACTGGAACAGAAGCGATCTGTCCAATCCACTGGCCATTCACCGGGTCTATCCCGACGCCGATCCGAACGACCCCACAGATACTACCGATGAGGGGTTCCAGCGCTGTTATGAATATGAATACGTGATCGACGGCATCCAGCCGTCGAAACCGTATTACGTCTCGGTGACGACCTTTGATTACGGCAGCCGCAAGATCGCCCTGTCGTCGCTGGAATCGTCGCCCAATCTCAACGCCGTGTCGGCTTATGCCTTGCCGGCCTCGGATGAGGTCGAAGAGCGCGGATTGTCCGTAATGGTTTATCCCAACCCGTATCGTATCGACGGCGGTTACGCCCGGGCCGGATACGAAAACCGTGATCGGACCAAATCGGCGGAACGGGCCCGGTCGATCCATTTCTACAATCTACCCAAAATATGCACCATCCGTATCTATACGCTCTCGGGCGATCTGGTGGAACAAATCGAACACTATAATCCCGGGGGCGGTCCCGAGTCCCAGCATGAACGATGGAACATGATCAGCCGCAACACCCAGGCGGTCGTGACGGGAATCTACATATATCATGTGGCGTCGGATATGGGCGAGCAGCTGGGCAAGATTGTCATAATAAAATAGCTCTCGATAGATGAAAGGGAAGAGCGGTCGGTATAAGGAACGTAAACGCTATTGGAGGACTGACAAATGCACGCATTAAGCAACAGGGTGATGGCGGCATTCATGATATGTTTGCTCGCAACGGCGACCGGCCTGGCGGCGCCCAAAGGCGGCATCTCGCCGGAACAGGTCGATCGCTGGGCGGAAACGATCCCGACCGCAAACGACAAGGTTATGGCGGATATCGTCGCCAATGGCAATATTAGGGACATCGCCCTCAACCGCGAAAAATTCATCGCCCATGATTCATATGTCAATTATGCAATCAAGATGGGGGATATCACCAATCAGAAAAGCTCCGGCCGGTGCTGGATGTTTGCCGCGCTTAATATTTTGCGCCCGCAGGTCATGAAAAAATACAAGGTGAAAAATTTCGAATTTTCCGAAAATTACCTGATGTTCTTCGATAAACTGGAAAAAACCAACCTCTTCCTGCAGGCGATGATCGATCTGGCCGGCCGGCCGCTCGACGACCGCGAACTGGAGGGAATAATCGAAGATCCCATCGGTGATGGCGGCTGGTGGACGTTCTTCACCGATCTGGTGCAAAAATACGGCCTGGTGCCCGAAGAGGCCATGCCCGAAACATACAATAGTTCCACTTCAGGAACCATGAACTCATTCCTCCGCCTCAAAGCCGCCGAAATGGGCGTCGAACTTCGCACCATGGCCCGCAATGGCGCCTCTCCCGACGAACTCGAAAACCGCAAACAGGAAATGCTGGGACAAATCTATCGCATGCTGGTGATCCATCTCGGACAGCCGCCCCGGGAATTCACCTGGCGGTATGAAACCGGCGATAGTACCGGGAGCGTTATTCATTCCGAAACGTTCACGCCGCAGTCATTCTTCAAAGAAGCCGTCGGCGACAATCTCTCGAACTATGTCGCTCTGTTCAATTATCCCGGCAAGGATTACTTCCAAAACTACAGCCTGCGATGGAGCCGCAACATATACGACCGGCCCAATTTTACCATCCTCAATGTGCCCATCGACACCCTGCGCGCCTATGCCCTGAAATCGGTGCTCGATTCGACCCCGGTCTGGTTTGCCTGCGACGTGGGCAAGGAGAACGACGGCAAGGACGGCATCATGGCGCTGGATATATACAATTACGAATCGATATACGGGACTACCTTCCGCATGCCCAAGGTCGATCTCATTCATATGCAAGTCATCACGCCCAATCACGCCATGGCCTTCATGGGCGTCGATACCGCCAACGGTGAGGCTCGCAAATGGCTGGTCGAGAACAGCTGGGGCGACGATAAGGGTGACAAGGGCAAATGGTATATGTATAACGATTGGTTCGACCGCTACCTGTTCGGCGTTATCATCAATCAAAATTACCTCACCGATCAACTCAAGACGATGGCAAAAAAGCCCCCGATCGAACTCCCCCCATGGGACCCGATGTACTCGCTCAATCACCTGAATTAATTAAAGCGATAGAGCCATCACCTGGGGTCGCAAAGCATCGATAAACTATCTGACTTCGGTGCCCCACCCGTGCCATGCACGGGTGGGATGCAGTTGATCGGTATACAATGAATCAGTGGTATTAGGATTAAAACAGCGAAAAATCGGTTTTGCGTCGAACCCGAATTACCCTTATATTGTTAAATTATAGTCAATGGAGAATAGTGAAAATCGGAAATGGTCCATTCTGCGATAGGTGATTATGGCTTCTGTCATTCCCGCACAGACGGGAATCCATGACGGCCTATAACCTGATGGATGCCCGCATTCACGGGCATGACATAACCGCCTCATCATCGTATCCGGGATCCGGTTACCGACAATCCCATTGAGGAACGGTTTGTGCTATGGCTGATACGGCGTCGATTGAAAAATCGCATTTCAATATCGCCCGGCGGTTTCTCGAAGCCACCGATAAATTTGCCGACCTTCCGGCGGTCGGCATGGCCGGGGACGACGACTATATGACCTATCGGCAGATGGGTGAGCTTATCCTCGCCCGGGCACAGTCCCTGGGGCCGCTTGATCCCGGCGATACGGTGGGACTCCTGTCGGAAAACAGCCCGGAATGGGGACAGGCCTATGTGGCTATACTCGCCCGAGGCGGCGCCGTCGTCCCGATCGATCCCCTGCTGAAAAAGGACGAATTGACGCGCGTTATGAGCGAAAGCGGCGTCACCCGTCTTATCGTATCACCGAAATATCGGGCTATCGCGGAAGCAGTAACCGCACGATTTGAAGTCAAGCCCCGGATTATTTCTCTGGAGAAAACTCCGGCAGTCTCAGGCGAATATGAACCGAGACCGTCCGACAATCCCGACAGCCCGGCCGTCCTGATCTTTACCTCCGGCACGACGGGGAACTCCAAGAAGGTAGTCCTGACGCATCGGAATATTATATCCGATATGGACGGTTTCATCGCCCGTTTCTCGTTCGGCCCCGGCGACCGTTTTCTGTCGGTACTGCCACTGCATCACACGTTGGAAGCCACCTGCGGTTTCATCGCGCCGCTCACCCACGGCGCCGCCGTATACTATGTCAAGGCGCTCAATTCACGGGAAATTCTGGACGGCATCAAGAAACATCGTATCACGCATTTCATAAGCGTCCCGCTTCTGTATGACAAACTCTACCACGGTATACTGAACGCCGTCAACAAGGCCCCGGCGCCAAAACGGGCCATATTCAAGTTTTCCATGACGGCGACGCGGTCGATCCATTCTCTGACCGGCGTCAATGTCGGCCGGAAGATATTTAAGTCGATGCGGAAAAAAGCCGGACTGGATTCGATCCGGCTGATGGTTTCCGGCGGTGCGCCGCTGCCCTCCGAAATATCCATTAATTTCAGCTTCATGGGAATCGATTTTGTCGAGGGATACGGCCTTACGGAAACCGCTCCGGTGCTTTGCGTCAATCCGTCGGAGAAGGTCAAGTTTGGATCGGTAGGGCCGCCGCTTGCCAACGTCGAGATGAAAATACACGAACCGGACCCCAACGGCGTCGGGGAGATCATTGTCCGGGGACCGATGGTAACGCCGGGTTATCTGGATAATCCGGAGGAAACGGCGCGGCTGATCCGCGACGGCTGGCTTCACACTGGCGATATCGGGCGGATCGACGACGACGGATATTTGTTCATCTCCGGTCGCAAGAAAAATCTCATTGTGTCGGCGGCCGGGAAAAATATCTATCCCGAGGAAATCGAGGCCGAACTCTTGAAATCGCCTTTTATACTTGAGGTCATGATTTGGGGCAAAAAGACCGACGCCGGGCGGGAAGAGGTGGCGGCACTGATCTATCCCGATTTCGAGGCGCTCGCCGCGCATCTAAATAAGTCCGCCAATAGCATCACGGATGACGATATCAAATCCGTCGTCGACGCCGAAGTCAAAACGTTGTGCGCCGGATTGGCCGATTTCAAGCGCGTCAAACATGTCGAATATGTCCGCCATGAGCTGGAAAAAACTTCAACCAAGAAAATAAAGCGATACCTGTACCAGAGATGATTGTAACCAAAACCATCGAACTGTCCACCCGGGGACGATGCGATATCCATGATATTACCGATCAAATCCGCGACCATGTCGCTTCCAGCGGTGTCGATTCCGGTACCGTGACGGTATTCGTGCCCGGTTCCACCGGCGGCCTGACGACCATCGAATACGAACCGGGACTGCTGAAAGACCTCCCGGAATTGATGGAGAAACTGATCCCGTCCGACCGTCCGTATGAACACGACAAGACCTGGCACGACGGCAACGGCTTCTCGCATCTCCGGTCGGCGATGATCGGGCCTGATATCACGATTCCGTTCGTATCTGGAAAACTGACATTGGGCACATGGCAGCAGGTCGTCTTTCTGGACTTCGACAACCGCGGCCGCCAACGTAAACTGATAGTTCAAATAATCGGAGAATAGTCATGAATTTCAAGACGCTATATCGCGAAGATAAGAAACTGGTATTGCTCGATCAAACCGTCCTTCCCGAGAAGTTGGTCTATAACACCTACACCCATTATCGCGACGTTATCCCAGCCATCAAGCGCCTCGAAGTGCGCGGCGCGCCTGCCATCGGGATTGCGGCGGCGTATGCGTTGGCGCTGGCGGTCGAGAACCACGTCCGGGACGTTGATCTGCCGGAAGTGAGAGCGCTGATGCACTCAGTTGGCGACGAAATCAAGAACGCCCGGCCCACGGCGGTTAACCTCTTCTGGGCTGTTGATAGGGTGCTGGATGCAGCCGATCAATACTCAGGGACTTCGATAGAAGAATACCGCGAGACATTCTGGCGCGAGGCCGACGCAATATTGCAGGAAGATATTGACATGTGCGAGGCTATGGGGCGGTTTGGCGCGGGACTTTTGCCGGATACCTGCGCCGTGCTCACCCATTGTAATGCCGGAGCATTGGCGACCGGCGGCATCGGCACCGCTCTGGCGGTGATCTATAAGGCCGTCGAGATGGGCAAAAATGTAAGAGTGTACGCCGATGAAACTCGACCGTTACTTCAAGGTGCGCGTCTAACTTGCTGGGAATTAATGCAGAACAATATCGACGTTACGCTTATAACGGACAACATGGCCGGATATACGATGAAGCTGGGTCGGATCGACGCCGTCATCACCGGTGCCGACCGTATCACCAAAAACGGCGACGTGGCCAACAAAATCGGCACCTACTCGGTGGCGGTTCTGGCCGAAAAGCACGGCATCCCCTTCTATGTCGCTGCCCCGGAATCGACCTTCGACAAGCACCTGGAATCCGGCGATGATATCATCGTCGAGGAACGCGACCCCAGCGAGGTCACCGACGGTTTCGGCAGGCGCACCGCCCCCGATGGATGTAAAGTCTTCAGCCCCGCCTTCGACATAACGCCTCGCGAATTGGTGACAGCCTATATCACCGATACCGGCGTTCGCGAAGGCGGCCGGAAAAAGCGAACCGTCGGCGCGAAGTAGTCCACGACGGCGCCGCTTGGGCTCGTCCGATTTCCCACCATCCCGAAGCCATAAATCGCTTGACAAAATATCCCATATACTCCATAATAAGAATGGAAGATACGGATATGGGCGGTCGCTGTGTGTGGGGATTTGGATCGCCGCGATCTGAGATTTCCCACGCTTCACTCAACAAGCACCCTTGTACGATCAATCAGACACTCGTCCGTAGTGATCGCCGTCAGATATCGTGAATAAGTTTCACTAGTATGAGGGAGGCTATCATGAAAAAGCGTATTCTAGTGATCGGCTTGGCCCTGCTGATCGCCGCGCCCGCTTTTGCCTATGTTTGCGGCGATGTCGACGGCGATCAATCTGTCAATATACTCGATGCGGTGTATCTCATCAATTATATCTTCAAGGGAGGTCCCGCCCCCGTTCCGATGGACGCGGCCGATGCCAATCTCGACGGCGCCATCAATATCGGCGATCCCGTCTACCTGATCAACTTCATTTTCCGCGGAGGCCCGCCGCCGTGTCCTCCTCCCGGCGGCGGAATAACGGGGCACACCGGTTGCAAAAACATGCTCAAAAGCCCGGACACCC
Source organism: uncultured Ignavibacteriales bacterium (assembly GCA_964549765.1). GTDB lineage: Bacteria > Zixibacteria > MSB-5A5 > GN15 > JAAZOE01 > CAZJWR01. The sequence continues at coordinate 11,116 of CAZJWR010000078.1, forward strand.
TTTTCACTCTCGATTGCATTCAGTACGAATACAACGGCACGGGGACTCTGATATTAACGCATGTAAACGCCGCCTTCAATTGCTGTCCGGCGGAAATAGTGGCGGATATCGAAATTCGGGGCGACACGATCCTGATCACCGAAGGCGAAACGTTTGATATCGGGCCCTGCTACTGTCTCTGCCTGTTCGATGTCTACATGACGATAACCGGCCTGACGCCCGGCGAGTATACGATCATAATCAACGGAATGTATCTGGAGGGACGGCCGCCACTAAACACGACCGTGGATCTCGTCACCGAACCGACGGGCGTATATTGTCTTGAGCGGGACATCTATCCCTGGGGTTATTGATTGATTCTCTGCCCCCGCAATTAACCGATTATCGTAGGTCGGGAGCCTCGCCGAAGGTCCTGAGCATCGCGAAGGGTGCTACCGACACCTGCCTTCGTGCCCGGCAGATGTCCACATCTGCCGGGAAGTTCTGTCAACGTCTTCCTAAAACCGAAACGAAACCTGCATCTGGAAACCATCGGCATCAAACTCGTCAGTATCAACGGCGAATTCCGCCTTATCGACCGGCGACCATGTGGTCAGGCCCGTGCCCGCGATGGAACCTAACACGAATCCGATTCCGCAACACCATATGAATTCATTCTTATATCCACTGAACGTGCTCGATTCGTTATGATCGACAGCATAATACACGAAGCCTGCAGCGAATCCGGCGGCAATCCCGAGTGCCGCGCCCCGGATTACGGCTCGCTTTCCCTTCCACATTTGCGCGATATCCGCCCGATAGACCGGCTTGTCGCCCCAATTGGTGGATAATGTAATCGATTCCGAATCCATCGAATACAGCAGACCCCGATACAACCTGCCGCCGGTCGTGAGTACCTTAACCCCCTGGCCCGGTCTGATTCCGCCGCAGATTCCCGCCGACGAGAAGCTCAAAGTGATGAGAATTGTTATTGCGATTATGATTCTGATAAGTCGCATCGCATTTTCCTTCCGCCATGGTCTTCCTAAAACCGGAATGAAACCTGCATCCGAAGTCCGTCCCGGCCCGCTATCCCGGCGTCGACGGTGAATTCCGCATTATCCACCGGAGACCACTCAGTAAAGGCCGTGCCGATCATTGATCCGATTGCAAGTCCGCCGACCCCGAATCCGATAAAAATCGATTTATACTCGCCTATGGGACGTTTTTCGTGGGAAAAACCGAACACGGCGTCAGATTGGTCTCTGTCAAGACCATAATAAACGAACGCTATCCCGACGCCGGCGCAAGCACCGAGGAACGCACCCCTGATCGTCGCCGGTTTTCCCCGCCACATTTCGACGATATCCATCCGGTCGATCTGCTTGTGCCCCCATTGAGATGACAGCGTGAACGATGACGCGTCCATCGAATAAAGCGTTCCTTGGAACCACTCATCACCGGTCGTGAATATCTTGATCTCCTGGCCCGGTTTGATTCCGCCACAGAAGCCAAATGATGATAAAATGAAAGTAAAGAGAAACATCGCCGGTATTGTTGTCTTTAAAGGCCGCATTGAAATGCCCTCCCGCTATGTATGCCTTGGCTGCCCCCGGCGGTCCCATTATCGCCGGTCATATCCAATATAAGTGATTTCAATTACACCGCAACACACTATTCCCGGCGCGTGGCCTGCAGCTTTAGCTGCAGTGTTACATTCGTTCGGGCAGGTCTTGGCCCCTCGTGCGGGCCTGTGACCCGCGCGTCCTTCCTCTTCAACGACTTATGGCCGCGACCTCCGGTCGTGGTCCGCAAAAGGCGGACAATGCAAATATCCTTGAATGGCGAAAAATCCCGATAAAGCCAACGGAGACAGCATAGTACAGCGAATTGGGTTCGTTTGTTCATTTTTGATTTTTCAGAAATGCTTCTATTGCCCCGCAACGAGTTACAGATGCTGATAAATCACACGCGACAATTCCATATTTTGACATTCGCATAGACACACTTGCCTTTCACAAATCCTTCCATATATAGGCCCCGCGCGACAAACTGCATCGGTTCACTACAAATTTGGGTGGGAGCATTAGGGAGTTTCGTAGGTCGGGAGCCCTGCGCTCCCGACATGGTGTTTGGCGGGTGGATTACCTGCCCGGCAGATGTCCACATCTGCCGGGACTATGACCTGTGGGCGGCAAACCCCCCGGCCTGCTCCAGGCGTAGACCAGCTAAAGGCCACCCGTTAAACCGAATCGCAATGAATGCCCCGCCGCCTGCGGAAATACGGTGGATAAAGCGCCGTTCCTGCCGATACCCTGAATGATCAGTCGGGCTATAGGCTGAAAAAACCGCGAAGTTACGAGACGATATGGATTTTGCAACAATCGGCGGATTAATTCTGGGCGTCGGTGCCATCTTCTTCGCCTATACCCTTGAGGGCGGCAATCTGAATGCCATCACTCAGGCGGCGCCTATGATTATTGTCATCGGGGGTACAGCCGGGGCGGCGATGATCACGACTTCGTTCCGGACGATCCTGAATGTCCCACGCCTGTTAAAAATTGCCTTTTTCGGCAAATCGCCGGACAAATTGGCGACTATCGACCGGATCAGTATCCTGGCCGACAAGGCCCGCCGTGAAGGCGTCCTCGGGCTGGAATCGGATTTGGCGATGATAGAACTGCCGTTTTTCCGGCAGGCCGTGCAGTTGGTTATCGACGGCACCGAGGCCACCGCCATCAGGCAGATTCTCGAAACCGAGGTAAGCTATACGGCCGAACGCCACCGGTCGGGGATTTCATTATTCAAAGCCCTCGGCGGTTTTTCCCCGACATTGGGAATCATCGGGACGGTGCTCGGACTGATTCATACCCTGTCCAACACACAAGACGCGTCGAAGATGGCGGTCGCCATTGCCGGTGCCTTTATCGCCACCCTGTGGGGTATTCTCATGGCCAACCTGTGCTATCTGCCGATCGGCGACAAGCTCCGGATGCGTCATGAAGAGGAAGTCGCCAACCTGGACCTGATCATCGAAGGCGTCACGGCCATCCAATCCGGCGACAATCCGCGAATAATCAGGACACGGCTCATGTCCTACATCGATCCCAAAGAACGGCGCGAGCCTCAACGGGCGCAACCGCACGGGGCATTCGGCGAACGGCGGGAGAGAAATGTCGGTGCTTTTTAACAGACGCAAAAAAGATATCCCCCAGGACAACCCGGAACGCTGGCTGCTGACTTATGCCGACCTGATTACACTCCTGCTGGCCTTTTTTATCGTCATGTATTCCATGTCGCGGATCGACGCCAAGCGGTTCGGCCGGGTTTCCCAAGCCCTGCACGGCATCCTCAAAGGCGGGCCGTCGATCATGCATCATCCCGAGGAAACGCTGAACACCGGCCACGGGCTGCTCAATACCGGCGACCTCAACATGCTGCAAACGCAATTCACCAATGATATCGAACAGCTCGGGCGTAAAGGCGATATCAATACCCAAATGAACGAACGGGGGCTGGTCATCCATATCATGGAATCGGCCATGTTCGACGAGGGCAGT
>CAZJWR010000079.1:0-14573 GCA_964549765.1 uncultured Ignavibacteriales bacterium
TGGGTCCTGGAAAAAAGCGGCGGCAATAAGACCAAAGCCGCCCGGGTCCTCGGGATCGACACCTCGACGCTGTATCGAAAACTCGGCAAATATGCTTCTGATCAGGACCGCAGGAGAGAATAGGCTGGTTCGGCCCGATATTTGCGGACAAGAACCATCCGGAGGTACCAAGAAATGAGACGATATCCAAAAAACGCCGGGTTTACGCTCATCGAATTGATGATCGTTGTCGTCATCATTGGTTTGCTGGCTATGCTGGCTATTCCCCGCTTCATGGCGGTATCGACCAAGAGCAAACAGTCCGAAGCGAGGCTGATTCTCAAACAGATTTATATTAATCAACGGGCCTATCGTCAGGCGGGAATCAGCTATTATCTGCCGGCAGGGCCGGCCTCGGCGAGCAATCCGTTTGCTTTCAGAGATATTACGATCGAGATCAGCTCAAAGTCGAGATATACCTATACGATCAACGGCGACGCGAATACCTTCACGGCAACCGCCACGTCGAGCATCTTGGACGACGATCCGATACAGGATATCTGGCAGATAGACGACGGTGGCAATTTGACCTGCGTCTCTGATGACGCCATGTTGTAGACTGATGCAAAATGCAATGATCAAGGCAGGATACACATGCATAACTATAGAGCCGATTCAATATGGGATATTTCCAACACCGGCGGCCAGCGGCATGAAGACGGGAATATGTTGGCCGACATGGAATTGCAAAATCCGAGTATAATTTCCCCTCGGGGAAAGGAGATGGCACCGGCCTTGCAAAGGTAATCGGCAGAAAGATAGGGTTTACCAAATCCAAACGTCAGGAGGTTTCAATGTTCTCAAAATTTCATAACCGCCAGAGAGGTTTCACCTTGATCGAGCTCATGATCGTGGTGGTCATCATCGGCATTCTGGCCGCTCTGGCCATTCCGCGGTTCATGCGCGCCTCGACCAAATCGAAGCAGTCTGAGGCGAAGCAGATCCTGAAGCAGATTTACACCATGGAACGGACCTACCGTCAGGAAAATAGCACGTATTGGGGCGCCGGCGTTACTGCCTCGGCGGCCGCTCAAAACGGTTTCGTCACCATCGGCGTCGAGATTATGCCGACGGCGAAGTACACCTATACCATCGTGACGGCCGACGCGACGACGCTCTTGGTTACCGCCACCGCCAGTGAGTTGGACGATGACCCCGCGGTCGATACCTGGCAGATCGACGATGCCGGCAATCTGCAGTGCACCAACGACGACGTGATTCTCCAGTAGCGACGTTCTATCCTAATCTTGAGTCTAAGGCGGGACCTCGATCCCGCCTTTTTTATTGCCGTTCGGGAAGTTGTTTCGGCATCAATATTTGCACCTTTTTGGTCGACATATAGACTATGAGAAAAATCCTTGCACCGCTATTCGTCTGTCTGCTGCTCGGCGGCGGTTACTTGTGGACCATGGCGCCGGGGAATTTCTGGCTCGATTCGCCCGCCTTTGCCGCCTGTAACCAAATCCTGGGCCTGCCGCACTCACCCAGCTTCCCTCTGTATACGATACTGGGAAGGACACTTAACGTCAGCCTGCCCGGCGCGCCGGTGTCGGCCAGCAATTTCTATTCGATGCTGGCGGCGGTTTGCGGCGGTGTCGTCTGCTGCTTCATTTTGCTCCATCTACTCGGAGATGGACAATCATCCTTCGGCTTCGCCCGAATTTTTGCAGTTGCGGGAGCCCTCTACATCGGTTTCATGACGCCGGTCTGGCAGTCGGCGGTCCGGGCGGAGGTATACGCGCTGCAGATTGTTTTGATGCTCTTGATAATGTACTTTTTCTTCAAGATGCGAATACATTCAGAGGATTCACGCCAAGTCAGATTCGCCGTCATAATGGTCTTTCTGCAGGGATTGGCGTTCGCCAACCATTCCCTGATGGCTCTCGCCACCTTGCCGCTCGTCTTGATTGCGACTTACCGGATATGGCGCACGGAATCGGCGAAAACATTCGTCAAGACTGCCGTGGCTTCGGCGATTGTGTTCGCGGTGGCGCTGAGCTGTTATCTCTATCTGCCGATCCGCGCCGAACAAAACCCGGCCATCAACTCCGGCCGGCCGACAACCCTGGCGACGACATTTCAGGCGATCACCCGCACCGGCGAGGATTATCTTCCCCCTGCGGCTCAGACCAGTCCCGCCTACATTTCCCGCGCCGCGGCCATGGGGAAATTTATATTCGAGCAAACGGGAGGATTGATTCTGATCGGTCTGGCCATGGCTGTCTTTTTTGCCGTTCGGGAACGCCGCCGGGCAATACTGATCCTGCTCCTTATATCCGGCCTCGGTTTCGGCATTACCCTGTGGGCGGCCGATTTTTCACTATCCAATTTCGATATCGTGGCTTACAGCTCCACGGGGTTGATTCCCCTGACGCTGTGCGCCTTCTACGGCATATATAGAATCATCCTCCATTTCAAAGACCGCCGCCGGATCGATTTGGTTGCCTATGCCGTCGGCGGATTGCTGGTATTCTTCCAGTTTTCCGGGAACCTGTATTCGAGCGATCTGGCCGGCACGCGCGGCCCCGACCGCCTGGCCGGAATCATTCTCGACACGGCCCCGCCGGACGCCGTTTTGATTGTCAACGAAGATGACGTCCTCCTGCCCCTTTGGTACCATTGCTATGCCTTGGGCAAACGGCCGGATGTAGCCGTGATATCGACCGGCGCGTTGTATCGTCCCTCGTATCGCGAGGAAGTGCGTCATTTGTACCCCGATTTGAATTTCCCGGCGGAGATGAATACACATAAGATCGACGATTTGGGACATGCCCTGGCGGCATTCTGCCGGATGAACGACGACCGTCCCATCATGGTACAGTTCGGAACCCCGGGAATCGGCGTGGAAAAGCTCAGATTCGATGGATTCTTGTTTCAGTACGCGGATTCCGGCGCCGTGCCCTTCGATACGGCCGGCAAACAAGTATTGGTCCTGCTCGATTCGATCTCCTCGGGAGCCACTGATCTCCTGACGAAGGAGTTTGCAGCGCGGACAGCCTTCAATTTCGGGGTCTATTTCGACCGCGTCGGCGATCAGAAATCGGCCTACAAATTATTTCAATATGCCGTGGAAACGGACAACACCAATCCCGATTATCTGCTGCGTCTCGGCGTGGCATTTTACAAGGCTGGAAAGAATACAGAAGCGATTATGCTGTTGGATCAAGCGACCAAGACCGGCGACGGCTGCCCCGAAGCCGAAACGATCATCCGGCAGATACGCGAGAAAGAATACAGCAAGCGATGAGAGACGAACGCATAGACATATCGGTCGTGGTGCCGATGTACAACGAATCGGCCAACATTCCGCTCAATCTGGAACGGATGCAGGCCGCGCTCAGACTCACCGGCGCCCGGTTTGAAATCATCCCGGTCGACGACGGATCGACCGATGATACATGGGCCAAACTTCAGACGCTGGCTGGGACGGACGAAACCATCCGGCCGACCGGATACCCCGACAATTCCGGCCGGGGACGGGCCCTCCGGATCGGCATCAATCAGGCTCGGGGGCGGTTTATCCTCACCACCGACGCAGATCTATCGTACGACGAAACCTACCTGCCGGCTATGTACGAATTGTTGTGTGATCCCCGAAAGCCCGATATGGTCGTGGGATCACCCTATATGCCCGGCGGCCAAACCAGAAACGTGCCCCCCAAGCGGCTTTTCATCAGCCGACTGGCGAATATGTTCCTGTCGAAGATCCTGCCGGGCAAGATAAAGACCGTGACGGGAATCCTGCGTGGATATCGGGCCGAGGCGGTCCGGTCGCTCGATCTCGAATCGAACGGCAAGGAGATTCATCTGGAAATCCTCTCCAAGGGAGTGGCCGCCGGATTCCGGATCATCGAGTTCCCGGCCGTGCTGACCGGCCGCCAGCGAGGCAAATCGAAATTCCGTTTTCGGGCTACGGCCTTTTCGCATATTCTTTTTTCGTTCTTCGAAAAACCTTCGATACTGTTCGGCCTGATCGGATCGGTACTGATCCTGGGCGGCCTCGGTATCGGCGGCTATATAGTCTACTTGTGGCAAAAAGCGGCCCTCAACCCCAACCGCCCCCTGATGACGCTGATGGTGATCGTTCTGGTGGCGGGGATGCAGGTTCTGCTGTTCGGGTTTATCGGGTCGCTGTTGGTAATTCTTCGGCGGGAGATTTTCCGCGTTCAACGCCGGCAGGGCGAAATACTCCAGCGGTTGGATCGTTTCGAAAGCGTGCATCAGGAAAAGACACCGGTTCCGGCACACATGAGGGATGAGACCGATGTTATCGTATAAGCTGCTGATCATCACCAACCGGTATCCGGCGAACGCCGACGACGGCGCCTCGCCGTTTGTCGCCGATTTCGTTCGGGCGGTGCGCCGAACCGGAATCGATTGCACCGTGTTGACCCCGTATCACGAAGCCAAGACGTACGACGACGACACCGACGTCGTCCGTTTCCCGTGGGGCGAGAACCATCAGACCGTCGGCTCGCTGCCGCTGTTCAATCCATTGACCTGGCCGAAAATCGTCCGGTATTTCCGTAACGGATATCACGAAGCGGCGCGCCTGCATCGTGAAAAGAACTTCGATTTTTGCCTCGCCCTGTGGGCCGCCCCATCGGGGTTGTTTGCGCGGCGGCTGAAAAAGGATTTCCGCCTGCCGTATGCCGTCTGGTGTCTGGGGTCGGATATTCACACCTATCCGAAACTTCCAGTAGTCAGAAACCTGATTATTGACGCACTCAAAAACAGTGAACGCGTTTTCGCCGACGGCCGGGCTTTGGGCGAGACGGCCAGGGCGTTATCCGGCGTGGAATGTCATTTTCTGCCGTCATTACGGCGCATCGATCATGTCCCGTATCCCGTACAAAATCCGCAGAAAAATTTCTTTGTCTGTCCCGGGCGGGTGGAAAGCGCCAAGGGCGTCTATGATCTCCTCGACGCCTTCCGGATCGTGGCCGAGCGGCACAAATCATGGCTGCTGTACTACATCGGCAGCGGTGGCGCCCGCACGAAACTGCTGAAGCGAATCAAGGCGTATGACCTGGAAGAACGCGTCCTCTGTCCGGGATTTTTGTCAACCGAAGAGATGTTTCGGGTCACGGCCCAGGCCAGAGCGATTGTCATCCCCACCCGTTCCGATTCCCTTCCCCTTACCTTCGGCGAGGCCATGCAACTGGGCCGGCCGGTGGTCGCGACAGATGTCGGCGATCTACGTCATTTTACCGAGAAATACGAAGTCGGATTGGTCGTGCCGCCGGCGTCACCGGATCTTCTGGCCGAAGCGCTGGAGTACATGATCGATCACGGCGACGAGGTCAAGGGCAGATACGACGACTGCGTGGAAGAACTCGATATCGATCGGGCGGCGGATTCATTCGTCCAATGGCTGACGGAATATATACCGGCCCGGCAGGAGACACAATCCGCGGTACCATGCTAACCGACACCGAGAAAAAGCAGACCTATTTCAACCGATACTGGCAAACGCGCGATCTGCCGAGCGCCGACGCGCGCTCGGTGCAGCGGGCAGAATTGACACGGTCGCTCCTGGGCGAACCGTACAACGCTTATATCCTCGAAATCGGCTGCGGTCGCGGCACGGTGCTATCATATCTCGCTGACGCCGGATACAATATCGCCGGATGCGATATATCCAGTCAATCCGTGGCCGATCTCCAAGCCGCCCGCAGGGACGTATTTCTCTGCGATGTCGAGCATGACGACCTTCCCGAAACCTACGACGCGATCCTTTGCCTCGAAGTACTTCAGCAAATCTTCGATCCGGTGGCGGCGCTTAGGAAATGCGTTCAATATCTCAAAGACGACGGATTCATGATCGTATCCGTCCCCAATGAGTTTCATCTGGTTTCGCGGCTGCGGATGTTTTCCGGCATAAGTCATTTGGGGCATTTCGAGGAATCGCACATCCGTCTGTTTACGCCGCGGCGTGCACGCGAATTATTCGCGGCCGCAGGGCTTCGTGTCGAAAAAGTCATATCCGTCTCGATAATCCCGCCGAGAATGAAGTGGCTCAGGGCCGTCGGCAGTCTATTGGCAAAATTTTCACCGGGCCTTTTTTCACTCTCACAAATATATCGGATACGACAATAATGAGCACGACCGAAACCAAGTACGCCTATGAAAAAGACGGGACGTTTTCCGAACGCTTCCCGATTCTGTACGACAAAGACCAGCGCTATCAGAAGGCCGCCAAAGTGATCGCCGTTTGCCGGGACTATTCGGACAGGCCGCTTTCGGAATTGGTCGCGCTCGACCTGGGCGCGTCGACGTCGATCATGACCGACTATTTCGCGCAGCATTTCAAACAGGTCATCGCTCTCGATATCGATCATGTCGGCCTGCATTCAGGCAAGGATGCATCTGACACAGAAAATATCATGTACATTTGTTCCGACGGTACGCGCTCGGCGCTGGCCGACAGATCGGTCGACGTTATTATCTGCAATCAGGTCTATGAGCACGTTGAGGATCAGCCGGGACTGGCGTTTGAAATCGAACGACTCCTGAAACCCGACGGATTCTGCTATTTCGGAGCAGGAAATCGGTTCGTGCTTATCGAAGGTCACTATTTTCTGCCGTGCCTGTCATGGATGCCGATGTGGATGTCCCATCTGTACTTGAAATTGATGGGTCGGAAGGTCAAATACGATGTCTATCTGCTTTCGTTGCGACGCCTGCGCAAGCTCCTGAAAAATTTTGAGATGATCGATTATACCGAACGGCTGATCCGTGACCCGGAACGTTTTTCGGCCACCGACGTGATCCGGCCCGATTCCTGGCTGGCGCGCCTGCCGCGACGGATATTTCGATTCGTCTACCCGCTCTTGCCGGCGTGGGTCTTTATCATAAAAAACAAAGCGGCCTACCCGCGCAGGCCGCTCTGAACAATCTATTTACTCGTAAACCTTAACTCAACAGCCCGTTAATAATCAATTCGACGGCGTCATCCTCCGACAATCCGCGCGACATCAGCGTTTCGAGCTGTTTGCTGTCGACGCTCCCGATGGCGGCCTCATGCGTGATATGCGCCTTGGGATGATGCACTTCGACGATCGGCACGGCGGTAGCGACGCCGTTATCCTGGACGATCTCCTTGCAGTCGACGTGCCCCCGGGCAAAAGCGGCATCTGCCGTCATTTTGTTGTAAACCTCGGCCCGGGCGTTGTCGCGCACGGCGATTTTTGACGTCAGGACGCCCCGGGCGTATTCGCCTTTGAGATTACACGTTTCCCTGATCTTAATGACGTCGTCGGCTCGGCCGCTGACGCGAGCGGTCATATCCACCACGCTGTAGGCTTCGCAAATTGTCTCATAACCGATGTCGATCAATCCCACTCGGCCCTTGATAAGCTCGAATTCGGTTTTGAAATGGGCTTTCCTGCCGACCTCCACAATCGCCTTCGGATACACCTTGACGCCACCTTTGGGGCTGTGGACATGCCGTTCGAAATACGAATAACGGGCGCCGTCGCCGATCTTGATCTTGGCGTCCATGATATGCTGCACGTCGACGGCGAATGGAAAGACGCAGTGGGCCATCAGGGCGATCTGCGCGTTCTTGCCGATGGCGACGTCCATTATAATCCGCTGGACACCCTTTTCGGGATACATCCCGAAACAAAGATGAACCGGTTTTTTAACTTTGACGTCGTCGTCCAGTGAGAATTTAATATCGACGCCGTCTTCGAGTTCCTTGACGGTGACATTCAGCCCCGGGACGGCATGCATCCCCAGCACCTTGTTTTCATTGATGATCAGGTGCGCAACATCGGGATCTTTGAGATTATGCGGGTCGACGTCGGTGCGCTTGTAAAGTTCCGCGGCGATATCCGTCTGCGATTTCATGCCTGTCCTCCGATCTGCTGGATCGGAATATTCTTGTGGTCGCAGGGGATGCATTTATCCTCGAAATACTGACGGATTTTTTCCACCGAACCCTTGTCGACGACCCGGCCGTGACAAATCAGAAAAGCATGCTCGGCCTCGTTCAAAACCGCCAGGCTGTGGGTGATCAAAATCACCGTCGTCCCACCGTCCTTGAGCATCCGGACGGCGTCGAAAATACGCTGAATCGATTCGATGTCGATACCGGAATCCGGTTCGTCGAGGATGGCGATTTTGGGCTTCATGACCAGTATCGACGCCAGTTCGATTTTTTTTCGTTCGCCGCCGCTGAGGGTTTTGTCCAGAGCCCGGTCGAAATATTCGTCGGGTTCCAACCCCACCTCGGCCAGGGTCATTTTCAGGTAGTCGGCGCTTTTGTCCTGAGCCGCCGAACCGATAAAATCCCGTATCGGAAGGCCCTCGAACCGCGCCGGTTCCTGCCAGGCCAAAGTGATCCCCTTGCGGGCGCGGTCGTCGATTTTCAAATCGCGGATCGATTCGCCCTGAAACAGGATATCGCCCTCGAAATCCCGATAGCCGCCCAGTCCCATGATGGTCGCGGCCAGAGTCGATTTACCGGCCCCGTTGGGCCCGACCACGGCGTGAATGTGCCCCTCCCAAAAATCTATATTCAGCCGATTGAGAATCGGCTTCCCGTTGAAGGTCAATTTCAAATCTTTGACCTCGAGTATACCCATGGTGCAATCCTTTCAGCGAAGCCGCAGAAAATGTGCTGTGGCGTGGATAGTAAGATAAGGGATAATTCCTATATATCAAGTCTGTTCTTACGGTTTCGCGCTTCCGGACGGCCCCGCCGCGGGGGCAAAAAGAGATTGACTTAAGGTTCCAACGGGTATTTAAATGAAGACATGAAAATCACAATCCTGTTTCTGGCGACGGCGATGCTCCTTTGCGGCTCCTTGGCGGCGCAATATCATCCGGGAGGGCCGGAGGTAACCGCCGACCGCGACAGCCTGCTGGCGGCAGGCATGGACGAACTGCTGTCATATATGCTGTTGACGCCGAACGATTTCGTTTTTCGGAACGATTACACCGACCCCGACCCATTCCGTCTGCCGATCGTCGACAGCCTGATGAAACATCCTCTGATGATGAATCCGTTCACCGCCGATTGCGCCTCGCGCTTTGCCCGATTTTCTGATGATCCCGACGCGATCCTGGTTTTTCTGGGCGATAAGGCGAAGACGGTGGCTATCGTCGCCGAGAAGACATCAGGCAACGATGCCGGCACGGTTTCATCGGTAGATGCGGTAAAAAACCTCGCTGCCATAGTTACAAAATGGTCGAAAGCGTGGGATGAGTCACTGGGCGAAAAATTGACGGCCGAAGATCGAACCTTTCTTGCCGACAAATTTCCGCAGCTGATTCTGGAAGATCCCGCCGATAAATACACATCCGCCGAAGAACAGGATTCCGTTTCGAAGATCGAAGAGCGGTATGCCCTCGATGTCGTCAAAATGGGCGATAAGTTATGCTTTGCTCCCGTTCCCCGTCTGGATGAGATCATGCGCAATCTGGGAATTATCGAAACCTCCGGGACAGCCGATCACGAATCCGCCGAACCGGCGTGGGCAAAGGAAATGGGACTCCGGGTCGTCATCGGGAGTATCGGCGATGATACCTATCGCGGCGACTATGACATCATCATCGATCCGGGCGGTAACGACAGCTATAATCTAACGTACGATCCCCTCAAGCCTCATTCGGTCATCATCGCCGATTTCTCCGGCAATGACATCTACACCGCCGAAACGGATTTTGCCCTCGCCTGCGGCGCCTTCGGATATTCGCTGCTGATCGACTACGACGGCGACGATATCTATCGGGGCGGGAATTTTTCGCTCGGCGCTGGATTTTTCGGCGTTGGCATCCTCTGGGATAAAAAAGGCAACGACAGCTATTTCGGCGATACCTTCACCCAGGGCGCCGGGACATTCGGCCTCGGCCTGCTGATCGATTCGGACGGATCGGATACCTACACCGGCAACTTGTTCTGTCAGGGATTCGGCTTCGTCGACGGTATCGGCGGGATCGTCGACAACTCCGGAAACGACATCTACACAGTCCAGCCCAAGTACGGCGATTTCATCCGGTACGAGGATCATTACATTTCCCTGTCGCAGGGCTTCGGCTACGGCATCCGCCCGTTCCTGTCCGGTGGCTTTGGGTTTATCGCCGACTATGCCGGAAACGATACCTACGTCTCCGATATTTTCGGACAGGGCGCCTCGTACTGGTGGTCGCTGGGGATGCTCTACGACAAATCCGGCAACGACCAGTACCTGTCCCATCAATATGCGCAAGGGAACGGCACTCACATGTCGCTGGGTATACTCCGCGACGACGCCGGTAACGATATCTACCGCGCTTACGGCGTCAGCCAGGGCTGTGGGCACGATTACTCCTGCGGCTGGTTGCAGGATCGCGATGGCAACGACCTGTATGTCTCTTACGACCTGTCGCAGGGAGCTGGGCAGGCTAACGGCTTCGGCATATTTACCGATCTGGTCGGCAATGACCGCTATTATGTGATGCTCAAGAACAATACCCAGGGGTACGGCAATCCCCGCCGCGATTATGGCTCGATCGGCATTTTCCTCGACCTCGACGGCGATGACCGCTACGACGGCAACGGGTCCAATAACCGCTACTGGACGACTCATTCGAAATGGGGCGGAGGGCTGGACCGGTCGATACAGATCCCCGACACCACAAAAACCACGGAGGCTGACGATGCCGTTTCGAAATAAATTTGCGATCATCTCGATGTTCGTCATTTTGACGGCAGCAGCAGTCATCGCGGACGCGGCGCAGACCAATCAGCAAAAGTTCGATTCGCTCTTTGTCATCGCCTCGTCGCTGGATATCAAATACAAGGCTCAGGTCGAACCGGCCCGCGAGGCTATCGCCGCCATGGGCGGCGAAGTCGTGCCGCTTCTGATCGACAAGCTGGGGACGGTCCATGCCCGCGAACGGGTAACCCTCGAGGAGATTTTCAAGAAAATCGGCAAACCGGCGGTTCCGTATCTGAACAAAGCCCTGCTTAAAACCGATTCGCTCCGGCTTTCGCGCGTGGCCCTGATGCTCTATTATCTGCCGGATTCATCGTCGGTGGACAACCTGCTGAAAGTCACCGGCGACAAGTACTACTGGGTGCGATATCAGGCGATCCGGGCGCTGGGAAAGATCGGCGACCACAAAGCCGTCAGCGCCGTTCAGAAGGCGCTCAAGGACAAAAACGAACTGGTTCGGACGATGGCCGCCTGGGCGGGCGGGCAGTTGATCGACAAGAAGCTGATTCTGGACCTCATCAAAGCGCTCGACGATTCCTATTACGGTGTACGGATGGCCTCCCATGACGCTCTGGTAAACGCCGATTGCGACCTGAAAACGCAGTATATCCTATCCTCGCTGACCGCGCCGTCACCGATGATCCGTAAATACCTTCTCAGCGTGATCGTCCAGGATTCCTGCCGATACGATTTGTCGACCGTCAAATTGTACCTGTCCAATGACGATCCGGTGACGCGCAGCCTGGCTCTCCGCGCGGCCAACCGGCTCGACCCGGAATTCGTCTCCGATTACCTCAAACAACATCCTGATACCACCGTCGATTTTCTGGTGCGCCAGACAATCGAGGATTTGACCGAGCAAGATGAAACGAAAGCGCCTGCACACCCTTGACCGGTTTCTGGAATTACCCGGTGATTCCGCGCCGATCGATGATAACCTGGCCAAATTGGCCGATATACTCGAGGCCGAAATCATCACCGACGGCCCCGGCCGTATACTGAGAATTGTCGATGATATCGACCTGTTTCCTTATTCCGAGGTCAAGGATATTCACGATCATGTCCGGGACGATCTCTATCGCCGCTGGCATTTCGTGACCGGGGGAGACGATAGCGGCTATGATCCCCGGCGGTTTGTCTTTTTCGACACCGAGACGACCGGTCTTTCCGGCGGAACGGGGATGGTGATATTCCTCTGCGGGTTCGGGTTTTTTCAGGATAATTGTTTCCGGGTCGTGCAATATTTCCTCCCTGATTATCCCGAGGAACCATTTTTCCTCCACCGTTCGCTCGATCACCTCCTTCCCGATTGCATCCTGGTTACCTACAACGGCAAGGCTTTCGACTGGCCCATGCTGACCCAGCGGCTGACCATCAACCGGATGGATATCCCCGATCTGGCCGATCATATCGATGTCCTGCATCCGGCCCGGTCGTTGTTTCGTCGGCTGGGCGACGACTGCTCCTTGATTTCACTGGAAAAACACCTGCTGTCGTTCGACCGGGGAGAGGATATCCCCGGATACCTGATTCCATCCAGATATTTCGACTATCTGTACGACCGTCAGCCGGGGATGATACCAGAAATCATCCGGCACAACCGCCTCGACGTCATCTCTCTGGCCTTGGTCACCCGGTATATCCCGGAAATAATCGACCGCCCCGAACGGATCACTTCGGCGCCGCTCCTTGAAGGCGTCATCAACCATTTTTTCCGCAACCGCCGGTTCGAGTCATTGGCTGATTATATGCACCATGTCCGGCCGGGGCATTTCGAGGAAAGCTCGGCGGTAGCCATGCTGCAATATTCGCTGGCCCTGAAATCGCTGGGACAAGTCGATCAAGCCAGCGACATATGGAAACTGGCTTCCGAAAACCGCACCGGGCCTCATGTTGTCAAACACCTTCTGGAACTGGCCAAGTACCAGGAGCACCGGGAAAAGGACCCGGAGACGGCTTTGGAAACGGTCGATCTGCTGCTGGGTTTGGAGATGACTCCCGCCCAGAAAAATCAGGCATTCCACCGGCGAAAACGCCTTCTGACCAAGGTTGAACGCTTATCATCTAAATCTTTGTAATTTCCTGTCGATAATCCAAATAAGGAATCTACTATGTCAGAGGAACGAATTTTCGACCTGCTAAAAGACTGCAAAGAGCTGTCCTCTTTGCCCCAGGTACTGGCTGAAGTAATCCGGGTGACCGACAGCGAGGACTCCACCGCAGGCGATATCGCCGACGTTATCCTGAAAGACCCGCCCCTCTCGGCGCGGATTCTGCGGGTGGTCAATTCTCCCTTTTACGGCCCCGTGCGTGGCATCAGCACCATCAATCAGGCGGTCGTTACTCTGGGGATGAGAGCGGTCAAGGCCCTGGCCCTGTCGACCAGCCTGTACAAACTTTTCGATATCGACGATCCGATCGTCGACCGGATACGCTTCTGGCGGCATTCGCTGGAGGTCGCCATTGCCTGCCGGGAAATCGCCCAGGCGTGCTCCTACAAACCGGCCGAAGAAGCCTTCGTGGCCGGTCTGATGCATGATATCGGTATCCTGATCATGGAATCGAATTTCTCCGACCAGTTCCGGCGCATCTGGAAACTGATCGAGTCGGGCGAGTCGCTGGTCAAACAGGAGGAGGCGACCTGGGGCACCAACCACGCCCGGGTGGCCAAATTCCTTCTCGATCAGTGGAGACTTCCGCCGTTTTTGGGCGAGGCGATCGCCGCCCATCATAATAATTTCACCGGCGATGAATCCCTGCCCCATAGCCGGCTGGGACGGATCGTCAATCTGGGCAACCGTATCTCCAAATTCCGCACCTGCCAGATGCCGCCTCTGGACTGCGACGAAATGGTGCAGATCGAAAAACTGGCTGATTCGCTGGATTTGGGATCGACCGTCATGGCGGAAATCCAGGAACGCACCCTGAGTCAGCTTCTCAAGGAATCTGAATTTCTCGAAATCCAGATCGGGTCCCTGCCCGATCTTCTGGGCGCGGCCAACGCCCTGATATACAAGCAGTATTTGTTCGTCGAATCGGTGCTGCGCGAAAACCGCAAGATGCAGGCGCAGATTGCCCGCGATCAGGTCAAGAAAGCCGCCCTCGATTCGCTCAAGACCATCACCGCCACCCTGTCGCATTATATCAACAACGCCTCGGCCACGATTCTCGGCCGGGCGCAACTGGTCGAACTGGCGGTGCAGAAGGGGACGGTCGACGATAAAAATGACGTCGCCGGGACGTCGATGGATATCATCGTCAAATCGGTCGAGATGATTTCGATGGTGCTGGAGGAACTCAAGAAACTGTCGAGTTTCGACACGACCCATTATCACGACGAGACCGATATTCTCGACATAGAGGATCGCCTGAAACAAAAGATTACCGTCATCGAGGAGCAGAAGCAGCAGACGATGACGCCCATGAAATGACCTTTGCTTCTGTGCATGGCGGACGTCCTCGTCTGCCATGTGTTGACATGACAAGTTGGATTCCGATGTTCCGCAGGCTCTTGACCCTGCGGAATGCATTGCCGCGCTGACATGACATTCGATTTCTATCCCTCCCATACATAGAGAAAGGCCCCATCCCCCCCGGGGCCTTTTTTATTGACGCAATAATACATATGTGGGCGGCAGACGCCCTCGTCTGCCCCGGATTTGACCCTGTGCCCGGCTGATGTCCACATCGGCCGGGAGTCTTCGCCCTGTGGCCCGCCCCTTTCTCGTTCCGGCAGGTCTTGGCTCCGCACTTTGCGGAGGTGTGACCTGCCGGGGGTATAGACCGGGCAGATAGGTAACAGTTTAGACCGAGGACATAGGTAACAGG
>CAZJWR010000080.1:0-14546 GCA_964549765.1 uncultured Ignavibacteriales bacterium
ACTTGAACCCCGGACACGCGGATTATGATTCCGCTGCTCTAACCAGCTGAGCTACTCCGCCATTTCTTCCGTCAATTACAGCCTCGACCCCACCGGATCGGCCGCTTCCGATTTTCGAATCGTCGCCGATGGTTCAGTCCGGGCCGGGCGCTTTTCCGCGAAGAAAGTCGACCCGGACGATAGGACCGAAAACGTCTATCCGGCGGATAAACTGCGACCGCTTTTTAAGGCTCTGCAATTTACAACAAATTACCCGCGTGTCAAGTTCATTTATGAATTCCCAATGCACATTTCGACGACCTCGTCAGCGCGATGGGGCTATTATCGCCTATCCGCTTTTCCTTTCAGATAATCCACGACAATATCAATCGAGCGTAGACGGCCGGCCATCCGGCGATTATCTCGCGGCCGGGGATTTATTCATCGGCAGGTGAAAATATCAGCCGTCGGAGACAATTGCGATCAGGCGCCCACACATTATGTATCGGAGCGATGGCATTCAGACGATATACGTCTTGATAACTACGGCGTCCGGTTCTATCTCTGCCGACGCCGTCTCTCAGGCGGCCGCGATTATGAATTATCAGACTTGACCGAATAATTGATAATAGGTTATAATGTAACAAATTATGATCGACGTGGGTGCGGCCGACGTAATTGTCAGGAGCCTTGATAGATTCTGATTCAGGCGTGAGGAGTTGACGTCGGGAGCCCCACGGGCTCCCGACCTACGGACAAAGAAACGGCAAATATAGGGAAGGCGTGGCTTGGATGGCTCAGGCCAGGTTCATATTTCGCTGGGATGATATATCCCCATTCCACGATCGGAAGAAATTCCGGACGCTGGTCGATCTATTTTTCAAGTACGATGTCCCGGCGCTTCTGGGCGTTATTCCCGATAACCGCGATGAAGAAATTCGGTTTGCCGCCCAGCCGGAAACGGAATTCGTCGAGGAATTACGCGACCTTGACAAAGCCGGGTGGGAAATCGCCCAGCACGGATACCGGCATATCAAGCATACTCAGAGCGGCGGTATCTGGGATATAAACAAGGCATCGGAATTCGCCGAGCGAGATTATGACGACCAGATCACCGATCTCCGGGGCGGTCGGGATATCCTCCGGAGCTACGGACTCGATCCGGTCACATTCATCCCGCCGTGGCATTCGTTCGACGAATCGACGGTCAAGGCGTTGGTCGCGGTCGGTTTTCGGTCATTGTCGGATGGATGGTTTCTTTATCCGCGCATGGCCGAAACGCTTCTGCAGTTGCCGGTGTTTCTCTGGTCGGCGCCCCGGCGGATGAAAATGCTCCGGCGGCTGGGAGCGGTTTACACCGTCTGTCTTCATCCCCGTCTGGTGTCGGCGGACGATATGGAAAAACTGGAACGATTTCTGCGGGAGGAAAAGCCGATGACGACCACGCCGGCAAAGCTCCTCCGCGAATCGGCGGAGCTGACGCGTAAAAGTATGAAGAAGTACGTGCTGGAACATCTCTTTGAGGCATATTACCGGCGTCAGGGATAAGTATGGGAATCCGACTTCAGGATATTGTCAACGTTTCGCCCGATCAGTCGGTGGAGATCTTGCCTTTGGCCGAGGCGGGCGAAGAATGGATCGACTATCTTCACGAAGACGATGACGCCGATATTTGCCATCACCCGGCATGGGGGAAAATCCTGGTTGAGACATTCAATATCGATTCGGTGCTGGTCGTCCACCGCGGCGACGGCCGGATCGACGGCGGCGTCCCGCTGGCTATTTTCGATCAAATGTTCACCGGCAAGGCGATGATATCGATGCCGTACCTGAATTACGGCGGTCTGCTCGGCGGCAGCGATGCTGTCCGGGGCGATATTGTCGGGGCGTGCCGGGAAATCCTGGCCTCATCGGGGGCGAAATACATGGAATTCAGGCACGTCGGCCGGAGTATCGGCCGGCTGGCAAATCAAACGAAGGAGCATCGGGTGACCTTTCGGATGGATGTCGGCAGACCGGCCGATGAAATTCTTCGGGGATTGCGAAGACAAACCCGCACGCGGATACGAAAGATCGAGCGCAGCGGGATGACGAGTTATTACGGGCAGGATCGTCTCGACCACTTCTATAAATTATTCTCCGTCGCCATGCGCGAACACGGAACGCCGGTCATGCCGCAGAGATTTTTTGAGAGCGTTCTCGAACATCTGGCCGACCACGCCAAATTCATGATCGCCTACAAGGACAATCGCCCCGTCGGCGGCAAACTGGTCCTGATGTTCAAAGACCGTGTCACGATGGTGTGGGGATGCTATCCGCATCGGTATCGAGATTATCTGGCCAATTATTTTTTAACGTGGGAATTGATCAAAAAACTCGCCGACAGCCCGATTCGCTGGCTCGATTTCGGCCGCTCGCCGCGCAAGGGAGGCGGATTTACCTATAAATCGAACTGGCAGCCGGAATTCACGCCGCTATATAACGACTATCTGCTGTCGGATCAGAACGAGATCCCTCTGCTCAAACCCGAAAACCCCAAATTCCGGCTGGCCATCAATACCTGGAAACGGCTGCCGGTATGGGTCACCCGGCAGATCGGCCCCCGACTGGCCAAGTATTTTCCGTAATGATTTTTCGCCTGAAGACATACCCCCCCGTCGCCGCCGATATTCCCGTCCGAGATGTCATAGCCGCCCGGCGTTCTCGCGAAACCGCCGACGCATGCCTGCGGCGGATAGGCGACGCCTTGCAGGTGAAACACCTCTTCCCGGTCAATTCGGGCCGCACGGGATTGTATATTATCCTGAAAGCTTCGTTCCCGCCGGGCGCGAAGATCATCCTGCCGGGATATACCTGCTACACGGTGCCGGGAGCGGTCGTCAAAGCCGGGATGACGCCGGTCATATCGGATAGCGATCCGCACGACCTGGGATACGATCTCGACGCGTTGAAGAAAACAATCGAATCGCATCCCGACGTCAAAGCCGTCGTCGTCTGCCACCTGTTCGGCATCGGATTGGACATCGATGCCATGCGCCGAATCGTCGGTCCCGATAGAATGATCATCGATGACGCCGCGCAGGCATTCGGCATTCGGATCGATGGCCGCTATTTGGGAACGGGCGGCGATGTCGGATTTTATTCCTTCGGGCGGGGAAAAAATCTCTCGTTAGCCGGCGGAGGCCTGATCGTAACCGACAGCGATACAATCGCCGACAAGATCAATCGCATCATGGATGAAAACCTGGCCCACGACGCCGTTTCCGGCGGCGATTTAATAAAGACGCTGCTGTACAACACGGTCACGAATCCGTCCGTATTCAATCTGCTCTCCCGCTTGCCGGGGATGCATCTGGGACGAAGCGAATACAAACCCGACTTCGACGTGGCGGGAATGGCCATTGAAAGAATTCGTCTTCTGGCCCGGATTCATGGCACTATCGAAACTCTGAATCGGCGCCGCGAGAAAATTGCCGACCGCTATCGGAATCTCCTCGATGCGGCCCCCGGGATGTCCATCCCGCGTTCAAAGATGAATGATCGCCCCGGGAGCTTGCGTTTTCCGGTGCTTGTCGATGACCCCGCCCGCCGAATCGACATCCTTGCGAAATCCCGCAGCCGGGGTTGGGGCATATCGGCGATGTATCCGACGGCGCTAAACGCCGTCCCGGCTCTGGCCGAATTTGCTCCGGGTGGCATGGACGGCGCGGAGAAAATCGCCGCGTCGATAATAACCCTGCCGACGCACAGATATATGCAATCTTCCGATAACAGCTATGAAGCGGTCGACAGGATCGCCGGACTTTTACGATGAAACCGATGAAGCTGTTGCATATTCGCTCGTCGTACTTCTATGGCGGGCCGGAGCGCCAGATTACGTATCTCACCCGGGCGCTGGCGGCAAAGGGGATCGAGTCGGCGGTGGCGACTTTTGCTCCGGCCACGAATCCCGACTTCAATAAGTATTACTTCAAGCTGCAGGAATTATCGATCGCGGCGCATCGGATCGATATCAAGGGCTCGTATGATCGCGCCGCGATTGACAGTCTTGAGAAGGTGATTTCGTACGGCGATTACACGATGCTGATCGGCCATGATTATCGCGCCGATTATTTCGTCCTGCAGTTATCGAAGCGTCTGCGCCTGCCGGCCGTCAGCATATCTCGGGGATGGACGCAGAATACGTTAAAGGTGAAATTTTATGAATGGCTCGACCGTCGCTTCCTCAGGAAAATGGACGGCGTGGTGGCGGTATCGGAGCGAAAATACCGGGAACTCGCGGACGGGGGAATTGCCTCCGACCGCCTGATCCATATCCCCAACAGCATCCCGGTCGGCGAATGCGCTCAACGGGCATTGATCATCAGAAACCATTTTAGGATCCCACCCAACGCCTTCCTGGTCGGAACCGCCGGGCGTCTTTCGATAGAAAAACGGCAGGATATATTCATCCATGCCGCGACCAGCCTGCTGGATCGTCACGGCGCGTCGGCGCCGTGGTTTATTATCGCCGGCGAGGGACCGAGGCGGGAACAATTGGAGGAGATGATTCCCCACAAATATCGCAAACGGATCATTCTGGCCGGATGGATCGAAAACAGTGACGATTTCTACGCCGACATCGATCTTTTTGCGCTGACCTCCGCCATGGAGGGTTTTCCCAACGTCCTGCTGGAAGCCGGCAAATATTGCCGCCCGGTCATATCGACTCCCGCCGGCGGCGCAGTGGAAATAATCGAGCATAAAAAATCGGGACTGCTGTTCGATTTCGGCGACGCCGAGGCCCTGGCGGCGCATATCGACCGGCTGGGGCAAGATCCGGATTTACGAAAACGCCTTGCCAATGAATTGGCGCAGACGACGCGCGATAGATTCGATGCGAAAAGCAACGCAGAAAAAATGCTGGAATTTCTCACGAGGGTACGGTCGCGATATGAATAAGCCTAATATACTGGTGCTGACCGGCGCCCTCCCCTATCCGCTGATCACCGGCGCCAAGATTCGGACGTTCAACCTGCTCAAGAAGCTGGCGGATGAGTTCGACATCGATTTGCTGACAATCATCACCGATGAATCGGAGCGGCGACATATCGAGGCGATTGAAAAGACCGGCATCGCCTGCCACTACCTGATCATGCCCGGATTGGCGGGAAAATTCAAGAAGACAACCGACGCCTTATTATCATACCTTTTATCCGAACCGTATTTGACGCGTCATTATCGCAGTCACACGTATCGGGAACGGCTGGAACAGCTTTTGGCGGTCAAAACCTATGATGTCATCCATTGCGATTCCATCTCGATGACGCCCAACCTCCGGGGTCTGGATAAAACCCGGCTGATATTGACCCAGCACAACATCGAGCAAGTGATCTGGGCCGGATACGTCAGACGAGCGGGCAATCCGATTGCGCATGCCTACTATCAAAACCAATACCGGAAAGTGCAGCGGCTGGAAAGACAATTGGATGACACCTACGGGCATGTCGTGACCGTCTCGGACAACGACAAACGAATGCTATCGCAGTTTTATCCCGACGACCGTATCGTCGTCGTCGAAAACGGCGTCGATCCTGTTTTATACAGAAACGACACGCCGCTGGACGGCAAATCGGGAATCGTCTTCACCGGCTCGCTCGATTGGATTCCCAATATCGACGGTCTGACCTGGTTCGCCTGCGACGTGTATCCGTTCCTCCGGGCCACCGTCCCGGGCCTTCAGGTGAAAATCGTGGGACGGCGGCCGTCGCCGCGCCTGCTCGACGTGCTCTCGACCCGAACCGCCGTGACGGTGCAGGCCGACGTGCCGGAGATTCAGCCGTATCTTCATGGCGCCCGGGTCATGATCGTGCCCCTACACATAGGCGGCGGCTCACGGTTGAAAATACTCGAAGCGATGGCTTCGGGGCTGCCGGTCGTTTCGACGGCGAAGGGAGCTGAAGGACTCGACGTCACTCACGACAAGAACATCCTCATCGCCGATGAACCGGAGGAATTCGCCAAGGCTTTGATCGACGTCATGAACGACGACGCTCTGCATCGCCGACTGGCCGAGGCCGGGCTGGAGTTGATCAAGGCCCGCTATTCGTGGGATACGGCAGCGCAGCCGTTGGCGGATTTATGGAGGCGAGTGGCCCATGGGTGAGTTTTCGGTCAAGGAGATAGTCTTTTGGGCGCTGGTTGTGCTCATGATCTACACGCTGAACGGCTACCCGGTTCTGCTGTGGCTGTTTTCGCGGCTCAGGAAGGAGCGCGAATTTCATCCGGCGGAGAAACTGCCCTTCGTATCCTTCATCGTGGCCGCCCACAACGAAGAAAACAATATCCTGGAGAAGCTGAAAAACCTGGCCGAAATCGATTATGACCGCGATAAGATCGAGTTTATCATCGGTTCCGACGCCTCCACCGACGGCACCGATGAAATCCTCAAGAAGATCGCCGCGGAGGATTCCCGATTCAAATATTTCCGCCTTGAACAGCGCGGCGGCAAAATCGCCGTGCTGCATAAGGCCGTCGAGACGGCTCAGGGAGCTATTCTGGTATTCACTGATTGTTCCGTGCGCACCGATCCTAATATCATGCCGATAATCCTTTCGAGTTTTGCCCATCCCGACGTCGGACTGGTGTCGAGCCGCGATGTATGGGTGGGCGGCGGCGACGGCAGTCCCGCCGGCCAGCATGGCTATATCGATTACGAGATGACCATCCGGCGCCGCGAAAGCCGCCTGAATTCGCTGGTGTCGGCCTCGGGGTCGTTCTTCGCCGTAAGGCGGGAATTATTCCAAGCTTACGGAACTGATCAGGCCGATGATTTTGCCCTTCCGCTTATGGTATATCGCCGGGGATATAAGGTCATCCACCGGGACGACCTTGTCGGTTATGTGCCCATGGTCAAATCGTCCGGCGCGGAATTGGCGCGGCGGTCGCGAATCGTGCAGGCGGGGATACGCACGGTGCTGGCCAACATCGGGCTGCTCAATCCGTTTCGCTACCCGGTGTATGCCTGGCAGTTGTGGTCGCATAAGGCGCTCAAATGGCTGTTTCCGTTCATGGCATTGGCCGATTTGGCGCTGGCAGTACTCCTTTGGAATGACGGGTTGATCTATCGCTTGACGGTCTTCGGTTATGCCGCGATAATCGCCATAGGCGTGATTGGGCTTCTGGTCCGCTCCAAATCGACGGCGCGGACCGGCTCCACCGCCTCTTTTCTATTGCTTTCCTCGGCGGCGGTTCTTATTGCTTGGTATAAGGTGATAATCGGCGCGCGCGCCAAAACCTGGGAACCCAGTCACCGGTGACATAACGACATGAATCTTTTAGTGCTGACATATCATTATTTCCATCGGGAGGCTCCCGTGGGCGTCAACCCCGGTGATGAGCCGTTCTCGGTCGATCTGGAAACTCTCGAGTCTCATTGCCGCGAAATGGCGACGTCCGATTATCGGCTGATTACGCCCACGGATATCACGGACCGCGCCCAATACCGGGGCGAACCCGAACGGCAGATACTCGTCACCATCGACGACGGTCATCGGTCGGTGCTGGATGCCGAAGAAACATTTGTCAAAGCCGGCATTTCCCCCATCCTGAATGTCATTCCGAGCCTGGTGGGACAGGAGCATTATCTGGACTGGGCGCATCTCCGGCACCTCGCCACGAGCGGTTTTTCCATCCAGTCCCATTCCATGAGCCATCATGACCTGACGCGGCTGAACGATATGGAATTATCGGCCGAGCTGGAGCAGTCGAAAAAAATTATCGAGGACAATATCGGCATGCCGGTGACGATGATGGCCGCGCCGATGGGCCGGATCGACAGCCGCGTGGCCGGGGCGGCGCTGAAGGCCGGCTATCAGGTCGTCATGACCTCGTTCACGGGCCTCAATACCGACATCGATGATCTGAAATTCCTGAAACGATTTCAGGTCAAGAGGAATCGCGGCCCAAAGGGATGGCATGATTATTTCAGCCCCATGTCGAAAGTGCGACTAATCGGCGCCGCGAAGAATATGGCCAAACGAATCAGAAGCCGATTAACGAAGTAAGAGATACCTGAATTGACAGAGATGTATTTATGGGTTTGAAACGGATCATCGTCCGCAATATTCTTTCCAACTGGACCGGCGCCGCCGTGACCATGGTGGTGATGTTTTTCCTGTCGCCGTTTGTCGTCCACAGACTGGGAAGCGCCGGGTACGGTATCTGGGTGCTGGTCGGGTCGCTCACCGGCTATTTCGGGCTTCTCGACCTGGGTATCCGTCCGGCGATTGTTAAATTCACGTCCAAATATTATGAACTCAAAGATACCGACAAAATAAACGAGGCAATAAATTCCGCAATAGTCATATCGTCCGTGATCGCGGTCGTTATCTTTATCGCCACCGTCATCATCGCGCATTTCTCGGATAAAATATTCAAAGTTCCGCCGGAGTATCTCGGCGACCTCAAAATTCTCGTTCTGCTGGTTGGCCTTAAGGTCGCCATCGAGGTCCCCTTCGCCATACTTACGGCGGTATTCAACGGCCTGCAGCGGTTCGACCTTGCCAACGTTATCGGCATATCGGTGCTGCTTATCCGTTCGCTGGCGATAGTGATCATCCTCTCGATGGGAGGGCGGCTGGTCGCCATGGGTCTGATCCTGCTCAGCGCCAGCGTTCTTGAGACACTAATCCGTGTGAAAGTCTGTTACCGGATTCTCCCGACCTTAAAGCTCAACCCGCGCCTTGCCAAAAGGGACATGCTCAAGAATCTTTACAGCTTCAGCATCTATATTTTCCTCATTGGAGTTTCGGTACAGATCACCTTCTACGCCAACAACCTGATTATCGGCGCCTTCCTGACGGCCACCGCCATCGCCTATTACGCCATTGGCGCCAACCTCATCGAATACCTGAAAAATATCGTCGCCCAGGTTACGACGACTATTACGCCCGTGGCGTCGGCCTTCGAAGCCCGCGAACAAAACGAACGGCTCAAAAGCCTGCTGTTGATCGGCACCCGTTACTGCCTGCTTATTATCTTTCCGGTGGGAATCGTCTATCTCATCCTCGGCAAGAATTTCATCGATTTATGGATGGGCCCCGAATACGGCCCGCCGTCGTCGAGAGTCCTGACGATTCTGATGATCGCCTATTTCGGATTTCTCTCGCAACTGGTGTCCGGCAGCATCCTCTATGGCCTGGGGAAGGTGAAAACTTACGCCTTTTTGAATATCGGAACGGCGGCGGCCAATCTGCTGCTCAGCCTCCTGCTCGTGAAACCATACGGTATCTACGGGGCCGCTCTGGGAACGGCGATCCCGCTGACGATTTATGGCACGTTTATTATCCCGGCCTACATATGCCGGGTTTTATCGGTGAACTTGTTCACCTACTTCCGGTGGTCGTTCATTCCGGCGATTCTGGCTTCGGTGCCGTTTCTTGCGGCGGTCTTTTTCATCCATCGCATGCTGGTAATAACTTCTTTGACCCAGTTTATGTTGGCAGTAGCCGCTGCCATGTGCCTGCACGTTATTGCAACGGCTCTTATCGGACTTGACCGGGAGCACCGTATGCTTCTAAAGAATAAATTGAGGCTAATGATGCTGGTGATGTCACGATGATGATAAGCTGTTTCGCTCGTATCCGATCGCAGAATTGTGTTAGAATTGAAGATGATGATCCGGTCGATCTTTATACTTTGGTATCATCAATCAATCGCGGACCAAATCGTAGGAGAAGAAGGTGATGCCCATTACGGAGAAACGAAAGTCGATTCTCATCATCTCCATCGACTTCCCTCCGGCGCGGACAAGCGGCATCTATCGGCCGGTCTTTTTCAGCAAATATCTCATTGAAGCCGGCTGGGATATTACCCTGTTGACCGGAGCCGTGCATCTGTCCACCGTCAACGACGAATCGCTTTTCCCGGAAATTCATCCCGATCTCGATATCAAGCGGACGTCGGCGCCGATGCCCCGCCGCCTGACGAGCAAAATCTTCAATAAGTATCAGGCAACCGCCGGGGAATCGGCCGGATCGTCGAAACCGGGCCTGAAACGTCGCCTGTTCGGTATTCTTAAGAAGATCATCCTCTCCCCCGGCTTTCGCTTTCTCGATAATTTTGTCTTCATCCCCGATAACTATATCATCTGGAGCCTGCGGAGTCTGCCGACCGCGTATCGGATTATCAAGAAGAAAAAAATCACCCATCTGCTGGTAACGTCGCCGCCGCAGTCGGTCCAGGTGCTGGGGATGATGCTGCGTTTTCTCACCGGCGTAAGATACATCACCGATTTTCGCAACAGTTGGACCGACAATCAGCCGTACAAGTATAAAATTCGCGAGAAGATCGAGAAACGGCTTGAGCGCAAGGCGTTGGTGCGGTCGAAGGCGGTGCTCAACATGAGTCCCGGCGACGTCGACCGGCTGCTGGCGCGCATGCCCGATTTGCCGAAGGAAAAATTATTCGTGATCACCAACGGATACAACGAAGCCGACTTCAATGGAATCGACTTTTCGTCTCCGTTGCCGGTATCGGAGCCATTGAAGCTCGTCTATGTCGGCAGCATGTACGACCACTCCGGCGATTCCACCGCCGAGGCGCTGCGCATTCTTTCGGAGAAAGGGTATACGGAGAAGGATATCGTGCTGAACATTATCGGTTTTTCCGATCCGTCGTTCGACACGCTGGTTGAAAAATACGCCGTTCATCATCTCGTCGACAATCAGGGTTTTCGCACGCACGATGAACTCATGCGGGCCTATCCGTCGTTTGATATTCTTTATCTTCTCACCGGTGGAACGCCGTACTACCACGTCGGCGCACTGCCGGGCAAGATATTCGAATACATGCGGATCGGCAAACCGATTCTGCATGCCGGTATCGACGGCACCACCCATCGGATGCTCGCGCAATCCGGCCTCGAAATTTTCGTGCCGCTGGACAATCCCGGCGGCATCGCCGATGCCATTATTGACTTGATGGAAAAGAAGAAATCCGGTTCTTTGAAAATGGAACCGAATCGGGAATACGCCCGTTCGTTCGAATGGCGCCGGTTGGCCGAAAAAGTAAACACGATCATTTCGGCGGTGGAGTAAAAGCATGGCCCGGGAACTCGTCCATCGATCCAGCGAATTCGGGCGGCGTCGAGCCGCCGCGCCCGGCGTACCCCACACCAGGACCATCCTGATTCTGGCCCTTCTGACGTCGATCATCGGCGGCGGCTTGCTTTTTTTCATCAAGCCCTATTTCATTTTCGGGCCGATACTGCTGGTAGTGCTGATCGCGATCGTGCTCAAGTACCCCGTTTCGGGGCTATATCTTTACATGCTGATCGTCTACATCCGACCTCAGGACTTGTTCAACTTTCTGGCTATCCTGCGGCCCAATATTTTCATCCTGGCCCTGACCGTCGTCAGCCTGGTCATCCATCGGAAACTGGAGGGCAAGGCGCACCTCACGTTGCTGCCGAACGACAAAATGTTCCTGGCCTTTATGGTGGCCGCGGTGTTATCCAACGTCACCTCGTTCTGGTTCAGTTCCTCGGTCGAGACCACTATCGAACTGCTCAAAATATCCGTTTTCTACTTCGTCGCCGTCATGCTGCTGAACACCCGGAAACGGATCAAGACGTACATGATCTTCTACTTGCTTTCGATGGGTTTTGTCAGCCTGATTCAGATCTATACCTATCTCACGGTGGGCCTGAACCGCAGCACCGGTAAGGGCGGGTACGGAATTATCGTGGGCGGCGCAACCATCCTCGGCGGCACCGGCCCCATCAAGGCGAGCGCCGAGGGAGTCAACGGCGTTGGCGGCTACTCGACCTATTTTCTCGCCAACTCATCGGAACTGGGGCTGGGATTGTGCGTCACCTATCCCCTATGCTATTATCTCTTCAAGGGAACGACCAACCGTCTCCTGAGATTTGTCTGTTTGGTGCTTCTGGTGATGTTCGTCGTCTCGATCATTTTCACCGGCTCCCGGGGAGCGTTCGTCGGTTTCGTGGCAACGCTGCTTTATATACTCTACAAGCAGAAAAAGCTGCTGATCGGCCTGGTTATCCTGGCCGTATTGTCGCCCCTGGCCGTATATCTCGTCTCGGACCAGTATGTCAAGCGGATCGAATCGATCACGAACGTCGAATCCGATCAATCCATCGAAATCAGATTTAGACTTTGGCGGGCGGCGGTCGATATGGTGGCGGACTACCCGATATTCGGTGTCGGCACCGGGAATTTCCCCAATGCGTACGGATCCACGTACCGGGCCAAGGGATCGGCCAGCTTGTACTGGTCGCCGCATAATGTCTTCATTCAAATCGTCACCGAGATGGGTCTGGTCGGATTTACCGTCTATCTGCTTTTTATAGGTTCGATTTTCTGGATAAACTATAAAAGCCGACAGCTTCTGGCGGCGTTCGACGACGAGAAGCTGCTGTACTATCTCTCGCACGCGATTGATGTTATCCTAGTCGGGTATATCGTCGCGGGGCAGTTTATCACCGCCACCTATTATCCCCACCTGTTCCAGTTCTCGGTATGGGCGTCGGCGATCTATCTCGTGGCGCGAAAGCGTGTCAGGCGGCAAGAGGTGGAGGTGGAGGCGGCAGTATGACCGGGATCGAAATCAAGGAAATATCCGTATCGGACGAAATCGAATCGTTGTGTCCCGCCTGGTCGGCGCTGGTGAAAGACTCGCATCAGGCGACAGTCTTTTCCACCTGGGAATGGCAGTACGCCGCCGCCAAACATGGTGTCGGCGGCCGGCCCTGTATCCTCGCAGCGTATCTCGAAAACGAACTGGTCGGTATCCTGCCCCTCGCCCGGCGTAAAATGAAAATCGGCGGACTGATCCCGTCGGCAGCACTCGTCTGTCTGGGCGGCGCCATCACCGATTACAACCCTCTGATCGTCCGAAAAGAGTTCTTGTCGCGGGTAATTCCGGCCTTAGCCTCTCGTCTGGAACAAATCGGCCTGCCGGCGGCGATGGAAAATGTGCTCCCCGGAAGTCCCCTCGATATACTCGGCCGCTATATGCGGAACTGCGGTTTCTACAGCGCCCGTTACGAAACCAAGCTTGCCATGGTTACAAGACTGGAGGATACATATCTGAAGTTTAATAAGGGTCTCACGAAGAAATTTCGCAAAACATTACGCAATAATCAAAATTACATGGATCGCGCGGGAGGATATAATTATACTGCCGAGGACCCATCCGAACACTTGTTAGGAACTCTCATTGAACTTCATTCATCTCGCTGGCAGCATAAAGGGCAAAGCGGAGCTTTGGCGCGCGAAAGAATTCGGAATTTTCACGCCGAGATCATGAAAATGCGCCCGGCGCCGTTTGCCATAAGGTATTACACCATACGGCACGAAGATAGGGTTGTAGCCGTGCTCTATGGGTTTCTATTCGGCAGCCGCTTTTATGCTTATTTATCCGGCTTCGATATGGCCCATACCCGTATCAGCCCCGGGAATATGATTATCGACTATTGCATCCAATGTCTCATCGATGAAAAAGTCGCGATCTTCGATTTGCTTCGGGGGGATATGAAATACAAGCAATCCTGGGCGACGACTACGTATGATATGGCGGATATGATATATTTTCCGCGAACCGTATCGGGACGGATGCTCCATACCAACCTGAAAACACTTCAGGCGATAAAGAAAGCGGTCCCGCCTGCCGTCAAGCGGCGTCTGCGATCGGCGTTAACCGGGCGGGCGGATAATGAGTGAATTGCGATAATCCAGGATGAGCAGACGACTGATCAAGAAAACCCTGGGCCTGTGCGGCGGGGCGTCTCTGGCGCGGCGACTGACCCGCTACCGCCCGCGTATCCTGATGTATCACGGCTTGACGCAGGACGGCGATGTCCGGGACTGGACCCAAGTTCACGTGGACAATTTCCGCGCCCAGATGGGCTACCTGAAATCGGCTTTTCATCCCATCTCTCTGGAAAAACTCGTCGATTCACTCGAAACCGGCGATATCTCCCCCCTTGCCGTCGCCGTGACCTTCGACGACGGCTACAAGTCGAATCTCGAACTGGCCCTGCCGATACTGCATGAATTCGGCATCCCTGCCACGATTTTTGTCACGAGCGGTTTTATCGCCGGCGAGAGTGCCGCTCCCGCATATCTTTGGCCCGATCTGATCACGATGATCCTGCTCTCCATCCCGGAAAATGAACTGGATCTGAACCGACTCGATGCCGGGAAATTCGCGTTTTCCACGTTGGCTGAAAGATACACGGCAAGAAACCGCCTGGCGGAATATCTCAAGACCGTGGAAAATCACAAGAAGGACGAAATCGTCGACTGGATGCAAAAGACCTACGGCCGGCATATCGCATATGACCGCTTTCCCCACTTCCGACCGCTCAGCCTCGACGATTTACGCCGTCTGGCAGGCAACGACCTCGTCACCATCGGCGCTCACTCCCGGACGCACCCGATCCTCAGCCGACTTAAAGAAGAGGATCTTGCCCCCGAAATCGTTGGCGGGAAAGAGGATCTGGAGCGTATGACAGGTCGGATGGTGACTCAGTTCGCCTATCCCAACGGGCGACGGCAGGACAT
>CAZJWR010000081.1:0-14510 GCA_964549765.1 uncultured Ignavibacteriales bacterium
AGGCTCGGAGGAATGAAAAATCCCCGGTATGGCGGGGCCACATCCAGTTGTCGATCTCCCCGCCGTATTTCCCTATGGCGTCGGGCGGGGCGTAGACGATGCGGACGTCGCGGATTTGAAAATAGGTATAGCGAGTGTACGATATGCCCTCAAACATCTCGGCCACTTCACATCGGACGTCTCGGCCGTTCTCGCAGGCGGCGACGATTTCCTTGATCTTGTTCTCAATGGCCTGGTAGCGCGCCAGGTCGTCCATATCGTCCGTCAGAACCGATTTGACCTGGTCGGTAACGTCGTCCACCGCCAAGGTGACGTAGACGGAATATCCGATGGCCGGGATTTCGTCCTCCCGCGTGGGGGCGTAGAATCCGTCCCGAAGATAATTGGTGTCGACGGTGCTTTGCCTCTGAATAGCCCCGAAGGCGACATGATGATTAGTGATTATGAGGCCGTCTTCGGAAACGAAGGAAGCTGTGCCGCCGCCCAGATCGATAACGGCGTCGCTCAGCCCGCCCTGACCGGGGTTGAAAATTTGATCGGGAGTGAGTTCCAAGCCGCGGTTGTAAAGGGCGTCGAAGTCGAGCTTGTTCAAATCATACAGCGGCCACATGCCTTCGTCGGCACCCGCTCCGGCGGCGATGAGAAATATTCCCAAAATGAACATAACACTGAGAAATGATTTTGTATGCATCATGCATCTCCACGCTGAGGTTTGTTGCAATAAGCGACAGAAAGCGCGGACTGGCAAGGATTATCTGATGGGGTTCTGTTGTCCGGCGCGCTGCTTCTGGCGGAATTCTCGTAGCCCGGTGAGATCCAGAAGACAGGATAGAATCCGGGGACGATCTTCCTCGTCGGGGGAAATACGGGTGAGGATGCCCCACGGCGCCGCCGCCAGCGACCGCCCCTGAAGTGAGCCGCCCCACAGTTTGCCCACGGCGCAGCATTTGACGATATAGGCGCCGGCGGCGCGGGCTCCCAAGATGAAGATGTTATGGTCGCGGTCGAATTTCTCGAGGATGTTTTCGTGGGGCCGCAGGGGAGAGGTGGTCGGGACGAAAACGATATCCGGTTCCAAATCCCCCGAACGGACGAAATTTTCCTGCGCCAGGACGTCGGCGCAGATGAGCTGCGTGAACCTGACGCCGGCGACCTCGAAAAGTGTCCGCTCTTTCCCAGGGCTGATGCCATGTGCCCGTTCGTTGGCAGTAGGGTTGAGCTTGTGCTGAATACCCATCAGGCGGCCGCGGTTATAGACGTGACCGGTGTTGTAAAAACCGCCGTTCTCCATTGTTACCGCGGTGCCGGCGATCAGCACCGTTTCGAGCCGGTCGGACAGCGTACGGCAATACTGGTCGAACGAGTAAGCCACGCCGACATTGTGCGCGTTGTCCCGCCGGAGTGGGTCGACGTTATAGTACTCCGGAAGAATCACGAAATCGGGCCGTTGTTTGAAAATCAGCAGATTTTCTTCGGTCGTCAATTGCCGGCCGACCTCGCATTGGACGATGACTATTTTGCACAACATGGTATCCCATTGTACGGCAATTTCACAGTCGGCGTTGCATATGATGTAAATTCTTGCTTGCGCTTTCCCGATAATAATAATATAAATGAGTTACCGAGTGAAAATTGCCAACCGAAAGGGCAGGTGGTGACCGTGGACTTGCTGGCGCAAAAAATCGTGATGAAAGGGCGGGCCGGAGTGCTGCGGGGCGTGCCCGGACTCGAAGAAAGTCTCCGGGGCTACGGCTATTATCGTATCATCGGTATCGACGAAGCCGGACGGGGGCCGCTGGCCGGACCGGTCGTGGCGGCGGCGGTGATATTGCCCGAGGGCATGGTCATCGACGGCCTCGACGATTCCAAAAAGCTCACCGCCCTTAAGCGTGAAATTATCTTCGATCAGATCGTCTCTTCGGAGGCCGCCTACGCTGTCGGCATCGTCGACAATGAAATGATCGACCGGATCAATATTCTGCGGGCGTCGATGCGGGCCATGGCCCAGGCGGTCGGCAAGCTGAAATGCAAGGATGCTTTTGTCCTGATCGACGGCCACCTGCCGGTTCCCAACCTGGAATTCCCGCAACTGGCCGTGATTGAAGGCGACGCCTTTTGCCCGTCGATTTCGGCCGCCTCGATTATCGCGAAGGTCACCCGCGACCGCATCA
Organism: uncultured Ignavibacteriales bacterium; assembly: GCA_964549765.1. Classification (GTDB taxonomy): domain Bacteria; phylum Zixibacteria; class MSB-5A5; order GN15; family JAAZOE01; genus CAZJWR01. The sequence goes on from CAZJWR010000081.1 coordinate 2,172, forward strand.
TGGATCACTACGCCAATCTCTATCCGCAGTTTACCTTCGGGCGGCATCGGGGGTACGCCACGGCCGACCATATCGGGGAACTCAAGAAATACGGCCCGACGCCAATCCATCGGCAATCCTACCGCCCGGTGCAGGAGATGATTTACCAGACGGAGATGGCGCTGACCGAATGACGCGGATCCGAGCCGATACGGGGGCGGCCGGCGAGGATATCGCCGTCCAATATCTGCAAAAACTCGGCTATCGGATTCTCCATCGCAACCTTCGACTTTCCCGATATGAAATCGATATCGTTTGTCGCGATGGCGCAGCGGTCGTATTTGTCGAGGTGAAGCGGTCATTGACGGAAAAATTCGGCCATCCGGCGACGTGGATCGATGAGCGCAAACAGGAAAAACTCCGCCGGGCGGCGCAAATATATATCGAAAAATACGGCGTTTCCGGCGCCGATATCCGTTTCGACGCCGTGACCATCGCCAAGGGTGTGGTCGAGCATTACAAGCACGCCTTTTGACCGCCCGCCTTAGTCGTTCCAGATAACCCTTGCACAAAACTTGTCCCCGATGTATCTTATGCTCGACTAATTGACTCTCATATAGATAATTTTTCGCGTATATTTTGCGGACGATGCGGGCAGAGGATGCATGGTACGAGTGGCGGATAATATCGACGAATACAGACCCAATAGATACGGATCCGACGATATTTTTCGCAGCCGATGGTCGCCGAGGTCGATGACCGGCGAAACCGTGAGCGATGACGATCTGATGGCGATGTTCGAGGCGGCTCATTGGGCGCCGTCGGCGGCAAATAATCAACCGTGGCGGTTTATCTATGCGCGGCGCGACGATCCCGAATGGGAGACATTGTTCAATCTTCTTAACGAGAAGAACCAACGGTGGTGCAAGAACGCCGGAGCGCTGGTGGTCATCGTGTCCAAAACGACATTCGACAAAAACGACAAACCGTCGCGCACCCATTCCTTTGATACTGGCGCCGCGTGGGGGATGTTTGCGCTCGAAGGGTCTATCCGGGGACTGGTCGTCCACGGTATGCAGGGATTCAGCTATGAGCGGGCCACATCCGATTTGGGTGTTCCAGACGACTACTGTGTCGAGGCCATGGCTGCGGTCGGTATTCTGGACGAGCCGTCGAAATTGCCCGAAGATCTGGCCGGGCGGGAAAAACCGAGCGGCCGCAAAAACCTCGCGCATATCATCGCGCGGGGTACATTCAGCGACGCTTTGAAATAATCATGAGTGGAGAAAAACGACAACAGGGACGTGACACCATGCCGCGCGAAAAATCGATAGAAACGATCCATATCATCCTCGATTCCGCTGAACGGCTCCGGGAATATCGGCTGGACAAGGTCAGCGGCGGGCGCACCGCCCGGTCGACGCCGTTAATGCTGGATCATTTTGAAAACCGGCCCATCGGCGATATTTTGCGCCTTGACGCCGACCAATTTTGCGCCTTGTATCCGTCCACCGACAATATTCCGCAACATACCTTCCTGCGCCACTTTGTCGCGCTTCGTTCCGTCCTTGACGCCTACACCGGCCGCCAGCGGGGCGGCCCGGGTGACATCTGTTCCATTATCAGCATCGATTACGAAAATAACGTCGTTACCATCGACGCCGTTCTCTACAGCGAAACCCTCAACGACAAGACCGACTTCTGCATTCGCTGCCGGGGCTGCCGCGAAACCACCCGCCTGAAGCTGAAACGGAAGAAAAAACCCGACGCGTGAAGTCTCCGAACGTGGGTTATTCCGAAGGCGGGCGAATCATGATGCGTCAGATCCCGGCTTCTTTTTTGCGAACCCAGATCGAATAGATGAATATCCCGAGAGCCGAGGCGAAGCCGATGGCCGCAAAGGGATACCATAACGTGTGCGGCTGATATGTATTCCATAACAAATTCGTGGCTTCGGTAGCGTTGACGCCAAGCGCTTCCTGCAGGCGGTTCATAGCGTCGGGGCGGGCGATTCCCTGAACGACCCCGCTGGATTGGGCAATATATTTGATCGTTTCGGCCACCTTGGGGCCAAGGCTGTGCTGAAGCGACGTCATGGCGTCCCATGCCACACTGGTGGTGATGTCGAGTTTGTCGGCGAGGTACTTGATGGCCAGATTGGCCTTGTCCCCCTGCGCGTCGTATACCCGCCCGCCCATCAGGGAACCATACGCCCAGCCGATTGCCAACGGTATGTTGGCGTAGCCCATGTAGAGCGCCTTTTCGCCCTCGGGCGCGATGACGCCGAGATATTCGTTCATTTTCGGCGATGACATCATTTCGCCGATGGAAAAGGTTAAAATCCCCAGCAGGCAGACGTAGCCCAGCATGGAATATCCTGCGATTATCAGCCCGGTCGAGGAGATGGCGATCCCGAACATGATCGAATGCACGCGCCGCATCCGCGACACCATCCACGAAATCAAGACCACCATCAGGATGATCAAGCCCGGGTTGGAATTGATCAGCCATTCCTGCGCAATCATGACCCCGCGCGATGTCTCCACGGTCATCCACGACGGCAGATGAAATATCCGCACCAGTTGCGAGCTGTCCACCCAGTCGACGATGAAATTGGGCAGCATATCGAACAATTGCATGAACATCAGCCAGAACCCGGACATGATCACGATGAAAATCGTCAGACGGGGACGGAAAAGAATATTGCGGAGAGTGATCTTGACGACTTTCCACACGCCGCCGGATTGATCGCCGCCGGCGGGGACTTCCTTGTAGGTGAGCAACATCAGGTAATTCAACGACACAATGACGGCGCACCCGAAAAAGACCGTCGGCCAGGATACACCGTACAGGAAATGGGCCAGCGGCGGGCCCAGCCAGCCGCCGATATTGACCAGCATATAAAATGTACCCCATCCGACCGACGAGTTCTTGTTGGTCAGCGTCCGCACCATTGTCCCCTGTACGCCGGGTTTGAATATGGCTGTGCCGGCGGCCAGGATACAGCAGCCCAGCAGGAAGGGATAATACCCCCGCTGGGTGGCCATCATCAAATAGCCGATGACCTTGACGGTGATAGAGAAGGCAATCGTCCGTTTGTAGCCGTAGCGATCGGCGAACCCGCCCGAGAAAACCGGCACGAGCGATTGCACCAGCGCCCACCACAGGAAGATGACTCCTTTTTCGGTCTGGGTAAAAAGCAGGCCGCCCGGTTCGTCGGCTTGGGCGATATAGATGGGGATGACTACCCGAACGCCGTAATAGGCCAGACGTTCGAACATCTCCATGATGTTGACCATCCAGAACGCGCGCTGAAATCCCTTAATCTGGGCGAACAACCCCAGCGCTTTTTCTGAAGTCGGTGATGTCGAACCTGCCGCCTGCGTCATAGAAGTCAATCCTCACCTGAGGACTATCTGCTGCCGTCAAGATATGTGATTGCGACGAGTGAGTCAACAGATAGAATTCTCGCGGTTGACAGAGGCCCTGAGCTCATCCGTACGTCGAACGACTTGCCGACAGGAGAGGGGGCGGCGGAAAAGCAGAAAATAAGCGATATTTTTATGCGATTTTTAGCTTGACAATCGGATTTGACTCATCTATAATGAGGTATCGAGAAGGAGGTGCGCGGGGAAAAAAGCGGATTTCGGCATTGCCCATCTGACCAAGCGGCGGGGAAAAGCATCAAAAGGCACGATTTTCAGATAGAATATTACAGGCATTGCTGGAGATAATCTTCGGCGAATAACATTTGACCAAGGGGGATGAGGCGTGACATAACTGTGGGGCTGGATCGAACCGGGGTTGGGAGTCTCTCATCTTCACCCACGGATCGGGAGGTAGAGAAACGGGAGAGGCGAACATGACCTTTCCCCGCCCGGAGTGTGGCCTAATTATGAAGAGCAAATCCTCACATAGTGGACGAGTAGCAGCGGGATCGGGGCGTCAGCGGTCGCCGGCTGAGGGCAGCAGAAGGCGTCACGGTCAACACGTTTTCGCGACGTGAGCGCCGTTTGTTCGCGGTGAGGGTAACGTGAACCAATCACAATAAACACTCTCCGGAGGTTTTACCATGAAGAGATTGATGACCTTGCTGGTGGCGGTGGCGATCGGTATCATGATATTCGCCGCCCCGATGGTTGCTGACCCTGGCGTCACGACCAGTACGACAAGCTCCACAGATACGACCTGGATAAATCCCAACTATCCGCCGCCGCCGGACGGCTACGTCGGCCCTTGGCCGCCGCCGGACGCTACCACGACGACGACCACGACGACGACGGATGGAGGAGATGAGAGCGGTTGGATTGAACCAAATCATTGATAATGGGCACCAAAATCACGTTGGTGAGATCGATAAGGTATCGGTAGAGAAATAAACATTGGATTAAAATCGCGGGATGCCACGATTCGATGAGTAAAGTCGCAAGACATTCAATCCGTGTGGCGCAGGAACTTCTTCGCGGAAAGAAGTATAAGGAAGCATTGCGTACCATAGGAGAAATCGATCAGGAGTCGATTTCTCCTGATGACAGGGCAATGTGCAATCTTGTATTTGTGGAAGCGAATCTCTTTCTGGGCAATTATGACTTGGATGAGGTTATCCGCGAAACGCATGATTATTTTGGAGCAACAAGTGATTATGCGGGATTAGCCGAAATAAAATATCTGTATGCATTATTATTAATATCGTTGGGAGATCTTTTTCAATCCAAAGAAGAATGCTTTGAGGCATATCTGCTGTTCAAGAGGATAAACGACTTCAAGGGGCAGGGCAAGGCACTGAATCGCCTGAGTTTCATCGCTTTTCACGTGGGTGAAATCAATTCCGCTATCAATTATATGCAGCAATCTATTAAATTATATAGAGACAATGATGATTACGAAAATGTGATTTCCATATCAGCTAACCTATCGCGATTGTACTTCGCACTGGGGCGTCTCTCGGATTCGATCCAGCTATACTCGGAGCTTGAATCACAATTTGAAACTTACGATGAAGCGAAGCTAGGGATATTCTACTTCATGTCCGCGATCCCATACGCCCTAAAGGGTGACTTCATTACGTCGGAAAGAACTATCCGACTGGCCGGCCCTCACTTAGGTGATTTCAAGCGTGAACAGGCTATATATTTTGAGAATCTCGGATGGATTCATAATCTCGAAGGGGATTATGATAAGGCGCTAACGGTGTTACAGCAAGGTCTGGATATTTCGCTCGAAATCGCGCCGGAGTCGGCGTTGGTATCTCAGACCAAACGTCTTATGGCGGACGCCTATCTCGGGCTGGGAGATTTTGAGGCTGCCCGGACATTTGCCGATGAAGCGTTGGCGGTGGCGGAAAAGCTGAACGAGCGAGTCGAAATCGCCGCCTGCTACCGAGTGTACGCTCAGCTCGAGGCGTTCGCCGGAAACGCCGATGCCACCAGAGAATGGTTCGGCAAGGCGACTGAACTATTCTCCGCGATCGGGTCCCGCTACGAATTGGCCGTCACCCGCTATCTGGCGGCAACGTCGGGATTCTATCTCAACGGCGAACGACACGCCTTGTTATATCTGGCCCGCGAATATTTCGAGAGCGAAAACGTCGAACATTATGTCGCTAAAATCAATCGGGAATTGACAGATACGCCGCTGATGCGGTCGCAACCGGCGCATTCCAACAATGGTGTGCCGACCATAATCTGCCGCGATTCATCCATGATGCGACTGGTCGAGCTCGCGGAGCATATCGCGCCGTCCAACATGTCGGTGCTTTTGACGGGGCCGACCGGTTGCGGCAAGGACCTGTTCGCCCGATATATCCATCATCATTCGGGCCGTACGGGCCGGTTTGTATCAGTCAACGCCGCCGCCATCCCGGACAATATGGTCGAGTCGGAACTGTTCGGATATCGCAAGGGCGCCTATACCGGAGCGTCGATGACGACGGCAGGGTGGATCGAAGAGGCCAACGGCGGCACGTTTTACCTGAATGAGATCGCCGATTCATCGCCGGAGCTTCAGGCCAAACTGCTCGATGTCATCGAGAACCGCCGTATCTGCCGCCTCGGTGAACGGCAGGAGCGCGAGATCGATTGCCGTATCATCGCCGCCACCAACCACGACTTGGAAAAGCTGGTTAGCGACGGCCGTTTCCGGCTCGACCTGTTCCATCGTCTCAACGAAATCCCGATCGATCTACCCGGTTTGGCCGGTCGGGGCAGCGATATCGAATATCTGCTCGAACATTTCCTGGAGAAGGCGGAAGTGGAAATAATGACCAAGGCCGACCGCGCCGCCTTCGACCGCCTCGCCTCGATTTTTGCCTCGCGTCCCTGGCCGGGCAACGTGCGCGAACTCGAAATCAAAGTCAAACGACTGGCGCTATTGTCCCGCGGCGACATTGCCCGTATGGTTGATCTGGCCATCGGCGAACTGCCGTCCAAGAAAGACGAAACGCAGGCGGCTCTCGACCGAACCGGATGGAATCGCCGCGAAGTCGCCCGTTTGCTCGGCATAAGCGAATCCACCGTCCGCCACCGCATCAAAATTTACAATCTCACCCCCGCCAACCAGGTATAATCCGCATCCCCGCCGGGCGCGGCCGTGCGCCGGTCAGCAAGCAAATAATCCCAGGCGATCTTTACTTCATCCCGATAATTGCATATGTTGCCCTCATGGGACTCTGGCATCTGATAATCGACGGCAAGCGGTCGGCTTCGTTCAATATGGCCGCGGACGCTCATCTGCTGGATTTGGCCGAAGCCGGAGAGGCTGCGCCGACCGTGCGGCTATACGGGTGGGACCGGCCGTCGATAACGATCGGACATCATCAACGGTTGGAACGGGCGGTCGACGCAACCCACCTGGGCGACACGCCCGTCGTGCGGCGCATCACCGGCGGGCGGGCGCTGTTGCATGACGACGGCGAGATCACCTATGCCGTGGCGGGGAATTTTGTGAAAGATCCCGCTTTGGGAGCGACTCTGCACGAATGTTACCGTGTGATAGCGGATGCGATCGTGCGGTTTTACGCCCGGTGCGGGATAGAAGCGTATATTGCGCGCCGGGAAGATCCTCTGGCCCGGTCGGGTTTGTCGGACGTCCAGAAGGGATGCTTCGCGTCGGTGTCCCGATACGAAATAATGGTCGGCGGTCGGAAAATCGCGGCCGGATCGCAGCGTCGCACGCGGCAGGCGTTCATGCAGCACGGGGTGATACGGATCGCGCCCGCTACGCCGCATCCGGCGATCGTCGATGCGGCGCCAGCTTCCGAAATCGTGCTGCCGTCACGCGAGCGAGAAGATCTGGAGCAGCGATTGGCGGAATCGTTTTCGGAATCGCTGGGAGGGCCAGTTATCAGAAACCGTTCCTCAAAAGAGGAAATTGCGGTGATTGAGGCTAAGGCCCGGCATTTCGGAAACTTGAACCCGTGTAATTTATCATTAAACAGCGAAACGGACTGAACAGTCTTAATGATGGTGAAATAGGCCGGGAGAACGGCCAAAAAAGACTTGACTACAGGGAGGGTGATATAGTATTTTCAAAATCTGCCGGTCTACCAAAGAGCGGGAGGTTTGCCTGAAACGCCGGCGGGTGACGGTTTTTTGGGCGAGTGATGGAATAGAAAGGTACGGTGGCAAGGTTTGTTGAGCGATAAAGACTTTCGGATGAATTGTATCCCTCACACAAACAACGAACAGGTTGAAAATCATCCCAGTGAGGAGGGTTTGGTTATGTTGAGCCGAGGTCCCAAGCCGGTCATATTGGCGCTCGTTAGTCTGATGATCGTGCTCTTGTCGGCGAGTGCGGTGTTTGCCACATCCGTCGGGCGTATCAAGGGTACGGTGACGGACGTCAAGGACGGCAGCCCGCTATTCGGCGTGTCGGTGCAGATTGAGGGCACGACCATGGGCGCGAAGACCAACATCGACGGGGATTATATTATCCTCTCGGTCCCGCCCGGCACATATAGTCTGTTATTCACATCGGTGGGATACGAAACCCAGAAAATAACCGAAGTGAGCGTCACGACCGACCAGACGTCGGAGCAAAATACGCAGATGAAGCAGTCAGTACTCGAGACGGGCAAGGTCACCGAAGTTCGGGGCACCCGGAAAAGTATTGACTTTCTTGAAACCGGCACGCGCACGGTCAGAACGCAGCAGGAAATTCAGATCGCGCCGGTGGCCACGGTCGATCAGCTTCTGAAGCGCGAGACGGGTATTACCGTGGACGCTGAAGGGCAGTTGCACGTCCGCGGTGGTCGCGCCGGTGAAACGACTTATCTCGTGGACGGTGTGGATTATTCCGACCCGCTGGGCGGCCGGGCTCCGGTCGACGCCGGGATCAACATATCCTCTTCGGCCGTGCTGGAATTGCAGGTCATCAAAGACGGTTTCGATCCTGAATACGGGGAGGCGTTGTCCGGCGTCGTCAAGATCACGTCGCCGGAGGGTAACGCGGAGAAGACTCGCACGAGGCTGTTTTACTCCAGCGACGATTTCGGGAGCAAGAACCTGAACAAGTACTCGGAGAATTACGACGACGTGCAGTTCAGCATCAGCGGTCCCGATCCTCTCCTAACCAACCGGATCCTGCCGGCGCTCGGCCTCAATTATTTCCTGGATAAAGATTTTACGTTTTATGTTTTCAGCGAGGCTCAGAAGACCGATACGAGGCTCCCGTACTGGCGCTACAATTCGCCAGCGACGCAGAAAACCTATTCCGCGTTCAATCTGCTGGGCATCGACATACCGGATCGTCAGAACAACCTGATCAACCTCGACGTCACCCTTGCCTACAACCCGGCTTCGAGTATGCATGCCAAGGTCCTCTATAAAGGGACGTTCAGCAATGTGACAGTTTTTGACTGGCGCCATCGCTATACGCCGGCGACGGCCCCGGTATACGATTACAACACCAATACCCTATCGTTGCAGTTGAAGCAGGTGGTATCGAAGTCGACCGACTACGAAATCAACCTGTCCTATTGGGGCTCCCGCTTCGAGCAGAAACCGGGTGATCCCAATCATCCCGGCCAGACCCTCAACCCCGATGGTTTCCTGTATCAGGACCAGTACGAACGGTACGACGACGTCAACGGGAACAACCAGTTCGATTCATACGAACCGTTTCTCAATATTTTCCCCGACTCCGTCAAGCACGGGGCCGTCTATATTCCGTATCGGGACTCATCCGATGTCGACAGTGCCGTCGACGACCAGATCGGCAGCTATTGGTATCCGATGTACGATTTGAACGGCAACGGCATTATGGACAATTACGAGGGTGAGCCGTTTGTCGATCTCAACGGCAACGGTCTGTGGGATCAAGGCGATATTTTGACCAATGACGTCAACGGCAACGGTGTGTACGACGGGCAATATCGCGACGTAACATCGCCGACGGCGACGTCCCGTGAGGAGCCGTATATCGACGGCGATTCGTCACTGGGCGAGCCGTTTATCGACATCAATCGAAACGGCAGCTATGACCAGGGCGTGGACCGGTTCATAACCGCCCTGGATCCCGCGGTCAACATGGATTTGAACCGCAACAACCGATATGATGGCCCCAGCGATCCCTGGCAGGCGGGCATTCCTTTTATCGATTACAACGGCAACGGGATTTACGATGCGCCGAACAACCGGTACGACCCCGGGGAACCATATCTGGATATCAATCGCAACGGACGCCATGACTTGGGCGGTGACAACAACACGGCCTTCCTCCTGTACGGGTTCCTGCAGAGCGGTGAATCGAACGAATGGGTAAAAGAGTGGGTCGACAAGTACAGCGCCAAGGGCAATTTCAAGAAGGCGATCGGGCGCGCCCACGAATTCAAGGCGGGTTTCGAATACCGCTACGAGAGAGTCGGCGTGAACGATATCTCGGGATTGCAGCAGCGCAGCGAGGATTCGCTCTCGGATACGCCCTATCCCGGTCGCGGCCGCGTGCGCGATTTCTACGAACGGACGCCCACGGTTCTGGTGCTCTATTTCCGCGACAAGATCGAATACGGGTCGTTGGTGGCTTCGTTGGGTCTCCGCGCCGACCTTTTCTTCCAGTCGGATCTGAAAGGTACGCCGACGGTGCAGGAATATCTGGGCACCAAAATCAAGGAGATTCGCGACAAGGTATCGCCCCGGGTATCGATCAACTATCCGATATCCGAGCGGGCGATGATCCGTTTCAATTACGGTCACTTTTACGAACTGGCGCCGTATTCCCGCATGTATCGAAACGCCAATCCGTACGAGCGGGGTGACGTACCGTTGATCGGCAATCCGAATCTGGATTACACCAAGACGGTCAACTACACGTTCGGCGTCAACTACGCCTTTACAGACGAGTACTCGCTGAAGATTTCCGGTTTCTACAAGGACTATTTCGATATCATCAATTCGTCATCGTACACGGAAGGCGGCGTCACGCTGTTTTCCTATTATGACAACACCGACTACGCCCGCGTGAGAGGGTTCGAACTGGAGCTCAATCGCGAGGCGGCCCGGTTCATTAACGGTACCTTGAGTTACGAGTATTCCTTCGCGTACGGCAAATCGTCCTCGGATGCGGAAAACTACGATTTGCTCGTGGCCCAGCAGGCGATATCGATCGATGAGAATCCGCTGGATTGGGATATTCGGCACCGCGTGTCGTTGTGGCTGCAGTTCTATTTCACCGACAACGACCATCCCAAATTGTTCGGGTTCACCATCCCCAACGACTGGGATATGTCGATCTACTGGCGGTTCCAAACCGGCTATCCCTACACCCCAGACCGTTCCTTCCCGGGTATGGAATTGGACGTTGGAGAACGGCCGCAGACGAATTCCATGCGTCTGCCGTCGACGGCGCAGACCGATATCAAGTTTCACAAGCGTTTCCGGATATCCGGTATGGAGTACACGTTCCAGATTTGGGTGAACAATTTGTTCGACAACCGGAACGTGCTGAAAGTTTATTCCACGACCGGCCTGCCGTTCACCAGCAACAACCAATCCGGGGTCATCGGAGGCGGTTCCGACTTCCAGGCCGACCCGTCGTGGATCGGTCGCGGTCGTCAGATTATCGTGGGATTGGGATTGCAGTTCTAAGGTGCGAAACATACGGTCCTTACCGTTTTGAGATAGCATGAATGGGAGAATGCAGATGCGTTGCACAGGAAGACATTCAACGGGCATATGGGCGCTGTGGGCGGTCATTGTCCTGGTTTTGATCGTCAATTTTCCCGGCGATCTATACGGGCAGGCCAAGGTGGGCACGGCCGGCGCCAAGTTTCTCGACATCGGGATTTCGGCCCGTGCCATGGGAATGGGCGAGGCGTATTCGGCGATTGCCAACGACGTGTCGGCTGTCTATTATAATCCCGCCGGGTTGACCCAGCTGTTTTCCCGAGAGGCGATGTTTACCCATATTGATTATCCCGCCGATATCAACTACGAGTTCGCGGCCATAGCCATACCGGTTGAGGCCCTCGCGGGCGTGGTTGGAGTCGGCTTATATAATCTAAACAGCGGTGATATTCCGCTGACCGGGTATGATTACGTCGGCGACGGCCCCAACGGTTCCTTCAACGGGGAATATTTCCGCGCCGTCGATTACGCCATGTCGCTGAGTTATGCCCGCAGTTTGACCGAGCATTTTTCGCTCGGCGGCACCTTCAAGATCATCGGCGAATACTACGACAATGAATCGGCCAAGGGGTGGGCCGCCGACGTCGGTACCCTGTACGACACCGGCTACCGTGGATTCAAAATCGCCATCAGCATCGTCAATTTCGGGCCCGATATGAAAATGGTTCAGCAGGGATATCCCCTGCCGATCAATTTCAAATTCGGCAGTTCCTTCAATTTCATTGAAAGTCCGGATCATTTGGCGGTCGTCTCGCTTGAAGGCGCGCATCCCTCGGACAATCTTGAGCAGTACAACGCCGGACTCGAATACTGGTACCTGGACAAGTTCTCGGTGCGCGTGGGTGAGCGGTTCAATTATGATTCCGACGGGTTTACCGCCGGCGCCGGCCTAAAATGGCCGTTTGGGGAGTCCAGTGAAATTCGCGTCGATTACAGCTATCAGGATTTCGGATTCCTGCGGGAAGTTCACCGGTTTTCATTGGCCGTGGCCTTTTAAGGGAGTGAGCGATGTTGTTTATGACTGAAGGAGAACGTACTATGTCGGCGGCACGGTATGTATATATAGCGGTTTTCCTGGTGGCGCTGCTGATCGTGGCGGCGTTTCTGGGGTGCAGTTCGTTGGAGCCCAGTCGCACGGGGACGGCCATCTCGAATCAACCGCCGGAGATGTTTATCGTCAACATTCCTCCGGACGGGGCCCAGTTTTCGCGAAACCCGGAATTACGCTGGTACGCGACCG
>CAZJWR010000082.1:0-14157 GCA_964549765.1 uncultured Ignavibacteriales bacterium
AAGCAAAGATAAACAAAAGGAGAAAGTAAAGCAGGATAAGCAGCCGAAAAGGAATCCGTGAGAAGAATCTGAAGCCACCAAAAACGGTCACAAACAGTATTTTGCAGTTGGGGCAGATGTGGACATCTGCCGCCCACAAAATAGAAGAAGGATGTCCAACTGAAATCAATTGTCTATTCGAAATACGGTTCACCTGATGTTCTTAGGTGCGAGGAGATTGAGAAGCCGACCGCCGGAGACAAAGAGGTCTTGATAAAGGTTCGTGCGGCATCCGTCAATCCACTCGATTGGCACTTGATGAGAGGCATACCGTACATGATTCGCTTAATGACCGGATTGCGAAAACCTAAAATCACGCGATTGGGAGTTGATGTGGCGGGTCAGGTTGAAGCGGTTGGCAGGAACGTGACGAAATTCAAACCAGGTGACGAAGTGTTCGGTTCGTGCCGCGGAGCCTTCGCCGAGTATGTATGTACTTCCGGGCAAGCCTTGGTGGGGAAGCCTGAAAATGTGACGTTTGAGCAGGCGGCGTCAGTACCAGTGGCAGCTATCACGGCGTTGCAGGGTCTTCGCGATAAGGGACACATTCAGCCAGGCCAAAAGGTCCTGATTAATGGTGCAGCAGGAGGGGTGGGTACGTTCGCCGTACAGATCGCCCGGTCGTTCGGAGCAGACGTGACCGGCGTATGCAGCACAAGGAACGTGCAGATGGTCCGTTCAATCGGCGCCGATCGGATCATCGATTACGCCGGGGAGGATTTCACCAAGAGCGGGCAACAGTACGACATAATTCTCGACGCCATTGGAAATCACTCGTTATCAGCGATCAGGAGCGTCCTGAATCCTAGGGGAATTTGCGTCGGGGTCGGAGGACCGACCGGCCGGTGGAAAATGGGTCTGACTGGCATGATCAAAGCCCTTGTTCTGTCGCGCTTCGTGAGCCAGGGCTTTGCCTCATTCATCGCGAAACTGAAAGAAGAGGACCTAACCTTCCTCCGCGAGCTCATTCAGGCCGGAAAGGTAGCGCCGGTCATCGACAGGCAGTATCGGTTGAGTGAGCTCGCAGAGGCCATCCGCTATCTAGAAGAAGGGCACGCCCGAGGAAAAGTAGTTATCACTGTGTGTTGAGACGTACTGTCGAAAACAAAACGGTCACAATATGGTGTAAGTCCTTGTGCCACAACGCGAGTATGGGGTTCGCCCCCCATTTGTTATAATCCATTGTAATTGAATGGCTTACAACGACAAAGGTGGCCGGATTATTTGCTCATACCCCCGTCCCCCTTGCGATAACTATGAATATCGTGCAATAACTCATGACGGCTGTAGACACGTTTTGGTCACTGTTCAGACACAAATCGTGGCGGTTAACCGGTCTCTGGGCATCCAACGGTGAACGAAACGCGGTGAGGTCTTCTAAAAACCCGTTGAAACTTTTCCCATAGCGATATCGTAGACTAGTCTGTATAATAGACTAGTGTGTGTCGACAACTCATTACCTGGAAGGGCGAACATGAAAACTGAGATCGGATTGGCAAGACTCGAACGTGAATCATATATGGCATACTACCGAGACGGCATCCTGGATCTGCTGGTAGGATTCGCGTTGCTCGGGATGTCGCTGTTTATCATGATCGGTGATGCGAGCATGGGAGCTCTCTTACCATTGGTCGCGATATTGCTGCATCCTGGTCTCAAGAAGTACGTGACGCGTCCGCGATTGGGTTATGTCAAATTCGCGACACATCGCGAGGAGCGACTGAAGGCGAAGAAGGGGCAACTGACCATTCTCTTCGCAGTGACCGCCATTGTCGGCGTCGCTGTGCTCATGGCATACTCCGGCAATTCGACCTGGCATTTGTGGATCAGAAGTCTGGGCGCTATTCCTGTGGGTGTGGTGCTTGCTGCCTCAGCGGCAGCTTTGGGTATTCTATATAATGTGAGGCGAGGCCTCACTTATGCGCTGGTTATTGTCGTCGTGTTTATCCTCGGTCATAGTCTCCGTGTCCATATTTCAATCCAACTTCTCATTCTTGGCCTATTGCTGACGATGATCGGTGCTACACTTCTTTTGCACTTTGTAAAACGTTATCCCAAGCTTCCTCAGGAGTCTTCAAATGATGCGTGAGAATTCAGGCGATGAGTATGCACAAGTAGTGGTTGATGTCGATCGAGTGATTCACGAACCCGCCAGGCTTGCTCTTGTAGCGCATCTTTATGTTGTTTCGGAAGCCGATTTCATCTATCTCGAGCAAAGGACCAAACTTACTCGCGGAAACCTATCGTCGCATTTAAGGAAACTGGAAGAAGTCGGCTATATCGCTGTGGAGAAGGATTTTGTAGATCGGATTCCAAGAACAGTTGTCGCGCTTACCGACAAGGGGCGAAAAGCCTTTGATCTGTATCGGCAAACAATGCTGCGTTTTCTGCGTGACTAGCAGCAGCTATAAACGGTCACGATTTGGTCACGAAACGAAAGAGATATGCTGCGAGAACGAGATCTCCAAAAGTAGGTGAACGCCATGAGTCAACGAAACTCCGAGACTATCGACCGAGATCAGTTTAGGGCGAATCTGCTTAAGTATACGAGACGGGCATATAGCATGCTGCCACAGCAGTATAAGCCCCGCATTTTGGATGTTGGTAGTGGCTCAGGAGTACCGACTCTCGAACTTGCTCGAATCAGCGGAGGCAAAGTAGTGGCTGTGGATATAGATAGAAATGCGCTTGATGGGCTCGTCATTAGAGCCGAGGAAGAAGGTATGTCAAGCAGCATTACAGTAGTTCATTCCTCTATGCTTGACATGCACTTCCCACCGGGCAGCTTTGATGTTATCTGGACGGAGGGTGGCATATCTTATATCGGGTTCGAGCGCGGCCTCAGCCAGTGGCGAAGTCTCCTGGTGCCTGAGGGACATCTCGTGGTTCATGACGCGTTGTCGGGATTACAGAGAAAGATCGAGTTGACACGCTCCTGTGGTTACACGATACTAGGGCAGTTTCAATTGCCTCCGAACATCTGGTGGAGGGAGTACTATGCCCCGCTTGAGCGGCAACTCGAAACGCTGCGAGAAATGGGCTCGCTCGATAAGAGGGTCATTAACGAAATAAAGGCGGCAGAGCGCGAAATCAAGGAGTTCGATTGCGAAAAGGATCAGTTTGGCTCAGTCTTCTTCATACTTAAGAGGGTGAGATTGGAGTCCCAAAAACAGTCACAATATGGTTACAATACGGTGTAAGTCCTTGTGCCACAACGCGAGTATGGGGGCTGATCCCCCCCACCTCCATTTGTTATAATTCATTACAAACCAATCAGTTGCAGCGATTATCGTAAGGGTCATTTTTGTAATACCCCCGTCCCCCTGGTATATCTCTGAATATCATGCAATAACTTACGACAGCTGTGGTCACGATTTGGCCACAGTCACCATATACAACTTTCTATGTTATTCGCAGAGTCCAATCTGGATTAGTCAGCGCCCCAGGGCTTCTTCGACACCCTTCTCATAGGCCGGATCCGCTTTCTTGAAGTGCTCAAGCTGCTTTTTGACTATTTCATCCGGAACTCCAGCCATCGCGTCGGCGATAGCATGGTGAAGGCGATCTTTCTCATCGTCGGGCATCAAGCGGTACAGATTGCCCGCCTGCGCGTAATCGTCATTTCTTTCACGATGACTATAACGATCGGCGTCTCCTGTGATTTTGAGCGGCGGTTCCTTGAATCGCGCATCTTCGGTTGGACCGCCTTGAGTGTTCGGCTCGTAATTGACATTCCCTCCGCTGTTGCCGTCAAACCGCATTGACCCATCGCGATGGTACGTGTTGACCTCACCTTTGGGTTTGTTCACCGGCAGGCTCTCATAGTTCACACCCAGGCGATAACGATGAGCGTCGGCGTAAGAAAATACACGGAATTGAAGCATCTTGTCGGGACTGTGGCCAATTCCGGGGACTACGTTTGCTGGTGAAAAAGCGGATTGCTCCACTTCGGCAAAGTAATTCTCCGGATTGCGGTTTAGTTCCAGAACACCAACATCGATCAACGGGAATTCAGAGTGCGGCCAAATTTTGGTAAGATCGAATGGGTTGTAGGATGTTCGCTCGGCTTCGGTTTCAGTCATCACCTGAATCTTGAGATTCCATTTGGGGAAGTCACTTCGTTCGATAGCTTCAAAGAGGTCTCGTTGGTGGCTTTCTCTGTCCTTGGCGATCATTGCCTCAGACTCTTCAGCAGTTAGGCACTGGATACCCTGTGCCGTCTTAAAATGGAATTTCACCCAGAAGCGCTCATTCTGACCATTTATGAAACTGTAAGTATGACTACCATAACCGTTCACGTGACGATAGCTCTTGGGAAGGCCGCGGTCGGAGAAGAGAATCGTGATCTGATGCATGCTTTCGGGTGACAGCGACCAGAAATCCCATTGGGCTGTATTGCTTCTTAAATTGGTCTTTGGATCGCGCTTCTGAGTATGAATGAAGTCCGGGAATTTGTAGGGATCTCGAATGAAAAACACCGGTGTGTTGTTACCAACAAGGTCCCAGTTGCCTTCCTCGGTATAGAACTTGAGCGCAAACCCACGAACATCCCGTTCGGCGTCTGCTGCACCTCGTTCGCCCGCAACCGTAGAGAACCTAAGTAAGCAATCAGTCATCTTCCCGACCTTTGAGAAGATATTTGCCTTAGTGTACTTCGTGATGTCATTGGTGATAGTGAGCGTGCCGTAGGCGCCCGACCCATTGGCATGTACGACGCGTTCAGGGATTCGCTCACGATTGAAGTGAGCGTGCTTCTCGAACAACTGCCAGTCTTGTACCAACAAAGGCCCGCGGGGGCCAGCGGTTAAGGAGTTCTGGTTGTCACCAACCGGAACTCCGGCAGATGTCGTCAACTGCTTCTTTTTTTTCATTTTTACCTCCAGTAGATTTTCTGTGTACTTAGTCATTCAATATTGCACATCAGGATAGGACAGAATCAGTCTAAGTTTAGACATTGTATTGATAGTGAGCAAAAAAAGAGTTATCTCTTCTTCTGTCTGCCACGCATTATTACTTGGGACTCGAGAATCTCAAATCCTTTGAGTTTCTCCTTTCCTTTTACTTCCAGATGTTCCCTGGGGATATCAGAGATGTCTCCCGTATCGTTATCAATGAAGTGCCGGTGGTTTTCAGTATTGGGATCAAAAACAACCACCCCCTCCTTGATTGGTAGTACGGGGGAGATTCGGATTTACGCAACAACAATTTCAAACGGTGTCCGATATGAACGCCGCTAGCCCCGCCCTTGTCTTCGCCAAAAAATTATGTAGGAGTACTTGGGCTATCGGGCAGTCTTATATTAAACTGTACTTTGAATACTTCTCGACATAGAATATCTTGTGAAGCAGTCGCAATAGCGGGTTTGTTGTGGAATGTCACCTTTCCAACAGGGGTAGATTTCCCGTGGGGCATGAGAAAGGAGCGATATGGATATATTAAGAAACAGCTTCGAGCTATTGCGACCGGGGTTGCCCCTGATGGCGACGCTGGTCTTCGGGGTCATCGTCATAGTCGGTATCAGAAAACTCCTGAATAAGAAATTTGCCGGTCAGGCCGACAAGAATATGAAATTGCAGTTAATTGTGCTGCTGTTCTCTCTCGTCGTCTTGGTGGTTGTGATCATCGTTTCACCCGTTAGCGACAATCAGAAGGGGCAAATTCTGGGGCTGATCGGAATTGTCCTCAGTGCCGCAATAGCCCTGTCCTCTACCACATTTTTGGGCAACGCCATGGCCGGATTGATGCTGCGTTCGGTAAAGGCGTTCAAACCGGGGGATTTCGTTTCGGTCGCGGATAGTTTTGGAAGGGTGACCGAGAGAGGTCTATTCCACGTGGAGATACAGACCGAATTTCGCGACCTTGTCACACTCCCCAATCTCTATCTGGTCACAAATCCGGTAAAGGTCGTCCGTTCCACCGGCACCGTCGTCTCTGCGGAAGTTTCCCTGGGTTACGGTGTCTCTCGCAGCCGAGTCAAGGACGCGATGTTGCAAGCCGCCCAAAGATGCGGGCTGCAGGAGCCGTTCGTTCATGTCATCCGGTTGGGTGACGTCTCGGTCGTCTATCGCATCTCCGGGCTTCTCACCGAGGTCAAGCAGTTGCTGTCCACGAGATCCAGAATCCGCGAATGTGTCATGGATGAATTGCATGCGGCGGGAATTGAGATCGTCTCGCCGACTTTCATGAATACGCGCCAATTGTCTGCTGAGGAGAAAATCATTCCGAAAATCATCCGGGACGACGAATCCCCCAAGTCCGAAGCGGCGCCCGAGGATGTTGTCTTCGATAAAGCGGAGGAAGCCGAGTCGGTGGAGCAATTGCGGCATAAGTCTGAAGCCATGAGAACCGAAATTACAACTTTCGAAAAATTATTGAAAGAGACCAAAGACGACGACGAAAGGGCCAGGATCGAAATGCAGATTGATCGGTTGCGGAAAACCCGCGAGGCTATCGGCGCCCGGCTGGAGGCAAAGCAGCGGCAGGCTGACGGAAGCGATCAGTGATCGCTTCGCGAGCGGGCCGCCGGATGGTCTCGCGGCGGCCCGGGGAAGAATCAACTCACCGTTATTTCCGATACTTTTCGTAGACGTTGGCGACGATGTCTTCGGTGCTCGGCTCCGGCTGTGCTTTCATCGCCTCCGGCACAACCATTTTCAAAACCGTCGGCGGCTGACGTACTACGATTGTGGTGGAGTTTTGGGTGCCGAAACTGTAGACAACTCCGTCCAGCAGGTTGCCGCTCCAATTGGTCTGTCCGGTTCGCGGATCGGGCCCGTTGAATGGTGTCACGTGCACGTTGAAGACCGATACCGTATCTTCCGGCTGCATGGCCCCGGTAATGATGAATGACGTATCGGTCGCATAGTAATAGTTGAAAGTATAAGTGTTGAGAGGAATCACATACCAGGCAACCATGATGGCATAATAGTCGACGTGCTCGATTTTATGCCAGACAACCGTGTCGGAGCCTCCCGGAACAATGGTGTCGGCGTAGACAGCGGGAGATATTATGCTGGTGGCCGCCAGCGACGGATTCAGAATCTTCACGTGACAGACACTGGAACGCCCCTGTCCCCAGACCGATATGCTGGCAACATCGCCGGGTTCGTACATGAAGGTAGACGTGTCGCCGGATTCGCCATACGTGATGACCCAGTGGGCGTCAACATAGCTCCATTCTGAACCCAGGCCCCAAAATAGCCGGTCAACCAATGAGTCGCCGACTTTGACTGAATCAAGGTCGGGCGCGACCGCGCCGTTTGAAAACACCTCCAACCCGGGCATATAGGCGCCGGGCAAGAGTATCAGCGCGCCCTGGGCGTGTCCCAGCGGCGTCACCGTTTCGGGACAGCTGGCGCAATCGTCGTTACCGCATCCGATGAACACCAGCATCAGCAGCAGGCCGAAACCCACGACGATCATTTGCCATTTGGGCATTGCGTACCTCCTTGTCTGGTTTGTATCTCTTCCTCTGCACGATATATTAGCGGCTACATCCCTGCACAGCAAGATAAAATAACACATAATGTCGGATCGCCCGCAAGTTCGAGAACAAGGATCATCAAACAAAATTCAATTTGATATAGACATTGTGAAATTGCATATTCCCGACATGGTCGATGCGCAGGAATTTCCCATTCTGGAATTCGATCCGGACAAGCGGGCGGTGATCAATCCGTCGGAAGTATACAAGTCGATGGATATCTCCGAGCATTGTGTGATATGCTTTTTCCGCGAGGTTGTGGAGCAAATCGCGGGGACGCATAAGGCCCGCATTGTCTTCACGGAAAAAGGCGTCTATGGGTCGAGCCATATATACGAGTTCGAACATGAAGGACAACCGGTCGCCTTTTTTCATCCGTTTGTCGGATCTCCATTCGCGGCGGCGTTTCTCGAAATCGCCATCGCTGTCGGATGCAAGAAGTTCATTGTCTGCGGCGGGGCCGGGGTGCTCGATCGAGATATTCCCGTGGGCGATCTCATCGTCCCGACGGCGGCGATTCGAGACGAGGGCGTCTCATATCATTATCTTCCGCCTGCCCGACAGGTTGACGCCGATCCGAAGGCCATTGACGCCATCATATCTACTCTGGAAGGCCATAAGAGACCTTATCGGATCGGCAAGACCTGGACGACTGATGCGATCTTTCGTGAGACGGAGGCGAAGGTCAAGCGGCGTAAGCAAGAAGGATGCATCACGGTTGAAATGGAGGCGGCAGCATTGTTTGCGGTGGCGCAGTTTCGCGGCGTCGATCTGGGATATATCCTCTTTGGCGGCGACGACGTCTCCGGTGAGGAATGGGATCGACGGCTGGGCGAGCCGCGGATGCCGATCGCGGAGAAATTATTCTGGTTGAGCGTCGAGGCCTGTCTGAGATTATAGTGGAACTTTGGGCTGGCCACCGCTCTGAGCACGCGTAAAACACGTATTCGTTCACAAAGGACGCCCACCGACCGCAATAATTCACGGCCATTTTTGGTCACAACGTGGGCGAATCCCCTGGCGGTATTCATAGAAGGAAGTGAATGGCTCTCTATGTGAAGGCGATTATTTTTGTCATCGCATCCGGCTGTTTTCTATGGCTGTCGCGCCGTTCCCTTCGCCACCCACGAAGTCATGGATTTTATCGGTTCTTCGCATGGGAGGCGATCCTGGCCGTGGTTCTGCTTAATCTTGATTCCTGGTTTGGTGATTGGCTGAGTTTCCGACAAATCGTTTCCTGGACCCTGCTGGCCGCTTCTCTGTATCTGGTCACCCATGGTATGATTGCATTATACCGGGCGGGAAGGCCCGACAAATGTCGTACTGACGGGACATTAATCGGCATCGAGAAGACGACAAAATTGGTGACAACGGGGATATATCGTTTCATCCGGCACCCGATTTACGGCTCGGCCGTTGTCGGGGTCTGGGGGGTAATGTTAAAAGATGTGTCCGTGGCATCTGTATCCCTGGCATTGATTTCAGTAATCCTTTTTACGGTAACGGCCAAGCTGGAAGAAACCGAGAACATACGGTTTTTTGGCGACGATTACCGCCGCTATATGGAAAGAACCAAGATGTTCATTCCCTATCTCTTTTGATGTCGGATAGACTGCTTCAAAACGGAGGCGAATTGGTTGGCGTTTCCGGGCAATAGGCTGAGTAGCCATTCGTGATTTTCTTTTATTATATTGGGTTATTTTAATCCGTATTAGTATTGTTTGAACGCCCTTCGGCGACGGTATTGAACTCCGCCCTGGGAAAGGAATATCCGGATTCATCCCGTCGGTAAATCGATATGCGTCGGAATACGGGTAACTGAATATGAAGATATCCACGTTATTATTGGCGGTCTTTACCCTCGTGGCCTTCGCCGCCAATTCAATTCTGTGCCGGCAAGCCCTGATGTCGGGCTCCATCGGCCCGGTCGAATTCACGTCGATCAGACTCGGTTCAGGTATAATCGCGCTTTCGCCGTTTATTTTGTTCCGCAAACGTCGGTTTGGCCCGGGCGCGGTTGGATCGTCAGGGGAACCGAATCCGCTGAGAATCCAGAGGTCGACCATTTGGCCGGCGATGGCGTTATTCGGCTATGTTGTCTTTTTCTCCCTGGCCTACATTCAGCTCGACGCCGGGATCGGCGCCTTGATATTATTCGCGTCGGTACAGATAACGATGATGGGCCTGTCAATTATCAAGGGGAACCGAGTCACCTTGTTTGAATGGGCGGGTTTGGCGATTTCGTTTTCGGGCCTCATTTACCTGCTGTCGCCGGGTTTGTCCGCGCCGCCGGCGTTGGGGACAGTCTTGATGATGGTTTCGGGCATGTCATGGGGTATGTATTCTCTCCTGGGCAAAGTCCAGACACGGCCGATTGTGTCGACAGCGCGAAACTTCCTGTTCTGTCTCCCCGGAGTGATGATTCTGGGCCTCGTCACGGTCGGGAATATCGTCCGCCTCGGACATATACAATTGACCACCAGCGGGATTTTCCTGGCGGTGATATCGGGAGCGGTGGCTTCGGGGATGGGCTACGTCTTATGGTACCTGACGGTTCGCAGGATCACAATCACGGTGGCTTCCGTCTCCCAGCTTGTGGTGCCTATCCTGGCGGCGATGGGAGGGGTTTTGTTTTTGCATGAATCTCCGAGTTTGCGTCTGGTAGTGGCTTCAATGTTAATCATCGGAGGAATAGTGATAACGATCATGAGCAGAAAAGTTCCGGAATCAAAGGCCGCAGGGTCATAGGCTTGAAGAAATTTCCAGCCGGCCCGATTAGGGGGACGTCTCTTCTCGAAGGCGAAGACCCGTCGGCCTACCCGCATTACAACTCGTTTCTCGTTGTTGCATATACACTTCGAGGTCGGCAGTATTTACTTTTTTCTGCTTGACGTCGCCAAGTCCATTTTTTATTATCTTCTTGTGTTGACCGACAATTCATAACGGAGAAATCATACGTGGCGAAGATCCGGGTGCTATTAATCGAAGATAACCGCCTATTACGCGAGGGCATCACGGCCATGCTCTACGAGCAGCCCGATATCAGAGTGGTATCGGCGACCGGCAATGGCGACGCCCTGGAAAAAGCGAAGAAAATCAGGCCGCAGGTGGTTCTTCTCGATATGGGCCTGAGGAGCCAAAACAGCCTGCGGATTGCCGGAATTATTAAACAGGAATATCCCAAGGCCGAGATAGTGGTGATGGATCTTATTCCGGTTCAGGCCGAGGTTGTCGAATTTGTCAAAGCCGGTGTTGCCGGTTTTATCCTCAAGGACGCCACCATCGACGATTTCCTGCATACAATCAGGTCGGTTGCCGAAGGGAAGAAGGTTTTGCCGCCACCTCTGGCCGGATCGCTCTTTTCTCAGATCGTGGAGTACGCCGTCAAAAGCGGAAAAGCGGATCGATTGATGAAATCGGTCAAACTGACCCGGCGGGAACATCAGGTGGTCGACCTTATCGCGAGTGGCATGAGCAACAAGGAGATCGCCTCGGAACTCAACATCGCCGTGCATACGGTCAAAAGCCACGTCCATAACGTATTGGATAAACTCGCCCTCCATACCCGGCTGGAGCTGGCCAGCTTTGCCCTTTCTGAGGGAATGATCAGGAAAACGGGCCGCCCAAACTCCAAGATCGAATAAGACGGTCTCAATCCTAAGGTCTAATCCTCTTTTCAATCCTTCGGCCGATTGACGGGCTGTTTGAACCCGTTATCTTGAGTCTGATTGGGGTTTTAGGCCCAGGTTATCGGTGTGTGCAATGCGCATCAGTCGTCCCGCCGACAATGCCTGTTGCGTAAAAAAGCGCATGCGCCGATAGATTCAGATCAGGATTGAAGCGAGTTCATAAGAGCGCGCGACTGAGCCCCCGATGGCGATCTGATTCCGCCGTCCGAGCCGATAGGGAGGAAACGCGCAGAAGAAAGAGAAGCGGATCCATGCTCACCATTACAAAGCGTTCACAAGCGGTAGAAGAGTTTCGCAGAGACAAGATTGAAAATTCGATGCGGAATGCCGGTGTCACCCGGGAAACGGCGCAACAGGTGGCCAAGGATGTCGTCTACCACGAGGGCATGACCACAGCGCAGGTTCGGAATCGTGTTATCGGCGGGATCAAAAATCGGGAACCGCAGGCCGCTATGCGGTACGAGTCGCATCCGAAGAAAATTCACAGAATGTAGGAGGGATCGCATATCATAGCCGAATCTGAGAAATGGTTGGACTTTAGGGAAAAAATCCTGCCGAATCTCGAAGTCCTTCTGCAATTTTCCTTGCAGCTTACCGTAAATGGCCGCGATGCGGTCGGCCTGCTCCGCAAGGCATTGGCGGAAGTATTTCAATCATGGGATACATCGCTGGCCGCAGAAGGCTGCAGCATACGGCTACAGGAAATCATCATCAGACGGTTCTTAAGCGGCATTCGACGGTCTGCGCGCCCGCTTGTCCCGGTCTCCCATGACGATAACGATGAGAATCTGTTCCGAAAAGAACGGCTCGTTCCCGGGGTGACGGCCGATGCCCGGCGGAAACTGCCGCTCACCGGTGAGTCGGAGGAAGGAGACGATTACATCGATTCCATTGCCGGCCTTCCTGCGGTGTTGCGGTCGGCAATGATCTTGTCCTATCTCGAAGGATTTTCCAACTCGGAAATCGCCGGTCTGGCCGGCGTTCAACCGCAGGCTATAGAGCTTTTGCTCAAACGGGGCCGCGAACTCATACGAGAAGAGCTTTTTGCCTATCTAATGGGTAATCGCAGCTTGGGAGTGCCCGGCGACGAGGCGGCGCCGGGGAAAAAAGGCAGGTTTTAAAGCCGGCCTACACAATAAAAACATGGATTTTATTTGTAGAAGATGTTAATTTGCTCAATAAATTCAACCTGTCCCGATGATCACCGAATCATGGAAATCTCGGTGGAAGGAATTGGTTTTACCTGTTGTTCAGGAAACCGGTCAGGAGGCGGCCGTAACGCGGCCCGAACGATCGCGTCACTGTAAGACAACATGGAGTACTGACAATATGAAGAAACTCTCGATCGGAATCATCGATCTCATCGCCAAAGCGCCATCGAAGGCGATGTGGGGACGCGTCATGGGCGCCAATTTCGCCAGTATCATGCCGCAAGTCGTCGCCGCCTGGTGCGAGGAACAAGGCCATGATGTCACCCTCGTTACGTATACGGGGCGCGAGGATCTTATCACGGAACTCCCGGAGAAGATGGACATCGTCTTCATCGGTTCCTTCACCGAAGCGGCCCTTTTGGCCTATGCTTTGAGCAATCTGTTTCGATCACGAGGCGCGGTCACGGCCATCGGCGGACCTCATGCCCGCTGCTATCCGCAGGACGCTCAGAAATACTTTGATTATGTATTGGGTTTCAGCGATAAGGCGCTGATTTTCGAGATTACCGCCGATTGTGCTCAACACCGTCCCCTGGGATTGCACCTATCGGCCGGCCGGCATCCAGTCCAGTTGCCAAGTGTGAGCGAGCGCTGGAAATTCATCGAGCAAACGCTCCGCAAAGCGCCGTTTATCAAAATCGTCCCTCTTCTGGGCAGTTTGGGCTGCCCCTATACCTGTGATTTTTGCATCGACTCCTCGGTTCCCTACCAGCCGCTGGACACCGACGACATGAAAAATGATCTACGTTTCCTGCTGGGCAAATTCAAACGCCCCCGCGTGGCCTGGCACGACCCCAATTTCGGGGTCCGCTTCGACCGCTGTATGGATGCCATCGAGGACGCCGTGCCGCCCGGCAGCATCGATTTCATCGCCGAATCCACGTTATCGCTGCTTTCGGAAAAACACGTCCAGCGTCTTAAACATAACGGATTCAAGGCCCTTCTGCCGGGTATCGAATCATGGTTCGATCTGGGTAAAAAATCCAGAACCGGCAAGATTATTGGGGAGGAGAAGGTCGAGAAAGTAGCCGAGCACATCAATATGATTCTGCGCTATATCCCGTACGTGCAAACCAATCATATCGTCGGGCTCGACGGCGACGAAGGCCCGGAACCGTTCGAACTCACCAAGAAATTTCTGGACCTGGCCCCGGGGGCTTTTCCGGCCTACTCTCTGCTTTCCGCATTCGGTCAGGCCGCCCCGCTCAATCTGACATTCCAGGGGGATAATCGCGTGCTCCCGTTTCCGTTTCACGTGCTCAGCAATACGCAGATGAATGTCCGGCCTCGGCATTACGCATGGCCGGAATTCTATGACCGTCTGATCGATCTGACCAAGTATTCGTTTTCCCGCCGGATGGTGTTGCGCCGCTTTTTGGCCAACGGTGAGACAATTCCCAGATGGCTCAACGTCGTGCGGGCTTTTTCATCGGAGGGCTCCGGGCGAGCCAAGTATTTTACCGAAATACGCCGGCGATTGGAGACCGATAAACCGTTTCGACGTTTTTTTGAGCAGGATACGACCGAAATTCCCCAATTCCTTGTGCAGCGGATACGTAAAGATCTGGGCAAGTTCTGGGAGTGGCTGCCCGACGGCGCCATTGCCCACGATCCCAACGCCTATCTTCTGTCACAGCAGAAAACCTGTTCTTCCTGCATCGTCCCCGATGCCGGCGTTGCCTGACAATATTGAGAGAATTCGACCCCGTCTCCAAGTCGTAGACCAAATTAAAAA
>CAZJWR010000083.1:0-13913 GCA_964549765.1 uncultured Ignavibacteriales bacterium
ACAATATACTTTTTAATTATCTTTGGCAAGTTTTTTTTCGCTTTGTCGTCGGCTTCCTGCCCGATATAGATATCGGTGATTCCGTCTGATCATTTAATCGAACGTGGACATTTTTTCCCAAATTTCCCATCTCGCCGTCAGGCGCCGCGATCCATCCGTACCGCCAGCGCCACGCCGTCGCGAATTGGAAGAATACTGGCAAAAAAGCGATCATCGGCGAACAGCGCCCGCGTAAATTGGCGTATTCCCAGCGTGGTGCGGTCTTGTACCCGGTCGTCGAAGACGCGCCCCGACCAGATCACGTTATCGGTGATAAAAAGCCCTCCCGGCCGCAGCAGCCGCGCGGCGACGTCAAGAGTCTGCGGGTAGCCATGTTTGTCGATATCATTCAGAATAATATCGTATGGATCTCGGAGCCCCTCGGCCGTCGCCAGCGCCTCGCCAACCACGAAATCGAAAGTCGTTTCCAGTCCGGCCCGCTCGAAGTACTTCATGGCCCGGTCGCGGTTGGCCGGGTTGGTGTCGGTCATGGTGACCCGCCCCCGCTTGCCCATTGCCAGGGCGAACCAAAACGCCGAATAGCCATATCCGGACCCAAGTTCCAATACCCGTTTCGCTCCTTTCATCACGGCCATCTGGTACAGCACGCGTCCCACCAACGGACCGATGATGGGAAAGCCGCTGCGTCCCGCGTAGGTTTCCATCGATGTCAGCACCCGGTGTTGTTTCGGCGTTACCTTGTGCAGATAGGCGTCGATGTCTTCGCAACGTAATAGTTTCTTTTTACCGGCCACGGTCGGCTCCTTTGCTCGTCCCATTCGTTATTGTCATACCGTTTGAATCGTTATCCGGCGAGTATACATCCGGACTAGAAGATCACCCGATGAAGCCGCGTCATTCGGACGGTGAGTGACCATCCCGGATCACGGCACGGATTTGCGGCTTCCGCGTCTCGTTTTTCTTCCCGGTCTGATGACCCGGGCGGTTCCGCCCGAATACGTCTCCAACCGCGAAACGACCTCCTCCACCAGGAAATCGGGCGTCGATGCGCCGGCGGTGATCCCGATTGTCTCGATACCGTCCAGCCAGGTTTCATCAAGGGCGTCGGCCGAATTTATCAAATACGCGCGGCCGCATATGGCCTCTGAGATCGAACGCAGCCGATTGGAATTAGCCGAGCTGGCCGACCCGACGACCAGCATGATCTGTACTTCGGGCGCAATCTGCAAAATCGCCGCCTGGCGCTGGCTGGTGGCGTGACAGATAGTGTTGCACACCTCGATGCCACGAAACAGCTTTTTGGCTTCGGCGCCGATCTTCTTGAAATCGGCCACGTCGGCGGTCGTCTGTGCGGTGAGCGCGTACCTGCGCCCGTTCGGTTTCAATTTGCGCAGCGCCTCGACGCTGCCAATGACCTGCACCCGGCCCGGCGGCGCCTGACCGACGACACCGATCGTCTCATGATGATGAATATCGCCGAAATGGATAATGTGATATCCATTGTCGATTAGCTTATGGATGATTTTGTGAATCCGGATCACCAGCGGACAGGTGGCGTCGACGACTTTGAGGCCGCGATTGGCGGCTTCCTGAAACATCGACGGCGGCGCGCCGTGGGCGGAAACGATGACGGTTCCGCCGGGAACCTCCGTCACATCTGAGACATACCCGATTCCCTGGTCGGCGAGATTCTTAACGACGGCATCGTTGTGGACGATCTCATGGATGACGTTGACCGGGCCGGGGCCGGCCTCGCCCGTTTCCAGGGCAATCGTGATCGCCCGCTTGACGCCCATACAAAAACCGTAATGGTTCGCCAGGATGATCTTTTTCAGTTTCTTATCGGCCATCATGTCATATACAACGAAGTCTCTTTATCGGCTGTCAGAAGAATTCGCTGCCCAATGGTATCCTATCAGGCCATCCATATAGATAACAACACAATAAATATTCAGGCGGTTCCGTCCGGTCTTCACGCCGACGTCGTCACGGGAAATCTGCGAGCGAAAAACTCGTGCAGCAACGTCGATCCGGTCAATTCGGGATGAAAGGCCGACACCAAAATGTTCTTCTGGGCGAGCAATACGGGATCATCGTTCCAGGTCAGCAGCGTCGTCACGCCCCGGCCGACACCGGTCACCCGGGGCGCCCGGATGAATACCAAGTCGAGCTGTTCCGCGGAACCGTTGAGCGATATCGACGACGGCGCCACCAGCGAATGAACCTGCCGGCCGTACCCGTTCCGCTCGACGGTAATATCGATGGCCCCATAGGGGACAATCGACCGATCATTGACTTTGGCCGCCAGCAAAATCATTCCGGCGCACGTGCCCCAGACGGGATGAGACGCGATAAACGCCGCGAAGGTGTCTTTCATCCCGAGCCGAACGATCAAATCGGCGATCACAGTCGACTCACCGCCGGGGATGATCAGCCGGTCGACGCGGTCGAAGTCGTCCGCGAACCGTACGGCCCGTCCAGCGATCCCGGCGGTATCGAGAATCTCGAGATGTTTCTGGTAATCACCCTGGAGAGCCAGCACGCCAACCACGGAAACTCGGTCGCTCATCGCGTATGCAGCAGCTCCTTGTCGTCGATACTGGCAACGCTGATCCCCGGCATGCTGCCGCCGATTCCGCGGGAAATATCCGCCAGTTCCTCGGGCTTGTCGAATCGGGCTACCGCTGTCACGATGGCCTTGGCCATCCGGGGTGGATTTTCCGATTTGAATATACCCGAGCCGACAAACACCGATTCCGCACCCAGCTGCATGCACAGGGAAGCGTCCGCGGGACTGGCGATTCCGCCGGCGGCGAAATTGGGCACCGGCAGCCGGCCGAGTTCGGCCACTTTGTGGACGAGTTCGAGGGGCGCGGCCAGTTCCTTGGCCTTGGCGGGCAATTCGTCGGCGGGCAATATCGTCAGACTCTTGATCTGTTTGTTGATCAGGCGCAGATGACGGACGGCCTCGGAAACGTCGCCCGTGCCAGCCTCGCCCTTGGTCCGTATCAGCGCCGCCCCCTCACCGATGCGCCGTAGGGCTTCGGACAGATTGCGGCAGCCACAAACGAACGGCACTTTGAAACGGGTTTTATCTATATGGTTTTCGTAATCGGCCGGTGTCAGTACTTCCGACTCGTCGATAAAATCGACCTCAAGCGCTTCCAGAATCTGCGCTTCGGCAAAATGCCCGATGCGGCATTTGGCCATGACGGGAATAGTGACCATTTTTTTGATCGCTTCGATAATGGCCGGATCTGCCATGCGGGCCACGCCGCCGGCGGCGCGGATATCCGACGGCACCCGCTCCAGGGCCATCACGGCCACCGCCCCGGCATCCTCCGCGATCTTGGCCTGCTCCGGCGTGGTCACATCCATGATCACCCCGTTGCGAAGCATTTCCGCCAGGCCTATCTTCACCGTCATATCATTGTTTTTTTCCATACCGTACTCCCGGAGCGGTTTTGTCCGGCGCCTGCGTCATCCTCACCGCCCGTTTTTGTCATGTTTTACTATCGGCGCCACCGTCGTGTGCGTTCGCCATTTTACCCGAATAATATACGAAACTCGGGGGCGGCAAAGCAAGTGTTGTGGTAACAGGAAGCCCTGATGGATGAGAACCAGCCGAACCGATCGATACCGCGCCCCCTCCCGAAGGTTTCCTTCGCAAAGTAACCGCGGTCTCGCTCGGGTACTACCGGCCGCCGGCGGCGCCCGCGAATGTCTGCCGTTTCAGCGCCTTGGTGATCTGGTCCTGCTGCTTCACGAAAAACGGCCGAATTTCGCACGCCTTCTCCCGCGTACATCCCGAATGATTGCCGTCAACGCACAGATTCACGGCAACCGGCCCCTCCATCGCTTCGATCACGTCCAGATATGAGATTTCCTTGGCCGGACGCGCCAGCCGATATCCGCCGGTGACTCCCTGAAACGACACCAGAATACCGGCGCGGGTCAATTCCTTCAGGATTTTGGCCAAAAATTCTCGAGGAATGGTGCGGGCCTTGGCGATTCGTCCGATCGACGCCAATTCGGTTTTCTTCAGTTGTGCCACATAGGCCACCGCCCGCAACGCATAATCTGCTTTCCTGGATAACTGCATAGGAAAATCAACCCTTCTCGCTAAACGTTTCACTTTGTATTCAATCAACCATGGCATTTCGCCGTGAGTTTCCAAAATCTAAATTTACTTGGTGCAATGACGCCTCCCGGGCGCTCACACTGATACGTAAACATAGTGAATTTCGACCAATTTTTCCATTTATTTTTACAACGCAGGCCGATAAAGGTCCAGTAAAATATCCGACCGGAGCAGGTATTCTCTTGCCCCCGTTCGAATTAGCTATATACATAACGTAGGTAAAAAAAGGCCATAAAACGCGCAATTTTGCGCTCTTTGCGGCCATTTTGTCAAAAATTAGTCCAATGGACTACCCTATGTTCGTCGTATCCAATGAGAATTGACATATGTACGAATACCGGCCCCGAACCGGTGCATCATTGGAAAAGGATCGACACATGAATAAAGTCACGACGTCTATCGATGAAAACGGCCGCCGACAAAACTACCCGGTCCACCTGACCCCGGCCGCGGTCGGCGAAGTCCGACGACTCATGAACGAGCAAAAGCTCGGTGACGATGCGGTACTCCGCGTCGGCGTCAAGGGCGGCGGATGCGGCGGGCTGACCTACCGCATGGAATTCGACACCGCCGTCGCCGAATCCGACCGGAAGCTCGAATTCGACGGCCTCACCGTCGTCGTGGATGCCAAGTCGCTGGTATATATGGACGGCACGACGATAGACTTCAGCCGTGAATTGCTCACCGGCGGCTTCAAGTTCGATAACCCGATGTCATCCCGGAGCTGCGGCTGCGGGACCTCGTTTTCCGTCTGATGCGACAGAGCAATATATAATGGAAACCCTCGATTTCTCAGTCTTCATGACCGGCGACAAGGTGACCGAATCGGACTTCTTCGAAAAAGTCAACCGCTTCGAGTGGGACAAATTCCGAGACAAAGCGGTTCTCGTTCGGGGATGCAGGACGGCCATCATTCCGCCGTGGGCGTTTATGGCCGTCGCCTCCCGCCTGGCGCAAACAGCCAGGCGGGTGCGCTACGGCAGCGAACATTCATCAGTCACGGTATTTGCCGCACCGGACCGGACGCCTCCGACCTCGCCAGCGTAGCCCGCATCGCACCCATCGAGTTCGCGGACATGCTTCCCTCTTCAGGAATTCGACGGCCGTGCCGATTTTGTGAACAAATCGACGATCGTCGATGTTGTGTTTGGAGACCGGAGGAAAACGCCGCCCATGCCGAAAGTGATTATCGATGGAAAACAGCTGGATGTGCATTCGGGAATAACAATTCTCGACGCCGCTCTTGACAACGCCATCGAAATGACCCATAATTGCGGCGGAAACTGCGCGTGTTCCACCTGTCACGTTATCATAGAAGAAGGCGACGAAAATTTGTCCGCGATGCAGGATGACGAGAACGATATGCTCGACACCGCCTTCCAGCGAACGGATCATTCGCGGCTGGCCTGTCAGGCGCAGGTGATGGGCGACGTGAAGGTGATAACACCGCCGAAAATGGAAATATAGTCGCCGCAACACAGGTGTAGATTCATGGACTGGGACGACGCTGAAGAAATCGCCGCGGCCTTATACCAGGCCTTTCCCGACATCGAGCCGTTGTCGCTCAAGTTTTCGGAACTCCGCGCACTCGTGATGGACGTCGATGATTTCGAGGGGAGCGCCAAGGACGCCAATGAGGTCCGGCTGGAGGCCATCCAGATGGCCTGGCTCGATGAGGTTGAGACGGCCCATTGACGATGACATTCTGCGGTCTGAGACCGGGGGCACGCTCGGCACGCCGGGAGAGTCTGTTATTTCATCCACCGGCGAACCAATCTAATCTTCCTGGCCGCTAACTCCCGTTCAAATAAATCCGGATCGACGACGGATTCCTGCGGATGTACGCCTGTGGCTTTTATCTTCCCTCCGGCCGCCATCGCCGCGATGATCGCCACCGGGAAGGCGGTGCAGCGCATCATGGCGGTCAGACCGGATTTGCGGTCATAATAATCGATGATTTCCGAAACATGCCGACGCTTCCTGCCTCTCACTTTCCCCTCGGTGATTACCTGCACCAGCACCATATCCGGCTCGTCGAAACTCAGGCTTTTGTTCAGCATGGTCTTGAATACGGAACGCGGAGACACCCGCACCCCGTCGATTTCGATCTTGCGATCATCCGAGAAACCGAGGCCGATCATGGCCTTGAATTTCTCGCAATGGCCGGGATAGCGGATGATCTTGTAATCGATATTTTTCAAAATCCTGCCGTACGTCTTCGGCAACGTCGAAATACCTCCTGATGTCGTGAATGCCTCGAACTTTCCGAGACCGGTAAAAGTGAGCGTTTCGATTTCGGTCATCGGGTCGAGCATGATCTTCTCGCCGTTTCTGACGGCGAGAACCGGTTCGACCATCTCATTGACCAATCCCTCGGCGGAAAAGACCATCTGGTAGTCCAGCGGCGGCCGCGGCTTTTGCGGCAGCCCGCCGACGCGAATATGCAATGATTCCGGCTTGTCGAATTTTCCGATATCTCCGGCGGCGATGATCGAAACCATGCCGGGCGCCAGCCCGCAATCGGGGATCATCATCACCCCGGCGGCTTTGGCTTTTTTATGCAGTTTGAATTCTTCGGCGACAACGTCGTTGTTGCCGCCCATATCGACAAAATGCGCTCCTGCCCGGATGGCCGCCTTGGCTAGTCCGGGATTATACCGATAGGTGACCGCCGAAATCACCGCATGATAATTCACGAATTCTTTTTGCGCCAGTTTGGTGTTCGCCGCATCCAGCCTTTTGGCCAATGTCTTGCCGCCGCCGTATCCGCGTGCGATACGGCGGGCCAGCGATAGATTTATATCAAATAGACCGATCTTTTCAACATCTTTATTATGCGCCAGATCATAAACGGCAGCGCGTCCCATGAGTCCTGCGCCGACAACTGCGATATTCATATCGTTTCCTCTCCAAATCCAAGCGTGCGGCGGAATCTATACAATCACTCAGTGTTTGACAAGGAAATATCATGCTTTGGGGAAAAGCGGACGATGGGGTCCCCCGCTTCTTGAGGGAGCGTCGAAAAACCCCGGCAAGGCTTGTCTATAGCAACAGATTAGACGCAATGTCATTCCCGCGAAGGCGGGAATCCATGTATTTTGGGTAACGTATGGATGCCCGTCTTCACGGGCATGACAGGAGCGCACAATCGGCTTGATGGAAGCGCAGTTTTTCAACGGGCCGTTGAGACGCGGGAATAGAATACTCCGATTGAGAGACCCCGTTACCATCTGTCATTGCGAACCCGCCTTGCGGGTGAAGCAATCTATGGTTTAATCATAGCACTGAGTTGCGATTGGCTTTGTGATTGCGTTCAGTGCCCGGCCGATGTCCACATCGGCCGGTATCACTATGTGCAGACCCGGTGCCCCCCGGCTCGGCCGGGGCTATTATAAGAGAATGTCAGGAGCCCAAGGGGCTCCTGACCTACATTGAAGAAATTTTCAGAAATAGACCAAGCGGCCGTATCTATTTATGTTTGAAATTCGCCGGGCGTTTTTCCATGAACGCCTTGAGACCCTCGACTGCGTCCTTGCCGCCGAATATCGTTCCGAACGCCCGCTTTTCGAATTCGACGCCCGATGATAGATTGACATCGAGGCCGCGATTGATCAATTCCTTGGCGGCAATAACCGACGGTTTGCTCTTGGCGATGATCTTCTTGGCCATTTCCATCGCTTTGTTTATCAGCTCCTCGGGCGGATAAACCTCATCGACCAATCCGATGCGATGCGCTTCGGCGGCGTCGATCATGTCGCCGGTGAAAATCAACTGCTTGGCCTTGCCGCGACCGACCAGCCGCGCCAGCCGTTGGGTGCCGCCGTAGCCGGGAATGATGCCCAGATTAATTTCGGGCTGGCCCAGCTTGGCCTTTTCCGACGCCAGACGAATATCGCAAGCCATGGCCAGTTCGCATCCGCCGCCCAGGGCAAAACCGTTAATGGCTGCGATCACCGGGCAGGGGAAATTTTCGATGGTCTTCATAAGGTACTGCCCGATGGCGGCGGTCCTGACCGCGCCGGCCACGTCCAGTTTGGACAACTCGTCAATATCGGCGCCGGCGGCGAACGCCTTGCCCGCGCCGGTGATGATCACGCATCGGAAATCGCGCTTCATCCAATGGGTGGTGAAGAAATCGTGCAGCTCCGAAATGAGTTCGGCGTCGAGCGCGTTGAGCGCTTTTTCGCGGTTGAGGGTGACGATGGCAACGTCGTCTTTTATTTCCGCTTGAAGGTTTTTATAATCCATGGTATCCTCGCTTATTTTTTGCTGTAGTCGTAGAAACCGCGTCCCGATTTTCTTCCCAGGTAGCCGGCTTTGACCATCCGGCGCAGAAGCGGCGGGGCGGCGTAATGCTTGTCCTTGTATTCCTCGAACATGATGTCGGCAATGTTCAGCATGGTGTCGAGACCGATAAAATCATTGAGCGTCAGCGGCCCCATCGGATGCCCGCAGCCGAGCATCATTCCCTGGTCGATATCCTCGCGGGTGGCCGCACCATTTTCCAGCATGCGGATGGCGTCGAGCAGATACGGGATGAGCAGGGCATTGACGATAAAGCCGGGACGATCCTTGGCCATGACGACGGTTTTGCCGACGCTCTCGGCGAATTCCCGGGCCGTGGCGATGGTCGCATCGGAGGTGTCGATCGTCCGCACCAACTCGCATAGTTTCATCATATGAACGGGATTGAAAAAGTGCAAACCGCAAAACCGGTCGCGGCGTTTGGTGCCGGCGCTCATGTCGCCGACCGACAGCGACGACGTGTTCGTCGCCAGAATCGTCTCCGGTTTGCAGATTTTATCCAGTTCACAGAAAACATTAGTCTTGATTTCCATATCCTCGACGACCGCCTCGATGACGATTTCGCAGTCGGCCAGATCTTCGATTTTTGTGGTTCCCGTCAGGTTGCCCATCGTTCTCGTTTTCAGCGCTTCGTCGGCCTTGCCCTTTTCTATGGCCTTGTCGATATTTCTTTCGATGCGGGCGAATCCCTTTTGCCAGAGTTCTTCGCTGGGCTCCATCGCAATTACCGCTATGCCGCCTTGCGCGGATACTTGAGCGATGCCGCTCCCCATCTGGCCGCATCCGACAATTCCCAATTTCTTTATCATGATATACTCCTTACCGTTGTGCATTCAAAACCGCGTTGGGCGTCCTGTTTTAATAGATACGATAAAGTAATCAATGGCGTTGAGAAGTCAAGACCGAGCCGCCAAAAAGGGATTCGGAGGCCGCCGATTCACGATTTGCGCTGGCAATGGGGGCAGAAATGAGACGAACGGCTGCCGATTTTCTCGCGGTGAATCGGCTTCCCACAGCGAGGACACGGTTCGCCTTCGCAGCCGTAGACGAGCAGATATTTCTGAAATCGCCCTGGATTGCCGTTGAGTCCGGCGAACGTATCCACCGACGTACCCATCAGGCGGATCGCCTTGCGGAGTATCCCCTGCATCTCTCCGTACAACCCCCTGATTTTTGCATTCGACAGCGAATCGGTCTGCCGCCGGGGATGAATGCGGGCCCGGAAGAGCGATTCATCGGCGTAAATATTGCCAATTCCGGCGATAAAAGTCTGATCCAGCAGGGCCGGTTTGATCATACGATGGGACGATTTGAACAGCGACATGAAATCATCCGCCGATATCTCCAGCGGCTCCGGGCCGAGGTCGGCCAGGCCTTTGCGTGTCATGATATCGAATGTCGGATACAACCGCAAACGCCCGAACCTGCGGTAGTCGTTGAAGCGAAGGTCGATAGTATCGTCGGCCAGGTGAAAAATGACATGGTCGTGCTTCTCGATCGGATTGGATGACGGCAAAAGACGAAAATGTCCGGTCATTTTCAGGTGAACCCACAATGTGTAATCATTCCAAAGATCGATCAGGAGATTCTTGCCGCGCCGGCGGATATTGCGGAACGTTGCCCCGGAGAGAATCTCGCTGAACTGCTTCTTGTTTGGGAATATGCGATCCGTCTTGTGAATCTCGACCGACGCGATAGTCCGGCCGACCACCGTGCGGCGCAGACTTCGCGCCACCATTTCAACTTCGGGGAGTTCCGGCACGGATGTCTACTCGCAATCGCCGTTTTTGTCTTCCGGGCCGGCGCCGGATGCGTTGCGCCTGATGCGATAATCCTCGACGGCAGCCTTCAGAGCATCCACCGCCAGGTTGGAACAATGCATTTTTTTGGCCGGAAGTCCGCCGAGGCCGTCCGATATGTCTTCGCGGGTATATTGCAGCGCCTCTTCGATGGTTTTGCCTTTGATCATTTCCGTCGCATACGAGCTCGATGCTATCGCCGCGCCGCATCCGAATGTTTTGAACCGAACGTCGGTGATGATGTCGTCTTGCACCTCAATATAGAGCCGCATCACGTCGCCGCATTCGGGATTGCCGACCGTGCCGACGCCGTCGGGGGAATCCATATCACCGGCGTTGCGGGGATTCTGGAAATGATCCATGACTCTTTTGTTGTACATCTGCTGTCTCTCCACAGGCGCTGAACCGGTCACATTACATACGAAGCGAACATCACTATTCCAAAAACAAAATGCCGAAGGTCTTTGGATTATAATCGATCGGCGTTTGCCAGTCGGCGGCGCTTCCGGTGCGGCTCTGCTTGCGCCGAAAATTGATCCCCCATCTGCTGCCCGGCTCGCCGCGGACACCGAATAATTTTAGCGGAATGACGGCTTCCAGCGACCAGAATCCCTCGCCGCGACGCCCAACGGCATCATACGTGCCATCCCATCCGCGGTCCGTATCCATGAACCCGTCTTCGTTCATCATCAATTTCTGATCGAAGGCGGATCCCAGCGGGTTGAAATATATCTGATAAGCCACGGGACGTTCGCGATCCGGCTGGAGAAACAAGCCGATGCAATCCTCGGCATATATGGCTCCGTCGTGTTCGGTGACGGACGCCTTGATCGAGTCCGTATTCTTCTCGACGCATCGTGCGGCGATATACAGGTTAGCGCTGTCGTAGGCAAAATAGAACGATGTCGGATCGGTGGTTGCTTCGCTGCCGTCGGCGGCGAAAAACATAGTTACCGGGTCGCGCCAAATGGAATCATCCGGAAAACCGTCGATCTTGGGCGGCGCCGCAACCGGGAAACAACTGGCGACGCGGGCGGCATTCAGGGGAGATTCGACCTTTGCTTTGGCATCTTTCTTATAAGGCAGATTAATGGTCGCTGTCGGCGTCGGATACGGCGCCCCCTTGCAGGCAGCCTCGAATTCCAGCGTGACGCTCTTGCCCGGCTCGATTTCGACCGGCGCTGCCCCGGGTGTCACCGTCCATCCGTCCGGCAATTCCCAGCGGAGAGTGTCATCGGCCGTTTCGTCGGGACAATAATTGCGGAGGGTCAGTGTAAACCGGTCGTTGACGGGCTTCAAATCCGCGCCGAGGACAAGCGGTTGAATCTCTAAGGCGAACTGCCGGACGTGATCGGCCAGATGCATGTCCTTCGCTGTGGCGACATCCCACGGCAGGACCGAATTGATCCTTATCGGCGCAACGGTGATATATTGACCCTGCAAGGTGACCCATCCGAAATGATACATCAGACTGTCCGGCCCCGGGTCGGTGGAGGCGCCGGAACTTCCGATACCGGTATACATAACGCCGTCGTATTTCCCCGAAAAATACTCATGAAAATGTCCCGTAAAGACGGCATCGACGCCATAAGTGACGAAAATATTATGCAGGGTATCCGGGCGGCCGGCGGCGATTCCGGCATACCAGAACGGCTTATGCATGAACACCAGCGTCGCTTTCGCGCCGGTATGCCCGGCCAAATCTTTATTCAACCAATTCAGTTCCTCGGCCGGCAATCGATCACCGCTTTCCCAGCGACCGTTATCCAGGACAACGAAATGATATCCGCTTTCGTCGAACGAGTAATACGGATCACCGATCTGGTCCCGGTACACCTGCTCTTGGACGTCGGTCAGAATATCGTGATTCCCGGGCGTGAAATATATCGGCATTGTCAGCACTTCGATAAGCTGTTTATATTCCATCCATTCGGCGTTGAGCTGAACCGTATCCTCGGTGTATCCCTCGATTTGATCGCCGACCGTCATGACGAAATCGGGCTGCATGCGCTCGACTTCCTGCAGTATCTGCTCATAAACGCCCGGCTGATGGTCGCCGGTGCGGTCGCCGATAATAGCGAATCGCACCGTTTCGGCATCGCCTGCCGTCGCGGCAACAAATACCATCACCAACAGAAAGACCGAGGCGACTATCGGTTTCGCCTTGTAAGAAATTTCGCATACTCTCATTTTCAGCATATCTTCCGTCCTTCCCTAAACGGATACCGGGTACGCACGATTATACCTGTGCGCCTGACGCCGGAATATATGATATTTTGTGGTGATTTCAACCGGGATCAAAAAGAATTGAGGAGGATTTGTTTTGAGTGAAAATGGAATCTCCCACCCCGGGTGGAGCCGGAGTGGGAGATCATATTGACTTACGCCATCATCGGTCCCGGCGGCGGAGTTTCCTTTTTCGATGGTCCTCCACCCTTGCCGTTACCTTTGCCTTTGACTATACCGCCCGCGGCCGCTTCGACCGCCGTCGCCAGCGCACCGAGCACGCCGGACGCCTCGATCGGCAGGAATATCTTGGACGCCTGGCCGTTGGCTATGGCCGCCAGCGTCTCCAGATACCTGATTGTGATAACATCCTCGGTGGCACGGCCGTCGTGAATACCGGTGTAGACGTTGACAATCGCCTGCGCCTGACCTTCAGCGATGGCGATTTCCTTGTACCTGTCGGCGTCGGCGACCCGCTTGATCGCCTCGGCTCTGCCTTCCGCTTCCAGAATAGCCGACTGTTTTTGGCCTTCCGCCCGAAGAATCGCTGATTGCTTGACGCCTTCGGCTTCGAGAATCGCGGCGCGCTTCTCGCGTTCGGCCTTCATCTGGCGGCTCATCGCCTCGGTGATATCCACGGGTGGATCGATCCGCTGAATCTCGACCCGGTTGACCCGAACGCCCCATTTGTCAGTGGCGTTATCGAGGACGTCGCGCAATTGGGTATTGATGATGTCGCGGGAAGTCAGCGACTGGTCGAGTTCCATTTCGCCGATGATATTACGCAGGTTGGTCTGCGCCAGCTTGGTGGCCGCCATGATATAATTGGCGATTTCGTAGGTCGATTTCACCGGGTCGGTCACCTGGGCATAGATAATGGCGTCGACCTCGACCCCGACGTTGTCCTTGGTGATGACCATCTGCGAAGGAACGTCGATCACGACCTCGCGCATATCAACTTTGAGAACGGTATCGACTATGGGCAGAATCAGGTTGAATCCCGAATCCAGCGTCTTCTGATACTTACCCAGACGTTCCACCAGACCCTTTTGAAACGGGCGAATAATCCTGACTGACATGCCGACCAGCACAAAGGCCAGCACGATCAGCGCCGCTATGGCAAGTATTAATCCTTGCATTTTCGACTCCTCTATGTTAGGCTTCCGTCACTTTCAATTTGGCGCCTTCCACGGAGATGATTTTGACTTTTTTCTCGGGAGGGATAACCGTTTCGGCCCGGGCCTGCCAGACTTGATCATCCACGATAATCTGTCCAGCCATGTCGGAGACCTCCTTGGTCACGGTGCCGATCTTTCCGATCAAACCGTCGACGTTGGAGATGACCGGTGAGGGTTTGGTGATTTTTTTGGCCAAGGGCCGCGTCAGAGGAATCAGGGCGATCGAGAGAACGGCGAAAACAGCGCCCTGGATGACATATGAGT
>CAZJWR010000084.1:0-13658 GCA_964549765.1 uncultured Ignavibacteriales bacterium
TCGTGGTGCTGTCCTGCGCGTAGACGGCGGACGCGAAGAGAACAATCGCCATCAGAAGAACTATGGTTTTTGCTTTATCAAACATGTTTTGAAATTCCTCCTAAATGATCTATTGATTTGCCTGCCACCCGCCAATCCGGAGAGCCGGATGGCGGGAGGCATGATGGTTTCTAATTTTCGATCAGGCCGCTTTTAATTCGGACGTACAGTGGGGGCAGCGGGTGGCCTTGATCGGAACGGCCGAATAACAGTAGGGGCAATCTTTGGTGGTCGGCGCGGGCGCGGGAACTTCCTCTCTCCGCTTCATACGGTTGATATTCCGGATGAGAATGAACACGGCAAAAGCCACGATCAGGAAGCTGATGATGGTGTTGATAAACATGCCGTAGTTGATGGTAACGGCTCCGGCACCGTTGGCGTCCGCCAGGGCGGCATACGGGCCGGGCGGCATGCCCTGTTTGAGGACGACAAACAGATTGGAGAAATCGACGTTTCCCAACAGCAGGCCGATGGGTGGCATGATAACGTCGCTAACCAGCGATTTGACGATGGTGCCGAAGGCGGCGCCGATAATGATACCGACGGCCATGTCGACGACGTTGCCCTTGACGGCAAACTCCCGGAATTCCTTCATCATTCCCATACAAATAGACTCCTTTATGAAAAGGCGTTGTTCGGTTGCGTCTTCATGATGGTGAGGATCCCTTTAGCTGAGATACATTGCACTATTTTGCCCCATGTTCGCAAGTGAAATCGACAAGTATTTCGCGCCCCGGGGGTCACCAATATCAAGACGAAAATTCCCGGTCAGGCCGATTGCTGAAACAGATGTACGTCCCGCTGCGGGAACGGAATGCTGATCCCCTCCCGGTCGAACGTCAGCTTGACCTTCTCGGTGATATCGAAATAGACAGCCCAATAATCCGCGGTCGCCACCCACGGGCGCACGGCGAAATTGACCGAACTGTCGCCCAATTCCAGCACCGCCACGGTCGGCGTGGGGTCTTTGAGAACGCGGCTATCCTCGGTCAATATTCGCATCAAGATATCCTTGGCTTTTCTAATATCGTCGCCGTACCCGATTCCAAACACCATGTCGATGCGGCGAGTATCCTTGGCCGAATAATTAATAATGTTGCCGCCGGTAATCTGGCTGTTGGGGACGATAACTTTCTTGTTGTCGGGCGTTTTGAACTGGGTGTTGAAAATATGGACGGCCTCAATCGTTCCGGCGGTGCCGCCGGCTTCGATGTAATCGCCGGCTTTAAACGGGCGGAAGATAACCAGCATGACGCCCGAGGCAAAATTCGACAGCGATCCCTGTAAGGCGAAACCGATAGCCAGACCGGCAGCGCCGATGACCGCTACGAACGAGGCCGTCTGCACGCCGAGCGTCCCCAAGGCGGCGATAACAATGAAAACCATAAGGGCGATACGGGTCAGGCTGACGACGAATTTGGTTAATGTCTCTTCGGCCTTGCCTTTGATCATCATACGATGGATAATCCTGCCCAGAATGCCAACAGCGATACGGCCGAGGACGATTATGGCGATGGCGCCGATGATTTTTATGCCGTACACGGTGGCGAAATCAGAGACAACACGGAGGATGTTTTCCATATCCACGACAGAACTCCTTGTTAGCCGGGTTCTCTATAGTCTTATGTCATTTGCGCAAATTAAACAGGGTGCAGTTGCGGAAGTACCCGGTTAGATCGAATTCTCTAAGATAGTGGGTCGCCCACAATTGCCCCGTACGAATTTTTCAAAAAACCACGGATGAACCTCGGAAATTTTCAACATAGACCGGGTTGATCATCAATGCATACGGATTTTAGCAGAAAAAGGCAACCTTAAACCAGGTCATTTGGGACGGCCGGATCTTCCGAAATTCAATAGTTACATTCCGGATCATATGGGCCGGATTTCCGTAAGAAAAAAGACCTGTAAC
Source organism: uncultured Ignavibacteriales bacterium (assembly GCA_964549765.1). Lineage (GTDB taxonomy): Bacteria > Zixibacteria > MSB-5A5 > GN15 > JAAZOE01 > CAZJWR01. The sequence continues at coordinate 1,952 of CAZJWR010000084.1, forward strand.
GTTTTGCGCTTAGGAATTGTCCTTGAATCGGATGAGCAGAAATAGGGACCTATTCTGGCAACACCTGGAACCGGAACATCGCCGGGCGCGGGGCTACTGCCGTAAGCTGACGGGCAGCCGCGAAGACGGCGACGATCTTTACCAGGACGCGCTGGTCTGCGCGCTGACCGGGTTCGCCCGGCTGCGCGAGACCGGATCATTTCGGCCGTGGCTGTATCGGATTATTATTAACACCTACAAAAACCGTATCAAGCAGCCATGGTGGAAACGCGTCCGGTCGATGTCGAAGGAGATCGCCGAGTCAACTCCGGGCGACAATCCGAACGGCGCCTACGCCGCCCGCCGAAGTCTGGCGGTGGCCTTTCGGGCGCTATCGCCGGAGGAACGCGCGATGGTGACGCTCTTTGAACTGGAGGGGTGGACGGCCGAGGAAATCGGCCGGGCCACAGGCAAAGCCTCGGGCACCGTCCGGGTGCGGTTGAAACGCGCCCGCGACAAGATGCGGCGGGCCTTGATCCGGTATTTCGACCAGACCGGTTCCGGTTGCGGTGATAGCCTATTAACCAGTGAGGACAAGGTATGCGTTGTGCACAAGCCCGCCAAAGACTAACCGCGTCGCACGGTGACGCTGGTGATGATCACGAATTGATCCGTCATCTGCAAACCTGCGCCGATTGCGCCGCGTTCGCTCGTGCCGAACGGGCGCTGAACCGCGACCTGGCGGCGGTTGCCGCCGATGAGGGCCTCGATGACATGCCTCTGTCAGACATCAGAAGCCGCGTCGAAGCACGGCTACGCGAACTCGCACACCCGAAATTCAAGGAGGTTTTCCTCATGAGCGCCGCATTACGTCAGATCAAACGCCGCCCCACGCTGAGTTTTTCCATGGCGGCCCTCGTTATTGTTCTTTTTGTCGCCACCCTAGTTCCGTTCAGTTTTACGCGCACCGTCGGATATGAAGTCGCCATTGCCGGGGTCGACCGGGAACTGGCGGTCGACACGGTCAAGGTGAGCACGCTGTTAAACGCGCTGGGCGTAAAGGATGCCGCCGTTACGGTGGGCGACTGCGATACGACCTGCGTGCTGAAAATCTCGGCACTTCAATCGGAAGACGACGTCGATTTGATCACGACCGCCTTCGCCGAGCTGGGCGATTTCGATTGCGAAGGCGTGCAGGTCAAGTGCGATACCATATCGGGAACGTTGCTTAATAAGGTCCGGCATATGGTCGTCGTCGACCGCGTGGCGTCGAAAGTCAATGTATCACTGCATCGTGATATCGCCATCAGAACTATCAAGAATCTGGACTCCTTGTGTGGCGGCGATTTCAATATCTATGTCACGGGCGACTCCGGAGCATGTATCGTCGGCGCCCATGCTTTCATGTCCGCCCAGGCCGCCGAAGGCGACACCGGCGACGTGGTCATTGCCATATCGGAATTGTGTGGCGATACGATGATGATCTGTGCCCCCGATGGCCAAGGCGGCATGACGACGATCAACATGAACGATCCCGATGCCCTGGACCGTCTGCGGGAACTCGGAATCAACGTTCAGGATAGCAGCCTCCACTCGGCATGTTCTCAAATCTGGATGATGGGTACTCCCGATTCGGATAAGCAGTCTGAGGCCATGAAAAACGAAATGGTCATGACCCAGTGCGGCAATGAGAGCGTTCTTGTTCTCCTGGACAAAGACGGCGTCGAGCATCGCATCAACCTCAATGACCCTGATGCAGCGGAGCAGCTCAAGGCGCTCGGCCTTGATGTGAAAATCATGGATTCGGGCGACGGTCTCGTGTATGGCATTATGAAGGGGAACGAGGATTCGGAAACCATAATCGAACTCAAACCGGACAGCAAGGGCGCCGATTTCGACAAGGCGCTGGAAGAAACCCCGTCGGAGGCGCTTCCCCAAGGCTTCGAACTGAAACAGAATCACCCCAATCCGTTCAATCCAAATACACGGATATCGTTTGCTATTCCCGAATCGGAGCGTGTGCAACTGCAGATATTTAATGTCAACGGCCGCAAGGTCAAGACTCTCGTTGACGGCACCCTGAGCTCCGGAGAGCATACGTATGAATGGGATTCGACCGATGATTCCGGACATAAAGTGGCGACGGGGGTGTATTTCTATCGCCTGACCGCGGGCGACGTTACGGCCACCAAGAAAATGACGCTGATCAAGTAATGGGAGTACGCGCGGATCACCGCGCGATTTTTCCCCAATATCGCAAGCCCGGCTGTCGATTGCAGCGGCCGGGCTTTTTCGTACCTGTCGTGCCGTGCAATTCATTGCCAAAATGTGATAGACAGATATTGCTTCGTTCTATATCAAGTTCGGTATCGGTCCAAGGGGCACCGGGCAGGCAGCTCAGGTAAACTCCACGACACATCGGCGGCATGCCCCGGAAATGCAGATATTTTCTGATTGCGAGGGGACTATGGAAATAACCGAGGCTATCAAAATCATCAAGGCGGTCGCGGACGGCGTCGACCCATTCACAGGGGAAATGTTTCCCGACGGGAGCATTTATCAGAACCCACAGACAGTGCGCGCGCTGTACCGGGGAGTGGGGGCACTGGAAGCCCAGAAGAAGCGGGAAGAAAAGAAAACGCAGCTACCGGAAAACACCGGTAAGCCGTGGAGTGAAACGGAACACGAGCAATTGATCGCGGCGTTCGATTCGGGCATGGGCATCAGCGAAATTGCCAGGAAACACAAGCGAACCACGGGCGCCATCGCGGCGCGTCTGGTAAATTTCGGAAAAATTCCCCAACAGACTGATCGTTCCTGATAAAGCGGCGCGGATGTATAATCGTCTTCCGCGTCGGACCGTGCGGGATTATAGCTGCTTGACCGCTTCCTCGTAGGGCGTAAAGCCGCGGACGCCCTTTTGAGAGTAGGCATATGGCTGGTGAAAGGCCGGGTCGTCGTAGATCATTTTCAGCAGCCGTTCCCGTTCCTCGGGCGCGGCCAGGTGAGCGATGCCGACGGCGTGTTCGCCCAGGCTCAGCCGGCGCGGATCGAAGGCGCCATTCTCGGTGACGATAATCACCTGATCGGCGGGGATGGCCGTGGTGGTGATGCCCGGCGGGCATTTGTCGATAATTTTCGAGACGCCCTCGCGGGTTTTCGACTTGAGGGCCACGATCGCCACGCCGCCGGGCGAATACTGCGCGCCCCGAATAAAATCGCTCTGGCCGCCGATGCCGCTGTAGATGCGGCGCGCCTCCAGCGAGTCCGCCCAGATATTGCCGTGCAGATCGACGCCGATGGCGCTGTTGATGGCAACCATTTTGGGTTGCTCGGCGATCCGGAAAACGCTGTTGGTATAATCGCATGGGCGGCTCTGGACTGAGCTGTTGAAATGATACCAATCGTACGCTTTCTGATCGGCGCCCAGAAATATCGACGACACCGAAAAATTGATGCGCTCCTTCCAGCGGTTGGTAACGATGCCTTTCTGCACCAGCCGGATCATGGCGTCGGCAAATAGCTCGGTGTGGATAGCCAGATCGCGCACGCCTTTGCGGATGATGGCGTCGGTGACTGCCTCCGGCACTTCGCCGATACCGTATTGCAAGGTCGAACCGGGCGTGCTGCCGGAACCGTCCTCAATATACAGCGCGGCGATGATCTCGCCGATCCGCCGGGCGGTTTCGTCCGGTTCATGAACCGGGCTGGATGGGAGTGGATTGTCGCTATCGACCAGATAATCGATATAGCTCTCGGGGATGGTCGTCCCCAGCACGAAGGGCATACGCCGGTTGCGTTCGGCGATAACAATACCGCCGTTTTTGCGAGCGACGTTGATCGCCGCCAGTACCGCCTCGACGGTCGTGCCCAGGCTGTAATTGCCGCCCGGATCGGGGCCGCTGACGCTCAGGAAGACGACATTCGGCCCGCCCGGCCGCCGGGCGTATTTGGGTATTTCCGAGAGATGCATGGGATGATACTTGGCCCATCCCTTGTTGACCGCCTCGCGCGACAGGTAGCTGTTAAACAGCACCCGATGCGTCAGGTCGCGGCAGCGTTCTTCGGAGAATAGATTCGTGAGTTGTTCGCCCAGCAAGAGAACGCCATACAGGGCGACGTGCTTGATCGATAGATCATCCGCCAGCTGTTTGAGCAGCGCCTGCGGCGTTGCGGCGTTGCCCGACGTATAGATAACGCTCCCCGGCTTGAGTACGGTGGCATTGATGACATCGGAAACATGGTCGACTTTCTGCATGACAGCAAGACCTCTTTCCTAATTGGAGCCGATTCGGCACGGCACACACCGATAATGAATAGCAATTTATGCCTGCAGAGTCTACGAAAATCATCAAAAAGAGTGTGCGGGTATCGAATATCGCCCCGGATTTGTATATATTGTCGGGGACCGGGCAACTGTCGGCCAGACATGTTCAGGATCGAGATATGGAATTTTTTCGCAAAATTTTCGGCATATCCCCGAAGCCGGGTAGACCTCGGGAGATCACCGACGACGAATTCGACGAGATTATACATTCTACAAAACCGGTAGTCGTTGATTTCTACTCATTGACCTGCCCTCCCTGCCAGGTCATGGGCGGTCTCCTGAATGAACTGGGACCTGCCTATGCCGGGCGAATCGATTTTTTCAAAGTGAACGTGGATAAGAACCCTCGGTCGGCGGCGAGGTTTCAGATTCAGAGTGTTCCCACTGTCTTGGTATTTCACCGGGCGAGAATCGTCGATAGCATCGTCGGTTTGCTTCCGCTGATTCCCCTCAGAAATAAATTCGATCAATTGGCCCGGCGAGTTTCCGCTTGACAGATTCAGGGCACGAATTATATTTATATAAAATCGTCCATTTTCTGAATTAAATCGGGCAGTCGCCTATTTCAGTCTTATTGCTTCTTTTGAAATTTCCAGCACCCGGAAAAGGCAGATGAGGAAAGCACCTCATCGGGTGGCACCCTTGCTAAGGAGGAACTATGTGTTCATCCAGAAAAAGGCCAGGGTCGCGATCGACGGTAAAATGCATCCAGGCGATTCTTGTCAGCGTGATTATTTTCTACGGAGATCCTTTCGCCGCGACCCCCGACATTCCCGAAAACCATCCGCCCAATCAGGCAGGCTCCGTTTCCGCCTCAGAATCCATTGTCAGCGCTGCAACTGAGATTCCGACCGCCGCTCCTCGTTCGCCAGTTGACAACACCGGATCAGTACCGAATTTCGGGTTTGTGCCGCCGGGCGTCGATCTGTCCCATATTAGCGGTCAGATTTTGCCGGACAAATTCAGGCATGTCCAGTTGCCCGCTCGATGGGACTGGCGGGAACACGGGGTATCGACGGTGGTTCAAAATCAGCTCTGGTATGAATATGGCTGCGGATCCTGCTACGCTTTTGCGGCGGTCGCCAACGTCGAATCCCGGCTTCAGGTAATGGGCGCTCCGGCATATAATTTTTCCGAAAATAACGCCAAAGAATGCAACTGGTACGATTTCAGTTGCGGGGGCGGCAATTTCTGGCGTCTCGCCGATTTGTTCGCGGTCAAAGGCACCGTCCTGGAATCCTGCGACCCGTACGAGCCTGACTATGTCGAGTGCAACACCACTTGTCCGTATATTATCAGTCTTCTGGAATTTTGGAATGTCACCGGCAACACCGTGCCGTCACCGGAGTACCTTAAAAACTATATCTATGAATACGGGCCGTTAAGCGTCGGGATGAACTGCGGTGATTCGGGAAGTGCATGGTATGAGGAACTGGAAACCTATGACGGCTCCTATACGCTATATTACCCGAGTGATCCCGGCGGTATCGGGCATGCCATCCTTGTAATCGGCTGGGATGACACGCTCAGCCATGCCGGCGGCACAGGCGCATGGATTGTGAAAAACAGCTTCGGTTCCGATTGGGGTGCGCCGTGGGGATACGGTACCGAGAACGGCTATTTCACGATTGCATACGGTTCGGCGGGCTTCGGCCGGTGGGCTGCCTTCATGAAGGACTGGCAGCAATACGACGAAAACGGCGGTGTCATGTATTACGACGAGGGGGGCTACACGAATGCGTACGGCTATGGAGATACTCAGGGCTGGGGAATGTGCCGCTTCGATTTCACCAGCGCCACCAAAATCACCCGGGTTGAATTCTGGACATCCGATGCAACCTCCGACGTTGATGTGTATATCTATGATGATTTCAGCGGCGGCACATTGAGCAACCTGCTGTCAACCAGTGCCAATCACAGCTTTACCGAAGTCGGGTATCACTCGGTTGTTCTGCCGGAACCGGTCTCAGTAACGGCGGGACAGGATGTTCACGCTGTCGTTAAGTTCATGAATGCCAGCTACAATTACCCGATCCCTGTCGATGGACAGGGTCCGTACGAAACCGCAACTACATACATAAGCCACACCGGTTCCGGCTGGTTGGATGCCGGTAACTATTATGCTATCGATGTCGCTATAAGCCTGAGATACTCCACGGCTCCCTGCATCGACTCCGATGCCGACGGTTATGGTGACCCCGATTACTCCTATAACGAGTGCGCGTTGGATAATTGCCGCGATGTCTATAATCCCGACCAGACCGATACCGACGGCGACGGTGTCGGCGATGCCTGCGACGCCTGCCCCGGATTCGACGACCTCGCCGACGGCGATCTTGACGCCGTGCCGGATAATTGCGATAATTGCCCCGAAACAGCCAATTTTGATCAAACGGACTCCGACGCCGATGGTGTTGGCGATGCCTGCGATGCCTGTCCCGGTTTCGACGATGGCATCGATTCCGACGGTGACGGCATCCCCGACGGATGCGACTATATCTGTGGCGACGCCGACGCGGATCTAGCCGTCAACATCGCAGACGCGGTTTACCTGATAAACTACATTTTCAAAGGCGGTCCCGCGCCCGACCCGCTGGAAGCCGGCGACGCCGACTGCGACTTAGCCGTGAATATCGCGGACGCGGTCTACCTGATCAATTATATCTTCAAAAGCGGCCCGGAGCCGTGCTGCCCGTAAAAACACGATCTGCTATATTGCGGGAAATGAAAAGGCGTCCGGCTCGGATCGAGAAGGACGCCTTGTGCTTTCGCGCTGATGGCGGCAGTCTCTTCGTTTATGATTCGACCGAGTTCGCCTGAAGTCTGTTGAGGTCAGCGACGAAGCGGGCGATGTCGTCTTCGCTGAAACCTTTTTCCTTGGCGGCGTTTTCCAATGTTCCCCAGATCGGTTCGCCGCATATCACACAACGAATACCGGCTTTGCTCAAATAGATCACCGCCTGGGGAATTTTCTCGATCAACTCTTCGATGCTGGTATCCTTGGTAATCGTCATCGGTTCCTTCCGTGGATTATCGTGATCACAATCACGCCGATAATTTCTTCTTGGCGATCTGGTCGGCTATCACCGCCTCTTCAATGTTCTTCGGCAGCGGCGAATACTGCAAGAACTCCATCGAGTAGTTGGCCCGGCCGCTGGAAATCGTCCGCAGCGCCGACGCATACCCGAACATCTCCATCAGCGGCACCGTCCCGTTGAGCTTCTGCGATCCTTTCCGGTGACGCCGCATGCTGGTGATTTTGCCGCGCCGGCGGGTAACGTCGCTGATGATGTCGCCCATGTACTCGTCGGGGGTGTTGATTTCGATCTTCATGATCGGTTCCAAAAGCTGCGGCGCAGCGCGGAAGAAACATTCCTTGAGCGCGTGCTGGGTGCAGATACGGAACGCCATTTCGCTGGAATCGACCTCGTGATGCGCCCCGTCGAGCAACACGAATTTGACGTCGACCATAGGGAATCCGGCCAGGAGGCCTTTGGCCGCCGTTTCGCGAAAACCCCGCTCGATCGACGGGATATATTCGCGGGGAATATTCCCGCCCTTGACGGTATTGACGAACTCCAGGCCAGCGCCCGAATTGGGCTCAATGCGGAAATTGATATGCGCAAATTGGCCCTTGCCGCCGGTCTGCTTTTTATATCGATAATCGTAGCCGAATTCGCGGGTGATCGTTTCGCGGAACGCCACCGCCGGCTGGCCGACGACGACGTCGACGCCGTGTTCGGTGCGCAGGCGGTCGACGACGACTTCGAGATGCAGTTCGCCCATCCCGGAAATCACCGTCTCGTCGGTTTCATCGTCGAAATGGACGCGGAACGACGGGTCTTCCAGAGACATCCGGCTGAGCGCCATACCCATCCGGTCGCGGTCTTTCTTGGTGGCCGGTTCGATGCGCATATCGAGCACGGTATCGGGATAATGGATATTTTCCATCAGGATCGGATTTTCCTCGTCGCACATCGTATCGCCGGTCATGGTCGATTTCATACCGATCAACGCCGCGATATCCCCGGCCTGCACCGACGCCGCTTCTTGGCGAGCGTTGGCGTGGATGCGAAGGATGCGCCCCACCCGTTCGCGTTTGCCGCGCGTTGAATTGTAGACATAACTTCCGGCTTTCAACTCGCCCGAATACACCCGGATAAACGTCTGTTGCCCGACGAAGGCATCATTGATGATTTTGAAGGCCAGCGCCGAAAACGGCCGTTTGGACGACGGCTCGCGCGATACCGATTTGGTCGGGTCATCGGAATTCGTGCCGACAATTATTCCCCGATCGATCGGCGACGGCAGATATTCCACGACGGCGTCGAGCAATAGTTGGATGCCCTTGTTCTTGAACGCCGCGCCGCACAGCACCGGGGTGATGCATATGCCGAGGACGGCATTGCGGGCCGCGCGTTTGAGGTCCTCGACCGAGGCCGACTTTTCGTTCAGGTATTTATCCATGAGGACGTCGTCGAAATCGGCCAGCTTTTCGATCATTTTATCACGCCATTTTTCGGCCTCGCCGCGCAGTTCGGCGGGGATGTCGCCTTCGACCCGATCCAGCCCCTTGTAGGTGATCGCCTTCATCGTGATCAGGTCGATGATGCCGTCGAATTCGGCCTCGCTGCCGATCGGCATCTGAAACGGCACGGCGTTGGCGCCCAGCATGTCGTTCATCATCTCGACGGTATTGAAGAAGTCCGCGCCGGCGCGATCCATCTTGTTGATGAAGGCGATCCGGGGGACTTTGTAACGGTCGGCCTGATGCCAGACCGTTTCGCTCTGCGGCTCCACGCCGCCCACAGCACAGAAAACCATTACTATGCCGTCGAGCACCCGCAGCGACCGTTCCACCTCGAGCGTGAAATCGATATGGCCGGGGGTATCGATGATATTGATCTGGTGATCCTGCCAGGCGGTGGTTATCGCGGCCGATGAAATCGTGATGCCGCGTTCCTGTTCCTGTTTCATGAAATCCATGACGGCCTGGCCGTCGTGGACTTCGCCCATCTTATGCGTGCGCCCGGTGAAAAACAATATCCGTTCGGTGGTCGTCGTCTTTCCTGCGTCTATATGCGCCACAATACCGATATTTCTAATTCTATGCGTCGAAACCTGTTCCATCACAGTTACTCCAAAATAAAAAAGAATGGTTGACGGTGAGTAAGCCCCCTGAACCATCAGACCATACAAGCGCGTTCAACGTCACAATATACAAAAATGTTCCGAAAAACCTCGTACTTTATTGAAAAATCTCGGCTTACCAGTTATCATCGGTCAAAGAAAGGAAAACTGAATGTCCGCCCCAAAATCCGCCCCCTACGGCTCCTGGAAATCCCCGATTACATCGGATTTAATAGTCTCCGATACCGTCAGATTGTTTGAACCCCGCTTCGATGGCAATGACCTGTACTGGCTGGAGTCGCGGCCGTCCGAAAAGGGCCGGATCGCCATTGTTCGGCGTTCCACCAAAGGCACTGTGGCCGATGTTATCCCGCCTCCGTTCAACGCCCGGTCGCGGGTTCATGAATACGGCGGCGGATCGTACGTCGTGACCGGCGGGATGGTGTTTTTTGTCAATTTTGAGGATCAGCGGATTTATCGGATCGATCCGGGATCGGAACCCAAACCGATCACGCCGGAATCCGCTCTCAGGTATGCCGATTTCGCGGTCGATACGAAACAAAAGCGTTTGATCTGTGTTTGCGAGGATCATAGCAAGCCCGATAAAGAGCCAGTCAATTCTCTGATCGCCATCGATATGGATGGCAAAGGGCCGGCGCAGACGTTGGTGTCCAGGAACGATTTCTATTCTACGCCGAGAATCAGCGACGACGGATCGCGGCTGGCGTGGCTGACCTGGAATCACCCCAATATGCCATGGGACGGCACGGAATTGTGGGCGGCTGATATCGGCAAGGATGGTGCGCTTGGAGAGGCGAAAAAGACTGCCGGAGGCAAAGACGAATCGATTTTTCAGCCGGAATGGTCGCCCGACGGCGATCTGTATTTCGTATCGGACAAATCGGGATGGTGGAATATTCATCGGAGTCGTGACGGTGCGGTCAAATCGGTCTGCCCCATGGAGGCTGAATTCGGCCAGCCGCAATGGGTTTTCGGCCTGTCCAACTACGGGTTTTCGTCGGCGGACGAAATCATCTGCGCTTACATCAAGCATGGCCGCCGCCGTCCGGCGCGTATCGATACCCGCACGGGTATACTGTCCGATATCAATATCCCGTATTCCGCCGACGGCGTTATCGTGTCGGGCCAGAATACGGCCTTCATCGGCGGCTCACCGGTGGAGCCGCGATCCGTCGTTTTGTTGGATACAAGTTCGGCCGAATATGAAATCATCCGCCGTTCCAGCCGCGTGACGGTCGATCCCGGGTATATTTCACAGCCCCAATCGATCACCTTCCCCACCTCCCACAATGGTTTGGCGCATGCGCTGTTCTATCCGCCGCACAATCGAGATTTCACCGGGCCGTCCGGTGAAAAGCCGCCGCTGCGGGTGATCAGCCACGGCGGGCCAACATCGGCGGCGTCCGATGATCTCGATCTGGCGGTTCAATTCTGGACCAGCCGCGGATTCGCCGTACTTAATGTCGATTATCGGGGAAGCACCGGACATGGGCGGAGTTTCATGAAGGCGCTTCGCGGTAACTGGGGGATATACGACGTCGATGATTGCGCCTACGCCGCGATGTACATGGCCAAAAAAGGCGCCATCGATCCCGACCGTCTGGCGATCAAAGGCGGTAGCGCCGGAGGCTATACAACGTTATGCGCGCTGACCTTTCGCGATGAATTCAAGGCTGGAGCCAGCTATTACGGGGTCGGCGATTTGGAGGCTTTGGCGCGAGATACACACAAGTTCGAATCGCGGTATCTCGACAGCCTGGTTGGACCGTATCCGGAACGCAAGGACATCTATCAGGAACGGTCGCCGATTCATTATGTGGACAAGCTCGACCGCCCGGTGATTTTCTTTCAGGGATTGGACGACAAGGTTGTCCCGCCCAATCAGGCCGAGACGATGGTGGCGGCGGTGCGGGCCAAGGGTCTGCCGGTGGCGTATGTGCCGTTTGAAGGCGAGGGGCACGGTTTCCGTCGCGCCGAGAACATCAAGCGGTCACTGGAGGCCGAATTATATTTCTATTCCCGCATATTTAACTTCGCGCCGACGGATGAGATCGAGCCGGTGGAGATTGATAATTTGTGATTGTCCCCCTTCGGCGGACCGCGATTATAAATCGCGGCCACCCATAGCCCAAAGTGGCAGCCTTAGATAAAATCAATAAAATGATATGGTCTTCGGGTTTCCCAGCTCAATCATTGAATCTTCAGTTACCCGATCACATTCGAATCCTGAACCTGAAAATGCATTTTCCA
>CAZJWR010000085.1:0-13620 GCA_964549765.1 uncultured Ignavibacteriales bacterium
AACAAAAAAGCCGGTCATCGACCGGCTTTTTTTGCGCTCTTGTCTCGGATCTAGTACTTATCCTGAATATTCAGATAATCCTTATCGCCCTTATCCTCGTCTTCAAGTACCGATTGCCATTTCGGATCGTAGCGCTCCCGGGGATGCGTCGAATGCACCAACCGATAGTCGGCCGCCCCGGCTACGAAGTCGTTTACGAAGAGGAAAATGCATCCCCCCTCGAGATGATAATACGTCCACTTGATGTACGGATACGATTTCCCGGACAGGATAACCTCGTCGCGCTCGTCATACGGCCCATACATGATGTACACCCGGCCGCGATCCGTCCGCCAGCCATCGTTGCCGCTCTGGGTGGTCGAAAACTCCTGATTGGCGTAAATGAACCTCCGCACGGCTTCCTCATAGACGGGATTCTCCGGATTGGACGGGTCGGGATCGCGATCGCGCCAGAACTGGCGCAGAAGGTTGACTTTCCCCTCCTGCGACAATTTCCCGATCCGGATTTTGTCGGCTTCGCTCAAATGAAACCAGGCGATGTCAACCATCGTCTGAACATCGGCCGAATCGGCTCCCGCCGCGGCTGCGTCCGGATCGTATACGGCGAACTGTTTCGATGCCGCTGTCCGCGCCCCATTGGCGGAATCCTCAGCCTCGACGACGAGATAATATGATCCGGGTTCCATCAAACTGATATCGAGATCGGCCGTCAGGACGGCCGTGGCGCCCGGTTTGTCAAAGAGGCTCTTTCCATAGTCCTGTATCGAATTGCCGCTGGCATCCTTAACGGTATATCCGACGGTGAATTGATTATTCGGTGACGAAGAAGTATCCAGCCCATAGAGTTCGTAATAGACGTGCAGCAGGCTATCGTTTCGATAATGAAACGTGGCGCTGGGATTGGGCATAACCAGCAAATCATCCTTGACCAGACGGGGATTAATGCCGACCGTTGCACCCGCCCCGATTTCCCGTATCTCATACGCCAGTTCCAGATCGCTCAGCGTCAAACCCGAGAGCGCGTAATCCGGCACCGCGACCAGCAGAGAGGTCGACCCGGTTTCCTTGGAAACGTCATCGATCGCGGATAATTCCACCCGGTAGTCGCCGGGATGAATTTTCATGGGCAGATAGTCAAACAGACGCACGTCGGTGCGTTGCAGGTCGCTGTCGTCGCGAGCCTGTGACAAAAAATAGGTTGATGCGGAATCAACCGGGTTGCCGTCCCGGTCATAGACATGCGCCGTGACAAGGACGCCGGCATAACTGTAATCGTTTTCCTCGGAACTGAGAAAACCGAGCTGATGCCGGTAAAGGCTGTAATAATATTCGACATATGCGGTCGTATCCGCCGGAACGTAGAACGTGGCATAATCGGCCACAATCGTCAGAGAATCGGCCGCAACCGCCGCGCTGCCCGCGATGAACGCGATGCAAACGGCGCCGGCCAGTATATTTCGCATTCCCATATAAGCTACCAATCTATTCCATTGTACGGGGGCTGAAGCTCATAATTCCCATCGCCCCATTCATCTATGAAAACGAATTTCCGCGGCGGGCTGAGCCGATAATACAGCCAGACCTGATACGGTTTCGTGGCCAGTTCGAAAGGATAATCCTCGACTTCATCCGGCTCCCCGTAGGTGATATAAATCATGCCCCGCGTCGTCTTCCAGCCGTCCTTTTTCATCACCGAAAAATAGCGGTCGGCGTGACGTACGCGGCGGAAATATTCTTCTTTGGTCGGGTTTTCCCGATTGTGTTCGTATCGATCCCGCAATTGCCAGAACTCATCCCATCGCTCGCGGCGTTCCGCCGGAGTCGGAGCGTTTTTCAAATCTTTCCGTTCTTGCTTTGTCGCCAGATATCTCAGCATTTCCACGGCCAGGTCGAAATCGGTGCGATATATCGTCTCCGCCGTCAGCAGCAGTTCGAATTCCTCGATAATCTTGTCGTACACCTTCCCCCGCCGACCTTCGAGGCGGACCTCCAATTCATAATCGCCGGGCATGAAATCGGCGACGTTTATCGTCCTCGCCTCATGGAGGTTTTCACTGATATCGCCGTAATTGACGGTATCGACGTAGACAAATCCCTTGACCCGGTGATAAACGCGGGTGATGATCTTGGTATATTTGACGTCGGTCCGACCGGGATATATCTCCTGATAAAAAGTAAGGGTCGTATCAAAATCCCCGCCGAATTGCCGGGTTACGGCGGGAACGACCCACTGATCGCCTTTATTGAATTTGGAATCCTGCCCTGAGGGCGAGATTTCGCGGCAGAACTCAATCCGCGAGAGCGACGGGTACTTGCCCCAGTAATCGCGATCCTTGACCTCCCGCTCCTCCTGGTAAACGTTTTCTCCGACTTTGTCGGTCAAGGCGGCCCGGACAGTCACGTCCTGCTTATCGAGCTGAACCGAAACCATATTGATGACAAAATCGTGAGGTCGTCTTGTTTCGGCAAATGTCTTGACCTTGATGCTGCCGTCGCGAATTACCCCCTCGATCTGCTGGCCCTTCTCGCCTTCGACCGAAATGGCGATTTCATAGTCGGCCTGGTAGCCGTCCGGTGTCTTCTGGTAACTCAGACCGTCATAAAAGATTTTATAATATATCTCAAGCGAAGTGAGCCCTTCCTTATCGGCGCGAAAATCAGCCGCGTCGATGGCGAACCGAGCTTCCTGAAATTCACTTTTTGTGCGGTAACCGGTTTGCGCCGGCGCCGCAGTCGCGAGGCCGACTACCAGAGTCATGGTAAACACGATAGCCGAGAAAGTTCTGATCATAGGCTTCCACCATAAACTTATACAATTATATGCTAATCTAGGGCGACCGTACCGGGCAGGCAAGGTCTTTATTCGTACCGCAGGGAAATAATCGGATCGACCTTCGCCGCCTTGTAAGCGGGGTATAATCCGGCCCCCAAACCGACCATGACCGAGACGGAAAATCCGATAATCATCCATAATATAGAGACGGTGAAAGGCATCGAATAGATTAATTTCGCGAGAAATGCGAGCATAAGTCCGGCAAAAATGCCCAAAACGCCTCCCGATCCCGATAATGTCATGGCTTCAGTCAGAAATTGTATCATGATGTTCAGCCGCCGGGCGCCGATGGCCTTGCGCACGCCGATTTCACGCGTCCGCTCCGTCACCGAGACAAGCATGATATTCATGACGCCGACCCCGCCGACCATAAGCCCGACCGAGGATATCACGATCATCGCAATATAGATGTATTGCGTGATGTTGTTGACCATTTCCTTGAGGTTTTCCTGCGTCCAAATGGCGAAATCGTTGGGTTTGTCGTACGGCACGCCTCGCTCGCGGCGGAGCACAGTCGTGATTTCGTCCATCGCCTGCGGGATCATACGCGGCGATTCGGCGCTCACCATAAGAAATAACGCCTTCTCCCACGGATACATTTTCTCAAAGGTCGAATAGGGAATGATTACGAAATTATTATCGGACTCACCCAGAAACGGGGGCTTCTCCTCCATCACGCCGACCACCCGCAGCTTACGGGAATTGGCGCGGATGTCCTTATTCAGCGGATCTTCATACGGAAACAAGGCCTTGGCCACGTCGCTGCCGATGACACACACCATGGCGCGCCGATCCATATCGAATTCGTTTATGAACCGACCCCGCGCGACGGCCCGGTTATTGACCTTAATATAATCCGGTAGAGTGCCGAAAAGCGACGGCCGGTTGGCCTGATTGCCCTTGTATTTGACGACATTGCCGCCCTGGGCCTGGTAATAATCTTGCGGCGCCACGGCCGTGACCGAGGGACAGCCCTCGATAATCGCCAGAGCCGCTTCGTAATCGATCTCTTTCCGATTCCGCTCTTCGTCGGTAAGCTGGTCGTAATTGACGTCCGGGGCAAACCGTGTCACATAAAGAACGTTTGATCCCAGCGTTTCGATCTCGTTCATGACCATCTTATCCAGACCGGCGATTATGGACGCCATGCCGATCACGGCGGCGGTGCCGATCAGCACGCCGAGAATCGTCAGCCCGGCGCGGAATTTGTTGTTCCGCAACGAATCCAGCGCCAGCAAAATACCGTCGCGGATTTCGACCATGGAGATCATGAGGTTCTTCCCGTATTATTCAAAACGCAGCGCCTCGATCGGGTCAAGTTTGGAGGCCTTCATTGCCGGGTACATCCCGAAAAAGACACCGACGCAGGTCGAGATGGTTATGCCGGTCACTATCGCCATCATTGACGGCGACACCGGCAGCGAAATTTGACTGCCCAATATGATGGCCAATACAATCCCCAGGGCTGTCCCGATAAGTCCGCCGCCGACTGACAGAATCAGCGCCTCAAACAGAAACTGCATCAAAATATTCTTGCGCCGCGCCCCGATCGACTTACGGATACCGATTTCGCGCGTCCGCTCCGATACCGACACCATCATGATGTTCATGATGACGATCCCGCCCACGACGAGGGCGATCGAGGAAATGGCCACAAGGGCGATTCGGGCCGCCTGGGTGATATTATTGACGAAGGCGAGAATATTGTCGGCGGTCAGGATGGCAAAGTCGTCATCGTCGTTGTACTTGACGCCGCGCCGGGCGCGCAGAATCGCCCGCACCTGATCCTCCGTATCGCTCAAACTTTCGATTGTAGCCGATTTGACCATCAGGTTGAGGTTGTTTTTGGGCCGGCCGAAAAGTTTGATATGCGTCGATAAGGGGATCATGGCGAAATTGTCCTGGTTGTTGCCCAAAAATGACCCGCGTTTTTTGGCCACGCCGATGATCGTGAAATTCCGCCCGTTTATCTTTATGGTTTTGCCCAGCGGGTCGATGCCCGGAAGCAGCTCCTCCACTATCGTGGGACCTACGAAGGCCACCTGGTTGCGGCGGTCGTATTCGGATTCCGTGAAACTGCGCCCCTCGGCAACTTCGATATCGACAATATCAATATAATTCGATGTTGCCCCGCCGATAATCACGCGCCGCAAACCTTTATTGCCTCGTTTCACCTTGGCGCGATGGTAAGCGCGAGCGCCGACTTCGACACAATCGCGGCAACCCATCTCAACGGCACGGCGGTCCTCCATCGTCAGGTCTTTACGCTTGAGAGCCTTGAAGAAATCTTCGTCGGACGTGATGATCCCGAATTTCGTAACGACAAACGTAGACGGCCCCAGAGCGCTCACCTGATCCTCGAAACTCGCCATCAGACCCTCGACCGCCGAAATAATCGTAATGACCGACGTCACCCCGATGATGACTCCCAGAATAGTGAGCACTGATCGGAGGCGGTTGGCCCAGATGGCCGCGAAGGCGATGCGTATGGCTTCAAGGGTAGACACGACAGATTTAACCGGCCTGCTTTAATTCTTCTTTTTCGATCTGGCCGTCCCGGAGGAAGATGATTCGTCCGGCGCATTGTGCAACTTCATATTCGTGGGTGACGACGATCATGTTGTTCCCGGTGCGATGCAGCTCGGAGAATAAACCCATTATCTCCCGGCCGGTGGTGCTATCGAGGTTACCGGTCGGCTCGTCGGCAAGAATAATCGACGGCTTGTTGACCAGAGCGCGTGCCAACGCCACGCGCTGCCGCTGCCCCCCCGAAAGCTCATTCGGTTTGTGGGTCATCCGATCTCCCAGACCGACCGTGGTCAGGGCGTGGATGGCCATTTCGCGACGCTCCTCGCGGCCGGTGCCGTTGTATATAAGCGGCAGTTCCACGTTGTGCAGAGCCGTGGCCCGGGGAAGCAGGTTGAACGTCTGAAAAACGAAGCCGATCTCCTTATTCCGAATACGGGCCAGTTCATCGTCGTTCATATCCGCCACCGATTGTGAATTCAGGCGATAAACGCCTTCGCTCGGCGTATCCAGGCAGCCGATCAGATTCATGAGGGTCGATTTGCCCGAACCGGATGGTCCCATGATGGCCACGTACTCGCCTTTTTCAATGGTCAGATCAACGCCGCGAAGGGCCTGCACCTGTTCCTGACCCATCTCATAAATTTTCCATAGATTTACGATTTCGATTAGACTCATTCCACCACATCCTTCTTATTCTGCACATTGTCGATCTTGACCGCCGTGCCGTCCTTGATCGTGCGAAGGGTCCGGAAACTCCCGGTGATGACCTCGTCTCCCTCCTTGAGACCATCCAGAACCTCGAAATTCTGCTGGTCAGCTATGCCAGTTGTGATTTCGGCAAAATGCGCGACTCCGTCGCGAACCACAAAGACACCTTTCTTATCGATTTTCTTCTTGTCGCCATTGGGATTTTTGGCGACGCCGGAGTCGACGATGGGCGACGCCATGGCGACGTTGCCCGATTCCGCCTCCTGAGGCTTGGGATCGGATGACGGCAGCGAATCGGGGTCAAAACTCCGCATCACGACGGCTTGAATCGGTACGGTGACAACATCGGGATGATGACTGGTTGTAATATCGACGGTCGATGACATGCCCGGACGGATTTTCGGATTGGCGTCGCTGAGCGAAACTTTTACACGGAAATTGGTCGCCTGGTCGCTGGTCCCGTATCCGGTGGTGAGGGCTGTATTGCCGAGCTCCGTCACCTGACCCTGAAAAACCGTATCGGGGAAAGCATCGATTTCGATCTTGGCCTCCTGTCCCACGTTCAAATCGGCGATGTCGGTCTCGTCGATTTCGACCTCGACCTCGAACGAGGATAGGTCCGAAATGACCATCAGGGTGCGGCCTTGCGTGAAAGCCGTCTGCGCCTGCGCGATTTCACCGACTTCGACGTCGGTCAACGTTATCGTGCCGTCCATCGGCGCCTTAATGGTCGTCTTGTTGAGATTATCTTTGGCCTTTTCCAGTCTCGAAGAAGCGGCCTTTTTCTGCTCCATCATAGCCAGGTAATTCGCTTCCTGGGACTTGAAGGCGTAATAACTGTCCTTGTATATCTGATCCGAAGTCAATTTTTTGTCATAGAGGCTTTTCTGACGATTGTATTCTTCCTGGTACTGATCCAGCAATACCTTGGCGCCGTCCAGCCGCGCATCGAGTTCATTGGCGCTGTAGAGCGACGATTCCATATCCTTCTTCAGCTGAATCGTGTCGAGTTGCAGAAGCGTCTGGCCCTTGGTTACGTAATCCCCTTCTTTGACGGGAATGCTGATAACCTCGGCGGTCACCTCGGATGTGATATTGACTTTGGTCTTGGGCTGCACCGTACCCGAACCCGACACGAGTGCGGTCACGTCGGCGCGTTCGATTTTTCTCGTTTGAACCGAAACGGTTCCGCGGCCGGACTGTGACAAATTCAGGACCACTAGCACGACAACGACGATAATGCCGCCGATTATAAACAGCCACTTTTTCTTGCTTTTCTTTTTGCTCATGTCATTAAACCTTCGACCTTTATACACTCATTGAGCGATTACTTTCCCAGGGCGTTCTGCAACTTGGCCAGCGATAGATTGTAATCGAATTCGGCGCTGATCGTATTGAATTGGGCCTGACTCAGACTCACCTGGGCGTCCAGCATTTCCCATTGCGCCGCCGCACCCAGATTGTACTTGGCTTGCACGAGATCGAAATCCTCCTGGGCTGATTGCTCGGTTTCTTTGGTTACAGTCAATTTCTCATCGGCCAATTGCACGCCGAGACGGGCGTCCTCAATGGACTTGATAACCGAGTTGCGCGTATATGTCATCTGGTAGCGGGCGTTGGAAAGTCCGGCCTTGGCGCGGCTCATATTGCGTTCCCTGCTGAAGCCGTCGAAGATAGACAGACTCAGCGTCAGCTGGAGCTGGGCGCCGCCGTTTTCGGCCCGGAAATTGAAAACATCTTTTGACAAGGCATCGAAATAGTTGTTTCCCCAACCGTACGAATAGCCGAGCGACATTTTGGGCATATACCATCCCCAGGCTGAGCGGACATCGTATTTGGAGGCATCCATATTCGCCTTCGCCGCCAGCAGGGACGGGTGCGAACGAAGCGCGTCCGCCACCAGCGCATCGACATCTTCCGGGGTCTCCCGCTTGATTTGGATATCCTCCACGTCGAATTCCGTTTTGGGATCGATGCCGATATCGACCGCCAATTGATCCTTGCGCACCTCCAACTGCTGTAGCGCCGTAACCTGCGTTAGGCGATCGTTGCCGAATTGGACTTTCTGCTTCAAGACTTCCGATAATGAAGCCGACCCGAGATCGTACTTCTCCTGGAATAATTTTAGAATCTCTTCGGATCGAGTTACCGCTTCTTGCGCTACTTTGAGATCCTTCCTGGCTTTGAGGACCAGATAATAATCGGTCTTCACGGCAAAGGTAATATTCGATTTCGTGATGGTAGATTGCTGTTCGCTTTGACGTTTGGACGCCTTGCTTCCAAGATAATTCCATACGTTTTGCAGGCCGTTAAACAGCGTTTCATTGACATTGAATCCACCCGAATAGCCCTTCTGATAAACCCAGTTGGGGTCACTTCTATGTACGCCAGCCTCACCAGTCCACACTTCCCGGTCGATCGGCCCTCGAAACGTCTGGTTACTGGACAATGAAAATGAAGCGGAAGGCAAAAATTGACCCAGTTGCTGCCACACCGTGGCTCCCGCCGTCGATACCGAATTACGTGCCGCTATTACGTCGGGATTGGTATCCAGCGCCCGCTGAATACACTCCTCAAGCGTATACGTCTCGGCATGAACTATCCCCGCAATAAATGCTACCGTCAGAAAAAGAAGTGCGAACGTGCGTTTCATGAATACCCTCTCATGCTCTTAGAAGAACGTTATTTTGACTCCGGCCAATGACATCCCGACGGCCATCAATGCCATGGAAATAGCCGCTACGATGAACGTCACGATGACGGCAATGGCGATCCCCTTCCCCCGCGAAATATTAAACACCACGCCGTAACCGATCCCCGCGATTATCATGCTCCAGATGATGAAACCGTCAAAAAAGTACAGGAACCAATAGACTATCGACGTAAAATCCTTGTTGGGCAGGAGCGCCGCCAGTCCGAACGATACGTACATGCTGTTTTTTGCGGCCATCAGGGGAAGTTTGACGAGGCTGCCTACGATCGAAATAAAACCGGCCAATAGGGTGACACCCCATACCTTTTTGAATGTCGAATTTCCGCCCATGACGAAACTACCAACGCCCCAGGCCATGAGGGCCATGATAATTCCGAACACAAGCTGAGATACGCCTCCAAAAATCCCGCCCGTGACCCTATTGGGATTCTGGGCGTTCTGCTGCATTTGATTGAGAACCTCCGGCGGGAGTGTACTCGATTTGGAAATCAGCTCAGCCTGCATTTGGGAGTTGTAGGCGGATAGGAACACGTTGATCACGATTCCAAATATGATCGTCAGTACCAAAACCACCCAAATTCGCGGGCGGCGGTTGTAGGCGTTGAATGCTTCGGTCGGCCCGGTAAACACCCCGATGATGATCTTCCATATGCTGCGCTCGCCTGCGGCCTCCCCGGCCATGATCGCATCGCCTCGTTCGGCGTTTTCCTCCAAGACCATCTCCTTTTTCCTCCACGTATATGGCGAAATACATCATAGTTAGACGGGCATGCCGGGCAATTGTTTCAAAAAACTACGCATGCCGGCCGCGTTCGGCTAATCTCAATATACACTTACATGACAACCAAGGACGAAAAAAGACCAACCGATAAAAAAGGCAGGTTCGTTGGTGCAAACCTGCCTTGAGAATCATTCGATACCATTAGAGAAACAATGGCGCCAAAACCAGCGATACGATCGCCATCAACTTGATCAAAATGTTCATCGACGGGCCGGAAGTATCCTTGAACGGATCCCCGACGGTGTCGCCGACAACCGCCGCTTTGTGCGCATCGGATCCCTTGCCGCCGTGCGCGCCGCCCTCGATGAATTTCTTGGCGTTATCCCAAGCGCCGCCGCCGTTGGCCATCATCAGGGCCAGCATAACGCCGCTCAGCGTGGCCCCCGCGAGAAGTCCGCCGAGAGCTTCTTTGCCCAATAGAAAACCGACCAGAATTGGGGCGATAATTGCCGTCAAGCCGGGTACGATCATCTGCCTGATGGCCGAAGTTGCAGCAATGGCGACACATCGGTCGGAATCCGGCTTGGCCGTGCCTTCCATAATCCCGGCGATTTCTTTGAACTGACGACGTACTTCCTTAACCATCTCAAATGCCGCTTTGCCGACCGCCGTCATGGTCATGGCCGCGATCAGAAACGGCAGCAATCCGCCGAGGAATAGTCCGATAACGACCTTGGCGCTGACCAGATTGATTTGGTCAAGATCTACCGCCGCCGTATAGGCCGAAAACAGCGCCAACGCCGTTAAGGCAGCGGAGCCAATGGCGAAACCTTTGCCGATAGCGGCCGTGGTGTTGCCGAGCGAATCGAGGCGGTCGGTGATTTTGCGCACTTCCGGACCAAGACCCGACATTTCCGAAATACCGCCGGCGTTGTCGGCCACCGGCCCGTAGGCGTCCACCGACATCGTCACGCCGATCGTGGCCAGCATCCCGACTGCAGCAATACCGATGCCGTACAACCCGGCCGTCGTATAACCGACGAAGATAGCGATGCAGATGACAATCACCGGCAAGGCCACCGATTCCATCCCGACCGCGAGTCCGGTGATGATATTCGTGGCGGGGCCGGTTTCAGAAGCCTTGGCAATATTCCTGATCGGCTTGCCCGAAGTATAATACTCGGTGAGGAGCCCCAGCGTGATTCCGCACAAGGAGCCGGCAAAAACCGCCCAGAAAACTCCGACGGGAACTTTCAGCCATTCCGTCAGGAAATAAGTCGCCACCCACATTAAAACCGCCGCAACATAGGTCACCACGCGCAGGGTCGTTTGGGGGTTCAAACTGGAAAAGATTTTCACCGAGCCGATACCCAGCATGGAGGCGATTAAGCCTACCGCGGGAATCATCAGCGGCAACGCGATATAACCGAGTCCATTGATTCCCAGACCGCCGTGAACGAGGTCAACGCCAAGCACGATCGACGCGACGATGGAACCGACGTACGATTCGAACAGATCGGCGCCCATGCCCGCCACGTCTCCGACGTTGTCGCCGACATTATCTGCGATAACGGCCGGGTTGCGCGGATCGTCCTCGGGAATTCCGGCTTCCACTTTTCCCACCAGGTCGGCGCCGACGTCGGCCGACTTGGTATAAATGCCGCCGCCGACACGAGCAAACAGCGCTATCGACGAGGCTCCCATCGAGAATCCGGTCAGCGCCTGGAGTCTTTCCAGGGTGGCGGGATCGGGGCTAAACAGGAAATAATAGAAAACGCCCAGACCCAAAAGACCCAGCGAGCCCACCGACATTCCCATAACCGCTCCGCCGGAAAAGGCTATTTGAAGCGCCTTGGCCTGTCCCGACGAACGGGCTGCTTCCGTCGTCCGGACATTGGCCCGCGTGGCCGCATTCATGCCAAAAAATCCGGCCAGGATCGAGCAGCTCGCTCCCGCGAGAAAGGCGACAGCGCTGTAAGTACCGATTTTCCACATCAACAGGAAAAACACTATGATGATGAACGGGATGAGTACCGCATACTCCCGCTTCAAAAAGACCATTGCGCCGCGGTGGATCGTCTCGGCAAGCTCGGCCATCTGCGATGTTCCCGGCGATTGCCGCTTGATCGAGATATACAACAATCCCGCGAAAAGGATACCGATAAGACCCAGTATCGCGGCCCACATACCATGATCGACATTCATGAACTTCCCTCCAGACTAAGCGCGTCCAGTCACGTTGTTTCAAAAGAGCCAAAATATAAGCGGCGAATATAACAGACAGGACGATAAAAGGCAAGCCCAATCCCGCCCGTTTTCGGAAAATCGTTGTGAATATATGACTTACAAGGAACCGTGATCCGCGGGGACACGCCGAAATTATCATAAGTCGTTGCTATATATATGGCAAAATCGACGGAAATGAAGCGTTGGAAACAGGACTCGCGAGGGCCGGATTGATGGTTCGCGGCCGCCTGGAATCAGACAGCAACGGCCGCAAAATCCCTTGACTGCCCGCCTCTTACAGACAACAGTCACCGGCCGGGGCCGGCCCCCCTTTGAATATATAGTTTATCAGGTAGACAGCGTCGGCAACGTTAATCGGCCCGTCCCCGTTGGCATCGCCGATGCACAACGGATCGGGCTCAGGGCCGCCCTTGAAGATGTAATTTATGAGATAAACGGCGTCGGCAATGTTGGTCGCGTCATCGGAGTTGGCATCGCCGCAGAATGTCTCGTACGCACAGCCGTCGTTTATCGTATCGGTGATATCCACTTCGCATCCGCTCGAACCGTAATCTTGCGAATAGGCCGGATCATATATCGCCTTTGAGCTGTCAGCGGGTATTATCAATAACGATCCCGTGCCGATCAATCGGATATCTTCTATCCTGGTGTCGATATCAATATCCAGCGTCTCGCTTTCGATCTGCTGCGCTGATATCGACGCCAGCGCCAGATCGCTCGATCCATCGGCCAGTATCATGCGGACCGTCTGGACGGGACTGGGTACCTGAGCGTCCTTGACGCCGAAAATATCGAAATCGGTCAAATTCGTCAGACGAGGATCATGCAAAATGAACATCTGCAGCCATCGATCTCTTTCCCCGCCGTCCTTTACTTCGGGATCGAGATCAAGTCCGTAAATCATATTATTCGTCAAGACGCCGAGAGCAATATATCCATACTGCGGGATCGGTTCCAAATCAATGACGGGCACATCAGCCATGGATAACACCTGATCGAATAATAATTCACCTGGAAACGTATTCATCATTAATATCACGAATCCCTCGTCAGTCCCGACGCAAAGCCGCGGCATACCATCGGTAAACTCTTCCCCCGGCATCTCCGACATGCACGTGGCATAACCATACATATCCGGCGTGACCACCGGCGGGAAGACAAATACCGCCCCGGCCATAGGCGTGCCGTCCAATCCCCACGAAACGGGATAGGTGAAAATATAGAAATCGCTGAATAAGTGAAACGGAGAAGGTTCGACACCGCGAACCGGCGAAATCCTAATATGATGCACCCACAGGACATCCACCGGAATATGGTCGACCGGAAGGGGTATTTCGAGCTTCTCCCCGAATTGCATACCAGTCTCGTCGTCGAGAGTCATGATCCAGCTGCGGTAATAATCCATGATATTATCATGCCAGACAATGAACGGGGTCGGCTCGACTCCCCGTGTGGTCGGAAAGGAGATCGTCGTCAGATCGATGGCGATGAATTGGGAATCGCCGGGAATTTGCATATCCGCCGTCCATATCGGATGAGCTAGCGTGAACATGGTCAGCAGGACGATCAATGATCGCATAGCTACCTCCAATAAGCAAAAAAACAAATGGATTTAGAATGACCTGAGACAATAAGGTCTGTTCCGGATTATATGAGCAATATAGAGACAATAATGGATATGTCAATCAGCAATTGTGCGAAGTGATTTGGAAATCCGCCCCCAATAAAAACAGCCACCGTGCGGGATCGAACCGCAGACCTGCTGATTACGAATCAGCTGCTCTACCAAACTGAGCTACGGTGGCTAAAATTCAAATGCCGCCCCGCAGAATCGAACTGCGGACACACGGATTTTCAGTCCGTTGCTCT
>CAZJWR010000086.1:0-7198 GCA_964549765.1 uncultured Ignavibacteriales bacterium
TAGATACCCAATTTTATCGTCGCAAGTGGAAAATGCTACTTCCGTGAGCAATCCGCCGGGTGGCCCATCATTTATGATGGGATAAATTTACCCACCGTAAACGGCGGGCTACCCGCCTTAATTAAGATACTAACGTCGATTAATTTGTCAATCACAAATTTTGTTGGTGCACGGGGACGTACACCAACCACGGAAAATTTTGTTGGTGCACGGGGATGTACACCAACCACGGAAACGGAAAAATGTCGAAACCCACGGGGTTTCGACCTACGCGGCTATTTCTGCAATCTCTACTTCGCTTCTTTTTTCTTCACAATCACGAACGCGATCAGGGCCACCAAAAAGAATACCAGAAGCGCCCAGGCCATCCCGCCCAGAGTCTGAATGATGGTCCGGTAAATTTCCAGACCCCAGAATTCGGCGTTCAGAACCGGACGAACCACACCCGCGGTTTCGGGCTGAATAAACAGCTCCAGCTTCCGGATACTTACGCCCGATGATACCCCGACCACGAACAGGGCGAAAATTAAGAACTTTTTCCAGGCGATAGCGATATCTTCGCCGATGATGCGAAGAAATATCGTTTCGACCGTTTTGCGGAAGAAAAAAATGACGGTCAACGACACAGCGACGGCAATTAAAAGCGTGACGATCAAGAGCAACAGGAATTCCATGGTCACTCCTCATCTAATTTGTTCATTTGGGTACCCCATCGCTTCACGATGGGAAGATTAATATAATCCGCGATTTCCCATATAAAGAATTCAAAAACATAATTTGTCCTTTTCAGCATTTGAATAATGCAGAAGTCTCTTTGAGGTGTCAACAATTTACTCGTTTAACGGTGGGGTCTTCCGAGAAGATCCGGCGGGTGGCCGCGATCTCTGATCGCGGTCTGCCAAAGGCAGACAAATATAATCATCCGATTATTACTGCAATCCATTGCAGTCTCTCCCACAATTTTAGTGAATCGCCGGGTGCCCCAGAGTTGCTGTATAAATTATCGAACCGGAACTTCGGGACTTGTGGCCCGCCCCTTGGGGCGGGTTCCCGCTGGTCACGTTTGGTGAGTGTGACACGACACGCTCTCTGTGAAATTATTCGTTTCACATAAATAACTTCCCATCATGCAAAGTCCTGCACCAGTCATCCCAAAATTGTAGCAGATCGATGCAGTTTGTCGCACGGGGCCAATAAATGGAGAGATGTAGGAGACGGGAGCGTTTATAGAAATGGCAAAAAAGTTATCCACATTTGTAATTCGCACGACACCTGTAACTCAATGCAGCATGCGCATGTGATTATTTGAAATGCAAAAATGACAAAACGAACCCATTTTGCCGCAAGCCTATGTTCCCCATAAAGTAACCGGAAATTTTCGATAATCGGGGTGTGGATAACTTTGCAAGGCACGGGCGGGCCACCGCAATTGATTTACTTGAAATCGAGACAGAAAGGAACCCGCCCAGGCGGGCCGCCCGCTGATTTGGGGCAGACGGGGGCATCTGCCGCCCACAAACGAAATTCATTTTACGGACAACAATCTCCAACCGGGGCAGGGCCGCCCTTGAAAATGTAATTGAGAAGGTAGACGGCATCTCCAATGTTGACGGCGTCATCTCCATTAGCATCTCCCGCACACAGCGGAACGGGAGCCGGGCCATCCTTGAAAATATAGTCAATGATAAATACGGCATCGCCTATATTTACATGCCCATCAGAGTCGGCATCGGCGCAGACGTAGCCGCATCCGAGGTCCAAGGCCCCGATCCGGATACCGCATTCGTTGTGCGACGCCGCTGCCGGCGATGCGGCATCTATGTGAAAATCACCACCCTCGGGATTGCAGAAGAGCGGATCGGCAGAAATGTTTCCGTTTTGTCCAGCTACATCGGCGATACAGCCGATCCAATCACCACCCGGGTTGCCGAAAATATCACAGCAGGCCAAGTCGACAATATATGGCGGGTTTCCCAGGCAACTCACGGCATCATCGCCCTCGTTAAAGGCGATTAGGCAATTATTCATCGAGGACATAAACTCCATGAGATTGGAGATAGCCACGGCGCCACCATATCCATGGCCGTCTTCCCCTTCGGCGTACGCACCGTTATCGGCAAAGGTACAATTAGTCAGGATGGCGTCGCTATTGTAGATATATATTCCGCCGCCGAACGTCAAAGTCACCCAGAATTCGGATTCTGTCCGATTCCCGATGAAAATACCGCCGATCACGATCATCGTCGACCAATAGGAAGAAATAGCTCCGCCCGAATAGGCCCAATTGCCCAGAAATATGCAGTCTGTCAAGGTTGCCGAGGAGAGCCAGCAATGGAACGCCCCTCCAGGGCTTTGCACATCCGCTCGGTTTTCCCGAAATATGCAACCGATTAATGTCGGTGATGAATATTTACAGTACAGGCCACCTCCGGATGAGGTGATATCATATCCATTTTCGCTGAACGTACAATTGATCAATTGCGGACTGGACGACAGGCAATACATACCGGAACCCCATCCAGCTCGATTCCGGTGAAAGACGCAATTTATGAATGTCGGCGACGATGAGGAATCGCAATAGACGGCGCCCCCGATTGATCTTCCCTGCCCGTTATCAAAGCCGTAACCGTTCCGGATTGCGAATCCTTCGACAA
Source organism: uncultured Ignavibacteriales bacterium (assembly GCA_964549765.1). Lineage (GTDB taxonomy): Bacteria > Zixibacteria > MSB-5A5 > GN15 > JAAZOE01 > CAZJWR01. Next base: position 2,655 of record CAZJWR010000086.1, read on the forward strand.
TGGTTGCGCCGTTTTCACCACTATGGAAAAGAAATCCCCGGTGGGGATCGTCTGAGGTCCCCTCGCAATCAATTACGGCATAGTCCGGGCCGTTCTCCGATTTCAAGACGGCGGCTTTGCCACCAAAGTCGATATCGCGGCTGCCATCACCCGTGTACACACCGTCCGCTACGAGCACAGTATCACCGTCGGCAGCCGCATCAATCCCTGCCTAGATGGTTGGCTGTTCCGCGGGAACGTTGATTGTCCCCGCACCCGATAATACCGCGAGGAACTGGGCAGATATGAGAATTACCGGTACTCGCATGACCTTATCCGGTAGATTTGAGATTAAAACCCTCCAGGATTTTGTCTTATATAAATGGGCCAACGCATGGGGCGCCTGCCCTGCGGCTGACTGCTATTCAATAATGGCGCTCGCGTCGTTCGGCGAAATATATGGGCATTGGGTACGCCAGAAGCCGTAATACGGGAGCGTATCGGCATCGGGGGGCAGATTGTAATCGCCGAAGACGCCCTTCAGCCAGCCTCGTCTGTCGCTGCCATCGATATAATGAAATCCACCGTAGAAAAATCCGTGATCATCGCCGCACATGGGGCACAATCGGGGGTCGTCGTAGGCCCACACGCCCTTCAATTCGGCGATAAACTGGTCGGTGATTATCCCCGATACACTTCCGGAGAACTCGCGCGATCCGTCATTGTTAGTCCAGAATTGGCCGCTCATGTACCCGACAGGCTGTCCGGTGTGATCGAGCCATCGCCCGTGGAAATACCCCTGGCTGCTGTTATTGGTTTCCTTGACCCAATTGCCGAGCATCGTGCCGCCGGGGCAGCTATTCTGCCAGATAACATGCGAATGAACCAGAACGCCTCGCGACTCATCCACCGGATAAAATGCAGAATGCCGGAACAGTTGATCGTATGTCAGGCGTAACGTGAATGGTCCGGTTTCGAGGAGAATCGACACGGGGACATTGCTGGGCGTGATCGGCGACAGATAGACGATGAAATTGACGCCGTCGATATCGTAGGTCGTGTATGACACCCATCGTACCTGATTGACGGAGATGGCCGGCAGGATATAGTCTTCGCCCGGTTCGAAGTCGATTTCGTAGCCGACCCGCACGTGGCCCTGGTCTTCGACGCTCAAGCCGCCGGACCAATCGGTCGTGACGGAAGGCGACGACCCGCCGAATATGTCGCCCCAGATAAACGTAACGGAAAATACATCGTAGCCGGTCAGGTTCTCGCCGGGATTTAGAGCATCAAGAACGACGTTCGGCGATGGTTCGTCGTCCGGCCCGACATATTGGTCAAGTAGCTTTTGGGCCTCGGGCGGCATGGTTGATGAAGCGGTCGCGGGGCCGGCGGTACCATCGGGCGACGTGGATTGCCGTCCGCACCCGGCGAGCGCGATCAGAAATATCATGATTGTGCCGGCAAGCAAAATTTTCATGATGTCCCTCCAATTCCAAATTATAAAATATAATTTCACCGAAAAATGTGTGCTGTCATCGGACGGATGTTTAAGCTGACATTATAATATATCGCCGAATCACCGGGGCGTCAATCGTAAAAGCCCCCATCTGCGGTGTTAAATCTCAATAAAAAACCCGCCCGTCCCAAAAGGGACGGGCAGGTTTTTTCAGGGGTTGGGTTGACTGTTAGACTACTTCCGCAATGGCGGGCCGCAGATCGACAGCCAGGTCAGGCAGTCGCACGGCGGCGGGCCGCTCTTGAAGATGTAGTTGATCAGGTAGACCGCGTCGGCGATGTTGACGGCGCAGTCGCAATTGGCGTCGCCGCTGCAGAGCGCGTACGGGATCGGAGCCGGACCGCTCTTGAAGATGTAATTGATAATGTACACGGCGTCACCGATATTGATCGCGCCGTCATTGTTGGCGTCGCCCGGTGTGCAATCGCACGGACCCGCTCCGCCATAGATTTCAAAGGCGAGGTCTATCGATTCCGATCCGAGCGGACTACCCGGAGGATATCTCAGTTCCTGCCAGACATCCGGAGGAATTTCGGGTTCGATTCCGAGCGCCCAGACGGCGTCGTCGTTCCAGTGGTTAAGCGAGGTCTTCCAGCCGAGGAAGCCGGCTCCGGGCGATTCCGGATACGCCTGGACATCAAGCCAGTAGACCACCGGTTCCTGCTCGGTACCCCTCTGAACAAACCGGAGTTCTTCGGGGATCACAAAGATGTACTCCCAGCAGCTGAAATCACCGTCGGGTTCGTAGTAACCCTGGACCGGATCGTAATAGCCTTCGAGGATATCGAGCGCATATGGCCTGAACATGAAGCCGCCGATGTCGAAGGATTGCATCCAGAGGGTTCCGCCGGGGTGACTCCACGGCAGATCCACGCCGGCCGGTACATCGTCGTGAATGCTCAGGATGAACCGTACCTGGCCGGGATCACCGGGATATTGATCGTGGAGCCACGAACAATAGATGTGGATCTCGGTAATCGGGCCACTGTCGGTGCACAGGAAGTCATCGGCGGCGACAACGCATTCGCCGGAGAATCCGGGACAAGAGGCGTCGACATCCAGGCCGGTGATTTCAAGATCAGGTTCCTGGCGCCACTTGAGTCCCTGCCGAATCACGCAGGCATCGTCGGAGCCGTCACCGTCGAGATCGCCCAGACACCTAGGGGCGCCGAACGGCGAAGGCGTGCCGCCGAGATCGTCGCAGCAGATGCGGCTGACGGTCTTGCAGGTGCCGTCGGGCATGCAGCAGGCAACCATGCCGGCGCATGTGGTGCCCGTACCCTGCGGAGTGCCGCCCTGATCGTCGCAGCAGAGCGGATCGAGCATCTGACAGGAGCCGTCGGGCATGCAGCACCCCTGGGGCTGCGTGCACGTGGAACCGGCGCCTTGAGGCGTGCCGCCGAGTTCATTGGTGCAGCAGAGCGGGTCGGCCATGATGCAACTGCCGTCAGGCAGACAGCAGGCTTCCGGAGCCGTGCACGGGACACCGGTACCCTGGTAGACACCGCCAAGGCCCTGTTCGCAGTAGGTCTGGGTGGTGTATATGCAGGCCGCATCATTATTGCCTCCGGTCGGATCATAGCAGCAGGCGCCGGAATCGGCCGGCTGCTCTTCACAGGCATCATCGGTTCCATTCTGGTTGTTGTCACCCAGACATACAGCCGAGTATGGCGAAACCGTGCCGCCCTGATCGACGCAACAAAGCGGATCGAGCATGGCGCAGGAGCCGTCGGTGAAGCAGCAGGCTTGGACCTGCGTGCATGAGGAGCCGGCACCCTGCGGCGTGCCGCCGAGCTCATTGGTGCAGCACAGCGGGTCGGCCATTATGCAACTGCCGTCGGGCAGACAGCAAGCTTGGGGAGCAGTGCACTGAACACCGTCGCCTTCATATACGCCCATGAGAGTCTGCTCGCAATGGGTTTGGGTCGTATAGATGCAGGCCGCATCCTGATTCCCGCCGGTCGGATCATAGCAGCAGGCGCCGGAATCGACGGGCTGCTCCTCCTTACCCGTGATCACGAAGGACAGATCGAGCGACCCCTGGCAAATGTGCTGGATGAAGCCGACGGGGATAACGAAGTTATACCCGCGCACATCGACGGAAACCCATTCCGGATTGTAATCCGGGATTTCGTACGGAAGCACATAGTGCCCCTCGGGACTCTGGGTAACGAAAAGCGACTTGCGCCCGATAAAATCGTCTTCGTTGACGCCCGGCAAGGGCGGCGAACTGTCCGCGGGCGGCTGTTCGAGCGACCAGATGTCGGTGGACCAGTTCACGGCGATTTCGAAATACGTCGGCCCCGCTACGAACGGCAGCAGGTCGAACTCGATTCTGCCGGTTTTGCGTCTTTCGGGGGCAAAGGGATGATCGTAGAACCAGATGTTCCACCATTCGTATTCCGGATAGAAAAACCACCCTTCACCAAAGGCCCCAGTACCGCCGCCCTCCAGAAGAACGCCCGACGGGTCAATCTGGATGTTGAAATCATTCGTCAGGGGCTGGGCCGGTTCCCAGAGGTCGATCCAGTCGAGTTCACCCCACAAGCCCCAGACGGCGTCGTCGTTCCAATGATCCTGGGTTGATTTCCATCCCCACAGGGTGGTCGTAGGATCGGCAACGATAACGGAGATTCCCAGCCAGTAAATCGTCCCGGAATCCTGATAAAACCAGTCCTCGGGGTTGTCGAAACAGACATCGTACTGGAAGTAGGCCTGATGGTCGTCGTAGATGATTTCGCCCGTAGCCGGGTCGTACCATCCCTCCGAGGTCGGCGGATCTTTGGGGGTAGCCCCGAAATTGGTGACTTCCCGTTCCCAGAGGGTCGCTCCCGGCATGCTGTATCCTGTGGGGCTTTGACTGGCAGGGATGTCAGCGGAGATGCTCACGAAGAAGCTGATGATTTGTCCTACCACGCCGTGTTTCCACGAACCCCAGAAATGGATGTCCTTGACGGGTCCGGTCCAGGTGCATTGGAAATCGTCGGCCAGCGCCACCGGCTGGGTGGCGTTGACGTCCCATCCGGCCTCGTCGGGAAGCTGCGGG
>CAZJWR010000086.1:7298-12886 GCA_964549765.1 uncultured Ignavibacteriales bacterium
TCAACTATGTGTCCCAGCTGCGAATCGAAGTTGATGTGAGCCCGAGTAGAAATCGATTACCACGGGCCATAAATGGTATATCGGAAAGTACCGACACGATAAATATACATCTCACTTTAATTTGTGTCAAGTACTTTTGTCTCAAACGTTTATAGCGGTATTACTCCATATCTTCAATAGCAACCCGCCTGCCTGCGGCAGGCGGGTCGGATGCCCGTCTTAAGGTTTACCCGAAGGTTGGAGCGACGGGCTACCCCGGAGGAAGCTCGCGGCGCTCCTCCGGTCGTGCGCTGTCGGAAAGGCCGTCTCTCAGGTTTACTGACAGGCACCGCTTTATTGTCCGGAAAGGAAGGAGAGCGGAAATTCGATCTGATTGGCCGGGGCCGGGAAAAGGAGCCGTCGCAACAATGCGTTCCGGCGATCTTCTCCCCCCGCTTGCGGTACCATTCCTCCCGTACATCGGTCGTCACCTGCCTCTATTCTCCGATGAATCGGACCTACCTGGCCTCAACGCAAATACCGGTCAAATCGCGAAAGGTCGGTAGAAATCACCATTTTTGAAAGAGAGAACTCTTGGGAGATATACCAAAGGGCAAAATCGTCCCGTGCGCTGGACGACTCAACGTAAAGCGCCGACGGTTCGCCCCGATATATCCCTTGTAAAATGTCAGCCGAAGCCCCGACGCATTGAACGGCGGGATCAAAATAGGTATAGGTGCCCATCCCCGCCTGACAGTCGGACGAATATGAGGCGGCCGTTCCGTTGTGTTTGACCATGGTGAACGCCGCCAGCGCCTTGGCGGGCGGTTGGACGACACGGTTGGGAATGGTCTCCACCTTGGCGCGCTGTCCCGTCGCCGCCAGGAGCGCCAGCGATAAACAAAGCAACAGCGCCAGAGACCAGAAGAGACACCTCCTACGCATTGTTAATCCTCTTTGATCGATAGATTCAAAAGATATCCAATCCCCTTATCTGCAAGAACCAAATGGTATAAAGAAGTTGCGTCCTGTTGTGTGTCGAAGGTGTCTAGTCCACTCTTTGATTCCGGCAAAGAGGGCCGATGTGGCAACTGGGACTGATTTAATCTACGATATAATACGCGGTGTTCGAAATATTGTCAAGTACTATTATAATATCGATTTATGGGAATATATATCTATCTTTGCGACAAGAGCCTTCCCTACCCGGGACGGTTCCCCGCATAAGTGACTATCTGCCAACGGGTATGCCTCCCGAGATCGGCTCCTCATGGGACCGCCCCCATCGCACGTCAAATCATAAAATACTATCGTAACCTGATTTTTCCCCCGCCTGATTAGATGCGCACGGCGCCGTTGCCGACGAAATAATCGAGGTAAAAGCCGGGCAATAGGCGCCAAATAAAAGCGGCTCCCCGAGGGGAGCCGCTCTCTCAATCGATCCATCGGGATTTCTGCAGATCTACCCTGTGGTCACTTCGCCGGTGTTGTAATCCAGCGTCGAGCCGAGGACACTGTGAGGGATCAGGTACATGATAATCGTCACCAGCGCCGCGGCCAGCACAATATACCGCGGGTTGGCGGCGTGGCGATGCCGCCACAGCGCGATACCCCAGACGACGACAAAAATCAGGGTCTTGTTGTCGGTCAGATCCCAGCCGAACGGCACTCCCGTCCAGAGTTGGCCGAAGGCAAGCTTCTGGACGACGGGCCCGAAGATTAGACCGCCGATAAAGAGCAGGACGACCGTCACGAGCGTCAGGGATTTGGTATTCGGTTTGGCCGTCAGGGCTTCCAGCCCGGTTCTGTTGGACCATAACATTCCCAGGAAAATGAAGAAGACATGCGCAATCAGAATCCCCAGGGGGACGGCTCCGGTGAACCGGATCACCACCGTTTTCTGTCCGGGGACATAGACGGTCGTATCCGCCACGTGCAGGGTGACGTAGTATTCCAGTTTCCCCGCCGGGGGCTGGTGCGGAAGATACTCGTACAGGCTGTCGCCGCCCTGAAGCATTTCCTGATGAGAGAACGGTTCCTCGACCTGGTAGCGCTTGTAATGCAGAGTTCCCTCGATCGGTTCACTACCGACCTTGACGGCCACGATCTGGCCTCCGTCCCCGTTATGACTGCGGGGCAGGGAATAGGATATCAAGCGACCATCGAAGTTCAGATTGCCGTCGACCGGGTAGGTCGGCCCGGTCACGCGCTGATATACGCCAGCTGCCATGGTAATAGCGAGCGCCAGCGCCCAAAGCAAGACCTTTTTCAACATGGTTTAAATTTATCCAATTTTCGAGACGGCGCAATTATTTTTTTGCCGAGCAATTATCGGCGATAAAGCGAACGCCGCGGGCAAAACCGTCAATGGCCGTTTTACCGAATCCGTTTTCAGCCATGATCTTCAGGCGGCCGCTCCGGCGCAGATCGCTCACGATTTCCGCCATCGGCGCGCCGGCGGGCGGATTCGGGATTTCCACGGCAACGTTATGGTCGAGCGCGATTCGGGCATTGAGCGGCGCGTATGACCCGATATGCGGCGTCAGGATGATTTGCGGCAATCCCAGTCCGACCGCCCAATTGGTCCGCTCGTGAGCGGGAGCAATGAAAAGGTCGAGATGCGGGAAGATATCGGCGACCTTGCGGTCTTCCTCGGCGCGATTGGCGGCGTGGATAACATGCAATCTATCGAAGGCCGACTGATCGATACCGCTCGTTTGCTTCACTGTCTCGAAATGCCTGATGAAATCGGTCGCCACGCGCTTCGATTGACCGGCGAACAGATACATGATATGCCCGGCGCCGATCAAAGAGATTGCGGCGCGGCGCAGTTTGATAAGATGATCCCGGGGATAGGCCCCCGAAGAAAAAAGAGCGGCCGTCAGCGCTTGATCCGAGTCGATCCGTGCGAGTCGCTCTTGGAAGGCGTCCCGCGCGCACGGTATCAACTCGATTTCGATACATTGCCCGGTTGTCAGGATATCTTCATCGGAGAAACCTGCGCGGATAAAGTGTTCGGCGGTCTCTTCGAGAGGGACGAAAATCTTCCGGCAGCCGGAAACGAATGATTCCGGCGGCGCGGCGAGTTCGCCGTGCTGATAAATCACATCATGACGGGGTGCGAGGATGCGGGCGACAATGGGATGCGCGACGACGATAAGGCCGGGAAACCGCGAAAGGCGTCGGCGCAAATCGCGCCCGAGTATTGGCAGCAGCCGCCCTCCCCCCTGCGCCGTCCCGGTCGTCTGCCGCAAGCGGCCATAAGCTGAAGATATCGCGCGGCCTTTCCCGCCGATCCGATACAGGCATCGGACTGATTTCCAGGCCGCCCGCGAAATGCCTTCGGACAGGGAAAAGACATCGCTTCTAAAGTACCGCACATGGGGGTATTCGGATCGGATTGTTTCCACCAGGCCGTCGAGGTAGCCGGGATGGCCGCGTCCGATTTCGGTGGAGATGAAGACGACGGCGGCGTCCTCGATGGCGCCGACCTCAGGCACCTGTGAGGGCCTCCTCTTGATCTTTCACGCCGCTATCCACATGATCCGGCAGCCGTTTGCCAAAATTGCGAAACAGGATCGAGGCCCCGACCGCCATCAGTGCAATAATCAGCCACATGACGAGAGGCCTTTGGGCGAACACATCAAGCAGCACACCGCCGACGGTCGGGCCGAGCGACCAGCCGGCCGTCTGGAAAAAACCGTATAATCCCATATACTGCCCGTACTTTCCCGGGCCCGAAAGATTCGCTACCAGCGTCAGGGTCGGCGGCGAGACGATCATTTCGGCCGTCGTGATGATAATCATACACATCACCAGAAACATGAAACCGTTCGCCAGACCGACCAGGCCGTAGCCCACCGCGTAAATGACCGCGCCGATCGCCAGTTGTCGCGTGAGCGCATATTTCTCGAACAAGGCCGAAATGGGGTATTGCAGAAACACGACCATGAGGCCGTTGATCGTATACAGCGCCCCCAACTGGGCTTGGGATATTCCGACCGAGTCGACGCTGTAGACGGACAGGGTCGCCACCAGCTGGGCGACTGCAAGAAAAAGCAGAAATGAGACCAGGCAGTGTTCCGACAGTCGCCGGTCCTTTTTGAGATTGATCATATCGCCCAGCTTGAAGGCGGTCCGATCCTGCGGCCGGACCCGCGGCACGTCGCGGAGGGCGAGGAGAAAATAGACCCCCGATATCAGTGAAACGACACCGGCCAGAATGAACAACAGCGAATAGGAATGATGGGCGACGAAACCGCCGAGCCCCGGCCCGATGGCCCAGCCGAGGTTGCCCGCGATGCGGAGGAGGGCGAAGGCCGACAGCCGTTGTTTCTTTTCCACCAGATCGGCGACCATGGCGTTGGTGGCCGGGTGCAGCACGGCTCCGGCCACGTAATTGACCGAGACGATGGCGGCGATAGTGATAAAGCTGGCGTGATGCATTATGGCGAGGCCGACGCCGGCGAAGGTCATGGCACGCAAAACCAGCGACCATCCCATGACAGGCACCCGCCCGAGCCGGTCCGACAGCCATCCCGCAAACGGTTGCGGGGCGGCACGCAGGAGGGCGCCGAGGCCGAAGAAGGCGCCAATGACGCTCATGGAAATGCCCAGTTCGCGGTGGAAGTATATCGACAGAAAAGGAATGACCATGGCGAATCCGGCCGCGGTCACCAGCCAGCCAATGCCGAGGATATAAACACGCCGGTCGAAGGCGCCGAATCGTGTCCACAGATCGCGTTGTGCCGTCGTTGTCATCGGGATAGTATAGCATATGAATCACCGACCTGAATAACAAAAATCGCCCAATCAGGGATGATTTCGGGAAATTCCGGCGTCTTTTTGACTTAATTTTCATGTTTTCGCTTGCCAGATTCGATTTCACGTATTTTATAGTGGCACGTCTATAATTGTATGGCCATGCGATGGCCTGGACGAATTGAAAAACTCGGAGGAGAGAATGACTTACGGACGGACAAAATTGCCCCTCCCTTACGTATTCATGATCGGTATGATACTCGGCGCAGTCCTGAGCCTTCTGCCGACAGAGAATTTGCAGGCCAGGGCCGAGTATGACTTTAATGGCTTTTCCGGCCCGGGGATACGCCCCAAGGTTGCAGCGGTGACGCCAAATCAGCAGTTCGACGTGCACAATATCGGGAAAATCGCCCTGACCGTCACCAATTATGGGACAATCGGCAACGGGTACGTGAGCAACCCGGTCATCGACGGTGAACCGGCACCGTCGTGCGAGTATCCTATCAATTCGAATCTCGAATACCTTTTCGCCGGCGCGGTCTGGATCGGCGCCGTTATCGGCATCGATACCCTCGTTTCGGTCGGCGCCGATGGATGGCTCGGGACCCGGGAACTTTATCCCGATCCTGGTGAACAGGGCGCCATGATCCGGCGTTCGACTCTCCCCTCCAGCCAGGACTACGATGCGCTCGCCGTGTCAGAACAAGATTTTATCAGTACATTTTCCGATACTTTTGTCGCTTTGTCCGGACAGGATCCCTTCGATAATCGACCCCATATTCCGCTTAATATTTCCGTGCAGCAGAGCAGCTATGCCTGGAGTTACGACTACGCGGAGGATTTCATCC
>CAZJWR010000087.1:0-12865 GCA_964549765.1 uncultured Ignavibacteriales bacterium
GGCCAAAGGGAACAGACTGTAAATCTGTCGGCGAAGCCTTCGGAGGTTCGAATCCTCCCCCCTCCACCATATTTCAGGCCCCGCACGCGGGGCTTTTTTCTCGCCCTGACGCCGGGTAGCGGATCGAAAATCCCGGCTCACTAATTCATCGTCCAGTGTAGAAAGCCGTCCTCTTGCCGGGAAATTTGCGTATATTCCCGAAATCTGTCATGGAGGTTGCCGTCATGTCCGATCATGTCCATTTACCGTATGGCCGAAGTTTCGTCGAGGCGGATATGTCCGCTTGCGAAGGCCGGTATACGGTTTTGAAAAGGGATGACGGCGAATCTCTGCCGGAAATTTCGCGCGAGGACCTTTCTCGATCATTTGATAATCCAATAGATTCTCCTCCTCTCCGAAATCTCATATCTCCTGATGATGACCTTTGCATCGTGACCGGCGACGGCACTCGTCCTTCACTGCCGATGCGATTCATGCTTCATGCCGCACTCGATTATCTGGAGCGGACACCGGAGAAGACCGTAATTGTTACCGGCTCGGGCAGCCATCGGCCGCATACCCGCGAGGAGTTGCAGGAGATATTCTGCGCGAAAATATTGGATAATTTCACGGTTGTCTGCCATGACAGCCGGGCGGACGATTTATTGGAAGTGGGCAGGCTTTCAGACAGCCATTCGATCAAGATGAATCGCCGTTACGTTACAGCCCAAAAAAAGATCGTGCTCGGATGTATCGAGCCGCACTTCTTCACCGGTTTCAGCGGCGGGCCCAAGGGCATCGCGCCGGCGCTGTGCGATATCGAAACCATCCGGCGGCTGCATTCATTTGAGATCATCGCCGATCCGGGATCGAGATACGGCAATATAGACAAAAATCCGGGCCTGGATATCGTGCGCGAAGCCGCCGCCGCCGCGCCGCCCGATTTTCTCGTCAACGTTGTGCTCAATCAGGGGAAAAAGTCCGTCGCCGTGGTCGCCGGCGATTATCTGGCCGCTCATGCTGAGGGGATACGTCTGAGCCTGAATCATTCGGCACTGCCCGTGTCGCGACGGTGGCCGATTGTGATCACGACCAATGGAGGGCATCCATTCGATCAAAACCTGTATCAGACGGTCAAGGGTATTGGCGCTGCCTTCAATATCGTCGAACGGGGCGGGACTATCATCGTTGTCTCGGAATGCGCGCGCGGCGTCCCGGACGGATCGGCGTTCGAGCGGATGCTGGCGTCGGCCGGTTCGGCGGGGGACATCCTGCCCCGGCTAACTGGGGATTTGCGGGACGAAGACGACCGCTGGCAGGTGCAGCGGTTGTGCCAATATCTTACGACGTGCCGGGTGATTTTGGTTTCGTCGCTGGACGAAACGACAACCCGGCGATGCCTGTTCGATTACGCCGCGACGGTCGATGAAGCGTTATGCATGGCCGTGGCTGACCAGCCGGCCGACGTCGATATGGCGGTACTTACCCATGGGCCACTCACGATTCCAGCGCTCCATGAATGACGATCCGAACATATCCCGAAACGATACCGCAAAGACCGTGAAGGCGAAAACGCCGCGCGATCATACGGAGGGGTCGATTATTCGGTCCATCCTGGCCATGGGGCTGCCGTCGATGATCGGTTTCGGCATGGGGAATATCTATGACCTGATCGATATGTACTGGTTGTCGCGTCTGGGGCCGGAACCGGTGGCGGCGATTACCATCCTCGGCCCCATGCTCTGGGTTATTTCGTCGGCCAACACCATCGTCGGCACCGGCTCGGTGGCGATAATTTCGCGGCGATACGGCGAAAAAAAACCGATTGAAACCGAGCAGGCCATCAAGGAAACAATTCTGCTTAAATGGATCGCGGCCTTATTCTTTGGATTTCTCGGTTATATTTTCGCGCCGGTTATCCTGAAATTGCTGGGAGCGAGAGACCAGGTTCTCGATATCGGTGTAACCTATGGCCGAATAATCTTTGTCGGCCTGGGATTCAACTTTGCCACTTACTCAATCTTCACGGCGCTCCGGGGCGTGGCCAACCCGGTCAGAGCGATGATTCTCATGATTTCATTAAACGTCCTCAATATGGGTCTTGATCCGCTTTTGATATTTGGCGTCTGGATATTTCCCAAAATGGGCGTTTCGGGAGCGGCGCTGGCGTCGGTGATATCGTACGCGGTGGCGTTCATAACCGGCTTGATCATTTTCTACACGGGCGGCGCCAATGTACGGTTGCGAATCCGGAGTGGGCTGCCGATCCGCTGGATCACCATGGCGCGGATTCTCAAGATCGGTGTACCGGCTGCTATCGGCGATATGTCGTTTTCGTCGGCGCGATTGGTCATTATGCCGATGATTGCCGTGTTCGGTACCGGCGTCGTCGCTGCCTACGGGATCAGTCAGCGGGTGTCGGCACTGGGGATTATGCTCCTGGTCGGGATCGGGCTGGGCCTGTCGGCGCTGATCGGCCACAATATGGGAGCCGATAAAATCGAACGGGCTCGGCAGACCGCCCGGCAGGCATTGCTTCTGACGACCGGTATCATGACCGGAATGGGGCTGATCGTTTTTGTTTTCGCCGGTGCGGTCATGAATATATTCTTCAGCGAGCCCGATATTATTGCGAACGGGATTGCGGTTCTGCGGATCTTGGCCGTCGGATTCCCCTTCCTGGGCATATTTTTCACGATCAGCAATGTTTACACGGGCGTCGGCGAAAACCGCCCGCCTATGGTGGTCAATATTATCCATGCCTGGGCGCTTGAGGTGCCGGCCATCTATATCACGACCCAGATACTGGGGTTCAACCAAATCGCCGTGTGGTGGTCGATTACCGGCGCGACCATCGTCAGCATGCTGGCATTTTACTGGTATTTCCGGAAGGGGACATGGCTGCACGTTAAAGTGTGATTTGTCGTATATAATGCGAATCGCAAAACCGGAGGGATACAGATGAAAGTTTTCACGAAAGTATTATTGACCGGTATGCTTCTATCTTCATCGTTATGGGCTCGCCCCATTACCTTTGATGATCTGTATAGCATACCAAGCTACGATGATGTCCAGATTTCCCCCGACGGCAAAAGCATTTTGTTCGCGCTGTCGATCCCCGATATCAAGGACAATACGTCATTCTCCCAGCTTTTCATCATGGACGCCTCCGGCGGCGAGCCCCGGCAATTGACCTCCGGCGATTCCGACAACTGGCAGCCGCGATGGTCGCCTGATGGGGAAACGATATATTTCCTGTCCAACCGCGAGGAATCGGATCAGATTTGGGCACTGCCTCTGGACGGCGACGGTCCGCGCCAGATAACGACATCGCCGACGGCCATTGAGGATTTCGAATGTTATGCGGAAAAACCGAATCTTGTCTATGTCGCGCGCACTTATCCTGATTGCCATACCGATTCCTGCATACAATCGCGGCTCACCGAAGAGACCGATAATCCGATCAAGGCAAGATTATACGATGAACTGCTCTTCCGACATTACAGTCGATGGAATGACGGCCGGGTGAATCGCCTGTACGCGATCAATCGAGATGATGGCAACGCTTATGAAATCTATTCCGGCCCGTACGACGCTCCTACTGTGTTGCTGGGCGGCGGACGGGATTATGACGTCTCACCCGACGGTACGGAGATGGTTTTTTCGATGACTACTGACTCGACCCCCGCCATATGGCCCAATATCGACCTGTTCCGGATTGTCCTGCCTGCGGAAAAGTCGGTACGTTTGACCGATTATCCGGGTCTGGAGGTTTCTCCGCGGTTTTCTCCGGATGGGCATTATCTGGCCTATCTGGTGACAGCCCGCGCTGGCTATGAGTCCGATCAGGGTGACCTGATCGTGATGGATCGACGAAACGGCGAACGCCGGAATTTGACTGAGTCGTTCGATAGATCGATCGATGAGTATATTTGGTCGCCAGACGGGCAGTTCATCTATCTTACCGCCATCGATGCGGGATTCAGCAAAGTCTGGCGGATCGCTGTTTCCGATGGTTCCCTTGAACTTATCTTGGACGACGCCGTGTACAGCGATATTCGCGTCTCACCGGATGGCACATTTCTCCTATTGGCCCGGTCTTTGTCCGATCAGCCCTATGAATTGTACCGGTATGATCTTATGGACGAAGAGTTGGCTCGGTTGACATTTCTGACTGATTCCATCGTGAAGGACCTCGATCTTGTCCGCCCCCAGAAATTCTGGTTCACCGGTTCGTTCGGCGATTCCATACATGGTTTTCTTACCTTGCCGCCGGATTTCGATGCATCGAAAGTCTATCCGTTGGCGCTATTAATCCACGGCGGTCCGCAGTGGTGCTGGCTGGGGGATTTCAACTACTACGGATGGAACACGCAATTGACGGCGGCACAGGGATATGTCGTTGCCCAGATCGATCCGCACGGCAGCGTTGGCTACGGTCTCGCGTTCAAGGAATACGTGTCGGGGCATTGGGGCGAAGGCGACTACGAAGACCTCATGAAGGGCGTTGATTACCTGCTGGAAACATATCCGTTCATCGATTCCACCCGCATGGCGGCGCTGGGCCGTTCCTACGGGGGGTTCATGACCAACTGGATATGCGGGCATACGAGTCGGTTCCGTTGCCTGATCACCGTCGACGGCCCCTACGATCAGGTCAGCGAGTACGGTTCGACCGACGAACTTTGGTTTCCTGAATGGGAATTCAAGGGCACGCCGTATGACAATTGGGATGAATACGTGCGGGCATCGCCGGTGCGGTATGCAGCCAATTTTAAGACGCCGACGATGATCTTACATGGCGGGCATGATTACCGGGTCGATCCGAGCGAAGGCCTGCAGATGTTCACCGCGCTTCGGCGGCTGGGAGTGCCGGCGGAGCTTGTTTATTTCCCCGATCAGGGGCACAGCGTGCACGGGATACGCAACTCGCGCTATGTCTATGAGAAGCAGCTCGCATGGCTGAAACGATGGCTGAATCCCTGAGCGGCTACAAAATGCAGCCCTATTTATGCGTATATACTGAGTGATTGTAAAATAATGAATGTAGTGTGAGACGATATGGGAGCATTTATATGATCAGTATGAAAGGCAAGACAGCGCTGATAACCGGTGGATCGCGGGGGATCGGGCGGGCCGTAACGCTGATGTTTGCGCGGGCCGGCGGCGATGTGGCCTTTACTTTCCATAAGGACGACAAAAGCGCGGCCGAGGTACGGCAGGCGGCGGAGAAATTCGGCGTAAAGGCGAAAGAATACCGGGTCGACGTCGCCGATAAGAGCCAGGTCGATAATGTGGTAAAGCAAGCGATAAAAGATTTCGGACAGATCGATATTCTGGTCAACAACGCGGGGATATGGATAAAGAATCCGATCGATGAAATGACCGAGGAGCGGCTGCAGGAAACCATCAACGTCAATCTGCTGGGGAGTTTCCATACCATCATGGCGGTCGTGCCGCACATGAAGCAGCGGCGGTCGGGGGTGATAATAAATATTTCGTCGACGGCGGGGCAGCGGGGCGAGGCACATCATTCGCCGTACGGGGCGACCAAGGCGGCGGTCATCGGCCTGACGAAATCGCTGGCGACCGAATTGGTCGATTTCAATATCCGGGTCAATTGCGTCGCGCCGGGATGGGCGGAAACCGACATGAGCCGTCCGTCGCTGGTCGGCGAAGAGAAGAATGAGGTGCTGTCGAAGATTCCCATGAATCGAGTTGCCAACCCTGACGAAATGGCCGGGCCGATACTCTTCATGGCGTCGGAACTGGCGACGTTCATCACCGGCGAAGTCCTTAATGTCAACGGCGGCGCCGTGCTGTGCGGGTAAGGTTCCATTACGATCAAATGCAATTGATGCTTCATTGGCGTTGATATGGAAGAGAGAACGGTATAGTTTTCGGAAAGGGCGAACGCGATGCTGAAAAAGATTATCATGTGGGGGCTGTTTATCGTCATCATCGGGCTCATAATCGCCTATTTCGGGCGTAACTGGCTGGTGGAACGGGCAGTCGAAGCCGGGGGGGAATATGCCGTCGGGACCAAGACGGTTCTTGGTTCGGCCGAGGTCAGTCTGCGCGGAGGAAGACTCGATCTCAATGATCTGGAAGTACGCAATCCAACTGGTTTTGAAGGCGGTGATCTGCTGGATATCAAATTCGGACGGGTCGTGGTGGATGCCGGATCGATATTCGGTCATGAAGTCGTGGTCGATACGCTGTTGCTGGATGGGATCAAGGTCAGTTTGACACAGGTCGACAACAAAGGGAATTTTCTGGTCGTTCTTGATCACATCAAGGGCCTCGATATGGGATCATCCGATGAAGACAGCAAAAAGATCAAAATCACGCACGTCTCGGTACAGAATATCTCCGTCGAAGGATCGCTGACGCTGCTTGGCAAAAGACAGTATAAAAAATCGTTCAATGTAGATGGCTTTGCCATGCAGAACGTGGGCGGCGCAGACGGATCGTCGCTCCGGCAGATTATCGCTCTCGTCGTGAAGGAGATATTGTCGAAAACGGCGGCGGCCGGGAGCGGGCAATTATCGGGCAAGCTGGGCGAGAGCCTTAGCCAGGCCAAGAACAATGTTCTGAAACAGGCGGACTCCCAGATTAAAAACAAGATCGAGGATTTGGGCAAGAAATTAATCGGCGGCGATAACAAATGAGCGGACTTACGGTGCCCCGTTCACGACGCGGTTGAATTGGCGCATTGGGAACGGAAATGTCCACGTATATTCTCAAGAGTCTGCCGGGATAGAGTTTGGATTTAGATGAGGGAAAAGCATGCCGGATGATCAGAAGGTGAACGACTCGCTCCCACCGCAACAGGCGGGGAGATCTCGCAAAAAAGGATATATAATTGTCGCCGCCATCGTGTTGGTGGCGGGCATAATCATCGCCGGATATTGGTATTTCTTTCTACGCGGTGTGGTTTCCACCGATGATGCGTTCATCGACGCCAATCCCACCACGGTCAGTGCCAAGATGTTGGGTCGGCTGATACTCCTGACTGTTGACGAGGGCAGCGCCGTCGATTCGGGACAATTACTTGCGCAGCTCGACGACAGCGATCTGCAGGCGCAGCGATTGCGCGCCGAAGCCGGTTTGGAAAATGCGCAGGCGATGGTGCCGCTGGCCAAAATCAATATGGAACGCGCCGAGGACGATTTCAACCGGGCCGAACTGCAAATCAGGAACGGCGCCATTCCTCAGGAGCAATACGATCATGCCTCGAAAACGCTGGAGGCCGCCAAAGCGCAGTATAAGATCGCCCAGACGCAGGTGAAGGCGGCCCGGGCCCAATTGGCGGTGGTCGAGACGGAGTTGCAGAACACTCGCATGACGGCTCCCCTGGGGGGAGTGGTCGCCAAGAAATGGGTCATGCCGGGCGATGTCGTCGCGCCCGGGCAGCCGATTTACACCCTGTACAATTTGCAGGACGTATGGGTTACGGCCAATTTCGAGGAAACCAAGCTGACTTCGATACATCCTGGTGACAGCGTCGAGATCACCGTGGACACCTACTCGGGACTGAAATTTCACGGAAGGGTGACCCTCATCGGCGCCGCGGCCTCTTCGCAATTTGCATTGATACCGCCCAATAATGCCTCGGGAAACTTCACCAAAATCACCCAGCGGGTTCCGGTCAAGATGATCCTGGATTCATTGCCGACGATGCAAAATGGCGACAAACCGACGCTTCGTCCGGGGATGTCGGTCGAAGTTAAACTTCGGGTACAGGCGGACTAACCGATGCCGGCAGGCCGCATGACATCTTTCCGCCGGGGACTGGTTGAGCAGTTTCCCCGGCTTCGTCCCGAACACCCGACGTACAAATGGCTCGTGCTGGCCAGCGTTATGGTCGCGACGTTCATGGCCGTGCTGGATGCCACCATTGTCAATGTCGCCCTGTCCAAGCTGATGTCGTCGTTCGGCGTTCCGGTCGATCGGGTGGAATGGGTGCTGACCGCGTATCTGCTGATTTTCAGCGTCATGCTGCCGTCGTCGGGATGGCTGGCCGATCATATCGGTTACAAGTCTATTTTCATGGCCGGGCTGGCCCTGTTCACGCTGGGGTCGTTTCTCTGCAGTCTGGCGTGGGATTTCAACATCCTCATCGCTTTCCGGGTGGTGCAGGGCGCCGGGGCCGGGATCCTGATGCCGGTCGGCATGGCCATCATCATGCGGGAATTTCCTCCCGAAAAGCGCGGTATCGCCCTCGGATTCTGGACCGTGGCGGCGTCGGCGTCGGTTTCGCTCGGCCCCACGCTGGGCGGATATCTCATCGACAATTATTCATGGCATTCGATCTTCGACGTCAACGTACCGATCGGCATGGCCGCGCTGGTGGCGCTGGGGATTATCCTGCGCGAATACAAATCGGCCGATGTCCGGAAATTCGACATTATCGGGTTTCTGTCGCTTGGTCTGTTTTTGGCGTGCCTGCAGCTGGCGCTGGCGAACGGGAACTCGGCCTGGAACACCGGCGGGTGGACGTCGTCCTATATCATGACCCTGTTCGGTCTTTCCGCGCTCGGCCTGCTGATTTTTTTGGTCACGGAATTCACCGTGCGGCACCCCCTGATCGAATTGATTCTTTTCCGGAATTTCAATTTCTCGGTCAGCAATCTGGCCATGTTCATTTTCGGCATCGGAATGTTCGGGAGCATTTTCATGCTGCCCATTTATCTTCAGAATTCCCTGGGGTATACGCCATTCCAGGCCGGATTGGTTTTTCTCCCGATGGGTATCATGCAGGGGCTGTCGGCTCCGCTCGCAGGTATTTTTTCGGACAGGTTCAATCCCAAGATTCCGATCATCCTCGGTCTGGCGCTGATGGCCTACGCATTCTATGAGTACGGATTCCTTTCCTACCTGTCGGAGAAGTCGCAAATCATGCCGCCGCTGTATATCCGGGGCATCGCCATGGGAATTTTGTTCGCGCCCTTGACCACGATGGCGATCTCGGAGATAACCAACCAGAAGATGGCACAGGCGTCCGGGCTGCTCAATGTCATCCGGCAGATCGGGGGAAGCCTTGGGGTGGCTTTATTCGGATCGCTCCTTACACGGGAGACGATTATCAAAGCCGACCTGTACAGCCGCCAGGTGGATGCCGGTTCCGCCGTCTATAAGCAAACCATCATGCACCTTCAGCACGCCGCCGTTGCGCGAACGGGCGGCACGCTCGCCTCGGGACTGGTCAAGGCCAAAGCCGAGATTGTCGCTTTCATTCAGCAGCAGGCGTTTATCAGCGGTGTCGATTACGTCTATATGATCGCGGCGATTGTCGTCGCGGCCAGCGCCATCCCGGTGTTGTTCATCCGGTGGCGGCGTCGCCGGGGGGCGCATGGTCGGCCGGTCGTGGAGGGCTGATGATGAATTCAAGGATAGGATTCGAGATTATGAAGCCGCGATATTCGCTGATACTTTTCGGGAGTTTGTTAATCGTGTTGTCGTGGGTCGCGGGCGCGAAAGCGGCCGACTCTCTTACCATAGATCGTGCCGTACAACTGACATTGGAGAACGATCCCGCTGTTCGGCAGGCCGAACGGCAGGCCGACGCCGCGGCGGCCGATATTGAGGTCAGCCGTACCCGGTATTATCCGGATTTCTCTGTCGCCGGGACATATACCCGATTGGGGCCGCTGGAGAGTATAACTCTTCCCGGCGGTGAATCATTCGATCTCTTTCCCGCCGATAATTACGATGCGCATCTGCAGTTCTATCAGCTGTTGTACGATTTCGGGGAACGGCGGACAACGATGCGTCTGGCCGAAGCCGGGCACAAGTCGGCGCAGGATAATATCGACCTGGTGAAGTCAGACTTTGCCTTTCAGACAATGGCGGCGTTCAATACCATTCTGATTCTCCAGCGCAGCATCGACGTTATGAACGACCAGATCGCGGCGCTGAACCAGCACCTCGACATCACCCGCCGGAAAGCCGAAACCGGAAGCGCCACCAAATTCGACGTTTTGACGACACAGGTACGTATTGCCGTTGCCACCGATGGTCTTATCGAGGCGCAAAACGGTTTGCGAAACCAGGAGATCATCCTCCGGCAGTTGACCGGACTGCCCGAAGATCAGCCGCTCGCACTCAAGGGTGAATTTGCCTACGAATCGAGTCCGAATATTGACGTCGATTCGCTGCTCGCCCTCGCCCGCGCGCAACGACCGGAACTCATCCGCGCTCGCGACGCCGAAGCGCAAGCCGAGCTTCGGATACAAATGGCATCGCTTGGTAACAAACCATCGCTGAGCGCTATCGCAACGGCGGGATTTAAGAACGGCTACATCCCTGACTTGAATCAACCGAAGGCGAACTATACGGCCGGGCTATCGATCAAGATTCCGGTGTTCAATGGCCGGAAAAGCCATTTCCAAACGGTCGGCGCGCGCGCCGATCTCGCCGCCGCCAAGGCCCGCACGGCCGGCGTTGAGCAGAGAATATCCAGCGAGGTGAATCAGGCGGTGGAGGCGCTGAAGGCGAGCTTGGATAAAATTCACAATTCGGAAATACAGGTGCAGCAGGCGGAGGAGGCGATATCCTTGGCGAACACCCAGTATGAAGCCGGGGTCGTCACCAATCTTGATCTTCTGGATGCGCAGACGGCATACGCGCAAGCGAAGCTTATTCACCTGAGAGCTTTGTATCAATATACCATGAGCCGTAATCAGCTCGATCAGGCGGTCGGCGCGAAGGTTTGGTAACCGAAGATCGAAACATGCCCTTCGAATGAATCATAATCGTAGATTGAATGAATTACAGGGGAGACCACTATGCCTTCCACCGAGCACATAGAGAAGCATTTCACGGCCTCTGCCACCGTGCGGGATATCGTCATCGGGATGTCCGACGGCCTGACGGTGCCGTTCGCGCTGGCGGCGGGGCTGACCGGAGCGGTGGCGTCCACGAATATTGTCGTCACCGCCGGGCTGGCTGAGATTGCCGCCGGTTCGATTGCGATGGGGCTGGGAGGATATCTGGCGGCGCGAACCGACGCCGAGCATTATTGGTCGGAGCGGCGGAGGGAAATCCACGAAACGGAAATCATGCCGGATCGCGAGGCGGAGGAGGTAGTGGACGTCTTCCGCGGTTATGGCATGAGCAAAGACGAAATCAAGCCTGTGGTCGGAGCGATCAGCGCCGATAGGGATCGCTGGGTGGATTTCATGATGCGGTTCGAGTTGGGATTGGAGGCGCCCGATCCTCGGCGCGCCCGCAACAGCGCCGCGACCATCGCGGTGTCATACATCGTCGGCGGGCTTATTCCTCTGGCATCATATATTATTCTGAGTAGCATCATCACGGCGCTATATGTGTCGATGGGCGTCACTTTGGCGGCGTTGTTCGTGTTTGGTTATGTGAAGGGGAATTTCACGGGCTTGAATCGTCTTCGCAGCGGCTTGCAGACGGTCATGATCGGCGGCCTTGCCGCCGGGGCAGCGTTTGTTATAGCGCGATTGATTGCGTGAGGGGGGATGATCTCCAAATCTCGCGCCAGAAGTCTACCCGAGTAAATATTGCCACCTATTTCGCCCTTGCCTGCCAATTTCCAATATGATACATTATTTCCGTTAGCACGAATTTGCCGGAGTGGCGGAATTGGTAGACGCCAGGGACTTAAAATCCCTTGCTCCGTCAGGGGCGTACCGGTTCAAGTCCGGTCTCCGGCATTTTATTATTGCGCCGTATAGCAAGCACGGCCAGGCGACAAGGAATGTCAATGTGTAGCGCCCGCATAAGGGAGTAAGCAAAGGGGTTAAACCAAGAGTTTAGGCTAAAATATCAAGCAGTCCGATATGGCGCATAAATCCAAGAAGGCTTCCATACTATTTTTTGTAACGGCAATTTTCGTGCTCGCCGCCGGCGCGGCGTTCTGGCTGTCCGATCTGACGTCTGATCCTCCCATGTATTATACCGGGCTCGGCCAGTCACTGACGACCGACCCCTATATGTACGTGTTCCACGCCCGCAACAAAATCCTCTACGGTCAGGCCGATCCGTACGACTATCCGTATTGGATCGTCTTCAAGTATTCGCTCGTTTCTCTGGCGGCCTATCTCTGGTTTTCCCTGACGACCGTATCTCAGGCGAACGCCAATGCCATCGGGGTCGTGTTGTCTTTGGGCGGATTACTGTTTTTCCTCCTCGGTTTGTATCGGCATCATCGTACCTGGGTTTTGGCGGCGGTGGCATTCGTCTATATCGCAAACGTGACGTTATTCACCTACGGTCGGCTGCCATACCTCGAAAACGGTCTTTTGTTCATTGCCGGGATAATCTTTTTTGTCTATTCATGGTGGGGGAATCGACTCTGGGGATTGATTGTGGCCGGAATCTTGGCCGGATTGGCGATGCTCGCCGGAAAAATATTTGGGGCCTCGCTATTTTCGGCATTGTTGCTATCGATAATCTCGACCAATGGAGGCGGGCGAACCAAACGAATATCAGCCTCGGTCGCAGCCTTTGCGGTGACCGTAGTCGCATTCTTAGCGGCGGCATACGGTAAGAATGTCTTGACGGCGTTCTCGTTCTTCGGCGAGCAATCGTACGGCCTCCGGGGGTATCCGCCGGGGTTGACGTCGCCGTGGTCATTCGTCGAGCATCTCATCGCGTTCGGTTTCCATAATCGGCTGTTCTATCGCAGTCCCGACGTGTTGATGTTTTTGGTTATCAGCGGTCTGGCGGTGATTTTCGTTTTCGGTTCACGAAATCGTCTCCGGCAATTGCCGCGAACGACGGTATTTTCGTTGTATTGGGCTGTTATCGTTTTCCTCGGCCTGATGCCGCATGCGTATTCACCCATGCGCTATTCTCTTTTATGCGGTCGAAGACAGAACACCACGGCTTTAGCCGTGGATGAATGAGCCTT
>CAZJWR010000088.1:0-12667 GCA_964549765.1 uncultured Ignavibacteriales bacterium
CATCAAGGCCAAAGAGGGGGCGAAGTAAATGAAGATCAAAAAGAAACGGCGGCTCAACATCCGCATCGACATGACGCCGATGGTCGATATCGCCTTTCTTCTGTTGATATTCTATATGACGACCACGCAGTTCAAACCGCCGGAGAAGAAGACGGTCGAGCTGCCGACGTCGCATTCGGAGGTTTCTCTTCCGGATAGGGACGTCATCAACGTGACAGTGACCAAGGAAGACTCGATCTTCGTCGATTATGTCGAGAAGAGGACGGTCGAAATTGACGGTCGTCCCGTATCTATGCCGATTCGCACGTATATAGAAGCGACCACGGGCACTGTTGGTTCAGTAATCAACGGTTTCCGGATTCGGAACCGGAACGCCTTTTTGGTCATCAAAGCGGATAAAGACGCCAGCTATGGAACGATGGAGGGCATCATGAAAACGCTTCAGGAACAGCATTTGACGCGTTTCCAGATAATCACCAAGCTGGAACAAGAAGTATAAATGTATAAAGGTGGTGATAAGCTATGGCCGGTGTAGATGTTAGCGCTCCGCAAAAGAAAAGCGGCAAGAAAGGGCTGAGGCGCCCCAAACGGCGTATCGGTATCCGTATCGATATGACGCCGATGGTGGATATCGCCTTCCTGCTGCTGATTTTCTACATGGTGACGACGGTATTCGCGATGCCCCAGGCGATGGAAATCAACCTACCGCCGGCGTCGAAGGAAGACCTCAAGATTCTGGATAAGAACCTCCTCACGATTCACGTGGACGGAAACGGGAGATACTATTGGAATATTGGCACCGAATTGCCCATCCCGATGCGCACCGATTCGTTGCGGACCCTGCTGGTCGATCAGAACAAGGGCAACGCCAAGCTGAATACGCTGATAATCATCAACAAGGACGCCAAGTACAAAACGATGGTCGATATCCTCGATGAAATCGACCTGATCGAGCGTTCCTTCAACGCCGCCACGGCCAAAGAAATGGGAGTGACGGTTAAGGAATTCAACGATCCCAAAAACGATCGATACGAGGAATTTCAGGCTAAAAAATTCTCGTATCGCTACGCCATGAAACCCTGGGAGGACCGTGACTCTCGCATGATCGAGAAAGTCCTCTCGCAGAACGGGGGTGCATAACCATGGCAAACGCATTACAACACGCCCAGATGCCGTACGGTGCGTTTGAACTCAAACGTACCTACCAGCGGAACATGATCATGGGAACGGGCTTTACGGTCCTGCTAACGGCCTTCATCGTCTTTTCGGTCTGGCTGTACAACGTCATCACGTACCAGGACTTGCAGCCGACCAATGTCATCCGCATCAGGACCATCGCCGATCTGGGCGCGCCGCCGTCGCTGCAGGCCAAACCGCCCCAGATCGACATCGCCAAGCCGAACGTGGCCGCTCCCAAAATCGGTATCCCCAAACCGGTCGCCGAAGACGAAGTCGTCGACGAGGACGTCGTGATCGCGTCCCGGGAAGAACTCCAGGAGATCAATGCGCCGGTGCTCTCGGGCAGTGAGGGAAAAGGCTCGGAGATTGTCATCGATATCCCCGAGGGCGACTATATGCCGTCGCCGGATGAATTCGTCCCGGTCGAGGAGCAGCCGGTGCAGATTTACGAGGAAATTCCCGAGTATCCCCGGCTGGCCCAGGAAGGCGGTTTCACCGGTTTCGTGATTGTGCAGGCCTTTGTCGACAAAGACGGCAACGTCAAGAAGGCCCAGGCCATCAAAACCAACCGCCCCAACATGGGTTTTGAAGAGGCTGCCGTTAAAGCCGCCTACAAGTGCAAGTACCGTCCGGCGATCCAGAACGGCAACCCCATCGGCGTCTGGATTTCGTACAAGTACGACTTTACGCTGAATAATTAACTGATTTGTGCGGGGAAGGACGAGCGTCTTTCCCCGCAACCTCACCTCGGGGCGGTCGTGTCCGCCCGATGTTCCTCACCAGTACCCCTCCGCCAAAACAGGTGTACGCGTTTTGCCGCCGGATGACAACGGCGGGAAACGTCCGACCGGGAAAAGGGACCACAGCGCAACCGCCGGTCAGGAATAAACTCGACCGGCAACGGACGTGCAACCAACGGAGGGGTCCTTATGAGAGGAATGTTAAAATATAATGACGGGGCGAGGGATGACGGGGCGGCGCGATCGGACGCGCTGTCGATTCCCCGGGAATGGCTGCAGGAATGGTTCGCCACTGTCTGCCTCATGATCGTGCTGGCGGCGATGGTGTTCCTGATGATGTTGTCCATTTATCTCGTCGTTACCAAACCGGAACCGTCGGCTATTCCCGAACAGCGCCACGCCCAGACTACCGGGAGCCTCTGCGTCGCAGATGAATGCAGCGAATCCGGCCAGGGTATGGGCGTATCGCTTTTCGCCATTCCAGGCGACGGCGCGGCATAGCCTGACCCTTGTCTTACCGCAGGTATCGGTTACCCCCCGGATATACGATCGATACCGCTAATCGGCCGGCCCGACCGGCGTCCAGTCTGAGAAAAAAGGCCATGTGGCGATGACCCGGCCCAATCCGGATCATCGGATGTAAAACCTTCGTAACGAGGAGGGGGAAAATGGACCTTTTTTCACGCGCCACGATGTCGCATCACTGCGACCATCTCACCTATCCATTCGGCAACATATCATGTGCCGCTGTGTCGGTATCGCGCGGTCTGTATCTGGCCGTAATCGTCGGCATCATCATGATTCTGGCCATGGGATCGATTTTGGCCGTCCAGATGCGCCCGTATGCAATGGCTCCGGCAAAGATATTGGGCGGACATCCCAATCAACCGCGTCTGGTTGACTCCGGTTCGGCGACCGGTAATAATGCGATTTCCAGAGAAGGGGGTGACGATAATGGCCGAATTATCTGATGCGCCCTACGGGGCGTTCGAAATGAAACTTTCCCACCAGAAGCACATGCTGATCGGCATGCTGCTCGCCCTCCTCTTTATCGCCTGGGCGGTTGTCGCCGTCCTCCGCAACTGCGTATCGACCGGCGATGAAACGTCAATCGACTGGAACAAATGGCGCATCGTTAAGAGCGTCAAAATCGTCGACGATGTTTTCCCCGTCGACGGAGGATCGACTTACCCGAACGTAAACAAGACTCTGTCGACAAATCCCGCGGGGTTTATTCCGGATCCGGACCTCGACGATGAAATCGACGAAGAGAAGCCCGTCATAATATCACGGAATCCATTTTCGGATGGAATCGGCGACTTCGGCGACGGAAACGGCGTGTATGGCGGCGGACAGCCCGGCGTCGGCGGTTCCGGTATGGGAACGGGCGGGGGAGGGGGAGACATCCCGCCGCGGGAGGCGTTCATTCCCCATCAAGAACTGCCCAAGCTGGTTTATGAGGAAACGCCGGTGTATCCGAAGCTGGCGTTGGAGGGCGGCTTTTCGGCGGAAGTCTATCTCTATGCTTTTGTAGATAAAGACGGCCATGTGAAAAAAGTCGAGATTGTTAAATGCACGCGGCCCAATATCGGCTTTGAGGAAGCCGCCGAAGCGGCGGCATACAAAAATATTTACCGGCCGGCCATTCAGAACGGCTATCCGATCGGCATATGGATAGCCTTTAAGGTCAGATTTGTCGCACAATGATTTTCTGCTGCAGGTTGACGCTGTTACCCCCTCGTTAGTTCACCCGGGGGCCGCCAGGGAGGGGCGGCTCCCCCTTCACCGTCATCAAAACGAAAAAGTCAAATTCGCAAAGGCCGTCTCATCGAGCGGCGTATCGATACCGCCGTATTTGGCATAATCGACCGTGAAATCCACATGCGTTGCCAAGTATCGGAGAATGCCGTTGTCGATCTCGGGCCGGGTCAAAAGCAGCCATTCCATAACGCCGTGCAGACTGAGACCAACTCCGAACGTATTATATGACACCTGTCCGGCAACGTCGGCGTAGGAACCGAATCGGAAAAAGACGGCATCCATAAGGCCCCATTCGCCGCCCTGCCGGTATATCTTATACGGTTCGCCGATTTCCCATCGATCGCGCTGCCAGCACATTTGCAGCGAGAAAATCGTTGCCCCCTGATAAGCAAGCGCGCCGTATCCGCCGACACCGATTTTTCTCATGCGTGGTAGCGGACTGGCGTTTGCCGCGTCGATGTAGGCGATGCTGTCGCCGCCGTTGGCGTATACGTATGCGAATGACGGCGTGAACGTGACCTCGTAGTCCGGCGGCAAGGTTCGGTCGGGCCGAAGCGCCCGCTGAACCAGATTGGCCATCGGCAAATCCACAATCAGGCCGAAATCGTAGGCGTCCGCTTCGGCATTCGCGAAGATAAGATTTTCATTGCTGTCGAAAGCGGCCAGGTTGCTGTGGATTTTCTTCTTGGTGACGCCGACTCCCAAACGCGCGAAATATTCGATCCCAATGCCGGCCGAATAATAATCTGCTTTATCGATATCGTGGGTCGTGCCGACAGTGTTTCCGGAAACGTCAGCGATGTTAATGACTCCATAATCCATCTTCAACGAGGAATAGGCCAGACCGATGCCTATGTCGTAATCGGTGTCGGCCGACGTGATGCGACGGGCCGACACGCCGCCGCTGATCTCGAATGACTTGAGCTTGAGATCGGAATCGATTTGCGGCAGCCAATCGGTCGAGTTCGGAAAGGATACCGAGAAAACCTTATCGAGATGGAAAAGACCGAGCGCGCCGGGATTGTATAACGGGGACTGCTCATTAACGACATTGAGGGCGCAGCCGCCCATACCGTTGACGCGGGCCGAATTGGTGATAAAGAGGAAAAGCGCGGCAGCCTCGCCGACTTTCTTCTGCGCAGCGGCATCCGGCGCATGAGTGGCAATAAAGGATAGGCATAAGGCCGTCACCACCGGGATAGTAAACCTGCGGCTCATGACATCCCTCCTTGAGTGCAGATGATTTTATAGCAGCTTCTATTTTCAGCAAGGATGGCCGCAATATACGACACTCATCAAAGGGATCAAGTATAATCCGGCGCCCCAGAAATTCCCCCGTTTCGTCGGCGCTCCGGCTATCCCATATATTGTGCATCGCGAGTATTTCTGTCACTATATGCTGATTGGGATTCGATTTCTTGAAAAAACGCCAAAAAATCGCTTGACAACTGCACAAATGTGCAGTATTTTGACTTTGCACCGATAATGAGCAAAGAATCGAGGAAATCATGAATAGACCCAAAGAAGCAAGGCGAAGCGGTCCCCTCACGATTACGGGCGGCAGGAGTGTCCACCCGTGCCCGGAGTGCGGAGGAAGATTGGTCCGACTGGGAATGTGTTTCAGCTGCCTGTCATGTGGCTGGGGAGGATGCGGCTGAATCAGCGGTGAGGGCGTTATCAGGCATTGTTGCCGGGGGTGTGAAAAATGAGAGAATTATTGGCAAAACGTGGAATCGCTGAACCGATTCTGGCTCAATGGGAGAAGCGATTCGGCGGCAAATTATTACCGCTGCAGTACCGGGCGGTCGAGGAGTACCGACTATTGGAAGGTGCGTCGCTGTTGATCTCGGCGCCGACGTCGTCGGGCAAAACCTTTTGCGGTGAGATGGCCCTGATCCGGGCCGCGATGGATCGCAAGAAGGGTATTTTCCTGGCGCCGCTGAAGGCGGTCGCGGAGGAGAAATTCCGGCGGTTTTCGGAATGCTACAGCGGGATCGGATTGAAGACGATCATCGCCACGCGGGATCATCCCGACAACGACGACGACATCGTCAACGGCCGATTCGACATCGCCGTTATGGTATATGAAAAATTCAACGCCACCCTTTTGGCTAATTTCGATCTCATGTCGCAGGTCGGCGCGGTTGTCGTCGACGAACTCCAGATGCTGGCCGATCCGTCGCGCGGAGCGCAACTGGA
Organism: uncultured Ignavibacteriales bacterium; assembly: GCA_964549765.1. Classification (GTDB taxonomy): domain Bacteria; phylum Zixibacteria; class MSB-5A5; order GN15; family JAAZOE01; genus CAZJWR01. The sequence goes on from CAZJWR010000088.1 coordinate 5,880, forward strand.
ACTGGCCCTGACCAAACTGCTGTATTCCAAATACGATCCGCAGATCATAGCCCTGTCCGCCGTCGTCGGCGAAGCCACCGGGCTGGCCGAATGGTTGGGGTGTCGCCTGCTTTTGGAAAAAAGCCGGCCGGTGGAACTCAAACGCGGCGTGGCGGTCGACGGCCGGTTTCATTTCCGCTGTCATAATTCCGGTGAACGCGGCGAAGAGGAATTCGCCGACGGAGGGGACCCATCCGAAACGCTCTTCCGGCATCTCCAGCGAATGTTCGAACATGAAAGGCAGGCGTTGGTCTTTCTCAAATCCCGCCGCGACACGGTCTCCGCCGCCCAGCGGTTTATCGAATACGCGGGACTGGAAGTCCTTCCGGATAACACCGCCTTCTTTGACGAACGTCTGGCGGGAGAGGAAGATTCATCCCTTTTGCACAACCTGTGCAGTCTGCTCGATTACGGCGTCGCCTTTCACAACGCCGACCTGACGGCGCTTCAGCGGCAGGCGGTGGAGGATGGGTATTTTCGGGGATTGATCCGGATCATTTTTGCCACGACAACGCTGTCGACCGGCATCAATCTTCCCGCCGCCACGGTTTTTATCGAGGCCCAGAAATATTCTCAGCAGGGATATACCAATCGCCCGACCATGGAGCCGTTGTCGTGGTCGGAGTACGAAAGCATGTCCGGCCGAGCCGGGCGAACGGGACTGCTCGGTGAGAAGGAAACATCCGGGCGCGCCGTCCTGATTGCCTCGGGAGAACTGGAAAAGACCATCCTCTGGGATTACTACATCGACAAACATCCCGATCCGCTGGTCTCCCAATTGGCCGCACGGCGGGCCGGGGATATCGTCCTCGACCTGTTTTGCTCCGGGCTGGCCGACACCCCGGAGAGCATCGCCGGAATCATCAGCCGAACGTATTTTGGCTCTTGTAAGGAGCTGTCTATCAATATAAACGACAAATTATATGAAGAATTACTTGATGGCGGATTTCTAAAACGAACCGGCGCGCAATTGTCGCCGACGCCGCTGGGGCGGGTGGTGGCGACGACCGGCCTGACGGTAGCGGGAGCGGAATATATCCTCGATGTGCATAGCGCCCACGCTTCCGACAACGATCAGCAAATGCTCTATCATCTCTTTCAGTCCCCGGAAGGGAGAGCGATATACCTCCCCGGTTCGGGACGCGGCGAGATTCGCTGTTTGCCGAATCGATTTGATGACGATGAAAATGATCCCCTGGCCGAGCACCTTTCCGGTTTGCGTCGGGAATTGACTTCCCAAGAGCGCAACCGCGTCCGGCTGGTGCGGCTGATGGATGATTGGATGGGGGGTATGGCGGCGCTCGACATCGAAAGCGCCTACCGGTTACACCCGGGCATAATGGAAAAGCTGGCCGGCCAGGCCGGGTGGCTATTGGCGTCGAGCGCTTCGGTTATACGGACGCACGACCGCCTGTCCCATCTGCCGGCGCGCCTGGATAAGCTGGCGTTTTCGGTCCGGACGGGTTTGCCGCCGGAACTCGAAAAAATCCACCGCCTTTTGGGCGGTGATCTTCACCGCGGTGAATGGCTGTTTCTATACCATGACGATATTCACGATACCAAAAGGCTCTTCGAAGAGGGTATGGCCGTCCTGCGCCGTCTGATTTCTTCCGAGGAGCGTCTCCGATTAATCGAACAACGAATCCAAAACATAAAGGAGGATATCATGCAGGCCACAAGTACGTATGTGTCCGATTCTCCCGTATGCCCCGAATCGATCGAGATCGACGGGACGCCGGTGCGGGAACGGTTTCTGGTGCGGATCAATGGTCGTCCGATCAAGCTGACCGGGAAGTCGTTCAAGTATCTGGTCAGGCTGGCATGGTCGCGCCTAAGGAACGATCACGGCTGGCTTTATAAGGAAGATTTAGAGAAAGGCTTTAATCAAGCCCGCTACCTCTATCGTTTGCGTCAAGAAATCGGCCGCGACTTTCTGCCGGAATGGCCGCTGTACGAAAACAATCGCTCCGGCTATTATCGGCTGGCGGTCGAACGGGATCGGCTCCGGGTCAATATCGACGCTCTCAGGGATTTCCCCGATTACGAAGTTCGGGAAATGGCCCGCGATTTGACGGCGTCATCGACCGCCTGACCGATAGATCATGGTTATCATGGAGCAATTGGTTGACTTCGGCGCGTCGGTTGGCTAAACTCCGTAGAGAAAAAACCGTATAAGCCGATAAGAGATGTAACGATGACCATGATTATAAAGTCCCGCAAGCGGCTGCCTCTCAAGGCGTCCGATACAGAGATAATATTGCCGGTTCTTCCGCTTCGATCGGCAATAATTTTTCCGGGCGAAATTCATGCAATACAAATGGGGCGGAAAGAGAATCTGGAACTGCTCAAATCCGTGAGCGGGCGCGACAACCTGCTGATTCTCTCGTTTTCGCCGGAACGGATATCTACGGCCGGCGCGCCGAGGTTGTCTCATGTCAGTGTCCTGGGCCGGGTGCAGTCGATCAAGCCGGCCATGGCCAAATCCAAGATGGTTACCATCGAGGGTGTCCGCCGGGTGGCGCTGGCCAAGATCGTAACGACCGTGCCATTCCTCGAAGCGGTCGCATCCGAGGTCGACGAAGAGGGATTCGACGGGGCGATGGTCCAGGAACAACTTTCCGAGGTCACCCATCTGATCTCCAACCTGGTGCGGCTGGACAGTCGCTATTCGAACGAGTTGATCTACAATCTGGAAATGAACCGCGCCTCGCCGAGCGCCTTCGCCGACAAGGCCGGCGCGATGATTCATTTTCAACTCATGGATAAGCAGGAGTTGATTTCCACCATCAGCGTTACCGAGCGGCTCGATACGCTGGTCCGGATGCTCAAGGACGAAATCGAGAAATATTCTCTGACGACCCAAATTCAAAATCGCGTCACTGAATCGATGGAGCGGAAGAAACGCGAGAGCTTTCTTCGCCAGCAGTTGACCGAAATTCGGCGCGAGCTGGGTGAGGAATTCATCGAGGAGGACCTGGCCAAGAGCTATCGCTTGAAGATCAAGCAAAACTCCTCGCTTCCGCCGGAAATCGCCGATCGCCTCTTCTTCGAGGCCGACCGGCTCAGCCATCTGTCGTCGTCATCGGCAGAATACGGTTCGACGCGGGCCTATATCGATCTGCTTCTTTCGCTCCCCTGGAATGCGAAAGAACCGGAACCGTTCGATCTGGTCAAGGTCGAAGAGGCGATCAATCGCGAATATTACGGTCTGGCGCCGATCAAAGAGCAGGTGTTGGAATATCTGTCGATGCGGGAGCTCAGCCGGGAAAGCCGCGATCTGCCGATCCTCTGCCTGGCCGGAGCGGTCGGCACCGGCAAGGCCTCACTGGTCAAGGCGATCGCCTCGGCCATGGGGCGCCAATTGGTGCGCATCAACGGCACGAGTCTGATCATGGTCGAGGATATCAAGGGTACGCATCGCACGGAAATCGGCTCCGGGCCGGGGCAGTTGGTGCGGGCCATCCAGCGCACCGGATCTTTCGACCTCGTGATTTATCTCGAAGATCTCGAATACGTCATCGAATCCGAGGATACCAACGCGCTTTTGGCCTTGCTCGAAGCCGTCGATCCCCGGCAGAATCTCCACTTTGTCGACAGTTTCGTCGGCGTGCCGCTCGACTTCTCACGGATCATGTTCGTGCTCGGGCTGTCGAATTTCGAGGAGTTTCCCGAACCGTTCGCGCACCGCCTGGAACTGGTCGAGATGCCCGGGTATATCGAGCGGGAAAAAATAGTCATCACCAAGCGGCACGTCCTGCCCAAATTGTATCGGCGGTACGGCCTGACCCGGTCCGAACTGCGCATCACCGACAAGGGCATCGCCCGGATCATCCGCCAGTACACGATGGAGGCGGGCTTGATCATGCTGCAGCAACGGCTTGAGAAGATTTTCCGCCGCATCACCCGCAAGAAGGCGGCCGGGGAGACCTGCAGTTACCTTATCAATGAAAACAACGTCGACCAATACCTCGGGACGGCCCAGTTCATTCCCGAAAAGGCCATGACCAAGCCGGAAATCGGGGTTGCCAACGGCCTGGCTTGGACCGGCGCGGGCGGGGATCTGATGCTGATCGAGGGCTTGAAAATGCGGGGGAGCGGGCAGGTGATCACGACCGGGTCGCTGGGCGAGGTCATGAAGGAATCGATCCAGGCGGCCTATAGTTTTGTCCGCGCCCGGGCCGACTTTCTCGGTATCGACCACAACGATTTTGTCAATTTCGACGTGCATATTCATTTTCCGATGGGCGCCATCCCCAAGGACGGCCCCTCGGCCGGGGTTACGGTATCGCTCGTGATCGCCTCGGTGATGGCGGAACGTCCCATTCGCAACGATATTGCCATGACGGGCGAGGTGACGCTGCGAGGACGGGTGCTTCCCGTCAGCGGCATCAAGGAGAAAGTTTCGGCGGCCTACCGGGCGGGCATCCTCACCATCATCCTCCCCCGGGAAAACGAGAAAGACATCAAGGATATCCCCCGGGAAATCATCCGCAAAACCAATTTCGTTTTCATCGAAACGGTGGATGAATTGTTCGAACAGGGGCTGCTGGATTTCACGCCCTCGACCTTCACTCTGGAGAAGATATTTGCCGAGGAAATCAGGAAGGCCAAAAAACGCAGCCGCTCCCGGTCGAAACCCCGGGCTGCGGCGGGCAAACGCAAGTCGAAAACTTCGAAACCAAATGATGAGTAGCGGTGTAAGCATTTCGTCGCCCGAGATTCCGATTGACACACGGGCGGTACGGTGTTAGTTTGTGTAATAATGTTTCATACCCTTCCTGGAGGATCGGATGCGCACTAAAGCAATAGTATGTTTGTCTCTTGTGATGCTTCTTCCTGCCATGCTACCGGCCGCGGATAAGGTTGCCCCCACGGCTGCTTCCATGGCCGCCAATGACGGCAACGCCCCTGATACGCTCATTGTCGAGCGGGTAACGGCCGACGAGGACGCGGGAGTCGCGCTCAAAGTACAATTCTATAACGACGAGGAACTGGCAGCGCTGACGATCCCGCTCAGCGTGAAGGGAACCGGTTATTCCATCGATTCCGTCTCGTTCGCGGGCAGCCGCGTCGAGTATCTGAGCATGCGTCCGGTCACGATCAAGGAGAACAAAAAGGACGTCGTTTTCGGCGCCATCGTCATGACCGAAAATTATATCCCGGTCGGGCGGGGACTGATGGCCACGCTGTACCTGTCGCCCGCGGGCGACAATTCGGAACCGACGACAATCGATACCACCACGATCGGCCCCGCCTCGGTACTCTTTACCAAGGCCAGTTCCGCTTCGTTTGTCCCCCGCTTTGTATCCGGTGAAGTGTCGCCCAAAATGGCATCCGGGGAAAAAACCTCGGCATCCGACACGTCCGGGAAATAATCGGGGGCGGGGAACAAAAGAAGGGATCCGCCTATAGCATCGGGTCCCATCCGGCTCATTTATATCCTTGACACATTATTCCTTCTTCCGTATTTTTAGTCTAAGAAGAACTACGGAACCTACATAATACATGCCCCGATATCAGGCTCTATGCAAGCACATCACATGTGTTGGACGTCGACGATGTACAGGAGGTCTCCAATGATTAACAGGATGTTCTGGCTGGCGGTCATCGCCCTTTGGTGCGCCGCGAGTGCTCTGGCGCAGGGGCCGGCTAACGATCCCGGTACACGGGATACGCTTTATGTCGGGTCCGTTCAGGTTGACGCGGGTCAAAAAGCGGTCGTGCCGATTACCTTCGTCAATGACGAGGAACTCGGGGCGGTGACCATCCCCTTGGGCTGGTCGTCTCCCAATATCACCCTCGACTCGGTCTCATTTGCGGGATCGCGCATCAACTATATATCCACCAAGCCGCTCACGATTTACAGCGCCGATCAGGAAGTCGTGTTCGGAGCCGTCGTAATTCTTGAGGCGTTCATTCCACCCGGATCGGGCCTGATGGCGACCCTTTATTTCGATGTTCCGCCGGGCACGCCGGATCAGTTGATTTATATCGACAGCGCCCTGGTCGGGCCCGCCTACTTGTTGTTTACCAATACCAATGGGACCAACTTCACCCCGGAATTCTTCCCGGGGACAATCCAGGTCGGCGAATCGTTACCGCCGCATATTAATGTTTCGCCCCAATCGATGACATTTGAAGGTACCATCGGATATCCCAGCCCGCCCTCTCAGGCGCTTTCGATCAGCAATGGCGGAAACGGGACACTTACCTGGACGGCCGCCTTTTCCTCGTCGTGGCTGAGCGTTAATCCGGCGAGCGGCACGGCGCCATCGGTAACCGCCGTCAAAGCCGATCATACCGGGCTGCCGGAAGGAACCTATTACGATACTCTGGTGATTTCATCGCCCGATGCTGATAACAGCCCCCGGAGAATTCCCATACAACTGGACGTGGTGTCGCTGCCGCCGCAAATAGCTGTGTCGCCGACGTCGTTTACCGTCTCGGGCGTCCAGGGCGGGGCCAACCCCGCCGATCGCTTCTTGTATATTTCCAACACGCAGGTCGGCAGCGTGCTCAATTGGACGGTAACCAATACCTCCGGCTGGCTGAGCCTTTCACCGGCGTCGGGAAGCCCGCCCGATTCGGTGACCCTGTCGTTCGATATTACCGGTCTGACCTACGGATTTTATTACGATACGATCGTTGTTTCCGATCCAGCCGCGGCCAATACCCCGAAACTCGTTCCCGTTACCCTGCAGATCGTTTCCGATTTGCCCGTCATGGAACTCGATCCCGACACTCTGCAT
>CAZJWR010000089.1:0-12628 GCA_964549765.1 uncultured Ignavibacteriales bacterium
TAACATTCGGCGGGCAAAAGTCAACCGCGATCTTCGCGGTCTTATTTGATCCCATAAGGCACTTAATTAGACGTTGCAAATTCCTGAATTATGCAATATCTTGGTTATGGATAAGCGTAACATCCATGGTACTGCGACCTTTTGGTCATCATATCTATCGCGAGGCTGTATCAGGCTATTATAAAAAGTGACGATAGGTTATAACATGGAGAAGACACCCATGAAATTACGTTACAGCGCCTACCTGTTTCTAATATTCCTTTTTATCATTACCGGTTCGGCTTCCGCCCAGATCAGCGAGGGGGGAACACCGCCGAGTTTCAACAAACTGTCGCTTTCGGCGGCGCCGGAAGTGACCACGTCACCCATCGATGCGCCAGCCCTTCTGGCCGAAGACGCCGTTCAGGCGAAAAACGGTTTGCCGTTTCGGTTTGGCAAACCGTTTGACGTCGATTACAACCTCGATAATTCCGGCGTCTGGGACGATCTTCCCGATGGCGGCCGTATCTGGCGCCTCAGGATTCATTGTCCCGGCGCTTTTTCGATCAACCTCCTGTACAGCCGCTATCGCCTCCCTGCCGGCGCCAAGCTCTTCCTCTACAACGAAAGCCGGGATATGGTCATCGGCGCATTCACGGCCCGCAACAACAAGGATGACGGCAAATTCGCGACGGCGCCGATCAAAGGCGACGTCACGATTGTCGAGTACTATGAACCGGCCGAAGCCGTCGGGATGGGTGAACTCGCGATTTCGCGCATTGTGCACGGATATAAGGACGTTTTTTTCAACGCCGCCAAAGACGCCACGGATTTCGGCGACGCCGGGGCGTGCAATAATAACGTCAATTGTCCGGTAGGCGCCGATTGGCAGGACGACAAACGGGCGGTGGCGATGATTTTGACCTCGGGCGGTTTTCGCCTCTGCACGGGGGCTTTGGTCAACAACGTCCGGCAGGACGCCACGCCATATTTCCTGACCGCCAACCATTGCCTGGGCGGCGAATCGTCGTGGATATTCATGTTCAATTACGAAAGTCCCACCTGCGCCGATATCGACGGCCCCACCAATTACACTGTTCAGGGTTCGACTCTCCGGGCCACCTATTCGACGTCCGACTTCGCGCTGCTGCAATTGACGGAGCAGCCGCCGGATTCGTACAATGTCTTTTTCGCCGGGTGGTCGAATATCGACACGCCGTCGCAGTCATCGACCTGTATTCATCATCCCAGCGGCGACATCAAAAAGATTTCGTTCGATTACGACCCGGTCACGTCGGCTGACTATCTTGCGACAACCGGCACGACCCATTGGCGAATCGGTTCGTGGGACGACGGCACTACCGAGCCGGGTTCGTCGGGATCGCCGCTGTTTGACCAGAACCATCGCGTCGTCGGACAACTGCACGGGGGGTACGCGTCGTGCGCCAGCCTGACGTCGGACTGGTTCGGCAAATTCGCCAGGTCATGGGACGGGGGCGGGTCGGCTTCGACCCGCTTGAAAGACTGGCTCGATCCGGATAACAGCGGCGTCACCGTGCTCGACGGTTACGATCCCAACGCCGGCGTTGCCATTCAGCATGTTCCGCTGGAAAACACCTACGATACGCTCAACGACTACGAGGTGATTTGCTATATCACGTCGAATGCCGCGCTTGTCCCCAGTGAGCTGCAGTTGCACTATTATCTGCCGTCGACCTGGTATAGCTATCAGTTGCAGGCGACCGGCAACACGGATGAGTATCATGCGTATATTCCGGCCCAGCCGGCCGGCACGACTATCGATTATTACCTGACCGCCGCCGACGTCAACGGCGCGGTGGACACGACCGAGATATACAGTTTCTTTATCGAATATTCGGCGGGTATCGCCACATCGCCGGCATCGATGTCGCCGACGGTGAATCTCGGCGAATCCGCGGTCGAAGACCTGATTATCGAAAATGTCGGCAATGGCCCGCTCGATTACGCCATCGGCGTCTTCCAATATCTCAAAGACAACTTCGTTTTCAGCGATCTGCTGGCGGCGGGCATGGTCGAACCGGCTCGCCGGTTCTATCCGGACGAGTATTACACCTGCGCCGAGGCGAAAGGCGAAACCGTGCCGTTGCGAGGACATGCCGTCGATAAGGGCGCCGGAGGCCCGGACGGGTTCGGTTATTTCTGGATCGATTCCGATGAAATCGGCGGCCCGGCATACAACTGGATCGATATTTCCTCACTGGGGACGGATATCACCGCCGGATTGAGCGACGATAATTACATCGGGCCGTTCCCGATCGGATTTGATTTTACCTATTACGGAAACACCTACGACTATTTCTACGTCGGTTCGAACGGTATCGTCGGTTTCTCCTCCGCCGAAATGCAGGCGCGTCTCCGGACGCCGCTTCCCGATACGGCTGCGCCGAACGATATTCTGGCCTGGCTCTGGGATGATTTCGATATCACCAATGCCAACAATCCCGGCGGCCGCGTTTACTATTATTCCGACGGCAGCCGGCTGGTGATTCAATTCGTGGACTATCCCGAGTACCGGGGCGATCCCGGCGACGTCATCACGGCCGAGGTGATCCTCAACAGCGACGGCTCGATCGAATATCAGTATCAGAGCGTCGGGGCCGGGTTCGACGTGCTGAATTGCACGGTCGGCATGGAGAACGCCGGCGGCACCGACGGTTTGCAGGTGGCGTATCTCGCCCCCTATGTGCACGGCACCCTGGCCGTCGAATTCTATATGCCTTACCAATGGCTGACGATCGATAAACTCACCGGTACGATACTGCCCGGAGGGGCCGATACCGTCTACTGTACCTTCACGACCACCGAGCTTGACACCGGTATTTACAATGCGCAGATCGTTATCCAGAACAACGATCCCGATCCGGGCGATAACCCGCAGATTGTAAGCGCGCAATTGACGGTAATCGACATGCAGTACGTTTGCGGCGACGCCGACGGCAATGGAGCCGTCAACATCGGCGACGCGGTCCATCTGGTGAATTTTATTTTCAAGGGCGGCCCGGCGCCTGACCCGTTGTGCGTCGGCGACGTCAACGATGATGTCGATATCAACATCGGCGACGTGGTGTATTTGATAAATTACATATTCAAGGACGATCCGCCGCCCGTCGAACCGTGCTGTCCATAATCACGAAACCGGAATTTTAAGGCTCCGCTTTGGCAGGGCCTTTTCCATATAGGGCAACATAAGCCCAATGTATTGCGCTGGCGACGGCAGATGACCGGGCGGCGCCTCCAGATAATGCTTGACAAATCGGATGAATAGATTTAGTATACATATACTAAGGAATACCGCAGCGGCGCCGTTCATGGCCGCGAATTCATGTGGATCAATTTTGCCGGGGGAGGTTCCATGTCGACTCGTCTGTCCACGTTGCTGATGCTGGTCGTGGCGTTTGTTATGACCGTGAATGTCTCGGCCATAGATTTATCGCGGGGTATTCTCCTGGATATTCCCGATGAGGTCGCGGCCCGTCAATTCGGCAAGATGCCGCCGTCGGCGTTGACACCGGAAGAGCTCGAAGCGATCGCCTCATTCCGTTTTCTGGCCGATACGCTCAAAATTCTGATTGTCCCCGTGGAATGGAACAACCGCCCGCATGCCTGGTCGGTGGCCACACTCGACAGCATGATGTTTTCCCGCGATATCTATCCCGGGGGATCGTTGGCGGATTATTTTCATGAGGTGTCCTACGGCAAGGCAGTTGTCGTCGGCGACGTCCTCGATTGGTACAACGCCGGCACATATACGGCGTACTTCGATTTCGAGTCGATCCTTCCCGATATCAACGCCTTCGTTGATTTCTCGCAGTACGACGGCAACAACGACGGCGATGTCGACGCCGTGATATTTCTTCGGGCGGGGACAGGCGAGGAGGACTCCCAGGATCCGAACGATATCTGGTCGTATGCTTACGTCTACGGAGTGAACGGCGGTCCCGGTCCCTATGACGGGAAATACATATCCCACTGGAACACCTCGCCGGAATTGTTTCCCCTCCGTCTTCCCGAGATTCCCGACATATTTACCGGCGAGGATACGCTTAATCATATCCGTGTCTTCTGCCATGAAACGTCGCATAATTTCGGATTGCCCGACCTGTACGACTATGACGCCAAGTTGACCGAGTCAACATATTACACTCCGGCCGATTCCAACGATCATCCCATGGTCGACTGGTGCCTCATGGGCTACTACGGCTATGGGTATTTATCACTCGGATGCGTCGTGCCGACGCATCTTTGCGGATGGAGCAAGACCCAGCTCGGATGGATCGAGCCGCTCGAATTGGCTGGGACTTACGAGGACCTCGTCATATACAACATCGAGACCCGTCCCGACAGTTCGCTCTACAAGATCACCATCGATGGTGCCGAGGGGGAATATTTCCTGCTCGAATATCGCAATCCCCATTCGACAGGAATGTTCGACAAGCTCGATTCCGACTTCAGCGTCAAATTCTGGCCGGATTTGACCTATGGGGGAGACACGCTCGATCAAGGACTGATGATCACCCATGTCCATGACTCTCTGGGGGCGTATTATTGGCGCCTCAACTACGGCTTACCGGATTATCCGCACTACACGGTGGCCATCGAGGATGCCGGCTATAATCCCGCCATGGACCAATATTCCAATCCCGAAGGCAATGTCACCGACAGCGCCCAATGGTGGTATCCGTGGGAAACCCGAAAGGGGGCGATGTTTTCAAGCGATGTCCCGGGGCAGAATGAATTCGGGCCGACTACTTACCCCAGCAGCGACGGCTACTTCGGGCCCAGCGGCGTCGTCGTCCGGGTCGATTCCATCGTCGGTGATAAGCTCTATGCTTATGTGTCGACGCCGGTCATCGACACCGACAACGACGGCGTGGCCGACGTATTCGACAATTGTGTCAATGTTTATAATCCCGGTCAGGAGAACGATGATGGCGATGCCCTCGGTAACGCCTGCGATAACTGTCCTAATGTCGATAATCCGGATCAGGCCGACATCGACGGCGACGGCGTCGGCCGCGCCTGCGACGATTGCGTCGACACTGACGGCGACGGTTTCGGCAATCCCGGATACGGCAATGTCTGCCCGGATGACATCTGTCCGGATGTCTATAATCCCCTTCAGGAGGATTCGAACGGCGACGGCATCGGCGATTCCTGCAACTACCGCATGCCCGAATGGGATACCGTGTCCACGGCCTGCCTGAGGTTGGCGGTGGGCAGCAACGGTAATTTCGGCCATAACGGCGTCGGCGGCGCCAATATGGATTTTTCGTGGAGCGGCGACTGTGATCCGTCGGCTTCGACTTACCTTTACGACGGCTCGCCTTTGCTCATATATAATGACGGAACCGGGCCGGTCAGCTATCACTCGATGTATTCCCGGTCGCCGTTTGTGCTTGTCACCGAGGGGAAATGGCCGGTGCCGACGCAGACTACGGCCGATTACGATGTCTACGAATCGGGAACGTTGGTAACCCCCGATTCGTTTATTGCCCTTGAAAATACCTGGTGGGCCCCCAAGAATCCCGATAGTTGTGAATTCATCATTCAGCGCTTGCGCGTATTCTCATATGACGCCCAACCGCATGCCGGAGTCGCGATCTGCGAAGGCGCCGATTGGGATATCCCATCCGATGCCGGGACCGTCAACTTTGGCGGTTACGATGCTTTCGAACGCCTGCTGTACATACAGGGCATGGAATTCAATGGTACGGGCTGCCAGCCCAACGATCATCGGTATGGCGGCATGGCAGTGATCGGTTATCATGGCAATGATACCACCTCGTTCGACTCGTCCTTTGTGCCGTATAGCGGCTATGTCATCGACAACTATACCTACATTAATCCCTACAGCGGATGGGAGCCGACCGTTATCGGTGATTTGATACAGAATCCGGGATTCGGCGTTTACAACTCACCTGCCGACATGAGTATGATCATGACCTATTTCCATAACTACACCGTGACGCCTGACGACACCCTGAGCATCTATACCGTTCTCACGTCGGCGCAGAATGACCCGTCGGTTTCGGGCGGCGACAAGGCGGCGAATGAATTGGCGGCCAACGTCCGCAAAGCCAGGCAATGGACGAACGATCATATAATTTCGATCGGAATGGCGGTTCTCTGCGGCGACGCCAACGGCGACGAGGCGGTGAACATCGCCGACGCCGTGTATCTCATTAATTATATTTTCAAGAGTGGCCCTCCGCCGGATCCGTTGTGTGTCGGCGATGCCAATGATGATAACGCGGTCAACATCGCCGACGCCGTGTACTTGATCAACTATATCTTCAAGGGCGGTCCGCCGCCGGTGATCCCCTGTTGTCCGTAAGGAATAGCCACAAGGACAAAACAAAAGGCCCGGCAGTTTGCCGGGCCTTTTTCATACGCCGCTCGTGCCAGAAAGGAGCATGACCTACAGACGTAAAAGGACTTTATCGTTTGGCGTCGATGTCATATCGTTTGATTTTGTCGAACAGTGTCGTATAGTCGATCTTGAGGATCTGGGCGCAGCGCCGCTTGTTGCCGCGCACCTGTTCCAGGACCCGGATAATCGCGGCCCGTTCCGCCTCGCCCTGGGCGTGGGAACCGATCTCCTTGAGCCCGGCGCCTTCGCGGAGCCTGATTTCGTTGTTGGTCGAAAGCCGGATGGCCATGTGTTCCGGCTTTATCTTTTTCCCCTCGCACAAAATGATGGCTCGCTCAATGGTGTTTTCGAGTTCGCGGACGTTGCCCGGCCAATGGTATTTTTCCATCAGGGCCAGCGCCTCACTGGCCAGCGACTTCTGCTTTTTGTTCATCTCACGGCAGTAGCGTACAATGAAATATTCGGCCAGGGCCGAAATGTCGTCGCGCCGATCCCGGAGCGGGGGGATGGTGATAGGGAAGACCGACAGGCGATAATATAAATCTTCGCGGAACCGTTTCTGTGTAATCAGGTCCTTGAGGTCGGAATTGGAGGCGGCGATCACACGCGTATCGACTTTGTTTGTCTTGGTTCCCCCCAGACGTTCGATGGTTTTTTCCTGGAGCACCCGCAGTAATTTGGCCTGAAGGGCGATGTCCATATCGCCGATTTCGTCGAGGAAAATCGTTCCGCCGTCGGCGATTTCGAATTTCCCGATTTTGCGCGCCACCGATCCGGTATACGCGCCCCGTTCGGAGCCGAACAGCTCATTTTCCAAAAGCTCGCGAGGGATGGCGGCGCAATTGATGGCGATAAACGCCTTGCCCTTGCGTGGCGAAAGATCATGAATAGCCCGGGCAAACAGTTCCTTGCCCGTGCCCGATTCGCCCTGGAGCAGGACCGACGTGTCCGATCCGGCGACTTTTTGGATTAGCTTGAGCACGTCGATGATTTTTTCGTTTTTGCCGATTATCTGACCCATGCCCAGCCGCTGATCCAGTTCCTCGCGCAGAAATTCGTTTTCGGCCATGATCCGCTGGCTTTTCAGCGCCTTGTCGACGAGAACCAGCATATGTTCGGTATCGAACGGCTTGGTGAGAAAATCGAAGGCGCCTTTTTTCATCGCCGAAACAGCGGTTTCGATGGTCCCGTAGGCCGTCATTACGATCACGGCCGTGTCGGTGTTCAACTCCTTGATATTCGAGATGACGTCCAGACCGTCCATTTCCGGCATCCGCATATCGGTGAGGACCAGGTCGTATTGACTGGCCTTGGCCTTTTCGATTCCCTCCGGGCCGTCGGCGGCCGTCTCGACCTGATACCCTTCCTCGATCAACGTCTGCGCCAGCATTTTGCGCATTGAATCTTTGTCTTCGATCACCAGAATGGATGACATCGGCAACTCCTGATAAAATGCATGTACGGTGCGGCTGCGGAGGATTTGGGGCAGCCGTCGAGCCGTTATCCCGCCTTATGTTTGACTCCAAACCTCATACCGGATTATCGGACGAATCCCATACATCTAAATCGGCGCACCTGTGGAAAATTCGCACAATTTTATAACTAACAACAAGTTAAGAGGATGGGGTAACAGCTATCGCAGTCATTCGAACCGGGATGGAGAATGTCAAGAATAATGACACCAAGGATATTCGTCAAGAGATACGGAGTTTTTTCGGGAAAATCGGACGGAAGAAATTTGTCTTGGCGATCGGAGCCTAATCGTATATATTGTACATCTTTATGACGCAACGAGGGAGTCGATGAATATTATTATTCCGGCGGCGGGGATCGGGACCCGCCTGTGGCCGCATACGCATACGATCCCGAAATCGCTGCTCCATGTGGCCGGTAAGGCTATCCTGGGGCATATCCTCGATAATGTCGTCAAACTGAATCCCGACGAAATCCTGATCGTCACCGGTTTCCTCGGCGAAAAAATCCATGAATATGTGCAGGAGCATTATCAGGTCCCGGCCCGTTTCGTGGAGCAGGATGAACCGCTCGGACTGGGAGCGGCGATATCTTTGGCGCTGGAATCGTTGAATGATGAGCCGGTTTTGATACTCCTCGGCGATACCATCATCGAAACCGATATGGAAGAATTCGTTTCCGCCGGAGACAACGTTCTTGGTGTCCTTCCGGTCGACGACCCCGGCCGGTTCGGGATCGCCAACATAAACAACGGCGTCGTGACCAGGCTGGTGGAAAAGCCCGAAAAACCCGATTCCAATATGGCCATTATCGGGCTGTATTATATCAGCGATACGGCGGGGTTGAGGGCGAGCCTGAAGAAATTGATTGATACGAATAAGAGGACGCGCGGCGAATATCAACTTACCGATGCGTTGCAGATGATGATCGACGACGGCGTCGAATTCATCGGGCATCCGGTCGACGGCTGGTACGACTGCGGCAAACGGGAAACGCTGATTTCCACCAACAAGTATCTTTTGGAAAAGATCAATCCCCGGCACACCCGTGACGGGTCGGTGATTATCCCGCCGACGTTTATCGCCTCGACGGCCATGGTCGAATCGTCGGTGATCGGCCCGTACGTGTCGATTTCCGACAAGGCGGTAGTGAAAAACTCGATAATCAAGAATTCTATCATCGGCTATGAGGCCGAAGTACGCGACGCCACACTTCACAATTCGCTCATCGGGCACCGGGCCATCGTGTTCGGCGAATACCGGGCGGTTAATGTCGGCGATTCCTCGGAGATAGGCTATTACTAACCTCAAGCATAGAATGGGGCAGGGAAGACTATGAGTCTTGGTGATTTTGTATTTACATCGGAGTCGGTGACCGAAGGCCATCCCGACAAAATGTGCGACCAGATATCCGACGGGGTGCTCGACGCCATCCTGTCGCAGGATATTCATGGACGTGTCGCCTGTGAGACGTTTATTTCCGTCGGCCTGGTTGTCGTCGGCGGAGAAATAACCACCACCGGGTATGTCGATATTCAGAACCTGGTGCGCAACATTATCCGGGAGATCGGCTATATCGATCCGACCCAGGGATTTTCGGCCTCCGGCTGCGCGATCCTCAATGCCATCGGATCGCAGTCGCAGGATATCGCCCAGGGCGTCGATATCGGCGGCGCCGGCGATCAGGGCTTTATGTGTGGCTTTGCCTGCACGGAAACGCCCGAGATGATGCCGATGCCGATTATGTTGTCACATAAATTGTGTCGGCGTCTGGCCGAGGTCCGGAAACGTAAAATCCTCGGTTACCTCGGTCCCGACGGCAAATCGCAGGTTACCATCCAATACGTCGACGGCAAACCGGCCCGGATCGACACTGTCGTCATTTCCACCCAGCACTCGGCGGAAATATTGGATAAGACCGGACGACACATAACCGATGAGGCGCGGCAGCAGGTTATTGACAATGTCATCAAGCCGGTCATCCCGGAAGGGATGCTTGATGACAAAACCCACTATTACGTCAATCCTACCGGCAAATTCGTCGTTGGCGGGCCGCAATCGGATACCGGCATGACGGGTCGTAAAATCATCGTCGACACCTACGGCGGATGGGTCCCGCATGGCGGCGGGGCGTTTTCGGGCAAGGATCCGAGCAAGGTGGATCGATCGGCGTCCTATATGGCTCGCTATATCGCCAAGAACATCGTGGCCGCCGGGCTGGCGGAGAAGTGCACGCTCCAGTTGGCCTATGCCATCGGCGTCGCCGAACCGGTATCGGTTCAAATCTGGACCGAGGGCACCAATAATATCGACGAATCCCGCATCGCCGCCCTGATCCGCAAACATTTCGATCTAACCCCCCGGGGAATCATCGAAACACTGGATCTCCTGCGGCCGATCTACCGTCCGACAGCGGCATATGGACATTTTGGGCGTATCGGCGAGGGATTCACGTGGGAACGGACCGATAAGGCCGACGATCTCGCCAAGGACGCTTAGCGTCGGCACAATAAGAACTCTGAATAGGGCGTAAGGAAAGAAAGAATGGTTAAGCATGATGTAGCCGATTTCGGGCTCGCCGCCGACGGCAAACGACGTATCGAATGGGCCGATTCACATATGCCGGTCGTGGCCATGATCCGGGAACGGTTCACCAAGGAAAAACCGCTGCGCGGTGTCACTATTGCCGCCTGTCTGCACGTGACGACCGAGACGGCCAATCTGATGCGGACGCTCAAAGCGGGAGGCGCCACCGGCGCTCTCTGCGCCTCGAATCCCTTGTCGACGCAGGACGACGTGGCGGCCTCGCTGGTCAAGGATTACGGAATCTCGGTGTTTGCCGTCAGGGGTGAAAACAAGAAGACATATTATAAGCATATTCACCAGACTCTCGATTTTAAGCCGCGAATCACCATGGATGACGGCGCCGACCTGGTATCGACGCTGCATTCGGAGCGGCGGGAATTGATCGAGGGTATCGTTGCCGGCACGGAAGAAACCACGACCGGAGTCATTCGCCTGCGGGCCATGGCCAAAGACGGGGCTTTGGCGTATCCGATCATCGCCGTCAATGATTCCCGCACCAAGCACTTTTTCGACAACCGCTACGGTACCGGGCAGTCGACCATCGATGGTATCATCCGCGCCACCAACCATCTCTTCGCCGGTTCGACCGTGGTCGTGGCCGGGTACGGCTGGTGCGGCCGCGGGGTGGCTTTTCGCTCCTCCGGTTTGGGCGCGCAGGTGATCGTCACCGAGGTCGATCCGGTCAAAGCCATCGAAGCCGCCATGGACGGCTTTCGTGTCATGACCATGGCCAAAGCGGCGCCGCTCGGCGACGTCTTCGTTACCCTGACGGGAGATATCAACGTCATCCGACCGGAACATTTCATCAAAATGAAAGACGGCGCCATCGTGTGCAATTCCGGTCATTTCAACGTCGAGCTCGATCTCGCCGGGCTCAAAGAAATCAGCCGATCGGTCCGCACCATCCGACCGTTTGTCGAGGAATATCGCCTCATGAACCGCCGCTGCCTATATGTGCTCGGCGAAGGGCGCCTGATCAACCTGGCTGCTGCCGAGGGTCATCCGGCGGTGGTCATGGATATGTCCTTTGCCAATCAGGCGCTGGGCGCGGAATATCTGATCAGTCTCAAAAAACCGTTGGACAACGACGTCCACACCATCCCGGATAGAATCGACAGTCTGATCGCGCGGATGAAACTGGAATCGATGGGCATCCGCATCGATCACCTCACCTCCGAACAGCGCGAATATCTGGCGTCCTGGGAGATGGGAACGTAGTCGCAGCGATCAATAATATGGAGCCGTTCGCGAAGGGACGGCTCTTTCGTCAATAAGTTCAGCATAGGGAAAAGAATCATGGGGCTTTCACACGTACGCCGCCGGCTGATCGTGTGTTTTACGGTCAGCCTGCTCGGGACAGTCGGTCTCTGCCTGGGCGGACTTCACGCGCAGAATACCGAATCGAGCCGCACGCCGCAATTGACGGACAAGACCGTGAATGTCGACGATCAATGCCAGCAGTATCTTTTCGACACGATGGAAAGACGCCGGACGGTCCGGTCGTTCAAACCCGATTCGGTGCCCGAGGAACATATTCTCCGCATTCTCGACGCCGCTCGATATGCGCCGACGTCGGGCAATCAGCAGCCGTGGAAATTTCTCGTTATTCGCGACCGCGCCCGTCTGGACAGCCTGAAAACGGCGGCGCTGGGTTGGTATCTGGACGACTATATGAAACTGTGGCAGCCGTCGGACGACGACTTGACCCGGGTCAGAAGCATCGTCGAGGGAACGCTAAGCAATAATTTGTCCGCCCCGGTCTATGTGGCGGTGCTGGTCGATTCTCTGGCCAAATATCCCGATTTTGTCATCTACGACGGTACGCTGGCGGCGGGATACCTGATGATCGCGGCGCGGGCGCTGGGGTACGGGACCGGCTTTTACACCTCGTTTTTCCCGGAGGCGCAGATGAAGGAATTTTTCAATATCCCCGACCATTACAGATTGATTTGTTTCACGCCCATCGGCGTTCCCACCGAATGGCCGGAGATGCCGGAGAAGAAGCCTCTGGACGAACTGGTGGTATGGGGGCAGTTCTGAATTGTGACGCTTTCATAAAATGAGTGAACGGCAGCGTATGATTTGCGTATCATAAGATGGCAGAAACGCAAAGAGGAACTGGTAACGGTTGTGTAAATTCTTGTGTGTAAATTTTAGGTGATTTTGGCTAAATAAAGAG
>CAZJWR010000090.1:0-11618 GCA_964549765.1 uncultured Ignavibacteriales bacterium
AAGCCGACGACAAAGCGAAAAAAAACTTGCCAAAGATAATTAAAAAGTATATTGTTGAGATTAAGGGACTGGTTATTGTTGTAACCTCAGGCTGCGTCCTGTACTCTCCGGAGGAATGATGTTAAAAAGAGCACAATTTTATTTCCGTAATCCATGCCCGGGGGCGGAGGAAGCCAAGGAATTCCTCGAAGAGCATGGCGTGATCGTGGCGGAGCGTGATATCGACAAACGGCCATTGACCAAGCGGGAACTGACGACCATCCTGGGATACCTGGATCCCCGGCACTACCTCAATAGCGCTTCGCCCGCCTACCAAAAGCATAAGCTGGATCAGGACCTGCCCGAGCATAACGAGCTGCTAAAGCTGATCCTGGAAAATCCCGATTTGCTACGTAACCCGATTGTTACCTCGGGACGGCTGGTAGCCATAGGTAACAATCGCCAACAATTGATTGAGATGTTTCAGATCAAGGTGTCCGGCAACGGATCGGGGGGAGACGGCAAGGGCAAGACATCGGGATAACCCCGCGTTCACGGACTTCCCATACGGATGTCAGGTTCTGCGGCTACATGCCCCGGGGCTGCGGTGTAATCGCTTTACAAGCGCCGTCGGTTCGATTATATTCGCTGTTACGACATGGAAAGGAGTAACGGTATGGGTGTCGAGCGCGACGTGCTTGAAGTTGATATATTGATCGTCGGCGCCGGTCCGGCCGGGCTGGCGTGCGCCTATCACCTTATAAAAAAGGCCGAACAGGCCGGGGTCGAACCGCCGGCGGTGCTGGTGGTGGAAAAGGGCAGTCATCCCGGGGCGCATTCCTTATCGGGTGCGGTGATGGATCCGCGCGGTATCCGGCAGTTGATTCCCGATTTCGTGGCGCAGGGGATGCCGTACGAATCCGAAGCGGGACCGGATTCGATGTGGTACATGTCCGAAAAGTCGCATTTTAAGCTGCCCATTATCCCGCCCGGAATGGGCAACGAAGGCAATTACATACTCTCTCTGAATAAATTCACCGGATGGTTGGCGGAAAAAACCGAGGCGGCCGGGGTCGAGGTTTATCCCGGAACCGGAGCCTTCGAACTGCTCGTCGAAGACGGCCGGACGATCGGTATCCAGACGGTCGATATGGGCCATGATAAAAAAGGCGAACCCAAGGGGAGCTTTGAGCCGGGAACCCTCATCAAGGCCAACGTCACGGTGCTGGCGGAAGGCGTCCACGGGTCGCTGACGAAGCAAGCGCGGTCGAAGCTGAGCATCTTCGAGAACAGCACCGCCCAGGCCTATCTGACGGGCGTCAAGGAAGTGTGGGAAATCCCCGAAGGCCGTTTGGCCGAGGGCGAGATTATCCATACCTTCGGCGCGCCTTTGCCGTCCCACCTGTACGGCGGCGGTTTTATATACAAGATGTCGGGGAAGATGCTGTCAATCGGATTTGCCGTCGGCCTGAATTCACCCGATCCCACCAATGACCCACATCGATGGTTTCAGCGGTTCAAAACGCATCCGTCGGTCAGGAAGATTCTCGACGGCGGCGAGATGCTGCATTACGGGGCCAAAACCATTCCCGAAGGCGGCTATTATGCCATGCCCCGGCTGTATGATCACAATCTGCTGATGATCGGCGATTCCGCCGGGTTTCTCAATTCACTCCGACTCAAGGGTATTCATCTCGCGATCGAATCGGGCATCATGGCGGCCGAAACGATATTGGAGGCGGCGCAGAAGGGCGCTTATGGTGCCGAGACACTGTCAGCGATGCAAACGCGGTTCGAAAAAAGTCCCGCCAAGGACGAATTACACAAGATTCGCAACTACCATCAGGGGTTCGAAGGCGGGCTCCTATCGGGGATGATCAACTACGGTTTCCAGTTCATCACCGGCGGGCGCGGGCTGTCCGACCGGAAGGCCGTCGAACCGGATTATGCTCATGTGAAGAAATTTGGTGACTATTTCGCCGGGGGCAAAAAGCCGCTGCCGCCGATGAAATTCGACGGCAAGCTGATCTTCGACAAACTGACCGACGTCTACAAGAGCAATACCAAGCACGAGGAAGATCAGCCGTCGCATCTGGTCATCGCCGATTACGATATCTGCAATAATCGCTGCACCGAGGAGTACGGCAATCCCTGCCAGTATTTTTGCCCGGCGCAGGTATATGAAATGATCGAAAACGAGGACGGGTCCGGCACGCATCTGCAGTTGACGCCATCCAACTGCGTCCATTGCAAAACGTGCGACATCGCCGACCCGTATCAGATCATCACGTGGGTCGTTCCCGAGGACGGCGGCGGCCCGAATTACGAAAATTGCTGAATATTCAGTGACAATTTTCCTTATGAAAACGCCGGCGGATTTGCCGGCGTCTTTTTTGCCATTTTTTGTCGGGGAGGCCATATCGAGACTTGACGGAGTTTCGGTCTACTCATTAATCAAACGTAAAGCGATTATCCGATCAGCTGCCTGACATACTGTGGGAGGCCGAACGATCCGATATGGACGTCCTTGTTGTAATAGGTGCACGCCGATAGATCGGTATTCGCATAACGGCCCTCGTCGAAATCATCGAGCGGATGATATTTTTTGGAGCAAAACGCAAACGACCAGTTGCACGAGGGGTAGATCGGGATGAAGCAGGTATACATCCGGACCAGGGGAAAGATGGCGTTCAGATTGGCGTACATGGTTTTGACCGTTTTGGGATTGAACAGCGGCGATTCCGACTGCGCGATCATGAAGCCGTCGTCGCGCAACCGAGGATGGACGGCCTGATGGAACTTGCGCTGGAACAGCTCGGCCGCGGGACCGATCGGATCGGACAGGTCGAGTATGATGACGTCGTATTTTTCCCGGGTTTCCTCGATATGCTTCTTGCCGTCTTTGAGGATGATCCGGCAGCGCGGGTCGTCGAATCCGGCCGCCAGGCGGGGGAAATGCCTTTTCGACGTCTCGATGACCTTGCCGTCGATTTCACAAATGGTACAGCGCGTCACCTCCGGGTGCATAAGCACGTTGGTAACACAGCCGCCGTCGCCGCCGCCGATGACCAGGACCTCGGCCGGATTGGGATGGACGAACAGGGGGACGTGAGCGATCATTTCGTTATAGGCATTGGTGTCGCCTTCAGCCACCATAAGAGAACCGTACAGCACCAGCGCCTTGCCGAATTCCTCGGTTTCGATCACGTCGATGCGCTGAAATTCCGATTCGGTCGATTCGACGATGCGGGCGACCTTGAAAGTCAGGCCCGATTTGCCCTGATGTAGTTCCGTGAACCAGACGTTCCAGAGATCATCCATGGAGTCTTCGCGGATGTACTCGTCGTTGACCTTGGCCATTCTTCTCTCCTCTCCAGACAACCCGTCACCAGTTCACGGAAACCACCCGGCTGCGTCCCAGGCCATTGAAATCGGTGGCCGAAACCGAACAATATGCACCCATGGCCGGGAAAATAAGCATGTCGCCGATGCTCAACGGCGGCATGAGGCAATCATTGTAGATGACATCGAACGAATCGCAGGTGGGACCGGCCAGCACGGCTCGTTCCCATTTGGTATTGCGATTGGTAAGAACCTCGTATGAGCATCCGTCGAATAGCCGACCCGAAAACGATCCGTAGAGGCCGTCGTCGATGTAATACCATTTAACCCCGTTCCGCACCGACGTCCCGATGACGGATGCGATTAGCGTCACCGCCTCGCCGCTGATAAATCGGCCCGGTTCGCAGATGACCCGAACCGTGGGCGGGACATGCCGGCGCAGGGCCTGCATGATGGCTGCCCCGATCGTTTCGATCGCGGGCACCGCCCGGGTGTATCTCACCGGGAAACCGCCCCCGATATCGAGTATTTCGGTGGACAGGCCTTTGGCGCGGGCGAGGTCGATCAATCGTCCGGCCGTCTTGATAGCAGCGGTATATTGCGAACTTTTGGTGCACTGCGACCCGACATGAAAGCAAAAACCACGAAACGGAATCTGCAAGGCGATTATTTTATCCAGCAGCGCCGGCACTTCGTCGGGATCGGCGCCGAATTTATAAGACAGGTTGACCGCCGCTCCGCCCGGCGTTGTCTTGAATCGAACCAAAACCCCGGCGCGATCGCCATACCGGGAGAATTTATCCAGTTCGGCGGCGTTATCGGCCACGAATATGCGCACACCGCCCTCGATGGCGCAGTCGAATTCCGTGGCGCTCTTGATGGGATTGGTGTGTATGACTTCGGCGGCCTGACCGCCGATCTCCAGCACGTCGTGCAGTTCGCGGACCGATGAGATATCGAAGAAGCACTTGTCATTGCGCAAGGTGCGGAGGATGTCGGTGTGATTGTTCGCTTTCACGGCGTAATAGACATCGACGCCCGGCAGGGCTTCGCGCAGGTTCTGCAGATTATGGCGGACAATCGGCAGGCGCAAGACCATGAACGGCGTCGATAGGGAGCGGGAAATATCCCCGACCCGCGCCAACTCCAGACCGCGCAGGTAGCCCGCGGATCTTTTCCCGGCAAGACTAATGGCTTTCATCGGCCCCCTCCCCTCTCTATTTCACGCGGTCGGCGACGTGGTCGGCGCCGGCCGGCTTGTGGGGCAGGATTTCATCCTCGCTGTCGGGGATGCCGCGATTGATCTCACGGGCGTCCATGTCGGCGCAGGCCAGTTTTTCCTTCATGTAATGGCATGCCTTCCACGGATCGACCTGCTGGCCGCAGGTGAAGACATCCGCTGCCGCATAGCCGTATTCGGGCCAGGTGTGTATCGAGATGTGGGATTCGGCGATAACCACCACGCCGGACAGGCCGTGGGGATTGTAGCGATGAAAAACGGAATCGACGATGGTGGCCTCGGCTTGTCGCGCCGCCTCTTTGAGTATCGATTCTATCGCAGGCAGATTATTAAGAAGTTCACTGTCACAGCCGGTGAATTCCGCCAGTATATGCCGTCCGAGTCTTTTCATGGCTCGTTCCTTTCCCGCTTCATAGTACCCGTTACATTTGCGGTGGGGCCATTACCCACACGAAGGTCGCCTTGCTTTTTCCCGCGTTGCTGAACTGATGCGTTTTGTCCGCTTCGAAATAAAAGCAATCGTCCTTCTTCAGCCGAAACGATTTCTTCCCGTACTTGATGACCATCTGTCCCGAGAGAAGAAACCCAAATTCCTCGCCGTTATGCGGTTCCTCGACCGGCAACGTTTCGCCGGGATCAAGTGTGACCAGAATGGGATCCATCAGCATGTTGGTCGATCCCGGAATCAGCAATTCGAATGATTTCGCCCCGCGGCCGTTCAGCGAAATGCGGTCGCTTCTGGTAAAGGTGATCCGGTCCGAATCATCGTCTTCGGCGAAAAATTCACCGATGGAAAGGCCCAGGGCGTCAAGGATATCGATCAACGAATCCAGGGAAATAGAGGTCTGATCGTTTTCGATCTGCGAAATGAACCCTTTGGTCAGCTTCGCGCGGTTGGCCAGTTCCTCCTGGGTGAGCTCCGCCGCCAGTCGCAGGTCCTTGATTCGTTTGCCGAGTTCCAGTCTCATCGGTTTATGATAACATCTCCAAAAGTTTAATAAAGTGAGCCTATATAACATCTCGCGAGCGGCTTGTCAAGCGGATATATGCGTCCCGCGGCAAAAAATTCACACTTTTTCCTTAAGACGACAAAAGGCTAATTAATTACCATACATAATGTTACGATTCCCCGGTGGATGTAGCGCCATGTTTTCCATGGTTTTATAAACACGGATTGAAAGTTTCAGTTTATAAAACCGGCTTGGCAGCGTCTTTATTGGTAAAAGCCTTGATAGCGGCTGCCGCGACGGTTCGCGATTTTCACGAAAAACCGTTCGGACGGTTGACCTTGCCGGTCACGTAAGGTATTATTAAAGTTTGTGTGACGCCAATTGCGTGGAGGATACATGAAGTCGTTTATAGCGATCATAATCATCGCGCTGTTTCTGCCGGCCGTTCCGGCCCTGGCCGAACCCGTCGGCTTCGGCGTTTCGGGCGGCGCCCTGGTGCCCGTCTCGCAGGAAGACCAGAGCACCGGGTCGATTTTCGGCATAAAAATTCGCGCCAATCTGCCCGGTCCTCTCGTCGCCGAACCGAATATCCAATTCGGATCGTTCGGCAATGCCGACATAACCGGCATCGGCAGCCGCGACGGCGCCTCGCTCAACAGCTACGGCATAGATATAACCTTGGGCGATGCGATCGCGCGGGTGGGATTCAAGCCGTATTTTCTTCTGGGCGGCGCGGTATATAATACCAAGCGCGACGGCGACGTGACGACCAACAAATCGGGCTGGTCATTCGGCGCCGGCGCGGCCCTGGGAATCCGGGAGGATCTCGATATCGATTTCCGCGGACGTCTCAATATTATCAGTTGGGAAGGATCGTCCAGCAAGAAATCATTCGAGGTAACCGTGGGCGCGTCGTATTACGTCGGCTTGAAATAGAGGAAGTGAAGAGATGAACCGTTCAAAATTGTCGTATATTCTCCCCCTGGCGCTGATCGCCCTTACCATCGCCGGCTGTGTCTTTACCTCGACCGTCGTCATTACCCAGAAAGTCGCGCCGGACGTCAACGACGAGCCGATTACGCTTGTCGATCAAGGATATCCTGCTGACACGCGCATTGAGGGCTGCGAGCAGCTCATCGATCTTACCAAAAACGCCACCTTCAACGACTTCAAGGCCAATATCAAAAATATCGATAACGTCGGTTTCTATCTTTCGGCGGAGAACAACCTGTTCTCGCCGACGATGTTTCAATTGTTTCTTGTTCCTGATACATCCAAGCATTATCTGTCGCCGCAGATGCTGGTGGATTCGCTGGCCGATCTCGTGCTGACGGGCGTGACTATTCCGGCCCGGTCGCAGGTTACTATCGACTGGAATGAATCGATGCAATATATCACTAATCTCGACCTGTTCAAAGACGTCATTTCGGGCGGCGTTTTCAGCCTGTATCTGGCCGCACTCGATCCCCAGTCCGGAGCGCGTGACAATTTCAATATCAAGGTCGATTCGCTGGTTTTCATTGTTACCCTGACCGGCAAAAAATGATGTTGCGCGATCAAAGCGATCGGCTTTTTGCACCGGTTTATTGCTGAGAAAGTCTGATATCTCGGGAAAACGGTACGGAAAACGGGAAATCCTCGCAGTTTCTGCGCGTACGACTCCCGCAACGGCAAAAGCGTATAGGATATGCGAATACTTCCTATTGCGCTATCATACAATTAGTTAGCAGTATATCAAAAGAATCGACGCTATTTATCTCGCAATTCATGCGATAATATAAAAGTGCAATGAAGAACCGGACGAGTGATGTATTTTATAATATACTGCGGTGTAACATCTTAGATAATTCTGCCCAACTTATGCGCAATTGGCACGAGTTTTGATCCCTTTATCTGACGAAGTTAGTTACTCTGTATGGCGGTGAAGGGTACTAATGAGGTGGGGATGAGGAGTTCCTTTGTGAGGGAGGGACTCCTCTGTTTTTTTGTCCAATCGCACCCGACGTTTTTTTTCGACGAAATCACTTCTCAAACGTTATATTGACAGCAGGGAGGATGCTCCCGGAAAGAGCCAATCATGCGATCAGTCATCAGCTTCCTCGTGTTGTATCTGTCAATATCCGGCGTGTCGTGGGCGATTTCTCCCTATGTCGAGAAGGACCGTTCGTGGGATTTCACTTCCGCAGATTACTGCTTCCAACGCATCAGCGACACGGTGGGCGGTTTATGGCTGGCACATTCCAACCGGATGGCAATAGGGCGCCCGTTCTGGCTCGATTATCCTTTTCCCGATGATGAAGAGCAAACCGGAAATCTGCCATACCCGTTTGACGCCAGTTTTCCGGGAGGCTCGGGAAAGGACTATTTGTATGCCGCCGGTCTCTGGGTCGGGGGTATCAAAGGCAATGATACGCTGGTTTCTCACGCCTTCGATTATGTTGCGCCCGTGCCGGAGCTGAATCCCCTGCCGTGCCCGGACGGGGCGTTTCAGACCGTGTCGGAGTGGGCCGACGTGGAGCATATCGCCGTCGCCTACGATACGATTATCATCGGCGACACACTGTATCGCTGCCAGGTGGGCGATTGCAACGATTGGCGTCCGCTGGGGATCAAGGTGACGTCGCACAGTTACACGTGGGAGTCGCCGCCGTTTGATCGTTCCATTATCGTCGATTATACGGTGCAGAATATCGATTCTCTGCCCTTGGAGAAAGGCTGGGTCGGGATTTATTCCGACTGTGATATCGGCACCATACCGAGGGCATTTGCGGACGACGTGTCGGCATTCATGAATGGGGCCTTTGACAGCTTGGGCAATTGGGTCGATCTGGATGTTGCCTATTCGTATGATCTGGACGGCGATCCCGGTACGTACAGTTTCATCGAGTATTCGACCCGGGGCGCGTTCGGCGTCCAGGTTCTGGGGCTGTCCGTCTCGGATTACCGCGTCAATTTCAACTGGTGGGCGCTCAACGATCTCCCCGAATACGATTGGGCGCCGCGCCAGCAGGATTTTATCATCCGCGACCTCGGCGGATCGTTCGCCACCGCCTACGGCGACAGCAATAAATATTTTGTTATGTCATATCCCGAAGTCGATTATCCTCAGATCGAGGCGGCCATCCCGCATCCCGGATGGGTCAACCCGGATTATCGCGGGGTCGCCGCCGCGAGCGGAATGGATACGAGATTTCTCATCTCAGCCGGTCCCTTCGACCTGGATCCCGGGGAGGAAGTGACTTTCACGGTGGCCTATATCGCCGGCGATCATGTTATCACCAACGCCTATGTCAATATGTGGTTCGATCCCGGCGATCCTTTGTCGGTATCCGATTATTATGAAGTCATGAATCTTCAGGATTTGCAGGAATCGGCGCTGGCGGCTAAAGCGATTTACGAAAACGGCTACACCCTGCCGCCGCCCGGTCCGCCGAAGGGCTTTCATCTGGACGAATTCGATGATACGTATGTATCCCTGATATGGTCTCCGAAACCCGGCCGTGATGTTGCCGGCTATGACGTGCTGCAAAGCCTGAATAACGGACCGTGGGATACGGCCGCCGTCAGGGCCGCCGACGATACCTCGGCGATAATTGACGGTCTCGATCCCGCCTCGGAGTACACCTTCGCGGTGGCGTCATTCGACAGCGCCGGCGCCGTCGGAAAACCGTCCCCTTCGGTGTCGATGATTCCGGGCCTGCCTCATGCCCCGGCGGGACTGACAGGGAACACGCAGCGTCTGTATCCTCAGTTAGCCTGGTCGCCGTCGATAGATCCCGACGTGAACCAATATCGCGTGTATCGGGTCGAGGAGGGCGTCGCAGATACCGTCATGGTCGGACAACTGGGCGACACCGCCTATGTCGACCGCACAATTATTCCGGCGCGCGCCTATGACTATTATGTGACGGCCGTAACCGGGACGGAACTGGAATCTTTTCCCTCACCGTCGGTGCGGCTTATCCCGATGACGATGAATTCGGGAATTCTCGTCCTCAATTACAATTCCGGCGCCATTTCCGCCAACCTGCTTTTTAAAAACGCCTTTTTGGATTCGTTGATTTTCCGGGCGCTGGGTGGTTTGACGTATAGGTATCGATTAGTTGATGATCAAAATCCCGTGACGCTCGACGAACTGGCCGATTATTCCCTGATCATAATCAGCATTGAAAATCGCAGCGGTTCTCTCACGTTTGACTTGATCGATCTGATTGCGCCATACCTGGCCAACGGCGGCAAGGTTATTCTTTTGCTGCGCCACATCGGCATCAATCAGAATCCCACGTCCACGCCGCACGTGCTACGCTTCGATCCGGCTTCATTTTTATCGCGATATCTGATGATCGATAGCGCCTATATCGGGCCGTTGACCGTTTTGCCGGGATACCAGCTTGCCGGCGATCTGATCGGCGCCGATCCTGAAATCGCCGATCTACCGTCGCTAAAATGGGACAGTGTCAGGATAAACCAGTTCGGATATGGGGTGCCGAACGGGATTCCCTACGCCGGCTATTTCTGGCCGCATCCGCCGGCGCAAATCATTTATCGCTACCGTTCCGCCAATCCCGACAGCACCACCCACGGACAAGTCGACGGCATTCGATATATCGGCGACGATTACAGCTTCTATGTATTGAATTTTCCCTTATCGCTGATGGAGATTGATTCGGCCGCGGCCATGCTGCGCGGAGCGGTGGTCGCTCTCGATGAGGATTTCATCTGCGGCGACGTCAACGAAGACGGGCGGTGCAATATCGGCGATGTTGTGTCTTTTATCCAATATCTCTACGGGGGGGCCGAAGTTCCGGGTGTGTATCTGGCCGGCGATATCGATTGCAACGGCAGCCCCGAGCTTAGCGACATATTAATGCTGATCAACTATCTTTTCCGGAGCGGATTGTCGCCGGAATGCTGCCGCTGACGGTGAGCGTTGCGTATTTCACTGCCGCTTGACTTTTTCCACGGCGATACCGATATGAGCTCCGGAACGAGATAGGGTATTGGTAAATCGTAATAGATAGACTATATTATAGATAGCCATGATATCCGCGGCGATTTCATCCAATCGCCGGGGCGAGGGGAATGTGTTATGGGGAGGAGATCATTTTATATGGCCGCAATTCTGGCGGTCTCCTATGCCGCCGGGTTGATCGCAGCGCCTGCCAGTGAGACATTCAAGCCCGCCGATCGATTGCCTACTGCGGTTTCATCCCCGGTACCGAAAATCCAGTCGGATCAATTGCGTCAATTGGCCGTCCATGACGCCGGGAAGCTGTATTGCCCGGTCGGGTGCGGCGGATTTGCGCCGGTTTCGAATTATCTTTCACCATACAGAGACCCCGAGACCGGATCGGAAATCGCGCGCGTGATCTTCCCTTCAGGGAGCGGAAATCAATATGTCTTCTCAGGCGACCTGTGGGTGGGCGGAATAGTCGGCGGAGATACGTTGGTATCCCAGGCGTTCGACAGCTGGTTTTCGGGATACAACCGGGAATTCTGGCCGTCGGATCCCTACGCCGGGGGAATTCACCGGACGGGTCGATTCGCCGACGACGAATTCGTGGCCGTCTTCACCGATACGATAACCGATACGGCCTTTGTCGGCCGTCAGTTTCCATATGACGATTCGCCCCATATTCCGATGCACATCAAAGTCCGCCAAACAAGTTATTCCTGGAAGGATACGCTCTATGATAATTTCGTCATCTTTTCGTATATCATAGAAAATATCGGCACAGAGGTGATCTACGACGGATGGCTGGGCGTTGAAGTTGACCCGGATATTTACTACGATACTACCGAGTCTTATACCGGTTACCAAGACGATTATTCAGGGCTTCTCGATACTCCTCTTTATGACGACGACCCATCATCGCGAGTGTTGATTCCCTATGCTTACGATGATGACGGCGATCCGTGGAACAATTGTTGGACGGATACGTCTATTCGCGGCGTCGTATCGCTGGTGCTTCTGGAAACGAGTATGGCCAATCCGCAGATCAACTACAATTGGTGGGTTTCCAGTATGCTCAATACGCTGAATTTCGGGCCGCGGCGGATCGGAACTCCCGAAGACCCGTTCCGGATTTTCGATCCGCCGATTCTAG
>CAZJWR010000091.1:0-11446 GCA_964549765.1 uncultured Ignavibacteriales bacterium
CGTCGGCAAGCCGGAATCGTTCACCGTCAACGCTATACTCCACCGAAAACGGCTGCGGGGTTGGCAGATTCGGCTTGGGCGTAACGGCCAGCGTGTATTCACCACTTTCCACGACTTGAGTGGCGGCGTAGTCATCCAAATTGTTGTTTGACTCGAGATTTCGACGGTAATAGTCGCCCGACGGCATCGTGTTGCGGACGCGGTTGAATACTTTGCCGCTTGATGATGTGATTTCGATGGCGGCATTGTCGTGGGCCGCGATGGACACGGCGTGCTTCGAATACCCGCCCGGATTCAGCTCATTGCGCAGCAGATACAGCCTGCCGTTCTGATATTCATTGGCCATTACCAGGATATCGACGTCGCCGTCGAGATCGACGTCATAACAGTCGATCAACTGCGGGTTGTGGTGGGGAACGGGATAACGCAGTTCATTGGTGAATGTCCCATCGCCGTCGCCGAAAAGGATTGCCGCGAATTCTCGGGCGCCATTGACATAAGCGATATCAAGTTCTCCGTCACCGTTGAAATCGGCAACGCAATTGCCGAAAATCTGTCCCTTGACGGTGCGCACGGTGTGCTGATCGAACGAGCCGTCGCCGTTACCGAGATAGACCATCATGTTGCTATGGGTTCCACCCACCGACGGGGTCGAAATGCAGAGATCGAATATATCGTCGCCGTTGAAATCACTGCCCCTGTTGGTCACTTCGATATCCAGCGATCCATAGACCTGGCTGTAGCTGTAGCTCTGCGTAAAGGCCCCGGCTCCGGTCTGTAAATATATTTTGACGCCGTTTTCGGTGCCGATGGCGAGGTCGTCGGTTCCATCGTCGTCAAAATCGGCGGTATTCACGGAGGTGACGCGCTCGACCGAAGAAATCATGCTGGCGTACGAGAATCCCCCCTGGCTGTTGCCCGCATAGATATATACGCCGTCTTGCCAAATCACGGCGTAATCGAGGTAGTTATCGCCCGTGAACTCACCGATAACACCGTGTCGAGATAGATGACCGTCGGCCATTACGTCAACAGAAGAAAATGAATTGTTGCCATCGCCATGGAAAATCATCGTTCGGTAATCAGGTGAGCCGGGAAAACCCATAAGAATCACGTCGAGATAATCGTCGGCGTCGAAATACCCCGTTTGCAGGGAGAATTTGGGATTACCGTCGTCGATTTTGAAGACCTCACTGAAATTGCCTGCCGATCCGGGATCGTAGATGGCGAGAGTTATGCCGGTACCGCTGCCGCTGCCACCTGAGAATACTTCCTCTGAGAACGGGTCGGAATCGAAGTTGCCGTGCATCATGACGCCCGCAGACGCGTCACAGGAGAAATCTTGACTGGCAAACGACAACAGATATTGAGAGGATGAGACGACCTGGATGTCGATACTGCCGGTTTCACATACATTCGCGCTGTCACAGGCCTCAAATTTCGCCTGCCAGATTCCGACGTCCCCCGCAACCGTTTGCCATGTGAATTCGGCCGGATTTCCCGAATCAAGGTTCGGGGCATTGACCGGTGTCATTGTTTCGTCGTCATATCCGGTAAACGAAATCAGGCTCAAGGTGACCGGCGATCCTGTCGGGGATTCCGCCGCCACATCGAATGAAACCAGTGTCCCCGCCGTAACTTGAGGATCGTCCTCGGGCAGCGTAATAGCCGGCGGGGGGCTTCCAGCCTCGATCGCCACCGTCAATCCCTGAAATTGCGGCGAATACGTGACGGCCCCTGGTGCGCAAAACAGAAAATACCCGGCCGGCGGGCAAAATCCACTGTCGATCGTCATAGTCGTGGGAGTCAATCCGGTGAAATATAAGAGGAGTACGGCGTCATTTCCGGGCGGCAGGTTATTGCCCAACATCCGGTCGCCACCGAGGAGAATCGTGTCTGGGGATACGCCGTCAAGGTCGCGGGGAACCTCAACCCGAAATATCATCACGGAAGGATCGGCCATACGATTGACATAGACCGCAGAGTCGTATCGAGCGAAGCCGTTCACCGGTGATGTGAAAATAAGACCGAGGCTATAGCAGGGTATATCGACGTCATTGACGATCGTAACGCTGATCGGTTTGGATTGCCCGACCACCAACGGCCCGCCTCCGATTTTGACCGTATCCGGGATGCCCGGATCCTGGGCCACGGACAACGTCGTTAACACGACCAGGCATATTGCGGTGAAGAATGGAATGAATTTTGAAATACGCATATCGCCCTCCATCGATAGAACGTGTGCAAATATGACCTCTCGGGCATATTCTATTTATTCGCGAACATCGCTCGCGCGACGTCGTTAGCGAGGGGTCACATTGCTCCTTTTTTCGGCTTGTGTCCTGTCAGAGCAACAAGATCAAGGAATCCGGTTGACGGCGGACTCATTAGTAAATACGAGTGCCGGGACAAATTGTGCAATACTCAATACCAAGTTACGCAGTTTCCGGGGATATGCAACGGTTTTTTTGGATTCCCGGCTCCAGATTAAGCTGAATCGGGAGGATCTTCCGAAGGACGGGTCCTGAAAAGGGCGGCTCATACGAGCCGCCCCGGGAAATTTACATGGCGGTACCGTTTACGGGCAGCAGGGGGCTGGGCCGCTCTTGAAAATATAATTGACCAGATAGACGGCGTCGGCCACGTTGACGGCTCCGTTGCAATCGGCGTCTCCGGCCTCCAGAGGGTCGGGGGCTGGGCCGCTCTTGAAAATATACGCTATCAGGTGGACGGCGTCGCTGATGTTGATATCTTCATCACCGTTGGCATCGCCGCATACGTAGGGGCGGACGACGGTGAGAGTAAGCGGTTGCTCAGCGACAGCGCCGATTTCATCCTCGGCCCGTATGACAAGTGAGATTTCCCCATCGATTGTGGGCGTGCCGCTCAGCAGCCCGTCCGAAGAAATGCCGAGGCCGGTTCCCTCGAGATCACTGTCTCGATCAATCCACGAAAGGCCGCCGGTGCCGCCGGTCGCTTCTATTTGGAGTGAATAAGCTGTCCCCAGTTCACCATCCGGCAATGAAGCGGTGGTTATGGCGACAGCCGGATTGATCGTGAATGTCAGTACCGTCTCATCGGACGATCCGATAGCATCGGCAGCAGCCGCCGTAAAATTGATCGGTCCGGGTGTTGCCGGCGTTCCGGAGAGCAATCCCTCGGTCGAAAGAGTCAGGCCGCTTCCGCCGAGTTCGCCGAATTTGTCGCTCCAGATTATGGCCCCCGTGCCGCCGTCGGCCTGCAATTGCCGGGAATAGACGATTCCCGCCGTCCAATCCGGCGCCGTAACGGTCGTGATGGCCACGGCCGGATTGAGTACGAATCCAAATTGCCGTTCGACATAAGCGCCAACGGCGTCGGTGATGCGCGTCAGCAAATTAATCGTCCCATGACCGCTCGGCGTGCCGCTGATCAGGCCGCCGGACGACAACGACAGCGCGTGATCCGCAAGATTCGATCCCTGATCGCTCCAGGTTGTGCTTCCGGTTCCACCCGTAAAAGTAAGCTGGGATGAAAAAGGAACACCGGCGCTCCAATCGGGCACATCAATCGTGACGATGCTCAGTGCGGCGTTGATAGTGAAGGAGTACTCCTGCTGATCGATGTTGCTGCTGTCATCGATCACTTCGGCCGTGAATGTGATGGCTTCGGCTGAGACCGGAGTTCCGGATAATGTGCCGCCGGACGACAGCGACAAGCCGGTGCCGGCGAGGCCGCCATACTTATCGGTCCAGTATTGCGAACCATAGCCGCCCGTCGCCTCTAACGGCATCGACATCGGATAGTCCGCCGTCCAATCGGGCACCACGTCGGTGACGATTTGCAGCGGCTGACTGAGGGCGCCGCAGGCATACTGCAGCACGTTTACGGCATCCACGGCCGCTTCGACCACGGAGCCGTCACCAAGGTCGGAGGCTTCGAACCGAAGTTTCATTTGATCTGTCGGCGTGACGAAATCGCTCGCCCAAAACGCATGCTCGTACCAACCGCCGGCCGCCTGCACCACCGGCCCGATTTTCTCGACCAGCGTCCAATCACCGCCGGAGTTATTGGAAATATATACCTTCATGGTGTCGGAATACGGGGCATTGCCGTAGTCGTTGGAATACCACCGGGCATAGTCGATATGCGCATCGCCCGTGGAAAGATCGAATATGGGGGAATCGAGATAGGTCGTACCGTTGTCGATGTCCTCGTTGTAACCGTTGCCGGTAACGTAGCATTTTCCCGAACCGTCATAATCTTCGGGTGGCTCGCCGCGCACGCCGCCGTTGGCCGGAATGGCTCGTTCCCACGCTCCCTCGCCCACGTTTCCCGATACCGTCCAGCCCTTGTCCGTCTCAAAATCATCGGAGAACACCGTTACGATCGAATCGGCCACGACCGCGGATAGTGGCGAACCCGGGTCGGGATCATACTTGACGCCGGTGGATGTCTCCTGCGCACTGATGTAGTAGTCGTAGGAGCCGCCGCACGATGCTGCCGGAAGGGTGGCGGTGAACCGTATTGAGGTCAGCTGCGTGAGCGGATCGGAGGAATAGGCGCTGCCGTTGAGCGAATAGCGTATCTGCGCCGACCCGGGAACGAGCGTGCCTCCAAGAGCGCCGGTAATTACGACGCCGAACGTTTTCGCTTGGTCCGGAGCGACCCTCGTCGGCCTGCCGTCGGGATAATCGAACGTCAACGACGGCCCGGGGGTCGACACGCCGACGGCATTCCACGCGTTGGAGACTTGAGTCGCCCAGGCGCCGGAGGGATCAAGGTCGTTCGCGGCCGAGATCGTGCCGAGCGCCGCTTCGTGATAATCCGTATTGGAACTCCAGTAAAATTGATTGGCGCGGTAGGCGATTTTTATCGCGTCGGCGGGGCCGATCCCGGTAACGGTTACGCCGTGATGAACGCCGCCGTCGGAGAGCAGAAAATACCATTTGTTGCCGACGCCGCTGTTGGTGTGGACGCCGCAGTAATCGTTGAGATAGGACGGCGAGCAATATTCCACGTCAATCCAATAGGGATCGGATGTCCCGTAATAGTCGGGATCGCTATAAAGGTGCGGATCTTCCATGGAGCGGAAGGGGACGCCGGTCAGCCGGCCGTTTTCGCCCATATCCCAATCGGGGGTGTCATAATCCGAGTGGGCCCATTCAAACGCCGCCCCCATCATGTCGGAGAACGATTCATTCAGCGCGCCGGGTTCTTTCTGGTAGACGAGGTCGGAACAGGTTTCGGTCACGGCATGGCCCCATTCATGGGCGATGACATCGGGACAGCCGGCCAATGACCGCCAGCCGGACGACCAACTCCAGACTACAATCTGAGAGCCGTTCCAATAGGCGTTGTTGTCGCCCTCGGCATAATAGTTGACGCTGGTCAGCATCGTTGCGCCGTTGTCGTTGTACCCGTTCCGTCCCAGCGCCGCGAGGAGCCAATCATACACCAACCCCGTATACACCTGGCCGTCGACCGCCGGACGCTGGGTGCTGACGTCGTCCCAGTAATTATCGGCGTCGGTGGCGATGCTTCCCGGAAGCGACGCACCGGCGATATTGGTCTGAATGTAGGCGTTGCTGGGCATCTGGCCGTCGTGGCCGTGGGGGTTGTTGTTCAGCCGTCGGGTATCGTCATACATCCGGTACACCGACCCGTTGTAGTCGGTATCGATATGGTCGCGTAAATCGCCCATGACGCCGTAACCGGTGCCGATATCGTTGTCGCTCATGATGCGATTGGCGTCGTAGATTATTTTGCCGCTGTGAGCGTCCACGAAATATTCCCAGCGGCCCATCGGCGTATCCGACATGAGGAAAAGCCGCCAGCATAGGAAATATTGACTCTCCCAGGGGAAAACGACCAATTCCGGCCGGGTTGGTTTTCCCTCGCCGAAAAAGGATCGGAGATCTTCGGACGCCGTGACAACGGCGTCATCGGAAGAGATAGCGGGCTTGACACCGAGTTCGATATCATGAAAATAATATCCGTTGACCGTCTTCAGTGCCCCATCGGGAGTGAAATGAGCGATGAGATCGGCGCCGATCACCGGCACGCCTTGGTAATTCTGGTGAAGCCGGACATGGCTCATTCCCAGGTTGTCGCGGTCGGTCCGCGTCACGGTCAGTTCATCAGCAGGAGAGACCATTTTATAGGCGCCCCGGTTCTCTACGAAAAAGGCGATGGCCCGGTCGGCCTCGTTACCCGATGCCTTTTGATGGGAAAGCGCCCCCTCGATGTAGACGGGAATTCCCTTATCGCTTTCCATATAGGCGGTAATTCCGCGGCTATTTCGGAGTTCGTTTCGACCGAAGACAGGACCGTCCGAATCGTCGGCCCACGTGATCGCTCCCATCAGCAGGACGCAAACCACCGCCACGATAACGCTTTTCATCGATCCTCCGACTCCCTAAATGTATGCCGATGACAAAAGGCAAGACTTTGAATCATAAGGCGCTGCCAATCCGGCTAAGACGTTGTAACTTGTTATAATATAAGCAATTGTTGCATCCTGTCAACCATCATTCTATTTTTGGAACCAAAAAATTTCCCGAGCGGATATATTGCAGGCCTTTTCCATCCGTCGGCAGCGATTCCGGTATGCATTATCCGGATATCGTTGCCGGAGGCGGACCTGCCCGACAAATCAAAATGCGTATTTCCGCATCGAGAGGTCTTGCTTTCCGGCTGGGATGTATTAGCTTACAGCGGTCGCCCCGGCGGCCGCCAGACGAAAGGAGAATGATCGTGACGATAGATGAGTTGAAGCGCCTCGCGCGGCAGACCAAGGCGGAATACATAGATCTGAAATTTTCCGATCTTCCCGGCATGTGGCATCATATCACAATACCGATTGCCAATCTTGGCCGGAAGTTATTCGAATACGGGGTCGGCGTCGACGGCTCGTCCCTGCCCGGGTTTTCCAAGATTGAATCAGGCGATATGATCGCCATCCCCGTCCCGGATACGGTTTTCGTCGATCCCTTTTTCGAGGCCCCGACCATTTCCATGATTTGCGATATTTTCGACGTCAACGAATCCATGACGCCGTACGCACGAAATCCCCGGCGGGTGGCGGCCGACGCGGAGAAGTATCTCCGGAAAGTCATCAAAGGCGCCGATGCCGTCATAGGGCCGGAGTTCGAGTTTTACGTCTTCGACAAGGTGAATTTCTACCAGGGTCCCGAGAGCGCCTTCTATTTCGTCGACTCGCTCGAATCGGAGTGGAACGCCGCCGAGGACGAGGAGAACCTCGGATACAAAATCCCCTACAAGCAGGGATATCATGCGGCGCCGCCGATGGACCGCACATTCAATCTAAGATCCGCGATCACCTCAATTATGGCGGCGGTCGGTATTGGGTTGAAATACCATCATCATGAGGTCGGCGGCGGCGGACAGCATGAAATCGAAGTTACTTTTGCGCCGCTGCTGAAGAT
Source organism: uncultured Ignavibacteriales bacterium (assembly GCA_964549765.1). Lineage (GTDB taxonomy): Bacteria > Zixibacteria > MSB-5A5 > GN15 > JAAZOE01 > CAZJWR01. Next base: position 7,428 of record CAZJWR010000091.1, read on the forward strand.
GGCCGACCAGACGATGCTAATCAAATATATCATCAAAAATCAATGTTTCAAGTTGGGCAAATCGGCCACGTTCATGCCCAAGCCACTGTTCAACGAGCCGGGGTCGGGACTTCACGTGCACCAGTATCTGTCGGGTGCAAACGGCTCGCTGTTTTTCGACAAGACCGGGCCGGCCCGGTTTTCGAAAATCGGGCTCCATTATATCGGCGGCATCCTCGCACACGTCGATTCCCTGCTGGTCTTCACCAATCCTTCGACCAATTCCTTCAAACGGCTCGTGCCCGGCTTCGAGGCTCCCGTGGCGGGGACCTATGCGGTGAGCAATCGGACCGCCTGTATCCGTATTCCGGGCTATCAGCGCGATCCCCGGACGATGCGGCTGGAGTTCCGTCCGCCCGACGGCACCATGAATCCCTATCTCGCGTTCGCCGCCATGCTCATGGCCGGACTCGACGGCATCAAACGAAAACTTGATCCGGGCGAACCGTTGACCAAGAATCTGGACGAATTGACCGAAACCGAGCGGACCGGTATGCACACCTTGCCAACGTCGCTCAACAAGGCGCTCAATGCACTCGAGAAGGATTACGGCTATTTGCTCGAGGGCGGCGTTTTCACCGAGGATTTGCTCGAAAACTGGATAAAACTCAAACGCAAAGAGGTTGACGAAATTCGGATTCGGCCCACGCCGTACGAATTTGAGACCTATTACAATGCATAGCCGGTCACGCGGGATCGGGCGTTCCGAGGATTAAAGATTCCGCTTATGGACAATAGGATGAAACTGAAAGACGAATATATCATCGCCAAATGCTGCCGGCCGGAGCGGTCCGACATCATCGTCGGATATTACAGCCACGCCAATCTCATCAAGGTGCACAAAGAAGGATGCGCTAACCTGGGCAAAACCGACCCGGAACGCCTGATGAAGCTGGAGTGGGACAATATTCTGGAAACGCCCGATCCCGTCCCCGACGACAACATCGACCTGCTCGACGAAATCGATTTTCGGATATTGCATCATCACGGCATCATGGGCGTCGATTATTCGCTGAAGGTGGCGGCCGCGCTGCGCCTGGCCAGGCAAACCGTCTTCGACCGGCACGCCAAATTACGGGATATGGGACTACTGGAACGGGTGAAACCGCGCATCATCCAGTATCGCAAAAATATCGTTAAAGGCAAATGGATAAAGCACCGCAATCATACCTATTATGATTTGACCGATAAGGGGAGGCTCTATCTTCGGCAGGGGATGAGCGGCGCATAACCGCCGATCTTGCTTCTTTCCGACACTTTCATGTATTCAACGACGTCGGACGCCGTCAAAAAACCTTGCGGCGCTCAGGGACAGCAGGGCGCCGGGCCGTCCTTGAAGATGAAATTTATAACGTATACCGCGTCGGCGATGTTGACCCGGCCGTCGCAGTTTTCATCGCCGGAAACCAGCGGCTCGGGCGGCGGCCCCCCCTTGAAGATAAAGGCTATAAGACTGACGGCGTCGCCGATATTGATCGAGACGTCATCGGTGACGTCGCCACAGAGCGCCCTGACCGGCCAGCACGTCTCCGAAACGACGTCGGGCACAATCGAATTTCCCAGGGCGTCGACGAAAATGAAATCTCCCGCCGGCGGGATGAAGGTGCTGTCGATACACAGCGTTCGCACCTCGCCATATGGCACGGTTACCGAAAAATGAATTGACAGCATGTGTTCGAGCGGACCGGGGGAGAGTCGGCCGTTTATGCCGATGCCGCCGAGCTGGATCGTATCGGGCGTTTGTCCGTCCATGTTGTTCTCGTTGACGAAGAAACCGTACAGATCCCAGACGCTGTCGGGGTCGCTCATGCGGCTGCCGGGGACGCTGGTGACGCAGGCGTGTCCGGTTCCCTGGCCGTCACTACCCCAGCCGCCCGGCTGCGCGACCCAAGTCCAGGCAAGGCTGTCCGGCGACCAGATTCGCAAACCGAGGCTGATGGCGCCGAGGGTATCTCGATTTTTAAACCATAGGCGGAACTCATGCGCGCAGTCGCTCAGGATGGTATCCTCCGATGCCGCCTGACCCGCCCGCGCGGCGTCTATGTAAAGGGTGTCGCCGTATTCGCATACGTCGCCGACGCCGTCGCCGTCGCCATCCGATTGATCGGGATTATATGTCGCGGGACAGTTGTCGACATCGGCGCACAGACCGTCGCCATCGGCATCGTTCAAAGAATCAAACGGACATACATCGCAGACGTCCCCCGAACCGTCGCCGTCGCCGTCGAGTTGATCGGGATTGTAGACGACCGGGCAGTTGTCATCGGGGCAGGTATTGGCTGGATAGCCGGGATCGCCGAAGCCGTCGCCATCGAGATCAGTACAGGAATCGCAGGCGTCGCCGATACCATCAAGATCGGCATCCTCCTGGAGCGGGTTATATATCGACGAACAATTGTCGGCGTCGGCGCACAGGCCGTCGCCATCTATATCGTTGTCGGGGTCGTTTGGGCAAGGGTCGCAGGAATCCCCGATGCTGTCGCCGTCGTTATCAACCTGATCCCAATTGTAATCGGCCGGGCAGTTGTCGCAAACATCGCCGATGCCGTCACCGTCGCCATCGGTCTGAAGAGGATTGGTGATATCGGGGCAATTATCGCAAGCGTCGCCGAGGCTATCGGCGTCGGAATTCTGCTGATCGGCATTGGCGGCGGCCGGGCAGTTATCACAAAAATCGCCGATATCGTCGCCGTCGCCGTCCTCCTGGCCGGGATTGTAGATGACGGGGCAATTGTCGGAATCGTTCCCTATCCCGTCGGAATCGATATCCAGATTGCAGAGATCGGCGTACATGAGAAAATTATAATCGTGTATGTCATAATTGAACATGTGCATCCAATTGCCCGTGCGATATATGCTGCTGCGCTGGGTCCCGCAATTCCCGTTGTCGGTGGCAATAGCCAGCGCCCCGGTCGGATCGGAGGCGGTGTTTGTTCCCCAGCCGACATGAAAATCGGATTGCATTGACAGGTGCGCCGCCGACATATCCACGAGGTTATAGGCGGGATACCAGACGAGACTGTCATACGGGATCGTGGCCTGATACAGCAGGGCAGAGGTGTCCGGAAGTCCCATCCCGTCGTCGGCCCAGATAAACAGGTCGAGATCGGGCGTCCCCGAGCTCTGGTCCTGATACAGGGCAACGCCGACCGCGCCCAGGCCGGTGTCAGGGTCGGTGACGGAGAACCGCGTGGCGCAGATGAGGGCCATGCCGGGCATCGTCCAATAATAATAGGGACCGCAATGATATTTCACGCGGGTACAACCGAATTTGGCGGTGCTATCCGGGTCGGATTCGGTGACCGTGCCCAGAGTAGCGGCGGCAGAATCGGATAAACGAACAGATTCCGATTCGCTGACGGGGGCGATACGCAACGAATTTCTCGCAACCGGAGAGGCCGCGATAAGAAAAGACGCGATTATTATCAGTGACAATCGAGAGCGCGGCATGAAGGCCTCCGGGAGAATCGATGTCGAGTCACGGTCGTCAAACTCGTATGCAGACAATATAAAGATTCATTCATATTTTTTTCGGTCAAGCGCTTTCGGGGGCGCCGGGGCCAATCATTCCTATCCTCTATATTATCGACAGAACCGCCCGATTTCTGGACGCCGGACGCAAAAATAAACGGCAGGAAGATTCGCGTCAAGGGCTTGTAGTATAACGACATATGGCAATATTTTAAATAATTACTTGTACGCATGCCGCCTTCGCGGCGTCGTTTATTTTTGGACAGGTAATTACCGGGCATCAAGGAAAAGGACCCGCCCGCGGCGGGTCCCTTTCATTTGTTCGGATGCTATCCGATGGTTACCGATGGCAAGGCGCTTCGCCACCCTTGAAGATATAGGTTACCAGTCGAACGGCGTCGGAGATGTTGATTCTGATATCGCAATTAGCGTCCGCAGTGGGCTCGAAGCGAGGCGCTTCGCCGCCCTTGAAGACGTAATTGACGAGCATTACCGCGTCGCTGATATTG
>CAZJWR010000092.1:0-11169 GCA_964549765.1 uncultured Ignavibacteriales bacterium
ACTATCACCCGGATATGCCCATGACCGAATTTACACAATAACCTTGACACAACCATCAATCCGATAATTAATATGGGTTATTGCATGAATCGGGAGATGTGATATATTGTAATAACAAGAGTCGAATGTATCAATCTATGCGCCGTGCCTATCTTCTGTCCTCTCATGGACAGATGGTATGGAGGGAAGGTATCCGATCATGACAAAATTACGGATAATTACGTTTATTATGATCGTCAGCGTAGGTGTGGGATGGTCCAATCCCGTCCCGACGACATTGAATGATTTCTTCCTGCCCGGTTCTCAGCCGAACCAGTCGGGCAATCTCGAAACCCCGGACAAATGCGATAATTGCCATGGCGGGTATGATTCCGTCGTGGAACCCGCCTATAATTGGCGGGGGAGCATGATGGCGCAGGCAGCGCGCGACCCGCTGTTTTACGCCTGCCTTGCAATCGCCAACCAGGACGCTCCGGAAAGCGGCGACCTGTGCATACGCTGCCATTCACCGGCCGGATGGCTCGAGGGACGCTCCACCCCGACCGACGGCTCGGCGCTCAACAATAACGACCGCGAGGGCGTTCAATGCGACTTCTGCCATAAATTGATAAAACCGACCTCGCTCGGCATAAATCCATACCCCGATGACGCCGATTACACGGCCAACACGTATCCGCGGGATCAAACTTATCTGGGCACATTGACGGCCATCCCGGCCCATTCCGCCGACGGCATGTACATCACCGATTCCGACAACGCCAAGAGAGGACCGTTCGCAGACGCCGTTCCCAAGCATCAGTTTTATTATTCGCCGTTTCATCCGGAAGCGGCCGTGTGCGGCACCTGCCATGACGTCAGCAACCCGGCCTTTACCAAAGACGCCAATGGCGATTATGTTCCCAATGCTTTCGATCAGGCCGCTCCCGATTTCAGCCCCTACGAATTATTCCCCATCGAACGCACCTACAGCGAATGGCTGATGAGTGCCTACAACACCCCGGAGGGGGTGTATGCGCCGCAATTCGGCGGAAATAAGGACACGGTCGCGACCTGCCAGGATTGCCACATGCGCGATACCACCGGCGCCGGCTGCAACAAACCGGGTGTGCCGATCCGCACCGATCTTCCCGAACACGACTTGACCGGCGGCAATACCTTCATTCCACTGCTGATCGGTACATTGTTCCCCGGCGAAACCAATCCGTCGGCGCTGACCAACGGCATCGCCCGGGCTGAATCGATGCTCAAAAAGGCGGCATCACTGGCTCTGACGGTGACCGAAAGCGGCAGCAACTACCTGGCCCAGGTGCGCGTGACCAACGAAACGGCCCACAAACTTCCGTCGGGTTATCCCGAGGGCCGGCGGATATGGTTGAATATCAAAGCATATAACGAGAACGACCAGTTGATTTACGAATCAGGCGCATATGATCCGACAACCGGAGTTTTGACCCATGACGCCGATGCGAAAATATATGAAATCAAGCCCGGCATCGCCGATGATGTCTCGGCCGTCACCGGCTATGAGGCCGGGCCGTCGTTTCACTTTGCCGTCAACAGCAAAATCTATTTCGACAACCGGATTCCCCCTCGCGGATTTACCAACGCCAATTTCGAATCGATCCAGTCGCCGCCGATCGGATACAGCTATCCCGACGGCCAATATTGGGACGAAACCGAGTATCTTCTTCCCGGCCCGTCGGCGACAATCATCGTCGTTCTGTACTACCAGACGACCAGCAAAGAATATGTGGAATTTTTGCGGGACGAGAACGAAACCAATGATTGGGGCACGACATTTTACGACCTCTGGGCGAGCAATGGCAAATCCATGCCTGTCGTCATGAGGGCGGATACGGCCTATGTCACTCCCATGGCCGGGAATAGCCCGCCGATCCTCGATCTGATCGGACCACATGCAACCGACGAAAATGTGAACCTGAACTTTACCGTCACGGCATCCGATCCCGATGGTACCACCCCGGCGCTGACGACATCGACTCTGCCGACCGGTGCGACTTTTGTCGACCATAATGACGGTTCGGGGGCGTTCGACTGGACGCCGACATTCGACCAGGCCGGTGTTTATCCGGTGACGTTCTACGCCACCGATGATTCGGCGGCGGTCGATTCGGAAATCGTACAGATCACTGTCAACGATGTCAACCGTCCGCCGGTGCTCGATACGATCGACCCGCAAACGGTGTTCGTAGACAGCTTGTTGACGTTCGATATCGCCGCATCCGATCCCGACGGAACCACGCCGGCCCTGACCGCTACATCAGTGCCGACCGGCGCCGATTTCGTCGATCACACAGACGGCACGGGGACGTTTACATGGACACCGACGGCGGATCAGGAAGGCGCCTATCAGGTAGTCTTCCATGCCAGCGATGGAGAAGCCGCCGATAGTCAGGCGGTGGCCATCGATGTCGTCACTTCCGGGCCGGCCTGTGGCGACGCCAACGGCGATACCGACCTGAACATCGGCGACGCGGTGTTTATCGTGAACTATATCTTCCGTGGAGGACCCGCGCCGGATCCGGTCTGTTTGGCCGACCCCAACGGAGACAACGATACCAATATCGGCGATGTCGTATATCTGATAAACTTCATCTTCAAGAGCGGTCCGGCCCCGGTGAATGACTGCTGCCCATAATCGCCTGCCGGACGGCCCACATGTGACTGTCGTGAGCGGCCCTGCTTTCGAATTCGTCGACTGATATCCGCACGACTCCGGGAAATTCCCCCGAAGTCGTGTGCCCGGGCGTATCGACGCTTTCGGCGAGATAAAACGTTCCCATCTTGTTGTAATAGCCGTCCTCAGACGGCGCGTAGACATACTCATTCGCACGGCCGATTTCCCGTACGATCCGTATCGTCATCCCGGTTTCCTCGGCCGCTTCCCTGATAACCGCCGCCTCTGCCGATTCGCCGGCTTCGACGCCGCCATCGGGCTGGATATATTTCCCGCGATCCGAAATGGCCAATATTCTCTGATCGTGGTCGAATATAACGGCGTATCCGCCGGGTCTCGGAATGTATGTTTTTCCGGGTAATTTCGTGCCAAACTGAAGCATCCCGATATGAATAGCGCTGTCGACGCTGTTGTCAAGCGTAATTCTTCCGGTCACGATCGAATCCGCCGTTTGCTATTCAGCCGGGGTTGTTTTTTCTTTCCTCAACATATAGTTTTGCTTGAACAGGGTGATTAAGACATTGTATAATAATGCAAGCAATTCTGCGCGGGTGGGGCTCTCAAACATTAAGGGAATGTGTCATGCACAATGATACCGTTGCGAGATTTCGATCTCGCCTGCCGGTAATCCTGCTGGTGGTTTGTGCGGTCGCCGTTGCTATCGGTGTGTCCATCGATCTGATGGCCGGCGGCACGCAGGATGAACCCGACCTCAACGTGACGGTGGTGCAATTTCTTCCGCAGAGGAAAACCGATCAGCATACCAACATCACCGTCCGTTTTTCCCGTGACATGGTGTCATCGGATAGCCTCGATCGGCCGTCACCATCGCCGCTGATCTTCGACCCGCCTTTATCCGGCGTCGCGCGATGGATCGAACAGGATATCCTGCGGTTTTATCCCGACGAGGGACTGGCCTCGGCGACCAGGTATTCGGTCCGGGTGGGATCGGAAAAGACATACCTCTATGGGAACAGGATAAACGACAACCACACGTTTGAATTCCACACTCCGCCGTTCGGGATTGAAGCAGTGCAGTCGCGTTGGATCGCCGATTCCGATCTTCCCGGTACGGCCCGGATGATTATCGACATCAAATTCAACTATGACGTCGATCTCCGGCAATTGGCGGAGAAGATTTCGCTCACCGGGACCAAAAATGCCGCTGATCCGGCACCGACATTCGACATGACCGGGACGGCGACGCATCTGGAAGGCCTGACCAATGGCGATTCGACAACGAATTATGCGTATGATATCATACTCACCACCGCCCCGGTAAAAATCACTGACGCGCAACAGGTGTATCAATTGACCATTGCCTCCGGACTGCTGTGCTATCAATGCGGGGAGGGACTGGCCGAAACGTACCGGACGGAAATTCAAATCGGGGCGCAGGAGCGGCAATACATCGCCGAAATCCGGCCCGGCATTAGGGGAAACCAGGGCTATCTGCAGATCAGGTCCAACGCCGCACTCGACCCCGACAAAGCCGCGGCGTATATCAGCATCTCCCCGGAGACGGATTACACCATCGAGAAGCAATACAATAATCTCTTCATCTACGGCCCGTTCATTCCCGGCAATACCTACATGATAACCATCGAAGAAGGTATGCCGGCTCTGGACGGCAGCCTCCTGGCCGACGGTCTCTCGTCGCGGGTGATGATCCCTGACCTCCTGCCTACGGTCAAATTTGTCTCCAGCGGCATCTATTTGCCGCGCGATGGCGCCAAGCTGCTGGAAATGGAAACGACCAACATCGATAAGCTGTCCGTCGAAATCGACCGCATCTTTGCCAACAATCTGGTCTATGCGTTATCTTCGCCGGGCAGGAGTCTCCGGTCGCCGTACCCGCAGGATATGAACGCCCTGGGGAAGAAATTCTTTTCCAAAGACGTCGATCTGGAAAACACGCCCAATACGCCGCTCCGGACAACCATTGACGTCGGCGGCATTATCGGGGATTCCGCCCGGGGCATATACAAGATCGCGGCGCGCAATCGCGAAGGGCGATGGAGCTATGACACCCGGCTGGTGATGCTGACCGATCTCGGTATCGTCGCCCGCCTGTCGGATAATTACCTGATGGTATGGGTCAATTCGCTCTCGGAAACGACGCCGATAAAAAACGCGGACGTGCGGCTGTTCAGCCGAAACAACCAGGAACTCCTCTCCGGCCGAACCGATTCACGGGGCGTGGCCATATTCAACGATATCGAAGATGTCCTCGCCGGTTTCCAGCCGCTGGTGATCACGGCGGAGTATAACGATGATCTTTCGTATTTGAACCTCGATGAATCGCGTCTCCCCATCGGCGATTTCGATGTCAAGGGACGGCCGTATAAAGAAACCGGCTATGAGGCCTTCGTGTACCTCGACCGCGGCGTCTATCGCCCCGGCGATACCGCTCATATCGTATCGCTGGTGCGCAACGCCGACGGTTCGGCTCCGCCGGGTTTTCCCTATTTCATCGTTGTCAATGATCCCACCGGCCGGGAATTCATGAGCTACCGGGTGACGACAACATCCGCGGAGGCGATGAATGCGGTCGACGTCGCCATCCCCGATTATGCGCCTACCGGTAAGTATTCGCTTGTCGCGCGCATCGGTGAAGATTACGAAATCGGACGAGAGACGTTCCAGGTCGAGGAGTTCATGCCGGACCGCATCAAAGTCTCCGTCGTCACCGATAAAAAGGAGTATATTCCGGGTGAAATGGTGCAGGCCGATGTCATCGGGACGTTTCTCTTTGGACCGCCGGCGTCCAACAACAAAGTTACCGGCCATGTCACCATCGAACCGTACGATTTCAATCCCCAGGGATGGTCGGAGTATTCGTTTTCCGGTGACGAGCGGAACTTCTCGCGGGTGGAAACCGACCTGCCGGACACGATCTTGGATGAGCAGGGGAAATTCACCTACACCTACGCCATCCCCGAAACGTTTACCCCGCCGTCCGCCCTGAAGGGTCTCATCGCAGCGGGAGTATCCGAAGCCGGCGGCCGGGCGGTCTACAACTACGAAGAAATCATCATCCATCCCTATCCGCGCTACGTCGGCGTCAGGCTCGACTTCGAGGGCTATGTAAAACCCGGGGATTCCTGTCGCATATCGTTAATCGCGGCGGATTACGACGGCAAACCGGTGGCCGCCAACGGTGCGAAGGTGACGCTGTACCGCGTGATCTACAATTCGATCCTCCAGCGCGATGACCGGGGATTGTATCGGTACAAGTCTGAAAAGACGCTCCGCAAGGCGGATTCCACTATTGTCGATATTCCACCGACCGGCGCCGCCGTCAGTTTCGTACCGCATGAATACGGTCAGTATCTTGTCGTGGTGCATGATCCGGACGGCAATCATTCGGCCTCGCGTTATTTCTATGCCTCCGGGTGGGGATACGCGCCGTGGTCTATGGAACACCCCGACCGGATTGAGATCGATCTCGACCGCGACGTGTACGCGCCGGGCGACAATGCCCATATTCAGATTCGCGCACCCTTCGGCGGATCGCTGCTGCTGACGGTCGAGAAAGACCAGGTCTATGAATTCATCCGCGTGGAGATGGAGGACAATACCGCCGATCTGACCCTGCCGATCAAACAGGACTATTTCCCGAACGCGTATATCACCGCGACCATTATCAAGATAGCCGCCGATGTCAAAAGCGCCGGCCCGGCGCGCGCTTTCGGCATGGCGCCGCTGATGCTGTCCAAGGATAATCATCGACTGCCGATCACGATTACCGCGCCGGATGTGATCAAGCCGCGCAGCAATGTCACTGTCAATGTATCGGTCGGCAGACGTGGCGTCAGCCACTTGACGCTGGCCGCGGTCGACGCCGGGATACTGCAATTGACCGAGTATGAAACCCCCGACGTGCTCGATTTCTACTACGGCAAGAAGCAGCCGCGCCTGGCGCCGTATGATATCTACTCCTTCATTTATCCCGAAATCGAACGCGCCGAAAGTCATCTGTCGCCGGGAGGCGGCCGCGCCATGTTCGACGCTTCCCGCAAGCGGCACATCAGCCCGATTACCGCCCGGCGCGTCAAATCGGTGGCGCTCTGGTCGGGCATCGTGGCCACCGATGCGAATGGCAACGCATCGGCAAACTTCTCCGTCCCCGAATTCAACGGCAAACTTGTCCTGACCGCCGTGGCCGTACAGGATAACCTGTTCGGATCGGCAAGAGATGACATGATCGTCCGCGACAATATTATCATTCAGGAAAGTTTTCCGCGTTTCGTGACGCCTAACGACGCCGTGGATGGCCTGGTGACGATCTACAATAATACCGGCGCGACATCCGATATCACCGTGCGGCTCGATGCCGAAGGTTCGCTGGATATGATCTCGCCCGCTCAAGCCACTGTCACCGTCCCCAATAACGCTCAGCGACAGGTCATATTCACCTTCCGGGCGGGGCTGAAGCCGGGCAAGTTATCGTTCACCGTAACCGCGTCCGACGAACGCGAACGGGCCGAGATCAATTTCGAACTTCCTAACAGGCCCGGCCAGCCGCTGGCGACTCGCTATGGATTCGGATCCCTGACGGAGGACGATGAGGTCTCATTCGATCTGCCCGATGAATGGCTTGAGGGCACGACACAGACGGTATTGGAAACGTCGTCCCTGGCGGCGGTGACCTACAGCAAAAACATCAATTATCTGGTGCGATACCCCTATGGCTGTCTGGAACAAACGACGTCCGGGCTGTTCCCGCTCCTCTATTTCAACGATCTGGCCCGCTTCGTGGAACCGGAGGTGTTCGGCACGCAGGGACCGGAATACTTCATCCGCGAAGGGATCATCAAGCTGACCGGCATGTCGGAACCCGATGGATGGTTTCATCTCTGGCCGAACACCCGTCACATCAACTCATGGACGTCGATCTATGCGTCCCATTTTCTGCTCGAAGCGAAGGAAGCCGGATATTATGTCGATCCCGACCTGTACAAGAGAATCGTGAACAGCCTCAAGGATATCGCGCGTGGGAAGAAACACGGCGTGCAGGAGATAGGGTTCCCCGAGCAGATTTATGCGGCCTATGCCTTGTCCCGCGCCGGTATCGTCGAAAACCGGATCGTTAATGAGTTGCGCGGAATTCCCACCGATGGTCTTCCGCCATATTCACGTTACATGATGGCTGCCGTTCTGTATGCGTCGGGTGATCAGGCGACGGCCGTGACGCTTTTGCCCGAGCCGATCCTTCCGGCGGTGTTCGAACCGGAAACCGGCGGACGATTGAGTTCCGGCGTGCGCACCAATGCCATCCTGCTGTCGGTGCTGACCGATATCCAGCCGGATCATCCCGGAGCGCCGGTGCTGGTGAAATCATTGATGGATGACGCCCGGACCGGGCGCTGGTATACGACGCAGGCGACGGCCTGGGCATTGATGGCGCTCGGCAAATACCTGGCCGGACAGGAGAATCCTGACTTCACCGGAACGATGACCGTCGTCGGCGACACCGCCTATGCCGTCGATACGGCCGGGTTCAAAATCATCCGGACGGATCTGACATCCGGGACGGTGCGTCTGGACATCAAGGGACAGGGGAGATGTTATTACTACTGGCAAATCAACGGCGTTCCAATCGCGCACGGTCCGGAGGAATACTCGCGCGGCATTACCGTCAAACGGGAATATGTGGATGCGGACGGCCAACCGCTGGACATGAACAACGTCGCGTTGGGAATGCAGATCATCTGCCATATCCGGGCCGAGGCCATTAGCGACAACCTGGAAAATGTCGTCATCAGCGATCTGTTACCGGCCGGTTTGGAGATCGAAAACCCGAGACTCAAATCGACGGCGCGATTATCATGGATTCCCCGGAAATCAGCGGATATAACGTATCAGGACATTCGAGATGACCGGTTGCTGCTGTTCACCGATCTTCGAGCGGGAAGACCGGTCGATTATTTCTACAGCCTGCGGGCGATTTCATCGGGGATTTTCATCGTGCCGCCGATTGCGGCCGACTGCATGTACAATCCGCCCATCGCCGGGGCGTCATCATCAGGGATGATGACGATCATGAACCGGCAATAGTGTCGCGGGATTGCGAGTGATGCGAAAGCTTCGGCATACATATCGGACGTGGTCGATCCGCCTGATCGGGGGGTTGATGCTGCTGCTATGTTTTGGCCTCGTGCTCGACCGATACGTCTTTCCGCTGCCGGTTGAGCGTCTGGAACGGCCGCACGCGCAGTTCATCTATGCCCGCGACGGCCGCTTGCTGACGGCCTTCGCATCATCCGATTATTTCTGGCGCAAGCCGGTGACGCTCGACGAAATTTCTCCCGATCTCGTTCGCTGCGTCATCGCCTGCGAGGATCGCTGGTTCTATTATCACCCCGGATTCAATCCCATATCGCTCATAGATGCGGCTGTCGCGAATGCCAAAGCCGGCCGCGTCGTTCGGGGCGGTTCGACCATCACCATGCAGATCGCCCGCATGATGGAGCCGAAGTCGCGAACGGTGGACAACAAACTGATCGAAATTCTCCGCAGCATACAGCTGGAATGTCATTACTCCAAGAACGAATTGCTGGAGATTTATTTCAACACCGCCCCGTACGGGGGCAACATCGAAGGGGTCGGCGCGGCGTCGCATTTTTATTTCGGCAAACGGCCCGACCGCCTGACCCTTTCGGAAGCCGCCATACTCACGGCCATCCCCGCTTCGCCTAATCTATATCGGCCCGATGTCGGAGATAACGCCTGCCGGGAGCGGCGGGATCAGGTGCTGGCATATCTGCATAATTGCGGCATCATCACGGGCCAAGAATACCGAATGGCGATCGGCGAAGAAATCCCAGCGAATAGATTGGGACGCCCGTTCGATGCGCCGCATTTCTGCCAGACCATCGCCGCCCAGTATCCGGACCGATCCGATATCGTCACGACTATCGATCCGGTCACGCAGACTATCGCCGAGCGGCTCGCGCGGGAGCATATCGCCGTTTTGCACTCGCGCGGTATCCATAACCTTTCCATCGTGGTGATCGATAATGAATCCGGGGAACTTCTGGCTCAGGTCGGCTCCCCGGATTTCGACGATGCCCGGCATCATGGGCAGATCAATGGCGCGTATGCGCTGCGGTCGCCGGGATCGGCGCTCAAACCGTTCATCTACGCTCTCGGTTTCGAATCCGGTGCGATTACACCGGCGACACGACTCGATGACATCCCTGTATCTTATCGAGGTTATAGTCCCGAGAATTACGACCGTACCTACCACGGCGTCGTACCGGTTCGGGATGCCCTGATCCAATCTCTCAACGTGCCCGCCGTCAACTTGACGGCGCAGATCGGCCTGCGCCGATATTACGACCTCCTCAAAGCCGGCGGCCTGTCGTCGCTGACCAATGAATACGATTACTACGGTCTGCCACTGGTGCTCGGTTCCGGCGAGGTATCTCTGATGGCCCTGAGCAATATGTACGCCTCCATTGCCCGAGGGGGCGTATACATCCCGATTCGGCCTCTGCGGGATACGTCCTCGACACAACCCACCCGGCTTCTGTCGGAAGAAACTTGTTATATCCTCTCAACCATCCTGGCCGAACTCCACCGTCCCGATCTTCCGACGTCATGGGAATTCACGGCCGATATGCCGACCGTTGCCTGGAAGACCGGAACCTCCTTCGGCCGCCGCGACGCTTGGGCGATCGGATACAATCCCGATTTCACCGTCGGCGTCTGGGCCGGCAATTTTTCCGGGGAGGGTTCGCCGTATCTGGTCGGCGCCGAAGCGGCCGCACCGTTGATGCTGTCATTGTTTCGTGAGATCGCGGTCAATGACGAGCCGAAATGGTTCAAGCGGCCCTCCGGTGTCGGCATCCGCGACGTATGCACCGTCAGCGGTGATCTGCCGGGTAAGTATTGCCGGTCGACGCGCCGGGATCTGTATATCAAGGGAGTATCATCGTGCGCGGTCTGCCCCGTGCATCGTCAAATAATGGTCGATCATCAGACCGGATATATGCTGTGCCGGGCCTGCGCCCATGGCAAACGGATTGATTCCGTCATCGTGGAGGATTGGCCGCCGCGAGTCTCGGCCTAGCTTCTCGATCACGGCGTCATCCCGCCGCTTCCGCAACACAATCCACAATGCCGGGGTATATTCGCGGAAAACATTCCCGTTATTATCTCGCCCGAGGACAGCACCGTATTTGTGCTGCAGCCGGGTATTCCCGGCGAGTACCAGAAAATCCTCTTCGACGCCTCCGCCGCTCTCAATTCCCGCACCCTGCATTGGTTTCTCGATAAGGAATTATTCGCCACCTGCGACGCGGGCGATAGGATATTTTATGCGCCCCGACCGGGAAGACATACCTTGATGTGCGTCGATGAATTCGGCCGGTCGAGCAAAGTTTCATTCGAGGTTAAATAGCGCCACCCGAGTTCCACGTTGACTCCATGAGCCGAAATCGAGATATTATCCCCACGATAACGAA
>CAZJWR010000093.1:0-10820 GCA_964549765.1 uncultured Ignavibacteriales bacterium
AGGACAGCAATCTTCCACCGGAGCCGCGCCTCCTTTGAAGATATAGTTGATTAGGTATACGGCATCACCGATGTTGACGGCATCGTCACCGTCCGCATACTCCAGGCCAAGCCACACTCTATGGCTCAAAATAGCACGGCGGCTCACCGCTCTTGAATATGTAATTTATGAGAAGTACTGCATCACCAATATTAATCGCGAGGTTACAATCTGCATCTCCGGCGGCCTCAGGCTCGGGCGGTGCTCCTCCCTTAAATATGTAATTAATAAGGAATACCGCGTCAGCGACATTGATCGCTTCATCTCCATTCGCATCACCATTCAGATAATCAAATCCTTCATCGAGAGTAAACGAATAGCTTGTGGTTTCGCCCGTCATAGGAATCTGCATGTCAGCCGCAAGAACCACTTCGAAGGAACCATTTATTTTGATGATTGCTGAATACGTCGCAGACGGATCAGCGCCGGTTTCAGCCACAAATGATATAATATAATCACCGGGCAATGGATCGTAGATAACTACCGAGTCATTCGGATCCTCAAAATAATCGGCCGGCGAAATGCCTGTGATAAGATTGCCGTCGGCATCCTTGCCGAACTGCGAACTGGTCGGATCCTCGACAATAATATTTACGGGGCTGTATGCCACGACAGTCATGGGGGCGAGGGGATTCGATTGACCGGTCAATCCCTTGATGCAAAAATTCGCGGAGTTATCCAGGTCGTATAAATCCAACCACAAACCGCCATCTTTGTAATAACTCTGGCCAGGTTGAGAAGATGATTCGACGATGGTGCGATACGAAGCGCCGAGGAGAACCGAAACCTCTGAAGTCCTATCATATGCCTGCCCGCCCTGTGAGAGAGACACATAAATATAGAACTCGTCTCCAGCCGAAATATGAACTGGAGCCGATAAATCAACCGTATGAAAACCTGGATTGACATAGGTTCCTGTTTTGGTGGCCAGAAGATCTTCCAGCTGACCACCTTCAAAGCGATCATAGACTTGCGCCGTGTAGTCTACGTTATTGGTTGCAGTGACGAAAGATACGGCCTGCAGGTCATCGTCGGCAATTGCCGTAAAGGCGTTAAATGCTTCGCTGACTGTAACTAGGGTATCTCGCCAGCCATGGAAATCATGGAAATAAATAGTTTTGTACGGCATCGGAACAACATTACTAAATGAGACGGCACCCATTTCGGGGTGCTTCCCACAGTGTTTATCGTAGTAAGAAATCCAGAAGTAGCCGGCATCTCCCCAGTCTGTACCCCAGCTATTCTTACAGAGCCATGCCCCAAGATGCGGAGCTTGGGTTATCCTATTATCGTCCCATCCCACAAGGGCAACTGCGTGATTGGGATCTTTGTCGTCATCAGGTGGCTGATACTGGTTATTTCCCAATATAAAGCCATACGCGTATAAGCACGTCCCGAGCGCACCATGATTCATAAGCTGATATTTAATGGCGTCAATACCGCTTAGATCAGTACCGGCATTGAACCATTCGATATCCCGAACATAATAATAGTGATAGTCTGGGGAAAAGCGGTCAGGAGGAACATCA
Organism: uncultured Ignavibacteriales bacterium; assembly: GCA_964549765.1. Lineage (GTDB taxonomy): Bacteria > Zixibacteria > MSB-5A5 > GN15 > JAAZOE01 > CAZJWR01. The sequence goes on from CAZJWR010000093.1 coordinate 1,569, forward strand.
TAGGACTGCCCGTCGATATCCCTTACGGCACCCTCACCGCGGGTCAAGTAGGCGGACGCCACACGATAATCACCGCCCTGATGCACTTCCAGACCCAAACCGCTGGGCGGATCGAGATCATCGTTGTTATGCTCATTGAAGCCGTTCCACCAGTCCAAATGGTATTCCGCAAGATCGGGTTCGCCAGACTCCCCCGTTGACGCCCAGTAATCGGTCATCATCAAATTGCTTTCTAGTGAGGCCATCGTTCCGTGAGTCCAACAAGTGCCACCGGTCTGATCCTTAATCGATGAAACATAATTATTCCCTCCCACATCGCGAAGATCGTAAGCACTGGGTGGACCTGGATCTGGGCGAATGGTAAAAGTCCAAGAGAGGGGTGATTGCAGTGCAATCCCTAGCCTGGATTCAATCCCCGTTGTTAGTTCAACCGTTACGATTTCATCGAGAGCAAAAGCTATATCTGGTGCGAATTCTATTGTGTACAAATATGGATAATAAGTAAATATCCCTGAATGTACACCAGACGAGCTTCCGGTTACAGTGAAGCTCCCGCCATCAATAGAAGCTTCATTGATATTTTCATCGAAGACCACCGCCACATGTGTTTCCGGAGATACGTTCGTCTCATCGTCATCCGGCGTCGTCGAGGTTGCTGCCGGCGCCGGGGGCGCTGCCAGATTACGGCAAACGGAAATATCGTAGGGGGAGCCATCGTTGGCGACGATTACATCCATATCGCCATCATTCTCAATATCTGCGGCACATACCGATAATGGATAAGATCCTACCTTGTAATATAGAGGCATTTGATCAAATAATCCGGTTCCAGAATTACGAAGAATAACGATATATCCATTACCCAGCATATAGTCAAGAACGGCGATATCTAAATCTTGATCGCCGTCAAAGTCAGCAGCACAAAGAGCAATCGCATAGATATCCAAAAAATATAAAGTTGCCGGTTCTGCGAAACTGCCATCCCCGTTGCCAAATATGACGGAAATCCCGCCGTAGTCGCGTGCGACGGCGGCGACGTCAACGTTGCCATCGTTATTGAAGTCACCGGCCACAATATCCCGGGGATATTCACCAACCCCGTAATAGACGGTGTTCTCCTGAAATGTGCCATCCCCATTATTTAGCATGATCGATAGATTATCCGTGTTGGCATTGGATACAATCAGATCCAGCGACCCGTTGTTATCACAATCAGCCGCAGCTATTGACCTCGTATATTCTTCGGTCTCCGGTCCAACTTCATAGATTGTTGTCGACACATAATTACCAGAGCCGTCGTTTATTAGTACTGATACATTGTTCGATTCGTAATTTGCCGTGGCCAAATCCAGATCGCCATCACCATCAAGGTCCGCAAGGCACAGGTCAAATGGACCGGATCCGGCAATACCGTTAGAATAGTCTATCGGCGATTCAAATATACCATCACCATAGTTTTTCAATATTGTAATCCCCTGATCTCCTGCACCATAATTGGCTATGGCTATATCTATGTCGTCATCCTTATCAATGTCGCCGACGCAAAGAGCCCGAGGAGAATAATTATCGCCTTCGGGAAAGGTCCAACCGTACTCCGGGAAAGTCCCGTCTCCATTATTAATGTGAAGCGTATATTCGTTAAACGCAATGGACACGGTTGCCATATCCACAAATTCGTCATCATCTAGAAAACCAGGAACTATGTCCGTAGCCGCCCAACCTGTCCCGTATCTCTCTTGAGCCGCAAATGATGCAGATCCTTGCGTTGCCGCGATAGTAAATGACCAGCTATAACCTGCTGGTAGCGGTTCTCCGTTCAAAGAAGTAATATCTTTCGTTAATGTCACCGTTACAACCTCGCCCATTTTAAATGTCGTCGGTCCATCAAGAGCGTATGCAACCGTCCGTGATGGGACGTCATAAGTGACGTTGCCGTGATATAGCCCGTACATATTCCCTGTCACGATAACACTGCTACTCGTGAATAGACTGGCTTTCATATCAATATTGAAGGTCGCCGATATGTCCCCTATAGCAGAATAACCGGTCTCATTTGGCGAGGGATCAGTTGAAAGAACATGCGGGACCTCCGATCCGGGATTCAGGTGATAGACACCAGTACCATCGGTTCCGCAGAATATGTCACCGTCCAGATCCCGTGTCACGGAAAGGACCCGGGGATTATCAAGACCATCGTTGATAATTTCCCATGAATTCCCGTTATCCCGCGACCATATCACACCACCGAGGCCGCCGGCATAGACGTCACCGCTGGCGTCCGTCATTATATCTTCGACAAGCCATCCCCAATTACCCACAAGCGGCCAGGTGGCACCGTCGTCGGTGGAACGATATACTCCATAAACCCCGGCGAATATATCGCCATTGGCGTTTGTGGCCAGCGAACGGATACTGTTGCTTTCCATCCCCACTTTTATCCAAGTAGTGCCATTATCCGGCGATTGATAGACGCCATCCTGCTCGGTCCCCGCATAGACGTCGCCTGTTGGAGAAGCGACGATGGAATAGATATTCGTTCCGTCCATTCCCGACAAGGACCAGTTGCCGCCGCTATTGGTGGACCGAAATATTCCGGAATTGGTAGCAACGTATAAATCGCCGTTGGCATGAATCGTGACATTCCGAACAGCTGTCACCGTCAAGCCGTTGTTCGCCTCCGACCAACTGACGCCGTCATCGGTCGAGCGAAAAATACCTATCCCCCAAATGCCGGCATACATATTTCCCGCATCATCAGTCACTATCGCCATCACGTTGTCGAGGAAATCTGCGGCTTCCAGACCGTCGTTTGATTCGAGCCACTCCTCACCCTTGTTGGAACTGCTGAATATACTTCCTATAATACCGGCAAACAGGTCCCCAGTCGACGATATGCCCAGAGATTGGACAATAGGCGCCACCAGACCGTTGTTGATCTGTTCCCAGGAGCTGCCGCCGTTTGATGAACGATAAACGCCTTTGTCGGTTGCGCAGAAGACATTGCCGCTCGCATCGGTGGTGACGGCGATAATCCAGAATCCCTCCATGCCGATCGTTGTCCAGCTGTCACCATTGGTAGCGGATCGGCGGAGTCCGCCGCCGCTAAGATCGTGGTAAATAGTTCCGCTGGCATCGATATACAGGCACCAGCCGGAGGCGTAATCTACCTGCGTCCACGAGCCACCGTTATCGGTCGAGCGATACAGCTCGCTCCAGTATGTTCCGGCAAATATATCATCCCCGGGGCTTACCGCGAGTCGGTTGATCGTATTATCCAGCGGAGCTTCGGTGATAAGCGTCCAGGAGTCACCGTTGTCTTCCGAGCGAAATATGCCGTCGTCGGTGCCCGCGAAAAGGTCGCCTGTGGAGTTGACGGCCAGCGATTTGACATATGTATTGGTCATGCCGGTAACCGTCAGGTCCCAAGTGCTGCCGTAATCTGTCGAACGAAATAGGCCGTTCGCCCCGGCAAATACGTGGCCGGCTGGAGTGATTGCTATCGCCTGAATGTTGGAAGCGGTGATGCCGTCGCCCACAGGCGACCAACTCTGTCCGTTGTCCGACGAGCGAAACATCCCGCCGCCCTCGGTACCACAATACAGCATACCCACGGTTTCATCGTAGGCCAGACACTGCGTTCCGAGGTGTGTCATGCCATTGTTGACCGCAGCCCAGTTCTCGCCATCATCATATGACCGGAATACACCTGCCCCTGAGGGTCCGTATCCCGGGCGGTGCGTACCGCAGAACAGATAGCCTCCGCCGGCGATGACAAAAGACGAGGCAAATCCTCCCTCGGGACCATTCGTCTGTTCCCAGACTTGAGCCAAAGCGGCAATTGCAGTCAGCAAACACATACTACAGGTTAGAATGATGGAACGCATGGTAACCTCCTTTGAGCACGGCGCGGGATAACGGCGATTGGAGTAATGAGATAAGGCGGTCCAGGCACATTTAGGCGCTGAAACCCATGCAAAGTTGCGTGTGTAAAGTATTGCCCCGAAGTCCGTTCCCAGTGTCGCTCAGTTAATGCTAAAATATATCTATTATTTCCAATTGTCAAGGGGAATCGGCGCCCGTTCTTTCCTGAAGGTCCGGCTACACAGGTAATCCAATACGAACACCGTTTGCGATGAGTATAGGGGACTCAGCCCTAAAGGATATCCCCCTCTCCCTTTAGAATTGTGCGAATCCGTCCCGATTCGTGGACCAACCCCCGCTGTTCCGCATCCCGAAGAGCCTCCTGCAAGATCATGCGGCCTCGGCGATGGTCCTCATCGGTCTCGCCATAGTCAACCAGCACCTGTCCGAACAACCGCTGAACGATAATCACGTTCTCCATATCGCCGCGTTGTCGTAATTCGTCGATAATCTGATCGAAGTTTTCCCGATTCACCAATGTCCCGGCACCACGCACGGCAGTCGATGCCAGGTATGCCGACGATAGCAATTCCATGTCCCGGTCGCCGGCCGCCCTGGCATACCCCACAGATAACTCAGAATAGTGTTTGCTGGAGTCATACCGTTCATCAAAATAGTAAAGCTCCGCCAGGCACCAGCAGTTGAAGGCCATGGATGAAGTATCCAGCGATTGCTGCGCGTATTCGAGCGCCTTATACATATATGGCTTGGCTCGTTCCGGTTCGCCGAGATAGCAGTAAGTCAGTCCCAGATCGCCAGTGACGCTTATCATATTGGCGGTGTCGCCCCCCCTGATAAATTCATTCAGCACCGTATTCAGAATAGTGATGGCGCTATCGTACTGACCGAGATTCATGAGCGAAGCGCCGATGCCATATTGCGCCAAGATGCCTCCCGGTTCGTCTCCTATTTGCCCATACTCTTCTCCGGCGCGATCGAAATAGTGCTTGGCAACGCGATAATCCCCCAGGGCCGTATAACTGGCCCCGATGCTATATAATTCCTGGGCCGTGCTGGTTTTGTCGCCAAGATCGATATATAAGCTCAAGGCGCGCTCTGCAAATTGCAGAGCGGAATCGATTGAACCCAGCTGACTGAAGCACATGCCGATATTGTGTGTCAGGCTTGCCTCCCAGTCACGTTTTCCGATATCTTGTGCCAGTACCAGCCCTTGTCGAAAAAAAGACAGCGCCTGATCGAATTCCCCTTTCAGAAAATACATGGAGCCGATGTGCTTCAACTCCTCGGCTTCCCGCTCTCGGTCATTGAGCCGATGGAGAATATGTACCATGCGTTCCGCTGCCGCGATAGCCTCATGGTAATTCTGCTGCCTCTGGAATATATCCCTGAGCACCCAGAGCGCCGTTAATTCGCCGTCGAGATCTCCCAGCTGCCGGGCGATTATTGCCGCCGAATCGCCATAGCTCCGGGCTTTTTCATCCACGCGCTGGTTTTCATATGACTTTGCCAGTCCCATTAATGCTCGCGCCTCATCGGCCTTTAGATTCCGGGACCGGGCCTCTTTCAGCGCGGCCATGAGTTCTTCATCGGCCCCTTCGTGCTCTCCCTTATAGCTGAGAATCTCGGCTACGCCGATGCGTGCGGCAAGCAGGGATGGTTCTGTCTCAAGAGCTTTTCGATAGAGGCCGAGGGCGATATCGACGTCGGATTCCGCCTCCCGATTTTCAAACGTGTATTTTCCACGAAGGTAATAATCGTACGCCACCGCATTCAGTCCTTCCGGTTGCCCCACTTGAGCATCTTGTATCGTTGTGGCATCGATATTCAAGGCCCGGCTGATCCCGCGCGCCAACGCCTCTTTGATATGCGAAAGGTTACTATACTTTTCCTCCCAGCGGTCAGCCCAGAGATTTGTACCGTCATCCGGATTCATCAACTGGACGGATATACGAATGACTTCGCCGGTTTTCTGAATCGATCCATCCAGAATCAGGTTGACATTAAGTTGCTCAGCGATCGCCTTTGGGTCGATATCCGATTCCCGATATTTCATCACGTACCGCATCGGCGTGACCCCGATTGTACCAATGCGGGTAAGGTCAACAATCAGATCCTCCGTGATGCCGTAACTGAGATATTCATCGCCGGGGACGCCGAGATTTTTTAAGTATAGAACCGCCAGGCGGTATGATGCGGTCATCTCGGGATTTCCGGAATATATATGCAGGCGCCATGGTTTAATGATTATGGCTGTCGCGATCAGCGCTACCAGTACTGCCAGTCCCCAGAGGAGCCTTGTGCGACGGCGTTTCGGCCGCCGCTGCAACGCCGACGGGGATAGACCGGCGGAATCCAAGACTTCAAGATCATGCAAGAGCTCGGCCGCTGACTGGTAACGAGAATCGGGCGATTTTTGGAGCAGCCGGCTGACGATTTCCTGCCATCCCCGGGGAATATTCTTTGCGTGCTTATCAAGCGGCTCGGGGGTATCATGCAGAATTGAAAAGGCAACGGCGTCCCGCCGCTCTCGTTGAAAAGGCGTTTTCCCCGTGATCATTTCATAAAGGACGACACCGAGCGAAAAGAGATCGGATCGCGCGTCGACAGTTTTGCCCTGAAGCTGCTCGGGAGACATGTAACTGAGCGTGCCAAAAGTGAAGCCCGGTTGCGTCAGCTTGTCCGATCCAGCAACCGCCGCTAATCCGAAATCAACGATTTTCGCTTTCCCGTCCTTTTGTACAAGGATATTGGCCGGCTTGATATCCCGGTGAATGATACCGGCAGCGTGTGCCGCCCGAAGTCCTTCGCATATGTCACGAGTGAGACGCAGGATGTAAGCCGGTTGCGCTGCCTCTTGACCAATGATATCTTTGAGTGAGTGACCAGCCACGTAGTACATGGCAAAGAATGGCTGACCATTGAATTCACTGACTTCGTAGATCGTTACAATATTGGGATGGTCAAGCTGTGCGATTGCCTGAGCTTCGCGCTTGAATCGGGCGCGGCAGTCAGCATCCTGACACAGGTGCGGCGAGAGGAATTTGAGGGCGACTTTCCGATTGAGCTCAGTGTCCTCGGCCAGATATACTTCGCCCATCCCTCCGGATCCGATTTTTCCGACAATCCGGTAATGCCCCACCATGGTATCTTCCGTCAGCGGAATATAGGTGCGTGTCTTGTCGTCGTCTCGGTAGTTTTCCGACATGACTGAACCCCTGCAATAGATGTTCAATATAAGAAAATAACAAGATGGCAATTTGCAATGCAACCACGAAATATAAGAGATCGCAGATCCCTTACATAGCTCCGATATCCAGACAGTAATTGACTTACGAGCGTTAATATCCAGCTGTACGTCGAGGGTTCTCTCGGCATCGCTCATTATTTTTTTTCGGTCAAGAGCGCATAATTCGATTAGTAGTGTGAATTATCAGGAGGAACCGAATCAATTGATATTAGCCCACGTCCCGCGCGATCGGTTAAGCCGAGGAACCGGAGGTTCGGGCGCTCGCCGCCCAACCTCTTAAACCATAATGCGATACAAATTCATTATTCACTACGTTGCTAATTAGGGGCCTTTAAGCGCTGATACGAAGTTCTTCTTACATCCATCTCCCAATTCACCTTAAAAGCAAGATGCGCTAAAAGCAAAGTGTCTCGATCTCTATATGTTCATAATGCGTTATTGATGCGCCATATTGCGTAAATAGTCATTATCTTGGGTTGAGCAGATGTCAAAATCTTTAAATATTCTAATTGCGAAAAAAACGGCTTTGATGGCTTCAGAACCATATTTTGAAATCTCGCAGGTTGCTACTAATCAACGAAAAAACAGGGTATAACAGAGACTTGTGAAATTTTCCCGGGCGTAGACATCGCCTTATATCGTTCAATAACCAGGCATTGTCGACATCGCAATTCCGTCACGACGGATTCGTGAAAGGTCTCTCCGGAGAAGACAGCGCCCCATGGTCAATATCTGCCTATGCTTCAAATAATTGCGTCACACGGCACTGATTCTGAGACCAAATGATAACACCTGATACCGCATGGTCAGGCGCATCGATCTGGCGGGCCATCCCCCCAACGACGTCACTCCTGATCGGGGCTTCGAGGCATTGTTGTTCCCGCACCTTTTACATACTTGTCAAACCACCTGAGCTGCTCCCAGAGAACGTGCTCAACACTCTCCCGGGCCTGGTAGCCATGGTCCTCGAAAGGCAGCAGCACCAGGCGGGCAGTGCCTCCCGAACCACGCACGGCCTCGAAGAGAACTTCAGACTGGAAAGTAAGGGTACCCGGGTTGGAGTCGTCGTTGCCGTGGATGATCAGGATCGGCTCGTCGATATGGTCCGCAAAGAAGGTCGGTGAGACTTGGATATAAACATCCCTCGCTTCGAAGAGGGAACGGCGCTCGGACTGGAAGCCGAATGGCTGGTTGGTCTTATTGTATGATCCGCTGCGCGCAATGCCAGCCCGAAACAGGTTGGTGTGCGCGAGAAGGTTGGCTACCATGAGCCCGCCGTGGCTGTGGCCGATGACGCCGATCCGCTCGGGATCGGCCACTCCCATGTCGACGGCCTTGGCCACCGCAGCCTCGGCGTCGGCCACCAGCTGGGGCACGAATGTGTTGTATGTGGTTTCGGGATCACCGAGCATCGGCATGGCGGTCTGGTCAAGCACTGCATAGCCCTGGAGCAAAAAGTAGAGATGGGAGGGGCCATACAGACGCATAAACCGTTGCGCCGAGCCGCTGACCTGCCCGGCAGTGATTGCGCCGGAGTATTCGAGAGGATAGGCATAAAGAACCGTAGGCAGCGGTGTACCCTCCTCATAGCCGGGGGGCAGATATAAGTGGAAACTGAGGGGAACGCCGTCCTTGCGTTCGTAGTGCACGATGCTTTTCTTGATTTTTCGCAACTGGGGTGTGGGATCCTCGAAGCGCGTGATTGGTATTCGCGTTAGCGCTCTTGCGGCCTCGCCCGGGGCCGCCTCGATCTCCTTGCCGATGGTAGCCAGATAGTAGTTGGGTACGTCGAGGGCGGACTCGGAGCGAAGTATAAACTGGTCCTCGCTTCCGGCGAATGCCACGAAATACTCGAAACGGTTGGGATCGCAACGGAACAGACGCTCAGTTTCGCCTGATCCCAAGTGGCGCAAGTCCAAGAAGGGCCGGTCACCCTGGTCGGTGGCGCCGCTTCCGCTGAAGTAGACCGCGTCTCCGTTCTGGCGCATCACCCAGCGACCATTTGGCAAAGGGCGTAGCAGGGGATTACCCGGGTCTCCGTATCGATTGTAAACGGCGGTTGAAAAGTGTACCGGGTGGGGGTTAAAAAGGGCGGTTTAAAAGTGTCCCATTCCTGATAATCT
>CAZJWR010000094.1:0-10811 GCA_964549765.1 uncultured Ignavibacteriales bacterium
ATTTTGGCCTGGCCTCTGTGGTTGGAAAAGACCAGTTGACCAAAACCGGCTCAACACTTGGCACCATCGGCTATATGTCCCCCGAACAGATTCACGGTCAGGAAGTAGATCATCGCAGCGATCTCTTTTCCCTCGGTGTAGTCCTGTACGAGCTTATCACAAAGCAGAATCCCTTCAAACGAGACAGCGAGGCGGCGACGCTCAAAGCGGTGAGCGATGATATCCCGGAACCCCTGGCGCGTTTCAAATCCGGGGTCCCCAACAGCCTGCAGAATATTATAGATAAGACTTTGGAAAAGGACGTCAAGACCCGGTATCAACACGCCGATGGCATGCTGTCGGACTTGATGCGGGTAAAACGATCGCTGGAGTCCGGTCTATCTGTGGCGTCCCTGTTATCCCCGGCCAAACGCCCATCGCGATTGCGGTGGATCGTGGCGGCCATGGTTGTGATAGCGGCAATTATCGTGCTGTTTGTGACCAAACCATGGCATTCCGAAACAGCATCCCATGGTCCGGACAAAATAATGCTCGCCGTCCTGCCCTTTGAGAATCTGGGGGCTGCGGAAGACGAGTCTTTCGCCGACGGGATCACTGACGAGATCACGTCTCGTCTGGCCAGGGTAAATGGCCTCGGTGTCATAGCCCGTATGAGCGCCACGCGTTACAAGGGTACCGACAAGACATTACGGCAGGTGGGGAAAGAACTTGGTGTCGATTATGTGCTGGCAGGCTCGGTACGGTGGCAGAAACTTCCGGGTTCCGAGAGCCGTGTACGTGTCAGTCCTCAACTCATCCGCACATCCGACGAATCAAATCTTTGGACGGATATATACGACGAGGTCCTGACAGATGTTTTTACCGTCCAGGCGAAGATGGCAAAGGATGTCGTAACGGCGCTGAATATCTCCCTTGTCGATTCCGAAAAGAGAGCCATCAGTTCTCAATCGACGACCAATTTGGAAGCCTACAACTACTATCTGCGTGGGCGTGCCTACTGGGAAGGCTGGGAGCATGGTCGAGAGGATCTGGATCGTGCGACTGCACTTCTCGAAAAAGCGGTTGCCCTGGATTCAACATTCGCCGACGCTTACGCTGAATTGGCGGGAATACACTGCTGGTACTATGAAACCGGGTACGATCAGAGCGAGGCAAGGAAGCGTCTGGCCGAGCACAACGCCACGCTTGCCCGCAAGTACGATTCACTCGACGCCTACTCCCGGGTCGCATGGGGCTACTATTACTACTATGTCCTCGATGACTATCCTCGAGCCCTGCAAGAACTCGAACAGGCATGCCTGCGGTTTCCCAACAGCAGCGAGACACTCGCCGCGACCGCATACGTCAAACGTCGGATTGGCCAATGGGAAGAATCATTTGAACTCCAGAAACGAGCCCAAAGGCTTAATCCCTTCAACTTTTGGATACTGTACGGCATTATCGATCACTGCTTCTACATGAGGCTGTGGGATGAAGCCGAAGCATACATTCAGCGGGCAAAAATCATGTTTCCCGATCACGCCCGACCATATTGCGATGAGGCCATGCTCTACCTTCGAAGAAGTGGAGACCACCGATCTGCAATGCAGGTTCTCGAGTCGGTCCCGGCCGTGGCCGCACATTCGATGCTTATTCAAGGCATGATAATAACATGCGCGTATTTTGCGCGTGATTATGACAGAGGACTTCAGGCGGTCAGGGTACTCCACAACGATCTGATAAGCCCCGTTGATACTGCGCGCTATTTCTATCTGGCTGCAGACCTCAATCGACTCGCGGGCAACGAAGAGCTTGGCGAGCTCTATCTCGATTCTGCGCTAATCGCGGTCGAACGGGTCCGGGCGATCGGGATTAATCTCTCAGCCGAGATGAATACTTCGCTGGGGCAAATCTACGCCGATCTTGGCCGGAAATCTCACGCAATCGAGGAGGCTATCGAATATTCCGAGGCCATTCCCATCAGCCGCGATGCCCTGATCGGCATGGAAAGAATGGTGCAATTGGCCAAAATTTACACGCAGGTCGAGGAGGTTGATCGCGCCGTCGATCTCCTCGACACCCTGCTGTCCATCCCATCCGATTTGACCGTGGCATGGCTTCGCGGGCACCCCGACTGGGACCCCCTCCGCGATCACCCGCGCTTCCAGGCGTTGCTCAAGAAATATGAAACTGCCATTTGATGATTTCAACATCACCAAATCATCACGCCGAAGTCCGAGAAGAGCCTACGATGACCCCCCACGAATCCGTCGTGATTTCCGCCGTCGCGGGGATGACCCGGCTCCTTACTTCCAAATCAGCACCATATATTTTCCCCAGCCTCCTTCCCAGGGGCGGGGAGTTGCTTTTCTGCCGTTGCGTTGATAGTCAAATTATTATTATATTAGTGTACAGTTCAGTATATGCCTTCGCATTGCGCCGCTGACGGGCACCGGGCAAGAATGGCCTTGACCATGGAGGTAGAGCAATGGGACATATGGTCGGCAAGGACCTCTATCGTAAGCTGGGGAAGAAGATCGATAATCTCACGGCACGCGTGCCGTGGAACGATACCCTGCGAGAAATCCTGACCGAGCTGTATACGGCCCGCGAGGCGGAACTGGTCGTGAAGATGCCGTATGGGCTGGCGACGCTGGATGATATCGCGCGAACGACGAAATTCGAACGCGACGAAGTGCGACGGCTCCTCGATAATCTGTCCGAAAAGGGCCTTGTCATCGATATCTGGTTCGGAGATCAATATCGCTATACGATATCGCCATTGATTATCGGCATATTCGAATTCACCATGATGCGGACGCGTGGCGAATTGCGAACCAAAGAGTGGGCAAAGCTGTTCCATGAATATTTATCCGACGGGGCGGCGTACTATCGGGCCAATTTGGGCAAGGGCCAGAAAATATCCCCGCTGCGGACGCTTCCCCATGAGGACGCAATCGACAGCGACGCCTTCGTGGAGATTCTGGATTACGAAAAGGCGAGCGCTATAATTGACGGCCACGCTAAATTCGCCATCGGCATCTGCTCGTGCCGCCATGAGAAAATGCACGCGGGCGAGAAGAAATGCGATGTCCCGTTGGAGACCTGTTCGACTTTCGGGCACGCCACCGAATCGATGATCCGTCACGGCTTTGCCCGCGAAGTTTCGAAAGGGGAGATGCTGGACAATTTGGCCCGGTCCAAAGACCTTGGTTTGGTGCTGTGCGCTGATAACGTGAAAAAGGATGTTTCGTTCATTTGCCATTGCTGCGGATGCTGCTGCAACGTGCTTCTCGGCGTCAGCCGGTTCGGTTATCCGAATATCGTCGTGACATCGAATTATATCGCCAAAGTGGATAATGACGAGTGCCAGCAGTGCGGCGTATGTGTCGAATCATGCCCGGTGAACGCCATTAGCCAGAACGGAGACGACGACCTGCCTGTGGTCGATGAGAAAATATGCCTCGGGTGCGGCGTGTGCGCGTTGGATTGCACCAGCGACAGCCTGAAACTGGTCAAGCGGGAAAAGCGGGTTTTTTATCCCGAAGATACATTCGAACGCGTCATCCTCCAGAGCCTGGAACAAGGGACACTTCAGAATCTGCTCTTCAATAATCCGCAGAGCACGGCGCAGGGATTTGTGCGGGGCGTCGTGGGCGGGTTCCTCAAGCTGCCGCCGGTCAAGCGGGCGTTGATGAGCGATTCTCTCCGGTCGCGGTTTCTTACTGCGCTGAAGCGGGGAGGCTGATTACAACTAATTTTGGCCTGCCAATTCGTAACGTTACGAATTTGGGGGCTTGCGTTACGAATTGGTAATCCATTACACAAAAACGACTTAATTTTTACCATTACGAAATTCGTAATGTCGATTCGTAATGGCGTTACGAATGGGCTGAAATCGCATAATCCCGTGTGATCGGAAAATTCGCACATCGCATTACATATCAACGGATTAGACATTTATTATCATATTCTGCCGATTTCGGCATAATAGTTGCATTACAAAATAGCTGGAACACGGCACGTTTTCTTAACACCTCCTGTTATGCGGTTGGGTAGAGGGGCCGGATCCATAGAGCACGCCCGGGCAGAGAGCCCACTGCTGCCGGCGATTTTCGCAGGGATCCGGCCCCGTGGTGAAAATCGGGCGCTACAATAGGAGATCCAAATACTCACTTATTCGGAGTATTTTTGGTAGGAACTTCTCGGGAAAAAAAGATGCAGTTTAAAAGAATATGCTTGACATGATAATAATCCGGTCCTAATTTTATATGGAGGTGATATAACGGCATCGGGCTGGTGCTTCCCTGACTCAAAGAGTTTCGGCAAGAAATAGACTGCGGCATTGTCGGCTTTATGGGTATAATTTTGCATAAACCGGCAGCGTGGGGCGTCTTATGTTTAGCGAAAGGGGCAAAGCATCTATCACCCAAGCTATCGCCGCTATCAGTAGGGGAGGTTGAAATGCGAAATCATTTATCAAGGTCAATAATGGCTGCTGCGGGCATATTGTTGGTCTCGCTGGGCATTTCGTGCTGTGACGACGACAACCCGGTCAAACCGCCGCCGGCGAAGGATTACTATATTTATTTTGCCAATGAGTTGTCGCCGAATGCCTATTATAGATACAACACAGGCACCATGCAGGTAGACTCATTCTTTCTGCCGTACAATTCCGTTTTCGACGGATTCGGGATATCGCCCAATGGCAAGACGATGTATCTCCACCCGGATGAAGGAATTGTCGAAGTCGAGCTGGATTCTTTCACGGTTGTTGCCGAACACCCTCTCGTACTAAAGAAAAGTATGAATTCTAAACATCAAGTATTGGTATCGCCAAACGGTCGTTATTTGGCGTTACTCAATGAATATTTGCATATCGTCGATCTTAATGACTTGTCAATTGTCTATGCAGACACTATAAATCGTGTGGGGCACGGCTGGTTCACCGCTGACAGTCGAAATCTTTTATGCTATGTCAACGACACGGTCGACCAGTACAGCCATGTTTATATTCTTGAAGTCAATTTTGGAGATACAATTGCTGCCGTCAGGCACGAATTCCCATTCGGGGTGCCAACGCGGATAGTCGCCAGTCCTGATTACCAGAAGTGGTTCATGCTCATGTATATCACCGCAGGTATCTACGGATTTCAGGTGTACGAGCTTGGTTTGGATTCAATCACATACCATCACAGCATGTGTTTTGAGAATGGGGACTTGCAAATTACGCCAGACGGCAACGAGGTCATATATTCATATTACCAACCTGGTTATATTCTGGATGGATGTGCGCCAAAAGATATCATCACGGTTTTCGACGCTATCGGGAATGGAATAAACCGCAATGTGACCACGTTCAATGATTCGCTGGGAATGGTTGTCTCGATAGGCGGAATGGCAATCACGCCCGATGGTCGATATCTGGTCGGGGTTTCGACGGATATGGCGCAGATATTTCACTATAACCTTAGGAAGAAGCAAATTGTCAATTGTCTGCAATTCGGAGGATACTCACGGCTATTCAACGCGGTTTGCCAGCGTAAACCATAACCAAAGGAGGCATCACATGCAAAAGGCGGTATGTCTGCTTGCGAGTTGCATATTTTGAATTAACCGGTATTGCACAAAGGTCTATAGGAGATATTATATCGACTATAAACGCGGGAGGTTGAGATGCGGAGGCGCTTTCTAAGGTCGTTGGCAACCGCGATGGTCATATTGGTTGCAGCATTGGGGATTTCGTGCTGCGATGACGACAACCCGGTCAGGCCCCCGCCGGCGAAGGATTATTACGTATACTTCAGCGATTATATGGCTCCCAACACCTATTACCGGTATGATACCGGTACGAAGCAAGTGGACTCATTTTATCTGCCATATGATGCTGTTACTGACGGATTCGGGATTTCCCCTGACGGCAAGACGATGTATCTCCATCCCGACGAGGGGATTGTCGAGGTCGAGCTGGATTCCTTCACTGTAATTGCCGAACATTCGCTAGTGCTCAAAAAGGATCGAAACAGATGGCGGGGCCACGAGGTCATCGTATCGCCGGACGGCCGGTATCTGGCCCTGGTTAACCGATATCTGCATATGGTTGATCTCGCCGATTATTCCGTCGTCTATGCCGACACTGTAAATGATGCCGGACAGGGGTGGTTCACTGAGGACAGCCATATCTTCTTTTGTCATATCAATGATACTCTCGATAGCTATAGCCATGTATATGTTCTCGAAGTCGCTATCGGGGACACCATTTCGGCTGTCAGGCATGAATTTCCAATAGGATATCCGGTACGAGTCGTAGCGAGCCCCGATTACCGCAAGTGGCTTATGTTAATGTACTTAGGCGACGACAGATACCGTTTTCAAGTTTACGCCCGTGAATTGGATTCGATTATCTTCTATACGGACTTTTGTCCCGGTGGGGACATGGTTTTGACTCCAGACGGACGCGACGCTGTTTATTCATATGCGCAATCGGGGTATGTCAGGCCCATATGCCCTCCCAAGAAATACATAACTCTTTTTGATGTTGTGAGCAACAGGCCAGATGGTGACGTCTATAATTTTATTGATTCGCTCCTGATGGTGGGCCCCATCGGAGACATGGTTATAACACCTGACAATCGTTCTCTGATCGCAGTGCCGATCGCGCTTGGTCAGGTATTTCATTATGACCTTAAGAGGAGGGAGGTAGTGACTCGTTTGCAATTCGGCGATGCCAATATATTGACGCCGCCGGTTTGTCAGCGTAAACCATAACTAAAGGAGGCATCACATGCAAAAGGCGGTATGTCTTTTGGGGGCGGCTGTCATCCTTGTCCTAACATCTTCGATATCTGCCCAATTCTATTACGGTTCGAATGGGCCTGTTCCGTTGTCCATCGATTCCAACAAGGTTCTGATCAAATTCGATATGACTTACAACCCGGAATTACAAAGCGCCATCTTAAGTCAAATTGAAAGAATTGCGACTGTAGTTCACGAACAATATGTGATCGATGATTTCGTCTGTTGCTCCCTTTCGACCGGGGTCGGATATACGGATTTTCTTGATTCGCTGAATGCATTGACGGTGTATATCTCGTAGAACCGTTTTATCTGTATGACGGAAATTATCCGATGCCGGTTGGTGAGCAGTTTATTGTTGCTTTCGATCCCACTCTATCACCCGGGAGTATCGACAGTATAAATGCCGCGAACGGTGTGGTATCCGATCATTTGATATATGGCTTCGAAAGCGTCTACCTTCTACGAAACACGGATTCGTCGGGCATGCGCATTCTGGACCTGGCCAATTATTATCATGATATAGTGCCGACCCATTTTGCCTATCCGGAGTTTGCTGAAAGATACGAAAAGCATTCCTACCAGCTTTTCGACTTTTATCGCAATAATCAGTCTCATTTAAAGAAAGTGATTGGAGAATTCAATCAGCGGACCGTATGGGATTTCGCCGGGTGTAACGACACCATTACCGTTGCAATTATCGATGATGGCGTGGAGGCGCACGAGGATTTGCCGGGACTGCGGATTCTCCCTGGGCACGACTTTATTCACAATAATCCGAATTCCTGGCCGGTGGGAAATGACGCGCATGGAATGGGCTGTCCCGGGATTATAGCTGCATCTCATACTACAGATAGCGGCTATCTGTATAATCCAATGTCGTTCACCGGCATATTCTCATTGGATCCATGGACCAAGATAATGCCATTAAAAATTTTCGAAGGTGATGGCGGACCACCAGATTGGGTTATTGCTTCAGCCATAAATTGGGCCTTCTTTAATGATGCTGATGTAATCTCCAATAGCTACGGTAAGGCAGTTTGTATTTCATCGCCGCTGATTGATTCCGCTCTGCAGAGAATCTACAATGATGGAAGGAATGGCTTGGGAATGCCAGCCATATTCTCTTCTGGAAACGGTGCCGAAGTCTATCCGAGCATGGTTGCCTATCCGGCCTGTTCAGATTATGCATTCGCTGTCGGCGCAGTGCAGCTCAACGACGAAAGGTGGTATTACAGCCAATATGGGTCTCATCTTGATGTTGTTGCTCCCAGCGGAGACGTGTGCCTCCAGGGGGATGTATGGACGCTGGATAGGATGGATTGGTGGGGATTCAATGACGGCGTTGATAGCGCGTGCGGCATGGAGGTAGGCTGGAACTGTCCCTATCTCTTTCAGAATGATGTTGATTATGATTGTCATTTCGGGGGAACGTCGGCGGCGTGCCCCATAGTATCGGGTATAGCATCTCTTTTAATTGCGCGAAATCCGGAGTTGACTGTCGATCAAATCTACGATGTTCTGCGATATTCCGCCGTGACCGACCTTGATTGGGGGACGATTACCCCGCATGACCTCGAGTACGGTTACGGCCGAGTGGACGCCTTCCGGGCAATGCTGGCTATCTGCCGTGGTGATGCCAATAATGACGGGGCAATCAATATTGGCGATCAGGTGCATATTGTGAACTATATCTTCAGAAGCGGCCCTGAACCGCAGCCCGATATGGGAACCGGCGATGCCGATTGCAGTGGTGCGGTGGAGATTTCAGACGCCGTCTACTTGATCAATTATATATTTAAGGAGGGACCGGCGCCCGGTATCTGTTTTGAATACGACTATTGAAGATCGGTGAAGTGGCCGCAAGTATTTGGCTCGTGAAGCATGGACAGGATTGCGCCGATCCTGACCGCCGAAACAGAATCGCCCGCCCCTTCCACCGAGAACGGGCGGGCGGTGATTTGTGAGCCGGGTGCCCCAGTCCCCCATGACACGTGTGGGCGACACCGGCCACCGATGACAAAAGTCGGTGACATCTGCTCTGCCAACCAAAATGTGATATAAATTCTCCGCGATTCTCCGTATATAAAGTGTCAACCGAGTTGAAATTCATCTGAAAGGAGAAATATCATGGCGGGCAATAAGCCACCTCAGGGCTCATTTGTGTGGAATGAACTGATGACCCGCGACGTGGTCGGGGCGAAAAAGTTCTATTCCGAACTCATCGGCTGGAATCCGGCCGACAGTGGCATGCCGGGCATGGATTATACGCTGTTCAAGGCCGGGGACAAGAGCCACGCCGGAATGATGGCAATGCCTTCGGAGATTCCCAAAGAAGTTCCACCGCATTGGATGGCGTATATCGCCGTCGACGACGTGGACGCCGCGGCCAAAAAGGTCGAACAGCTCGGCGGAAAAATCCTGCACGGTCCCGAAGACGTCCCCGGCGTGGGACGATTTTGCACTATCGCCGATCCGACCGGGGCAGTCGTATCGCTGATGACCATGAGCGAATAGGGATTTCTCTAAACCCGATATTGGATTGTCTGAGCCGGCGTGCGAATAGCGCCGGCTCTAATTTTTTGTATTGGCGGGCCGGGGAATTCCGTATTTTGAGTGCAATGAAAATGGACTAATACTGCGAAGGGGACGGCAACGCCATGTCTCGCATTATAGATATTTCACAAACAGTTCATCCGGGGATGGCTGTCTGGCCGGGAGACACCGAATATAAGCCGTTCTGGGTGTGGCGGATGGGTGACGGCGATACCTGCAATGTCGGCAGCGTAACCATGAGCCTGCATACGGGGACGCATGCCGATGCCCCGTATCATTTTCTATCCGAGGGTTTACCGATTTCCGGGATCGACATATCGGCCTATATCGGCCCGGCGCTGGTGGTGGATATGAGCGGGATACGGTCAATCGATGCCGAAGCGATCAAAAATATAGACGTACAAGGAGTGGAGCGAATCTTATTCCGTACGCTCAGCCGCGATTCCGCCACATTCAATCGTGATTTTGCCTGCCTCACTCCCGATGGGGCCGAGGCGTTGGTTGCGGGAGGAATCAAGCTCGTCGGGATCGACACGCCGTCGGTCGATCAAGCCGATTCAAAAACGCTCGACTCACATAAAATCCTGGCGAACCATTCGGTGGCCATCCTCGAAAATCTGATGCTGGAACATGTCGCACCCGGAACATACGAATTGATCGCGTTGCCGTTGAAACTGGCCGGTATGGATGCGTCGCCGGTGAGGGCGATATTGAGAAGCGAATAATCAGTGAGGAGAATGGAAGGATATGTCCAAAAGCGATGAATTGATCAAGCGGCGGGAGGCGGTTGTGCCGCGCGGCCTGGCGCAGTTCGCCGGCAGTGTGACGGCGGTATCGGCCAAGGGCGCCCGGTTGATCGATGCCGACGGGCGAGAATTGATCGATTTTGCCGGGGGAATCGGCGTCATGAACGTGGGCCATTCCCAAGCCGCCGTGGTCGATGCGATCAAATCGCAGGCCGAAAAATTACAGCATACCTGCATACACGTGGCGACATACGAGCCATACCTTGATTTGTGCGAAAAGATGGCGGCGCTGCTGCCTCATGGAGACAAAACCAAGGTGATGCTAGTCAACACCGGCACCGAGGCGGTGGAGAACGCCGTCAAGATCGCCCGCCAGGCAACCGGCCGGTCGGCTGTCATCTGCTATACCGAGGCGTTTCACGGGCGGACGATGATGAGCATGACGTTGACCTCCAAGGCGCGATACAAGAAAAATTGCGGGCCGTTTGCGCCCGAAGTCTACCGGATACAATATCCGAATCATTATCGGTACGGCGACGGTTTGTCCAAAGAGGCGTTTATTGAACGGGAATTAAATCGACTGGAAGATGCCTTCGTCACGATAGTCCCAGCGGAGCAGGTGGCGGCGATTATCATCGAGCCGGTGCAGGGGGAGGGCGGATTCGTTCCGGCTCCGGCCGAGTATCTGCGGGGGCTGCGTGAAATTTGCACCAAGTACGGCATAATGCTTATTGC
>CAZJWR010000095.1:0-10211 GCA_964549765.1 uncultured Ignavibacteriales bacterium
TGGCGAACGTAAACGGCACGCTGTCCCCCGGCGCCAGATCATACGGCCCGAAGGAAACAAGGTATTCATTATTGGCGCCGTCGGCAATGTCAGCCGCAATGTTTGTCGGCGCCGGAAGAAAGCCCTCACTCGAATGATCGAGAGCCGTCACCATTTGGTCATAATCGAATTCCCGGTGGGACATAACATAATAGCGATTGACGTCTGTTTCTGGTTCCCCGAGTCCGACCCCGATATCTCGCCACGGGTCATTTGTGGTCGGCGCCAAGCGCGGCCCCCAATTGTAGTCCGGTTCCTGCCGGCGATCATCCCACCAGTTGTAATTGACGACTTTCTCCGAAAAGTCAGGCTTGAGCAGCATGAGTCCAATGACTGATCGGAGAGATCCATAATCCCATTGACCGTATTGGTTGGGCCGGCCGTCGTCATCAGCCGACCAGAAAAGACGAACAGAATCCGATGGCTGGCATTCTCCCCAGAGCAGATCGACGGCTGGCAAGAAGCCAGTCAGATTATGATCTTCCACTATATAGCCGGTCGTATCTCCCATGAAGCATGTATTGGGATTCATTTCAAGCCCAATATACATATTCCGGATCGGAGACATGCCTATATTTCTCACCCAAAAATTGAATATTATGAAATCCGCCGTATAATCGCTGCTCCAAACATATGATTCCTGATGGACGGATATATATAATGGCTTATGAGGGCGGTTTTCCATTTCATCTATCCCCACAATTTCCGGGTCCGTCAGCGTATCGGTATACTCACAGACAAAGTCCTGCTCGGAGACCGCGTCGGCTCGCCAATATGGGCTGGATTTGAGAATCGAACGATATTCGATCACGCCCCTCGCCCCCGCGTCCGGATTAAACTCATTTGTCAACCCGCTCCCTCTCCATCCCGACGAAACCAACGTATCCCTACCAACGATGCCCCCGATCCACAACCGGCTCCAGTCCATATAATTCAGATGCGACTCTTTTGGAAATTCCATAATCAATGATCCATAAAACAATACCTGCTCCTCAATAGGTAAACCATTCACAATTACCCCCCAATTATCAATGCCTATCCTTACATTGCCCAAATCGTGCATGGCCCTTTCCCAGTGAGGCAATTCGATAAGGGAATTGGCTCCTTTCGAAGGGTCGGAATCGGTGGAAGGGCTATGTTTTGGCAGAGAATACGTGCCGCCCGGACAGTGGAAGATAATACACAATAGCAGGATAAGCAGAGTGGATAACGTGCGAGTGCCGGTGGCCTGCACCTCGCTGTGGGGTAAGCCGCCATAGCGCACCTTGCGTACGCCCGTGTCGAACAAAGTCGTTCTTCTGATTAAATCCAACCCCAGCACATGCCGCCTCCCAATTCACTATTTAACACTGTGATATTAAATTGATTTTGTCAATCGCTTTTCCGGGTTCGCTTCCGCATCAACGCTGACGCGTTGGCCACGATCTCCGGTCGCGGTCCGCCGAAGGCGGACGATGAACCTTGCCCGATATTACGGGCTGCCCACATATTTGAAGGCAGGCCGCGAAACCGTGCCCCTGGGCCTAAAGCTGAATCACATGAAAGCGGGGACGCACCCTCGATCCCGTGCGCCGCGGCGAACGGGATCATCGGATGGGCCACCTCGCCAGGGGCAGACGGGGGGTCTGCCGGCCACCGTGGCGCTCAAGGGGGGCTGCGTCCGCAAAGCCGGGTAAAAAAGGCTTTACTTTAATCCGGCGTTTCGATAAATTAGTAGGCTTGATTGAAATAAGGATCGACCGATAATGAAATTTGACCAGCTCAAAGACGGATTTTCATGGACCGGGATCGAAGAGGCTATCCTCGAATTCTGGGACAAGAATAACGTTTTCCATAAATCACTCGAGCAAGCGGCGGACCGGGAGTCATTCATCTTCTTCGAAGGCCCGCCGACCGCCAACGGCCGCCCCGGCATTCATCATGTCATCTCCCGGACGATCAAAGATGCTGTTTGCCGCTACAAGACGATGAAAGGCTTCCGGGTCGATCGCAAAGCCGGATGGGATACCCACGGCCTGCCGGTCGAGGTCGAAGTGGAAAAAAGGCTCCACCTTCAAGCAAAACAGGAAATCCGCGAGTACGGGATCGATAAATTCAATCAGAAATGCCGCGAGTCGGTGTTCCAATACAAAAAGGACTGGGACGATCTCACCCGCCGAATCGGCTACTGGCTCGATCTGGACAAAGCCTATATCACCCTCGAGAATTACTACATCGAATCGGTCTGGGCCATTCTGGAGAATTTCTTCAATCGCGGCCTTATCTACGAGGGTTTCAAGACGGTGCCGTTCTGCCCCCGATGCGAAACCGTGCTATCATCGCATGAGGTCGGGCAGGCCTACGCCGACGTCGAGGATCCGTCGGTGTTCGTGCGGATGAAGGCGGTCGACGACGATTTTTCGTATCTGGTCTGGACGACCACGCCGTGGACGCTGCCGTCGAATGCAGCCATCTGCATGCATCCCGAGCAAAACTATGTCCGGGTCAACTACAAAGGCGAACAACTGGTTCTGGCCGAAGCGCTCGCCAATCAAGTGCTTGGTGCGGATTTTGAAATACTGGATATAAAGAAAGGTACGGAATATCTCAAACGACGCTACCGGCCCCTATTTGATACCTATAAGGACCAGGCCGATAAGGCGTTTTATGTCATCAACGCCGTTTTCGTCACGATGGAGGACGGTACCGGAATCGTTCATATCGCCCCCGGTTTTGGCGCCGACGACTATGAGGTCGGAAAGAAATACAAACTGCCGGTGCTTCAGGCGATCCGCGACAACGGGCGGTTCAAAGACGACACCGGCTGGCTGGCTGGCAAATTCGTCAAAGAGGCCGATCCCGAAATTATCGTTGATCTCGACAAACGCGGCCTGCTGCTGCGGAGCGAAACCTATATCCACAGCTATCCGTTCTGCTGGCGATGCGATTCGCCGCTGATCTATATCGCCCGCAAATCATGGTATATCCGGACGACGCAGTTCAAGGATAAACTGCTCGAATACAACAACGGGATCAACTGGTACCCGCCGGAAATCGGATCGGGGCGGTTCGGCGAATGGCTGGAAAACAACGTCGACTGGGCGCTGTCCCGCGAACGATTCTGGGGCACGCCGCTGCCGATCTGGATTTGCGAAGAATGTCACGAGAAAAAGGCCATCGGGTCGGTGGCCCAGTTGCACGAGCTGGGAATCGACGTCCCCGGCAATCTCGATCTGCATAAGCCGTTTATCGATGAAGTCGAATTGACCTGCCCGTCGTGCTCGGGCCGCATGAAACGGGTTTCCGAAGTGATCGATGTCTGGTTCGATTCGGGTGCGATGCCGTTCGCCCAATGGCATTACCCGTTCGAGCATAAGGACGATTTCGAAAAGCTGTTTCCGGCCGAGTTCATTTCCGAGGCGGTCGATCAGACCCGGGGATGGTTCTATTCGCTTCTGGCTATCTCGACGCTGTATTACGACCAGCCCTGTTTCAAAAATTGCATCGTGATCGAATTCGTGGTCGACAAAGAGGGCAAAAAGATGTCCAAGCACGTCGGCAACGTTATCGATCCGTTCGAGATGGTCGGCCAATTCGGAGCCGACGCCGTCCGCTGGTATATGCTCTCGACGTCGCATCCGTGGATCGCGCTCAAATTCGATCCCGAAGGCGTAGCGATCATTCAGCGCAAATTTTTCGATACGTTCAAAAATTGCTATGCTTTCTGGGCGCTATACACCAACATTGACGACGTAGCCGAACAAGCGGCATCGCAAGGTCTGTCGGTATCGGACTATCTTCGCGCCGGGGCCGGCGAGGATACGCTGATCGATCGCTGGATGCAATCGCGCTACAACACGGTCGTGGCGGAAGTGACCGAGGCGTTCGACAATTACAATCTCACCCGCGTCGCGCGGCTGATTCAGGATTTCGTGATCGACGATTTATCCAATTGGTATATCCGGATCAACCGGTCGCGGTTCTACGGCCACGGCGACGATCCCGACAAAATGCTGGTGTATTTGCTGCTCTATGATATCCTCGTCGGGGTGTGCGGCCTGACGGCGCCGATCGCGCCGTTTTTCGCGGAATATGTCTATCGCCAGCTTCTTGGCGCCAACAAGGGTGGCCAGCCCGATTCGATTCATTTGACATCGTTCCCGGTCGCAGACCGGGCGGTTGTCGATGAAAAGCTGGAAGAACATATGCTGTTCGTCAAACGGGTTGTATCGATGGCGCTGGCGGCGCGCCGCCGGAAAAATATGAAAGTACGCCAGCCGCTGTCGCGGATCATCATCCATGACAAGGGCAAGACGAATCCGCCCGAGGACGTGAAAGAGATTATCCGTAAGGAACTCAATATCAAGCAGATTGACTTTTCCGCCGATGCCGACGCCTATGTGTCGTATGCGGCCAAGCCGGACTTCTCCAAGCTGGGGCCGCGTTTCGGCAAGACCGCCGGGCAGGTCGCGGAAAAAATCAAATCGCTTGCGACCGAAGAAATCAAACAGTTCGAGCTTGAACGCAGTCTAACCATCGATGTCGACGGGCGCCCGGTGGAATTGACCGAGGAACATCTTGAAGTCGTGCGCCAGGAAAAAGAGGGCTATGCGGTCGAGGTCGACGGGTCGATCACGGTGGCGCTGGATACCTCGCTGACGCCGGAATTGGTCGACGAGGGATTCGCCCGCGAACTGGTCAATAAGATTCAGAATATGCGGAAAGATTCGGGATTCGAGGTCACGGATCGGATAGAGATTACTTTGTTCGCCGACGAACCGCTGGCGGGCGCGGTGGACAGGTATCAAAAATATATTTGTGAAGAAACGCTGGCCGATTCGCTCCAGAGGGCGGATTTGAGCCAGTTGGACGGCGGCAACGCCAAAGAATGGAAAATCAACGGCGAAAAAGCCGTCATTGCGGTAGTACGCCTATAAGCTACTCGGAGGTGCGCTTTGAAAAAGGCGGACATGAAGAAATACGAAAAACTCCTGCTGGCCAAGCGGACAAAACTCCTCGAGGAGATCGATGAACTCCGCAAGGAATCGACCGATACGATCAAAAATTCCACCGGCGATCTGTCGTCGTATTCCTATCATATGGCCGACCTAGGCACCGACGCCCAGGAGCGGGAGAAAAAGTTTCTCTTGGCTTCCAAGTCGGGACGGCTGATCTATCATATCGACATGGCCCTGCGGCGGATCAAGGACGGGACATACGGCAAATGCCACAGCTGCGGCAAAGACATCAGCCGCACTCGGCTCGAGGCGGTGCCTCATGCCCGGTTCTGCATCGCCTGCAAGGAAGCCGAGGAGAAACAAAAATCGGGCCGATAAACGATGATCGACCGATGCCGCGATTGGCGCTGTTGTTCAGCATCGTCCTGCTGGTCGACCAGGTCACCAAGTATATCGCAGTATCGACGCTGAAAATCGGCGTATCGGTCCCGGTCGTCGGCGATCTCGTCCGATGGACGTTGACCTATAATCCGGGCGGGGCGTTCGGAGTCCGGCTGGGCGGTTCCGGCTACTATCTCATCACGTCGTTCATAATCTTTTTCATTCTGGTTTTCTATATCTGGCGGCATCGTTCGATCGGTTATATCGCCGTGCCGCTGAGCATCGTCGCCGGAGGCGCCGCCGGCAATATCCTCGACCGCCTGCGGCTGGGCGAGGTGATCGATTTTATCGATTGTGATTTTTTCGATATTCACATCGGGTCGTATAATATGGATCGGTGGCCGATTTTCAACGTGGCCGACATGGCCGTCTCGACCGGTATTATCATCACGATTCTTCTGATTTTCTTCTATTCGCACAAAACCGCGAAAGAAGACGAGGCCGAAATGGAGCATGCCGGGTCCGGATAAACCCCGCGATTTCTAAACCCAATATATATTTTCGTTGAGCATTATTGACAGGACTCTTTCAAATATTTTCGCGTCCGACGCAACTTTTTTCTTTATATATCGTTTCGATATATATCAAATCGATATGGAGAACATATGAAAGATACCGGCCGAACCCGCTTTGCCCTGCTGGGGCTGCTCACCATCGGCCCTATGACCGGCTATGAAATGCGCAAATTCATCGATACCAGCATCAGCCATTTCTGGCACGAAAGTTTCGGGAATATTTATCCGATTCTTCGACAACTTCACAAAGATGGTCTGGTTTCCGTCCGCGAGCAACGTCAGTCCGGGCGTCCGGATCGACGGATTTATCGCATCACCAAAAAAGGCGAACGCGAATTCGAACGCCGGCAGCGGGAAATGGCGCCGGAGGAACACTTTAAGAGTGTGCTGTTATTGAAAATATTCTTCGGGGATCGGCTGCCGCCTGATACTGCAAAAGAGCATCTTCTTGAATTCATCGGTCGTCAGGAATCCCTTATCGGCGTGTATGCGAAAGAACAGGAAAAGATCGAAGCGGCGCGGGAGGACAATCCGCAAACGCCGTTCTGGCTGATGACGTTACGGCGGGGAGAATTGGTCGCTCGGGCACGGTTGACCTGGGCTCGTGAATGCCTGAAGACATTCGAGCAAATGAAACCGGCCTCGCGCCCGAAAGGAAAATCCCGGCCTGCTCGTAAGAACGGAGGTAAGAAATCATGAAGCTCAAAAGGGTATTGATCGTTTCGCTTCCGGTCGCCGGATTACTCGTGCTGCTGGCCTATTTCAACTTCACCGTTTTCGGCGTACCGATATCGGAAAGACTGGCGCTCATATTGGCCTTCGCCATCGGACCGGTGGCCATAATCGGCGTTTTGCAGTTCCGGCAGAAACTTTCCCGGCTATACAAAGGCGACCTCCTTAATATCGCCTCGGTATTCCTCATCATCGGCTTCGCCCTTCTTAATCTGATGATCGTCGTCCAGCAGACGATTTTCGCTTTTCACCGGAAGGCATTGCAGGCTGCAACGGATGAGTCCTCCAAGGAAATGCTTCGGCTGATGTTCTCGGAAATCAATTCCGTCCAACTGGGGATTGATATTTCATGGGATATTTTCTACTGCATCGGACTGATTCTGCTGTCAATCGTATTGCTGCATCTTTCGATTTCACGGAAAATCCTCGGGATCTACGGCCTGATCACCGGACTTGGCCTGCTGGTTTTCAACCTGTGGACTTTCCCGACGCCTCCGGGCGAGTCGGGCCTGATCGATTTCGGCCCCGCGACCGGCGTGTTTTGGGTCGTGCTGATCGTGATGGTCTTTTTCGAACGAAGAAAGAAATCGTCCAGCCCTGCTCTGGGTACATGAGTTCTACCGGACGGCGACTTTCTTTTCGTCATAATTCGATATACTATAACATGTTAAAAAATTGTGGAAAAACCGTGAACTTTCCATAAAATCAGGAGTTATATCGTATAGATTTTGACCCAAATTTTCATCTGCACCTTTTAGACGAACAGTCTCATTAGGCTGGTCGCGAGGGATCCTATTATGAATCATAAATTGATCGTCGAACCGGAAACAATATCGTCGAAATATCCCGAAAAGCCGTTCCTGGTGCGGCACAATTTGGCCGACCACCCGCTTTTCCAGATCTCCAGCCTGCTGGAAGCCGAAAGCAAACTGCCGAGAAAAAAAGTCGATTATTACACCGGTAAAGTCGGCGTCAACGAGGACAAGACCAAAACCGCCCCGACTGGCCTGACTGCCGAAGAGACTATCCGGCGAATCAAGGAATGCGAATCGTGGCTCGTTTTGAAAAACGTCAACTGGCTCCCCGAATACAAAGATCTGCTCGACGAGCTATTCAGCGATTATATCCCGCAGGCGGGCGGAATCACTCCTGGAATCCGGCAACTGGAGGCATGGATTTTTATCACGTCGCCGCAATCGATCTCGCCCTATCATCTCGATCCCGAACACAATTTTCTGTTGCAGGTGCATGGCAAAAAGATCGTCCACATTTTCGACGCCAACGATCCCACGCTGTTATCAGCGCGGGAACTCGAAAATTATTATGCCGCCGGCGGCACCATCGCTAAGCTGGAATACAAAGAAGAATACCAGAAAAAGGCCTGGACATTTGAACTCAATCCCGGCGAAGGCGTCTATATCCCCTACACCGCTCCGCATTGGGTGAAGGTCGAGGATGAATTTTCAGTATCATTCAGCGTCAGTCATTATTCGCATTTGGTCGACCGCAAGGCGCGGTTGTATCGATTGAATTCCATGATCCGCAAAATGGGCATGAACCCGGCTCCTTTGGGGCAGTCGGCGTTCCGCGACGCCGCCAAAGACGCATTGATATCCACCTATCTGAAAACGAAAAAGCTGATCGGCAAGGGTGAAGCAGGCGGCCGGGCGTATTAGGACTGCTCCAAAGTTTGCTATTTCATGCAAATAAGTTTCGGTGGCCCACTCGTGCCTTGCACGGGTGGGGTATCTGTTCGTTCCTGCAGATAATCATCGATAGATCGCCACGGCCGCCAAGGCGGCCTCGCGATGACATGGGTTCATGTTCCGCCGGATCCTTACGCCGCGGCGGATGATCCGGCGGCAATACCCATTTACCTATCCTGAATTAATCTCATTTGACCACGTATCAACAATATTGTATCGTATCAGCTTAACGAATGTCGAATGGAGACCGGAGGGATACTATGCCGGAATTTCGTCAGAATCTGGCCACACAGGACTGGATTATTCTCGCCCCCGAACGGGGCAAACGGGCTTCGGATTTCAAACGGAAAGAAGCCAAGCGTGAATCTCTGCCTAAATACAAGAAGGATTGTCCCTTCTGTCGCGGCAATGAAGATCAGACGACCGCGTCGGTTTATGAATTTCCCCAGAACGGTTCCTGGCAGGTGCGCGTTGTCCCCAACAAATTCGCCGCCCTCCAGCCGGACCTTTCCCCCACTCGCGCCATGGCTGGGCTTTTTCTGGCGGCCAAGGGATTCGGCGTGGCCGAGGTGGTCATCGAACATCCCCGGCATAATCTGAACCCGGCCATCATGACCAACGACGAAGTGGCCGAAATCATCCGCGCCTATCGCCAGCGTCAGTTCGAAATCAGCAAGAACGAAAAGATTTCATTGGTGACGATATTCCGCAACCACGGGCCCCGCGCCGGAACATCGCTGGAACATCCGCATTCTCAGATCATCGCCACCCCGATTGTGCCGCCGCACGTGCGCCAGCCGTTTGAGCAGGCGGTAACGTATTTCGATAAATACGGCCGCTGCGTCTATTGCGATATGGTCAACGAGGAGCTGCGGCAGGGCGAACGGATCATCACCGAGACCGAGCACTTTGTCGCCTTCTGTCCCTACGCCGCCCGCTCGCCCTATGAGACACGGATATATCCCAAGCGTCACAAGGCCAGCTTTGTTTTGATCAGCAACGAGGAGATCAGCGAACTGGCTTTCATCCTGCGCGACGTTTTGGGGCGGATATATACGCACCTGGACGATCCCGATTACAATTACATTATCCGCTCGTCGGCCATCGGCGACGAGGACACGCGTCATCTGCACTGGTACATGGTGATCATCCCCAAGGTGACGACACCGGCGGGATTCGAGATCGGTTCCGGGATTTACATCAACACCGTCCCTCCCGAACGTTCCGCCAAAGAACTCCGCACCGCGAAAGCACCGAAGATTGATGCGCCTGGTTGATTTGGTGAATGACAGAATCGCTTCATAAATGATGAGCCACCCGGCCCCGAGTTTAAGGCAATTCGTCTACAGAATAGTACCGCAGGTGGTATTATCCACATCATGGTATTTTTTGCTTGCAGGCTATGCTGGAAGTATCTATTCTACATTAGTATGTCCACTCTAACGCATCAAATCCTCAGTAGCGTTCGTGATTTCTACCTAAACTCGAGGGATTATAACGGTTTTCCAACAATAAAAATCGATGGCAAAGAAGACGAAATCGAGTCCGCGATTAAAGAGCTTATTCAAGACGGAAGTGTTGTAATCAACTTTGGGGATAGACATCCAAATCCGCACATTCTTGCCTTTAATCCCGAAGATACGGCCAAGGAACTGGCTAAATTCGACGAATATGATTGGCGAAGCGCCTGTCTTTATCCATCTAAGGGACTACTTGCTGACGCCGTTAACGATGACCAGCTACGAGATCAGCCATACAGTCGGTTATTGCGATTAGGGGAACCTCAACTAGGTATGCATTTTTTTGAGTTGACGGTTTTGGAGATATATCGAAACGACCCT
>CAZJWR010000096.1:0-10169 GCA_964549765.1 uncultured Ignavibacteriales bacterium
AACAATAAATAAAGTCAAGTCTTAAGTTAGCGCATATGGGGGCTGGGGGTGAGGGGATATCTTGGGAATATTTGGTGACCGTGGTCGCCGAGAGGAAAATTCATCGCCCTTTTTTCTGGACATTTTGGATAAGTCAACGTATGTTTATATGCGTCGCCGGAGAATTACGGGAATTGCATTCAATTTCGCAGGCGCGGGCGACGATATCTTACTATGGACGGTGAGTTTCGCCGGCAACAAGGAGCGTTCTTATGAATCGCAGGAATCTGTACCGGGGGCTGCTAATTCTGGTACTGGTCTTCGCCTGCTGGTATCCGGCGAATGCCTCCCTGACATGGATCAATCTTACCAATCCGCATATTTCTTATGTCGAGGGCAATCTCTATCGTTTCCGCGTCGATATTACCTGGGGCGGTGAAACCTACACCGATCCCGTTTCGGGAACGGTCGTCAACCCGGTTCTGGATCGCCTCTGGATCACCAATATGCTGGGCGTGCCGAC
This sequence comes from uncultured Ignavibacteriales bacterium, assembly GCA_964549765.1. Lineage (GTDB taxonomy): Bacteria > Zixibacteria > MSB-5A5 > GN15 > JAAZOE01 > CAZJWR01. Next base: position 503 of record CAZJWR010000096.1, read on the forward strand.
CCTGTGGACCGGCAATCATTCCGGGGCATTCGGGTATGACGGGCCCGGCGACTGGTACGGCGGCGTCGAATCTCCGGGGATTCCGGGCGAGTTCGGCCTGCACGGTCCCGAATTCGGATGGGATTTTGTCGCCGACGCGCCTTTGCAGAGTTCCTACACGCTCAACTATACGGCGTTCATGGCGTGGCTGGACTACGACTACGTCAACAACCGCCGCATCGAAGGCGGCTACGAGGATCATACCGGTCAGTTGGTCGCGATGGTAATCCCCGAACCGGCGACGATTCTGCTGTTCGCCTTCGGCTTCGCGGCCGTCGGCGTCACCCGTAAGGTGTGGCGATAGGTCACCGGCCCGGCTTGTTCTATATTTCTTCGCCCGACAGCATCGACTGTCCAAACTATTTCGCATAATCGCGAACTATCTGTGTCGCAAGCTCAAACAATTGGGGCCCAGCCTGCATATAACATATGAATCCCTTTAAAGGAGGATATATGAAGCTGTTGGACATGGGCGACCTGAAGCAGTTGGTGACCCGGCCGGAGAGTCTATGCGTGTCGATCTATATGCCGACCGAGCGCTCGGGCAAGGAAGTTTCGCAGAACGCGATCAGATTCAAAAACATGCTGAAGACCGCGGAAAAGCAATTGCGCGCCTTCGGCTTGAGCGAGAACGAAACCGGCGAGTTTCTGGCCCCGGGAACGAGACTGCTCGCCTCCAACAAATTCTGGCAGTATCAGAGTGACGGCTTGGCCGCGTTTATCTGTCCCGACAGCTTCAAATATTTCCGCCTCCCGCATCGATTCAAGGAATTGTCGGTCGTCACCAATCGCTTTCATATCAAACCGTTGCTGTCGGTGATCGGCCTCGAAGGCCGATATTATATACTGGCGCTGAGCCAGAATAACGTGCGGCTGTTCCAGGCCACTCGCCAGGGGGTAAGCGAAGTGGAATTGAAGGACGCGCCGAAAAGCCTGGAGGAGGCGCTCAAGTACGAATTCCCCGAAAAACAACTGCAGTTTCATACCGAGGGGCCGCGACGCAGCGGCATGCGTGACAGCGTATTCTACGGCACCGGCGACGCCGATCCCAATATCAAGAACGCCATCCTGAGGTATTTCCAAGCGGTGGATAAGAGCGTCTATGCCCTATTGAAGGAAGAATCGGCGCCGCTGGTTCTGGCCTCTGTCGATTATCTGGTCGCAATTTATAAAAAGGCCAGCCGGTGCTCGACGATCACGGAGCAGGCAATAAAGGGAAATCCCGATGAACTTTCAGCCGAGGAATTGAACAAACGCGCCTGGGAAATCATTCAGCCTTATGTCCGCCGGGCCGAGGAAGAGGCGGCGGTGAAATATAAATCGCTGGCCGGTTCCGAGGGGAAGCAGGCTACCAATAAACTACCGGAGGTGGTGCGGGCGGCGTATCATGGAAGATTGGAGTCGCTGTTTGTTTCGGTCGGTGTCCAGCAATGGGGGACGTATGATCCCGAAACTGCCGATGTCGAGATTCATGAGAAGGAGACTGCCGGAGACCAGGATTTGCTGGATTTCGCCGCCGTTCATTGCCTGTCGAACAAGGGGACGGTCTTTGCCGTGGAACCCGACCGGATGCCGGACGATTCGCCGGCGGCGGCGATATTGCGATACTGACGCCGCCGGATAGACTATGATCAATAAGCGGGGATGTTTATTGAGAACGGCCCCGCCGGCTATAGACTCAGATTTATCCCGGCCGTGATGGGAACGTAGTTGACGCTGAAATTCATGACCGAAATCCAGCTGTATCGCGCCTCGATAAAGAGATTGATCTTGGGAATGACGAAAAATTTCAGCCCGCCTCCGACGCAGTAGAAAAAATAGTTGTCATCGGGCAGATTGGCCAGGCCGAGCCCGATGAAGCCGTACGGACGCGCCCGATTAGTCGGGGCCGAAAGCTGGCCGTGCATTTCGATCGAGGCTTCCTTGACCGTAAGCTTCTCCTTGAAATTTGCGAAACTGCTGTCGAGTTTGTCTCCCTTGGCAGGGAATGAATAATACGAGTACCGCACCACGGTTTCCAATCCCGGCGTGACGGTGTAACCGCCCGCAAGGCTGCCCTGCCCGCCGATCTTCCAGCCGGTCTTGACGTCCTGAAGGGGAATGGAGATACCGGCCCCGGCATAGAAATCCAGCCCCAGGCTAACCTGGGCGCTCGCTATCCCGGTCATCAAAACAAACATCATCGCCATACACACAGCGGTTTTCATATCGTGCCTCCGATTAACCTTACGTTGCATCCTGTCAAATTGACTGGGCATAACCGTCCCAAGTCAGGAAATAATCCAGGTGCAGGGAAGCCAATAGCCATTATTTTTCTCCGCAACAGACAATCTCAGTCGCCAATGTACGGATGTACAATATGTTAAGCAACAGATTACCGGAACGCATGAAAACGCAGGCTCCGAATACTTTGTGACAATTTTCACTTGCGCCGCAGGGGAAGATGTGATATTTTGATAGTTCTATATTTTCGTTCTTTGTCTATGGAGGATAAGTCATGTCGGGAATTCAAGAAGCGTATATAGTCTCCGCGTGCCGGAGCGCAATCGGCGTCATTTTGGGCGGTTTGTCCTCGTTTACGGCTCCTCAGTCGGGGGCGCTGGCGATCAAAGAGGCGGTCAAACGGGCCGGTATCGATCCCAAAAGCATCGATGAGGTTATCATGGGGATGGTCGTGCAAGCCGGTTCGGGACAAGCCCCCGCACGGCAGGCGCAAATACATGCTGGTTTGCCGCCGGAAGTTGGTGCTATGACAATTAATAAGGTCTGCGGATCAGGCCTCAAGGCCGTCATGCTGGCGGCTCAGGCGATAAAGGCCGGCGATGCCGACTGCATCGTGGCCGGCGGTATGGAATCGATGTCGAATACGCCGTATGTTTTGCACGGCGCCAAGGCCGGATTCAAATTCGGCCATCAAAAGCTGCTCGATTCGATGATTCTCGATGGGTTGTGGTGCTCGTTCAAGAACTGGCATATGGGCTGCGCCGCCGAACTAACCGCGGAAAAGTCGAAAATCACCCGCGAAGAGCAGGACGAATTCGCATTTAACTCGCACAAAAAGGCTCTCGCCGCCCAGGAGATGGGGAAATTCGCGAAGGAGATTTTCCCGATAGAGGTTCCGCAGCGCAAAGGCGACCCGATTATATTTGATAAAGATGAAGGGCCGCGCCCCAACATTTCTAAGGAAGCGCTTGCCAAGCTACGGCCGGCTTTCCAGAAGGACGGTACCGTCACCGCCGGTAACGCGCCGGGATTGAACGACGGCAGTTCCGCTCTGGTCGTCGTGTCCGAAAAGTATATGAAAGAGCATAACCTGAAGCCGATGGCGCGAGTGATAAGCTACACCACGGCCGGCACCGCGCCGGAACTGCTTTTCTACGCCCCGATCTACGCCGTACGTAAACTATGCGATAAAATGAACGTCAGCCTGGATCATTTCGATCTGATCGAGGCCAACGAGGCCTTTTCGGCGCAGGCGCTGGCCGACGGCAAGGAACTTGATTGGGATTGGGACAAGGTCAACGTCCACGGCGGCGCGGTCGCGCTGGGTCATCCCATCGGCGCTTCGGGCGCCCGCGTATTGACGACACTGCTGTACGCGTTGCAGGATCGCGGCAAGAAGAACGGGTTGGCGACGCTCTGCCTGGGCGGCGGCCATGCCGTAGCCTTGTCGGTGGAAATGATATAACGATAGTGGAGGATGCACGTGAACGTCAATGACATAAAAGAAGTCTCCGTCGTCGGTTCCGGAACCATGGGCAATGGGATTGCTCATCAATTTGCGGTGTCCGGGTACAACGCGAACATGATCGACGTCGATCAGGCCGCGCTCGACCGCGCCATGAAAACGATCAACAAAAATATGGAACGGCAGGTCAAGAAGGAGATTATCACCGAAGCCCAGATGAAAGAGGCGCTGGCCAGAATCACTACCAGCACTGATCTGGCGGCCGCCAAGAACTCGCAGGTTGTGGTGGAGGCGGTATTCGAACTGCTTGAGGTGAAAAAGGAGGTCGTCGAGAAGCTATCGGTGATTTGCTCCCCGGAGGCTATCCTCGCTTCCAATACATCATCGCTGCCGATTACTCAATTGGCGGCCATAACCAAGCACCCGGACAAGTTCATCGGCATGCATTTCATGAATCCCGTCCCGATGATGAAATTGATCGAGCTTATCCGCGGAATCGCTACTTCCGATGAAACTTTCAATACAATCAACGAATTGAGCGTAAAACTGGGGAAGACGCCGGTCGAGGTCAACGACTATCCCGGTTTTATAGCCAACCGGATCCTGATGCCGATGATAAATGAGGCGGCGTTCGCGCTGATGGAGGGCGTTGGCACGGTGGAAGCGATCGACACCGTGATGAAGCTCGGGATGAATCATCCCATGGGCCCTCTGACACTGGCCGATTTCATCGGGCTGGATGTCTGCCTGAATATCCTTGAGGTGCTTTTCGAGGGATTCGGCGACCCGAAATACCGTCCCTGCCCGCTCTTGCGCAAGATGGTGCAGGGCGGATACCTGGGGAGAAAGACAGGCCGCGGATTTTACACGTATGAGTGAGGAGACTGGTCGTGGATTTCAAGCTTTCTGAAGACGATCTGATGCTGCAAGAGACGGCGGCCGACCTGGCCGCCAAACGGATAAAACCGAATGCGGAAAAATGGGACGAAGAGGGAGGCCTCCCGCAGGAAATGATCAACGAGCTGGCCGAACTCGGTTATTTCGGCATGCTCCTTCCCGAGGAATTCGGCGGTCTGGCGCTTACCACGGTCAGTTACAATTGCGCCATGGAGGAGCTCGCCAAGGCCTGCGCCGGGCTGATGGTCATGCTGTCGGTGCATAATTCCCTCTGCTGCGAAGTCATCTATTGTTTCGCATCCGATGAACTGAAGCAGAAATATCTGCCCGATATGGCCGCCGGGAAAATCATCGGCGCTTATTGTCTGACTGAACCGAATGCCGGAACCGACATCGCCGGAATCAAAACCTCGGCGGTGAAGAAAGCCGATAAATATATTCTGAACGGTACCAAAACGTTCGTGACCAATGGCGGACTGGCCAGCGTGTTTATCGTTTTTGCCGCGACTCGGCCCGAAGGCGGCCGTGAGGGTCTGTCATGCTTTGCAGTACCCAAAGACACGCCGGGGATATCCGTCGGCGCCAAAGAAAAGAAAATGGGATTGAAGGCGTCCGATACCCGCGAGGTATCATTCACCGACGTCGAGGTTCCGGCCGATCACATGATCGGTAACGAGGGAGACGGGTTCAAAACGGCGGTGATCATCCTCAATAACGGCCGTATCGGGATTGCGTTCCAATCCATAGGTATCGCCCAGGCGGCGCTGGAGGAGGCGATTTCATACTCGAAGGAGCGTCATCAATTCGGGCAGCCGATCGCGAATTTTCAGGCGATACAGTTCAAGCTGGCCCAGATGGCGACCAAAATCGATGCGGGGCGCCTTTTGGCGCTGCGGGCGGCCTCGATGAAGGATGCCGGGGAGAATGTCGCCCAGGAATCGTCGATGGCCAAATTATTCTGCGCCCAGATTTCCAATTATGTCGTCAACGAGGCCCTGCAGATTCACGGTGGATACGGATACATGAAGGAATATCCGGTGGAACGGTATTTTCGCGACGCCCGCGCCTGCGAAATCTATGAAGGGACGAGCGAGGCGCAGATGATGGTCATTTCACGTCAACTTCTCAAGGATTAATCGTGCTATTGAAAAAAGAACATCAGGAATTTCGCGAGAGAATCCGGGCGTTCGTCGAAAAGGTGATCGCGCCCGGAGCCGCCAAGATCGACGTCGAACAACGTTTCCCGACGGAATATTTGAAGCCGATGGCGGATGAAGGACTTATGGGCATGGTGGTTCCCGAGGAATATGGGGGATCGCAGGTCGATACCATTTCGTACTCCATCGCGGTCGAAGAATTGTCCCGGGTGTGCGGTTCCACCGGTATCACCATCGCGGCCCACAACAGCCTCGGCTGTTTCCCCATCTATAAATTCGGTACCGATGAGCAGCGAAAGAAATATCTGCCGCGCGGCACCAGCGGCGGCGAGCTTCTGGCGTTCGGTCTGACCGAGCCGGAGGCGGGATCGGATGCAGGCGCCACCAAAACAACGGCGGTGAAGAAAGACGATCACTGGCTGTTAAACGGCACCAAGTGTTTCATCACATCGGCGTCGCATGCCTATGCCTCGGTGAATACGGCTCGCACGTCGGACGCGCCAGGTGTGCACGGGATATCGTCGTTTATCATGGAGAAGGATTGGGAGGGATACGAAGTCGGCAAAAAGGAAAACAAAATGGGCCTGCGCGGTTCGGATACGGCCTTTTTGCATTTCACCGACGTCAAAGTGCCTCTTGAAAATCAGCTCGGAAACGAGGGAGAGGGATTCAAGCAGTTCATGATCACCCTCGACGGCGGCCGTATTTCGATCGGCGCCATGGCGCTGGGGCTGGCGCAGGGAGCGTACGAATGCGCCTTGAAATATGCCGGCGCGACAAAAGGCACCAACGGCAAACCGGTCGGGACCACTCAGGGGATACAGTTCAAACTAGCCGATATGGCGACCGAAATCGAAGCTGCCCGGCATTTGGTCTACGGCGCTTCCGAGATGAAGGACGCCGGGGTCAAGTTTTCCCAGCAATCCGCCATGGCGAAGCTGTACGCGTCCGAAGTCGGCCACCGGGCGTGTTACGAGGCGATCCAGATTCTGGGGGAAGTCGGCTTGTTGACCGGATCACATCCGGCCGAACGGATGTTGCGCGACGTAAAATTATGTGAAATCGGTGAGGGGACATCCGAAGTGCAGCGGATCGTCATCGCGCGGGAAGTCCTGAAACCGTATATGGCGAAGTGACCCGACGAAATATTAGTCAGCTTCGAAAAACAGATCGAAAAACCCGCCGCAAGGCGGGTTTTTTTTGCTATTGTCCTCCGGATAATCTCATTTATATTATATCCCGAATCAGAAAACCGACTGGAGGTTGATTCTTGAAACGAACGACGACCATCGGCATACTATTGCTGCTGCTTCACGGCGCAGTTTTCGCGCAGACGCTTCCCCGTGTCAACAAATTGGATGACTATTGGCAGGAAGGAAAGAAAAAGACATACAGTTTTACCATCGATGAACAGGAAGTCGGCCGGCTGGATGCAGAAATCGACGACATTGGGAAGGAAAACGGGAGGCAGGTTTACGATATCCGCGAGGAGCTTTCTTTAGACCTTTCCAAAGAGGTCGAGGGGTTTCTTTTCGACGTCTCGGAAAAAGTGACAGTTGACGCGTCGGCGTTTTTCCTCAAGGGCGAGGCATCGGTTCAGGTCGGCGAGCGGAAGGAACAAATACGAGCGCGCTTGGAGGCCGATTCGGGAAAAGTGATTTTCGGCCGGGGAAAGGATGAAATCGGAATTCGCACGGTGGAGGTCACAGGGCCGGTCTATGTCGTTGACAACTACATGCTCGACGAGATGGAAATGATCCTTGCCATGCAGGATCTGACGCCGGGGAAGACTATAACCGTTCCCGTCATATCGCCGCAGGGGATGTACGGCACGGAGTTTGAGTTCCATGTCGTCGGGCGGACGCAAGTGCAGTATGGGTCGTTTACCGATTCGGTCTGGCAGGTTAATCTTGTGCGGCCGTCGGAGGCGACAGTATATATCGACCGGGAGCACCTATTGGTCAAGTATATCGATCCGGCTCAGAAGATGACAGCCGAATTGGTCCGTAACCCGTTTGAGGGCCGCCGCCAACCGTCCAAGAATTTGGCGCAGCGTATTGACGATCAAATCAACCGGGCTCCTATTTATGGTTTCTATCTGCTTATCGCGTTGATCTGGCTGGTTTTCCTCGGGCGGGACAGCTATCGCCTCAAATGGTCATATATTCTGTTCGTGCTCGGCATGCTTTTATATCCGATAATTCTGATTACCCAAGCGCCGCTGCAGCAATGGTATGCTGTCAAGGTGATGATGCCGGCGTTATCCAGAGGGCAGTCGATTTTCGTCCCGGCCATGATTCCGTCGCTGTTGACCGGCTTGATACAGGAAACGCTGAAATTTGTTCCGCTGTTGATAATCGCGCGCACGGTTAAGCTTAGGCCGTTGACGTTGATATCGTTGGGCGCGTTTATCGGTGCGGGATTCGGCTTTGCCGAGGCGTGCCATATCGCAGGGCCGGTATTTCAGGCACGGGCATTGACCAGCGTGACGTTGTTCGACCGCATTTTTGCGATTCTGCTGCATACCGTGCTCGGGGCCGGAATGGGGTATGGAATTGCCCGAAGAAAAATATGGCAATTCTGGCTGGCGGCAGTCGGGCTGCACAGCTTCGCGATCTTTCCGGTTGTACTCGTGCAGCTCAAGGTGATTTCGGTCAAGGCGCTTCAGATCGTCTTGGTTATCTATGACCTTATTCTTCTGGCCGTGATGACGATTCTGCAAATTACGTTCAAGCGGGGACACGCCGCGGGTAAGAAGGGGAGACGATGACGCGGAAGGTTTACGCCGGGATCGATATCGGTGCGACCAATATCAAGTACGGTCTGGTTTCGGATGGCGGGGAACCGCTTTATCGGAATCAGACGCCGACGCCACAGGAGCCGTTCGCGGAAAGACTATTCGAAAAGGTGCGCTATGCCGGCGAGCAGCTGCTGATCGAAGCGGATGAACAAAATATGAGCGTTGAATATGTGGGCGTCGGGTCGCCCGGATCGGTGAATATCAAAACCGGAATTATACAGGGGACCTGTCCCAATCTGCCGTTCTGGGTCGGTTTTCATCTCCGGGATCGCCTGTCCGAGCAGCTCAATCTTCCGGTCATGGTCGACAACGATGCCAATTGCGCCGCTCTTGCCGAATACCGTTTCGGCGCCGGCAAGGGCTACCGGAATATCATCTGCCTGACAATCGGCACCGGCATCGGCGGCGGGCTGATTATCGACGGCGCGTTGTACCGGGGCGCGGATTATTCCGCGGGAGAAGTCGGGCATATGTTGGTGGGGATCTCTATCGCCGGTGCAACCGGGGAAGCCGTGCACCTCGAAAAAATTGTATCCGCGCCCGCCATCATCGATGAATTGCAGCAACGGCTTGCGGCCGAAATGACGCCGCAGTTCGAGGCAGTCATCGGGAACGATTTGAGCCAATTGACGATTCGCCGTATGTTCACCGCCATGAAAAAAGGTGACCGGGCGGCGCCGGCGGTGGTCCGGGAAAAGGCCGAAATCCTCGGGGTCGCCCTGGCCGGACTGGCCAATATCGTCAATCCGGATCTGATCATCCTCGGTGGCGGGGTCGCTGAAGGGGGGACGATATTTGTCGATATAGTAAGAGAGACCGTTTTTGGACGAGCTTTGCCGGTCGTATCCGATTCGCTGGTGGTGGCGCCGGCGTTGCTGGGCAATTCGGCCGGATTTATTGGGGCGGCGATTCTGGGATGCGATGAGGAGACGCCGGCGGATTGAAACGAGATTGGATGGAAATATTCATTGACAAGCACGCCGTAATGTATAAATTTCGAGTCTTGAAACGCATGCCGCCCTAGCTCAGTTGGTAGAGCAACGGACTGAAAATCCGTGTGTCCGCAGTTCGATTCTGCGGGGCGGC
>CAZJWR010000097.1:0-10144 GCA_964549765.1 uncultured Ignavibacteriales bacterium
ATACATTCGTCGATTTCTTCCATAGATTCCACCGGGGCGTAGATTTCGGCGGTGCCGATGCGTACGCCGCCGGGATTGAGCGTGGCATCCGACCGGCCATAGACGACGATACCGCCGTGCGCGGTGATTCTGATATAATCCCCGTGCCGCCACACGCCGGGAAAATGCTCAAAATAGGCGGCGCGATATTTCTCGCCGCCGGGATCGTTCCAGAAATACACTGGCATCGATACAAACGGCACGGTGCAGACCAGTTCTCCGACCCGATCGAAAACCGGGTGGCCGTCGTCGTCGTATGTTTCGACCTTCATGCCCAGGCCGCGACATTGGATTTCTCCCGGATAGACCGGCAGGATGGGGTTGCCGAGCATAAAACACGATATCAGGTCAGTGCCGCCGGAGATGGATGCCAATTGCACGTCGGATTTTACATCGGTATAAACCCAATGGAAATTTTCAATCGATAGGGGAGATCCGGTTGATAATATTGTCCGCAATGATGACAGATTATGCTCGCGTCCGGGTTTTATCCCGGCGTTCCGGCACACCGAAAGGAATTTCGGGCTGGTTCCGAAGACCGTGATATTCTCTTCTTCGATCGTTTTCCATAACACATGATTGTCCGGGTACGACGGGCTGCCGTCATAGAGTAGAACGGTCGCTCCGATCTGCAGGGCGCTGACCAGCCAGTTCCACATCATCCAGCCGCAGGTCGTGAAATACGTGATGACATCGTCACGACCCAGGTCGGTATGCAAGGCATGTTCCTTGAAATGCTGAAGAAGCGTCCCGCCGGCACCGTGCACCATACACTTGGGAAGGCCGGTTGTGCCCGAGGAATACATGATGTAAACGGAATGATTGAACGGCAGCTGCATAAAAGCGATGTCGGCGGTATCATTGTCAGTCAGCGATGAAAATGACCGGGCGTTATCGATTGATGCCAGGCGCGTCTCGCTGCTCTCACCGACAACGACGACATGTTCAATCGACGGGATATCTTCGACCAATTTTTGCACGCGATCCAGCGGCGAGAAACGTCGGCCATTATAGCTATACTCGTCTATGGTAAACAGCACCTTCGGCTCGATCTGGCTAAACCGATCTAAGACACCCTTGAAGCCGAAATCGGGGGAACATGAGGACCACGCCGCACCGAGGCTGGCGGCGGCCAGCATGGCAATTATCGCCTCCGGGCGATTGGTGATATATCCGGCGATGCGGTCTCCCTCGGTTACGCCCAGATTCTTCAGACCCTGCGCGCACCGGGCGGCCTGAATATACAGCTCGTGGAATGTCAATCGTTCGGGGACGTCGGTTTCGTTGCGGCAGATTATGGCGGTCTTATCGTCGCGAAAGCGGAGGAGATTTTCGGCAAAATTCAATTGCGCGCCATCGAACCACTTTACCCCGAGCATGCCTGTGCCCTTGAGGACAGTGTCGTATTTTCGCGAATGGATGATATCGCCGTAATCCCATATAGACGCCCAGAAGTCTTCGATTTCGGTGACTGACCATTCGTACAACTCATGAAAAGTCTCAAAATGCCGATTCCGACTTGCATTGATATAGCGCGTGTAATCGGTCATCCGCGCCTTGTCGATTCGTTGGGCCGATGGTTTCCAGATCGGCTGTGACGACATGTTGCCTCCCGAAATTCCCGTATTGGCGTTCATAAATTATACGTCGCGTATCAGCAGTATAGGAAAGTCGTACGCGGGATTCAAGCGAAAGGGGAATCGGGGGCGGGTCGATCAATGCACTAAGCTTCGATACCGAGGACGTCGAGCATGAAGGTGTATTCGAAAGCCAGTTCCTTGAGGTAATCGTATCGGCCCGAAGGCCCGAAGTGACCCGCGCCGAGGTGCGTCCGTAGGAGGAGCAGGTTGTTATCGGTCTTTATCGTGCGAAGTTTGATCGCCCAGATCACCGGTTCCCAGTACTGCACGCGGGGATCGTTGACGGCGGCGCGTATAAACAGGCTGGGATAATCCTGCGGCGCGACGTTGTCGATCGGGGAATATGAGGAAATGTAATCGAGCATTTCCTGATCGATGGGATTTCCCCATTCGTCGAATTCGGTAACCGTCAGGGGGATGGATTTGTCGGCCATGGCATCGACGACGTCGACGAAGGGAACGTCGGCGATAGCGGCGGCGCACAGGTCGGGGCGCATATTGATGACGGCGCCGATCAGCAGACCGCCAGCGCTGAACCCGGCGAAAATCATTTTATCGCTTGATGTATAATTTGCCCCGATCAGGTGTTCGGCGCAGGCGATGAAATCGGTGAACGTGTTCTTTTTGTTCAGCAGCCGGCCGTCCTCGTACCATTGGCGGCCGAATTCGGACCCGCCCCGGACGTGGGCGATGGCATAAATGAATCCGCGGTCGAGCAGGCTGAGGCGAGGCGATTCGAATTCAGGCTCGATACTTTCGCCGTATGCCCCGTATCCGTAAAGTACGAGCGGATTGGAACCATCCCTTTTGAGACCCTTGCGATAAACCATCGAAATGGGGACGAGCACGTCGTCCTCAGCGGTCGCATAAACTCGCTCGGATACATAATCACCGGGATTGTAGCCGCCCAGAACGGCTTCCTGCTTCAACAGCCGCCGTTCGCGGGTATTCATGTCATACTCATAAACGGATTCGGGGGTGACCAGCGAGGTAAAGATGAAGCGGAACTGCGCTGTTCGGAATTCCGGATTTCGCCCGCTGCGCACCACGTAGTTGTTTTCTTTGAATTCGATGTAATGATCCGAGCCGGTACGGAAATCGATGATACGGACGTTATTGAGGCCGTCCTCGCGTTCGAACATCACCAGATGATTTTCGAAGGCTTCGGCGTCCTCGATATAAACCGATTCGCGATGCGCGATGATTTCTTTCCAATTCGGCAGGGAAGGATCGACCAGCGGCGCTTCCATCAGCCGGAAATTCACGGCTTGGTAGTTGGTCAGGATCAGAAATCGTCCGCCCTGGTGCAACAGGTAGTATTCGAGGCCGTGTTCGCGGGGCTGGATCAGCCTGAACGGCTGATCGGGAGCGTCGGCAGGCAGGTAATGGATTTCGGTTGCTGCAAGGCTTTCCAGCCGCAGGAAAAAATATTCCCGGCTGTGGCTCCGGCTCAGCGATATGCGAAAAGCAGGATCGGTTTCCTCGTAGACAATTTCGTCTTTTTCCGATGACGCCCCGACGCGATGCCGCATCAGGCGATAGGGACGGAAGGTCTTATCGAGTATCGTGTAGAACAATGTCCTGCTGTCCTGCGCCCATACGGCCTGATAATAGGCGTTGGCGGCGCTGTCCGCCAGTATGCGGCCGGTGGAGAGGTCTTTGACGTACAGCCGATACCGTTCGCGGCCCGTGTAGTCGATGGAATAGGCCAGGTAGCGGTGGTCGGGACTGACGCTGTAGGCGCCCAATTCGCAATAGGTATGGCCGACGGCAGCCCCGTTGAGGTCGAGCAGGATTTCCTCGGGCGCGCCGGGCATCGTTCTTCTTCGGCAATAGATATTGTATTGGCGGCCCTTCTCGGTCCGGTAATAGTATTCATATTCATCGATAGTGACCGGGACCGATTGGTCGGTTTGTTCGATGCGGCCGAGGATTTCTTTGCCCAGTTCGATGCGGAGCCGACGGGTATGATGCATTACCCATTCGGTATAAGTATTCTCCGATTTCAGGTATTCGATGACGTCGGGATTCTTCGAATCACGAAGCCAGAAATATTTATCTTTTTTCCTTTTCATCTGTATTCCAATAACCATTCGTCGACGACCGGACGGCGGCAGCCGCCATCTGTGCCGAGGCGATGTACAAACATACGAATCGCCTCGATACCGGAGCAAGGGTAATCAAAGGGAGATTTAGGAAGTGGGACTACGATTCGCCCGGCGGCGAAATCGGTTCGTATAGCTCAATCCGGTTGCCGTCGGCGTCCCGGACCCAGGCGAATTTCCCGTAGCTTTCATTTTGACGTTTAATCGGGTGAATGTTCCCGGCGGCAAGATCGGCCAAAAGCCGGTCGAGATCGCGCACCCTGAGGTTGACCATAAACGGTTGATCGCCGTACATGTTTTCCGGCTCGCCGCCGTCCGGAATCGACGTTCCCAAAGGGATGTTTGCTTTCATGATGGCGAAGGTCGTATCGAGTTTCTTGGACGTGTCGCCGGGATCGAGACCGAAGAACATTTGGTAATATGTTCCTGACCCGGGGTCGCCCTCAAATTTTAGACCCAGGTGATCGGAGTACCACCGGGCCAGGCGGCCGGGATCATTCGAGAAGATAAACGCCCCGCCGATTCCGCTGATATGACTCATGCCGTCTCCCGATTACGGTGTTTTCCTATGATACGGGAGAAAGCGGACCGGTATTTTACCAAATATGCGATCCTACCGAGAGGGCCGAAGTTCCAGGAGCTCCCAGATTTCATAATGTTCGACGAATCGGAAACCCCAGGCGTATTCAGCCCGGACAATGCCGATGCCCTCAGCCAGCCAGATATTAGAAAAACGGATAGCGTCGAGGGCCGGAGAATCGGTCTTCGAACGGATTCGGTACGCGGTCACCCGTCCATAAGGGAGGTCGACGATTTCTTTCGCGGAAACAAAATCCGAATCATGTCCGGCGCTGTGATCAAAGCCCCATCCGTTGCCCAATTCAATGGGGAAGACAAGATATCGATCGGCGACACCGGAACGGTCATGGAAGAACTTCAGCGTATCTCCGAAAATACTGACACAATCCCGACCGGTTACATAGTTGATTCCGGCGTACAGCCAGACGGTGGCGTAATGGTTTTCCGGAAAACGGGTGCTGTCGAATACGACAACATCGACGGTATCATATGTTCCGGCAACCGTGTCGTGCACGCTATATTTCCACATGGCGCCGATGTCCATGGGAAAATCGTTTATCCCAAAAACCGATGTGTGATTCACGGGAATGCAGTCGTCATCGCCGCATCCGGCAAGGGCCAACCCGAGTATTGCGACAAAAACGAACGAAATGCGGAATGCTCTCATTTTTCCCTCCTCCGAGGCGCACTACTGCTTAACCGAAGCAAAGCAAAAACCTCGCCGGAAATCTCCTTACCACTTATGCTCTTGCTTCGCAAGAGAATACGAAAATCATTCCATTTCGAAAATTCTCGTATATGTACCATGCGGGACAATCTGGCGAAATGTGTACCGAGGTAACCGGCCGGCGGAATCCGGTCGCTGCATAAGAGCCTACTTCGACTTTACGACCGTGACTTCGCCGGCGTTGAAACGACGCGGCCCGGCGGGGGTTATCAGCACCAGGTTGCCGTAATCGTCGATATCGGTGACGGTGCCGGATATTGTGCGCCCCGACATATCGAGACGCACCTGTCGTCCGATCAGATTGGAATAAGCCACGATCTTTTTCTGCAGGGCCTTCAGGCCGCCTTTGCAAAATCTCCGATAATCCTTTTCGAATTGTGTCAGGAATTTCTGGAGCAGTTCCACGCGGCGGATATTTTTTTTGGCTTCTCGTCCCACCGAGGTCGCCGATTTGATGATCTCGGCCGGGAAATCCCGGCGGGCGTGATTGACATTGATGCCGACGCCGACGATGACGTAGCCGGTTTTTCCGCGCTCGGCGGAAAGTTCGGTGAGTATACCGGCGGTCTTGCGGCCGTCGATGAGACAATCATTGGGCCATTTGATGTTGACGTCCTTGGCGACGTACCCGGTGATCGTTTCGGCCAGCGACACCGCCGTCATCACCGACAGGCCGGGTGCGGCGGGAGGATCGATATCGGGGTAGAGTATGATCGAAAGGTAGATGCCTTTTTTCTCCGGAGAATGCCACGAGCGGCCGAGCCGGCCGCGCCCCTTGGTCTGCGATTCCGCCACGACCACGGCGCCGTTTGGCGCTTTGGCTTCGGCCAGTTGGGTGGCGATGATATTCGTCGATTGTACCGATTGATAAGCATAAATCCGCCGCCCGATGAATTCCGTCGTCAGCCCGTACAGGATTTCGGTTGCCAGCAAAAGATCGGGGGCGGAAATGAATTTGTATCGGCCTTTGGAATCGGCGTCGAATTTATACCCGGCTTCACGAAGAGAATCTATCGCGAAGAGAATATCCGATGGCTCGCAGGCATATTCCTCCGCCAGCTCTTCGCGCCGAAAGGTGCGGAGTGGCGGGGTGCGGATGTCCGCCAGCACATGTTCGGAAAGGGCCTTTAGCGCCGCGCTATCCATTGTCGAGCAGCTTCAGCGAGAAATCGGCGGCCGGCGCGGAATGCGTCAAGGCTCCGACTGAAATATAATCGACTCCTGTGGCGGCGATATCCGCAATCGTATCAAGAGTGACATTGCCGGACGCCTCCAGCTTGACATCGGCGCCATCGGCATGCTGCCGAGTGAAATCGACCATTTCCCGCAGATGATCGATCGACCGGTTGTCGAGCAATATCCGTTTGATGCCGCTGTCCAATGCCTCTTTGAGCTGATCGGTATTTTCCACCTCGATCTCGATGTCGTATGAATCCGGCTGCACGTGGAAAATCTTGAGGAACCGCTCCGACGCCAGAAATTCCCGCACCCGCCTGATCGCCTCGGTGACTGAACCCACCGCCGCGATGTGATTATCCTTAATCAGCACCATGTCGTACAGGCCGTAGCGATGATTTCCCCCGCCGCCGGTGGCCACGGCGTACTTTTCCATATACCGCAATCCCGGTGTGGTCTTTCTGGTGTCGAGCACTTTCACGCCGCTGTCGCCCACGGCCTGAACCATTTTGTTGGTCAACGTCGCGACGCCGGACAGACGCATCAGGAAATTGAGAGCGGTGCGCTCGCCGATCAAAATCGACCGGTAGCTGCCGGAGACTAATGCCACCGTGTCGCCCTTCGAAAACGGCTGCCCTTCCTCGATGAGCGCTTTGAATTCGATGGCCGGATCGACCTTGAGAAAGGCATACTCGCACAATGGCAGCCCGCAGACGATGCCGTCGGATTTGGCGATGATTTCCGCTGCCCCGGTGAGGTCCTCCGGGACGATTGCCAGGCTGGTAACGTCCCCCGCTCCGACGTCTTCCTGCAGGGCGTTTCCGATCTGCTGTTTGATTATTTTCTCCCTGCTCGGCATACCGTATTGTACAGCCCTGTTGAGGAAATTGTCAATTATAATCGCATGCACCCCGGGACAAATATGAAACTCGGCTTTTGAAGCAGAAAGTTTGGTCATCCACGCGACAGCGGAAATCCCGCTCCCCGCGGGCAAAAAGGATTGGAAGCGTCGGCCTTTCTGACTATATTGCCGCCATTCGATGAGGATATCATGAAGAAAGAACATACCATTGCGATTTTGGGATATGGATCGCAGGGACGGGCGATGGCTCTGAATCTGCGCGACTCCGGGTACTCCGTCATAGTCGGCCTGCGCAAAAATTCCGTATCGAGGAAACTGGTGAGGCGCGAACGTATCAGCGTAGCATCGATACCCTACGCCGTCGCAATCGCCGATGTCATCATTATTGCCCTGCCGGATAACGTCCACGGTGAGGTCTTCCGAAAATCGGTCGTCAAAAATCTAAAGCCGGGCGCGTCGCTGGTATTTCTGCATGGGTCGAGTGTTCATTTTGGGCTGGTTGATCCTCCATCCACAAATCCGGTGCTTCTTCTGGCGCCGCATGCGCCGGGATCGGCGGTCAGATCGAATTTCGTCAATCGGATTCCGTACTCGGCATTCATCGGCGTGCATCGCGGATCGAAGAAAAATGGATATGCGTTATTGGAAATGTTGGCCAAAGCGGTCGGCATCCCCAAGACGCATCTCATTAAAACGACAATCGCCGATGAAGCGGTCGGCGATGTTTTCGGCGAGCAGGCGGTGTTGTGCGGCGGGCTGGCGCGGCTGCTCAAGTACGGATTCGAAACACTGGTCGAGGCGGGACTACCGCAGCAGAATGCGTACCTTGAGGTCGCGTTTCAGATCGACCTGATCGTCGATTTGGTCAAGAAGCACGGTCTGGCCGGTATGTTCGACCGCATCTCTCCGCTGGCACGGTACGGGTCGGCGGTCAATGGGCCGCGGGTTATATCTCCCGATGTCAAACGCAACATGAAAAAAGTCTGCAAAGATATTGCTTCGGGAAAATTTATCCGCAAAGGGGAAAGGGCCGGATTGAAACCGAGCCGGACGCAGATGGAGAAAATCACCAGCAAAGCATTCGACCGGCAGGTCAAGCGGTTTTCATCAGGGGAATGACATCATTGGCCGACGATACGAAAGCCCGCGCGCGCAAAATCGTCGCGAAGCTCAAAAAGGAATATCCCGACGCAGGCTGTTCGTTGCGGTATAAGACCGCCCATCAGTTATTGGTCGCGACGATCCTATCGGCGCAGACGACGGACGAGCAGGTCAATAAGGTTACGCCGGGGCTGTTCAAGAAATACAGATCCGTTGAAGCGTTCGCCGGTGCGAGGATAACCGAACTTGAAAAAGATGTTAAATCGATCGGGCTGTATCGCAACAAGGCCAAATCGATCAAGCAGTCGGCGGTGCAGATAATCCACGAATTCGGCGGCGAGATTCCGGACAGTCTCGATGATCTGGTCAAGCTGCAGGGCGTCGGGCGCAAGACGGCGGGGGTCGTTCTGGGGGAATGGTTCGGGACAGCCGAGGGGATTGTCGTCGATACGCATGTCAAACGTCTTTCGAGACGGCTGGGCCTTACCAGGCAAACCGATCCCAACAAGATCGAACGCAACCTGATGGAGATTATCCCCAAACGCGACTGGATTCTACTGACTCATTTGTTGATAGATCACGGCCGGGCCGTCTGCACCGCCCGCAGCCCCCGCTGCGACGCCTGTACTATAAACAAACTCTGTCCCTCAGCATTCAAGGTCTGACTTCTTTCAATAATCGGACTCGGTCACTGCGAGGAGCGTAATTCGCCTTTGGCGAATTCGCGACGAAGCAATCTTTCGTATGCACTACCGGCAATCTGCGCTCATTTCGGGTCTCCCATTATGTTCGTCAAAAGGTAGAAAAAGATTGCAACTGAACTGCGTCCATCATTTATTATGGATAATTGCAGCATATATTGAATTCAGAGGGCAGGGAAATATGGCAAAAGCACACGCATTATTGGATTTGGCGCGCCGGAAATTCCGCGACTTGACCCCCGCCGAAGTGAAGCTTTTTATCAAAGTAGCATCTGGCCGCATTGTCGATTGCTCCAGCGGAGATAAGGCGCAGGATGATCCGACCAATTACGAAAAATGGGGTAATGATAGATATATTCGCGCTGACTGTGTTGTCTGGCTAACGACCAATAGTCTTGCCGTGCGTATGGCTATGCAAAAAGGAATTGGCGTCAAAGGGGCTTCTATTGAGGGATCGATTGACTTCCAATTTGCAAATGTGCCTTTTCCGGTCCGCATGGAATATTGTCATATCTCATCAAGGATGGATTTGCAGAATGCACAGTTCCGGGCATTGAGTTTGCGAGGCAGCCATATCAGAGGCATTTGCGGCGAAGGGATGAGGATTAAAGGTGATCTATTGCTCGACGAAGGATTTATTTCTCGCGGCGAAGTAGAAATAGTTGGCTCAATCATTGAAGGCGAATTGATCTGCAGTAACGCCAAATTCATTAATCCTCTTGGTGATAGTCTCGATGCTGATCTTATACGCGTTAGAGAAAGTGTACATTTAGACGGTGATTTTACATCTGAGGGTCAGGCACATTTGAGGGGGGCACAAATCAATGGTCAATTAAATTGCGAAAATGCCGAATTCTTGGGGCATATCGGAGAGGCATTGAGTTGTGATGGAATCGTTGTCGACGCGGATGTTTATCTGAATCATGGCTTTAACTCGGAAGGGGAGGTGAATTTCTACGGTGCGCAGATAGGGGGACAGCTTTCGTGCGATGGCTCAAGATTTGCATCTGGATCGGAGTATCAACCTAAGAATGTTTCAGATGCTAACGCATTTTGCGGAATGCAAATGCGAGCCAAGGAACTCTATCTCTGTGATACTATTATCCAGGTAGGAAGAGTAGACTTAGAAGGGGCTGTGATTGAGCAATGCCTAGTGTAGTGCGTCTAACGCTTCTTTACATTTGGATATTTTGGTCATGATGGATTGAACCGAG
>CAZJWR010000098.1:0-9991 GCA_964549765.1 uncultured Ignavibacteriales bacterium
TAGCTCGTCGGGCTCATAACCCGAAGGTCGCAGGTTCAAATCCTGCCCCCGCTACCATAATTCAGGCCTGCCACGGCGGGCTTTTTCTCATTTGATACTGATCAGCGAGAAAGGAATGATTAACTCGTAGCGGAGTTGTGGGCACCCGGTTCTCAAATCAATATGTGATGTTCGTGCCCGGCGCGTTCAGAAACTCACTCCAGCCAGAAGATACGAGATTTCCGCCTTTGGATTGATAATTAATGATACCGTCAGCGGCAAAGAAAAACTCTCCGACACCTTGATCTCGCGAACCGCCGTTATCCCCGTATTGATCACGGCGAATTGCTTGGCGCCATAGTAATCGGGATTGTCCTTGCTGCCGCCGGTGACACCGCAGAAAAAGACGAGATCGGTTTCGTCAATGGTAACCGGATAATCGAGTTGGAAGTAGGTATTCGATCCGGCGTCGTTGTATACGTTCACGTATCCCGACAGCGCTACCGGGAAGGATTTCGGCCCGGCAATGGTAATCCCTATTTCGACCGTATGAGCGCCGGGATCAGGGATGGTATCGTCGATCATAGCATCATAATTGTTGAAGTTGAAGAATTTGATCCCGGCATTGGGGAAATAGTAATCCGTTACGACAGCCTTAATGGAGACGTCGCTCCCGACGGTGCGAGTGTAATTGAGCCAGAAGTCGATCTCATCGGCGTCAGAAGCCTGATTGGAAAGAGTGTACGCACCCCACGCCCCCAACTCACAGCCGCGATAAGCGACTGTCAGGGAAGGCTGAATCGACGGCGTATGTGCTATATCCAAACCGCGCCAGATGTACCTATTGTATAGATCGACCGACGTGCTCACGGCCACCCCCTCTTCGGCGATGGCCGTTACGCTCATCAGCAGTCCTAAGATCAACGGCAGCGATATCTTGTAGACATATTTTCCCGACATATTCGATCACTCCCCGCTCGCTCATTAATATTCGTAGGCATTTTCACCATGAAGGGACTCATCAAGCGTGGTTTCTTCAGCCTCGGTCGTCTTGACGGTCACTATCTTGTTGATTATCCAGAGCATAACATAGGTGAAAACCAGGGCGTACACCGATGAAACCAGAATTGCCACCAATTCCTTGACAAAGAAAGCTCCGCCACCGTGTATGAGACCGTCGGCCCCGGCGGGATTGAAGGCGGTGCTGCCCAACAGACCGAGCATGATGATTCCCAGCGCGCCTCCAACGCCATGGACCCCCCAAACATCGAGAGCGTCATCCCAATGCAGTTTGTTTTTCATGCTCACCGCACCGTAGCAGATGATGCCGGCGCATATACCGATGATGGCCGCCGATCCGGGAGAAACATAGGCGGCAGCCGGCGTAATCGTCGCCAGACCGGCTACGGCCCCGGTCAATAGTCCGACGAATTTCGGTTTCTTCATCAGCGTCCATTCCAGGACCAGCCAGGTGATGGCCGCAAAAGATGCGGCGACATCGGTGTTTACGAACGCCAGGGCGGTGATGGAATCGACCCGCAATTCGCTGCCGGCGTTGAAGCCGTACCAGCCGAACCAAAGCAGTCCGGTGCCGAGCGCCACCAACGGAATGCTGTGCGGTCCCTTTTCGGCAACCCGCCGGCGACCGACGAATAAAACCGAGGCCAGAGCAGCCATGCCCGCGATGTTGTGCACGGCTATGCCACCGGCGAAATCCAGCACGCCCCATTCCGCCAGAAGGCCGCCGCCCCATATCATATGGACAAACGGGAAGTAGACGAGCAAGAGCCAGGCAACCAGAAATATCAGATAGGCCGGAAAACGCACCCGATTGGAGAAGGCGCCCGTTATCAAGGCCGGCGTGATGATCGCGAACATCATCTGGTAGGCAAAGAGCACCAACATCGGTATCTGTCCATTGCCAAAAGGCGTCATCGGATTGACGCCTCTCAGGAAGGCCATGTCGAGGTTTCCGATAATGCCCCCCTGTCCTCCGCTGAAACAGAGGGAAAATCCGACTGCGTACCATAGAATTGTCGTTACGCCCATGGATACGAAGCTCTGAATCATGATTGAGAGCACATTCTTACGCCCCACCAGGCCCCCATAGAAAAACGCGAGGCCCGGCGTCATCAGCATGACCAGGCTCGTGGCGACAAGCATAAAACCGGTATTTCCAGTGTCAAACATATTCCGTTCCTCCTGACTTGATCGAGGACAATATGCGTCGTGCCGGGCGGATTGAAAATAGGGGATTTCCTGAATCTGGGTTGCGGATTCCCTTAGTATGAAGTAAAGATAGGGCGGGCAGTAAGCGGGATGTCAGCCCCCGGCTAATCCAACCTGGTCAGGCCTTCGCGTATGGCGTATTTGGTCAATTCGGCGATACTCCGGAGTCCGAGTTTATCCATAATCTGTTTCCGATGGCTTTCAACCGTCTTCACGCTTATACAAAGAGCTCCGGCGATTCCCTTGGATGACTCGCCTTCGGCAAGAAGTTGAAGAACCTCGCGTTCCCTGCCGCTCAGGGGAGAGGCGGACACAATACTGCCCTCCCGCACCCACTCGACATAATCGCGGAGCACTTGATTCCGGATGGCCGCGCTGAAAAACAACTCCCCCTTCCTGACCACGTTGATAGCCTCAATGACTTCGCCCGCCGCCGATTCTTTTAAAATATATCCGCTTACTCCGATGCGCAAGGATTCCTGAATGAATCTGCGATCGGCATGCATGGAGAGGATTATTATTTTCGTGGCGGGCAGTTCGCCGAGTATTCTTCTGGCCGCGTCTATTCCGTTCAATTGGGGCATGGAAATGTCGAGCAGGATAATGTCCGGCTTATGCTTCACAGCGAGACGCACCGTTTCCAGCCCGTCTTTGGCGGCTCCTACTACATCAATGTCCATCTGCCCCGCCAACAAAGAGCGAAGCCCGCCGATCAACAACTCGTGATCGTCGGCCAGGAGAATCCTAATCGCCACTGTCATCCCCGGTTATTCTGTAGGGCGTCGAAATCGATATGCGCGTCCCCTGGCCGGGCACCGAATCGATATCAAGCGATCCGCCTATGTAGGACAAGCGCTCGCGGATGCTGAACAGGCCGAAACAGCAATCCCCGGAAAGCCCGTTTTCGAATGACGTCGTATCGAATCCCCGACCGTCATCGCTCACGACAATCAACAGACCGTTCTGCGTCCAACTTGTGCTGATCTCGATCCGGGTCGCGCAGGCGTGCTTAGCCGCATTTGTCAGCAACTCCTGGATGGATTTGAAAACGAACACCTGAACGTCCTCGGAGACCGCTACGGGCGTTCCGTTCTGAGTTGAGTGTACTTCGAGGCGATGCCGATGAACGGCCCGGTCCGCCAGCCAATCGATGGCGGCAGATAAACCAAGCTCATACAGAACAGGGGGACTGATTTCGACCGTAAGATCTCGGGTATATCGGATGGTTTGATCCAGAATAGAGAGAATCTCGGAAAAATGATCTTCCATTCCGGAAAAAACCGCGTTTCCCCGGAGTGTGGCCACTTTTTGAGATACGTATGCCAACGCCTGCCCGATATGATCGTGCAGGTCGGAAGCAATCTCCCGGCGCTCGCGGGTCTCCGCCAGTGACAATTCGGATGCCAGGCGGCGAAGCTGTTTCTGATAAGTCCGGATTCGGCGGGCGATTTCCTGTTGCTCGCTTTCCACGTCCGCTGATGGAATACTCAAATCATCCGCAGTCGGCTGTTTATCCTCATATCCCATGCCGGGAATATAATGGGGCATGGCAGCGTATGCAAGCCAAAGCAGAGGATAGAGTTGGTTTTGCAGGGTAGCGTCCAACCCCGTGCACTACGGACGGTTCATGCGTCTCATAATCCAACGCGGCGCATTGCATCCGATAGTTGGCGGGAAATCCCGCCCCCACTACCAAATTTAGGCCCGCCATAGCGGGCTTTTTTGCCTGGGAATCGGTTTCCGGGAGTCAGGGAATTAACCCACAGCAGAGCTGTGAGGCACCGAGCAGGGTGCTTGCTAATGGAGCGGCCGCGCATCGAGAGTGATCCGGGTCTAGGATTCCATAAATTGATTTGTTGGTTCGCTAACCCGCGGCGGCGCGCATTTTGTCGAAGGCGGTCGGGCGTTTGGTGTTGTAAAAATCGAGCACTTGCTCCGCACATTGTTTCACGCTCAGGGCATGCGTGTCCAATTCAACGTCGTATACTTTGAGCTTATGTATATTCTCAATTTGCGCCCGCGCAAAACCCTGCCGTCGGCTGTCACGTTTCCGCTCCCGGCGCTCGAGTTCCTCCAGCGGGCAGCTCAGGCCGACAAACAGCACGTAACGGCCATCCAGAAGATCCAGACACTGGTCCATCCAGGATTTGTCAACTAAGACGTGATCGACGATCAGATTATTCTTCGCGTCGCTCATTGCCGCAATGGAACGGTTCATGCCGTCAACCATCACATAGAACAAATCGAGGTTGTCGGTGCGGGGAAGCATGCCGATGAAATCATCCAATTGTAAATGGAGGAAATCTCCCGTCAGACGCTTTTGCAATTCCTTTGCCAGAGCGGACTTCCCGGAACTGGAAACGCCGTTGATGAATATGATTTTCCCGAAACTCATTATCTGTATTCGCGGAGGCATTTTTCGAGAATGTCTTTGAATTCCCCGGGATTTTCGGGGGTAAAGAGGAATCTTTTGCAGAAACCCTCGTCCCGATCCAGGACCACGTGCTCGACGAAATTGGCCCAGTCCAGCTTAATAGCGGGTTTGAATCCTTTGAGCTGCAGATCACCCTTCAACAGGCCTTTGACGTCGGATTCGCGCACCTCGATACTCTCAATATTGTCGAAGGGAATCGAGATAGTGCCG
Source organism: uncultured Ignavibacteriales bacterium (assembly GCA_964549765.1). Taxonomy (GTDB): domain Bacteria; phylum Zixibacteria; class MSB-5A5; order GN15; family JAAZOE01; genus CAZJWR01. The sequence goes on from CAZJWR010000098.1 coordinate 4,853, forward strand.
AAAAGGGTACCGAACTCGACATGATCCTTGTAAATCCGGTATTCCTGCCAGAGACTTTTTGCGGTCGATTTCGACACATACAGAGCCGTGTCATTCATATCATCCTCCTTATAGGGGCTGAGTCGCATTTTAAATTCGACGGTGACTCTATTCGATGGTCCAACATAGCTACAATTATGGCGTCTGTCAATACGGGTTTGAAATTGGGCGGCTGTGCAACACAAGTCGGAGATACCGCCGGCCACCGGATGAATCGCTACCAAGATCGCAATGTCACGGAACGTGCTGTCCGATTTAACTTGAACATGTTTCGATCGTGGTCTATTTTTCACTCATGAGTCGCAGGGAAAAAATCACAGCGGCGATCCTGACCATCGGGATACTCATCCTGAACCTGGCGTTGCCGACCATGCTCCGGCAAAGCGACAGTGTGTGGGATGCTACAGTCGAATTTCATGAAACGACGGCACCTTTTTCACTGCGGCCGCTGGTGACTCAGGCAACAATATTCATTGCGCACACAACCGGCCTGTCTCTCAAATGGTCGTTCATTCTTAACCAGTATCTACTCCTGTTTCTCCTGTTCCTATCAGTCGCCGTACTTCTCAGGAAACTCGGCATGACAAGGCACGACCGCATTATCGGCCTGATCATACTTGGCACCGCCTATCCCATCATGTGCCTGCATTTCATTCCCAATTATACATGGGACGATCTCTGGCTGTACTTGGGCGTGGTATGGATGTCGTATTTTCTGATTGACGGGCGCGTATCCTCGGCGGCGATTATCATGCTTCTGGCGACGCTGGGCCGCGAACATATCCTTATGTTTGCCCCGATATTTTTCGTCTGGGGACGTCCCCGGAATTCGTACATCAAGATCATCGCGGCGCTGTTGATCCCGTTTATCGGCTATGGGCTTTATCGATATCTCCAATTCCCGAATATCGCATCGGGTCGGTTCGAGCAGTGGGCGAGAAATTTCGGCGATGGCGAAGCAACGCGACAAACGCTGTACTCGTTGTTTATCAGTTTTGGCTGGTTGTGGGCGGCATTCCTGTTGGCGATTCGAGCCGTGCCGCGAAATACCTCCGATCTGGCCGGTCAAATTTATGCCAAGCTCAGAACCAGCGCCTTGATCATGACGCCGCTGGCGGTGGCGGTAGTGCTGATCATGGTCACCGCCAGAGAAACGAGGATATTCTTTCCGCCGTTCGTCTATCTGATTCCGTTGGGGGTGTTGTGGATTAAGGCCGCCTGCGCTAACAGCGCCCGCAGTCGAAATATCCGATTTTATCTGTCATGGCTGATAATCCTGGCAGGGTCGGTGGTGCTGTCGATATGGCTGTTTCCGCGATTTCAATTTCTGCCGATGATAGATTTTCACCGGGTATTGTTCGCGCTCAACCTGACGCTGGGGTTGTGTGTTCTGGCATATGGCCGGAGGTCACGCGCCCCGGTTAAGCTGCCAGATGGAGAAGTTCAGCGCCGAGGCGAATGATACCCATGCCAGGTAGGGGATAAAGAGGATGCCCGCCGAGGTCGAATGGCGCCAGAAGGCGACGGTTGTCAGCGCGATCATCACCCACAGCACGAAGATATCGATGAGAGCCAGATCGGGCCGATGCCATCCGAAAAACAGCCACGACCAGAGGCCATTGAGAATCAACTGACCAATAAAGAGCAACAGCGCCGCTTTTGCCGCCGAGAACCCGGCCTGTTTCCACACGAACCAGGCCGCGACGCCCATCATGATATAGAGCAGCGTCCAGACCGGGCCGAATATGTATCCGGGTGGCGTCCACGACGGCTTGGCGATGGTCGTGTACCATTGACCGGGAACGAATTGGGCGCCGATCCATCCGGGAATAAAGCTCACAACCAGGCACACGATCAATCCGAGAACCTGGTGTACGGTTTTCATCCAGCCGATCCTTTCTGTTTCGCGGCCATTTGTGTTGCGGTTATGGAGACGGCTTCCGCATCCCGGGATGCCATAAGCAGCCGGTGATATATGCCAAGCATGTGCCGGTATTCGGGGTTGAAAAATTGTCCCGGATGAAAGACCACGCTCAGTGCCCCGCCGACGCGGCTTAGATGCCGAAGCAGTCTGGAGAATCTGTCGATGCATCTATCGCCGTATTGATCCACAAGCACGGCATCCATGATCGTAATGGGGACTTCCCAAATATCGAGCGTTTTTCTTGCCGCCGGATCGAATGCCCGAAAACATCCGGCGATCCCGTTGCGGTAGCCGATGCGATCGGCATAGCCGGATGATTCATCGACGGTGATTCCGTGGCGGGAAAGGAAGGGCAGCGATTTTGCCGGGTCGAATCGCAGGTAATGGGCACGGCCGACGGTGACGGATGCGCCGACGATTTCATCCAGTTGAGCCTTCTGGGCGTCAAATCGTCGATCGTCGAGAAAAGTATTGTAGTTGTAATGCATGCCGACATCCCATCCGGGAGGAATGCGCTTCACCAAATCGCGAACCGCCGCCTGTGTGCTGCGCGCGCCGAATCGTCCGCGGTCGCCGTTCAGCATATAGAACGTGGAGGAAAATCCGAAGCATCGCTCGATGTCGATCATTCCGGTGGCGTTATCGAAATAGAAGCGCCGAGGGGTTAACGTATTGCGTGCGATCCACCAGATGTTGTCGACCCTGGGAAGGCGAAATCGTAGCAGCGGCAACGCCACGCGCACCGCGCGCACCGATTGGGTCCAGATGTCGTTACCCATCAGAATGTCGCAGTCATGCGATAACACGACGGCGGGCGCTTTGGGCATGCCATCCAATGCGAAACATGGCTCATCCGATTGCCGGAGCCCGACTATGGCGCCGACCAGGGCGGCGACGGCTTCGTTGAATGCCGGGACTTCCAGAAGGTCACTATCCGATCGCGGGCTGAAAGCCGCGATGAAGCGGCCATGGCGATCCTTGCGCGGTGATTCAGTTTCCTCGCCAAATGTCAGCAGATGAAAAAGATTTCCGAACAGGTTCCAAGCCGGGATTAGCGTCCCGGCGCGGTTCCGATACCATAGCGGCGTGGCTTCATCGGGGATGGATTGCCAGCTATCATTATCGGGTGTGGCGACGCGATTCCACAGGGTGAGATGCGTACCGTTAAATTTGACTGTGTACGGCGATTCGGGTACGCGCGGGACAGGGATATCATAAGGGATGGCAACGATCTTCTCGTCAAGAGAGGAAATCTCGTTCTGCCGGACAAAACGCGCCAGCCCGTTTTCGAATGCCGCCGCCGTCGCATCATCGAAAAAAAGGGAAATATGCCGGACGATCTGGCTCCTGAGGTATTGAGCTTCCGGTGGCAACATCAGCCGAGCACTCCTTCGGTAAAGATGCGGCTGATATACCAGTCCTGTCCGTCGATATGGGCCGGGCGGGCTTTGCTCTCCGGGCAATTGTACAGCACGAAGGAGAATCCGCGCTTGATATGATAGAAGCCGATTGTTTTGGCGACTTTGCCGACGAGTTTGTCGAAGGGGTGATCGTTGACCCGCCAGCCGCGGATGCCCGAAGCGCCCATATTACGGGTGCCGATAACGGCTTCGATCAAAAGTGTCCTGACAATATCCCCGATGCCGTGGTTGTCGTCACCGACGGCCATCAGATCGACCAGGTAGCCCATACCGTCGTCGGCGATGGTATAGGCCGCCCATCCCTGCAGTTCACCATCGCGATAAGCGCCCTTGACGATGCTCCGGGCGTAGGGATTATCGAATAATCGCCATTGCAGGTATTGTGCGTCGCGATAGACCGTGGTGCCGCCGTAATGATCGATGAATCGGCGGCAGAGATCGCCGGCCTGCTCATCGGCACGCGGCATGGTTTGTATTTTCAAGCCGTCGAGAGTATTCTTTCGGCTATGGGTCATTTTCACCGCACTGACCGTTTGGGCGATCCCGGCCGCCGCCCGAGCCAGGCCGATTTTGATTTTTGCCGTCGAATTTTCTTTGGCACCATGCCCGTCCTTGCCCATCATCGATACCACGGCGCGAGTTGAGAAGGGGGTGAAAATTTGTTCGGTTTTGGAGGGGAATATAAATCCCAGCGGGGCCAGCGCTTTGACCGCCGCGGTAAATCCCCAGATGCAGGCGAAACGGCGCTCCTCGGCGTATCGGAAGAGGAGGTCATACATTTTCTCGAAAAGGTGTTTTCCCCGATATTCGGGCGCCAGCAGCGTTGCCTCCGATTTGGCCGTCCAATAGACGCCGTCACGGTCGATCATGCGGATGGGAATGAAGGCCTGCGTCCCGACGATGTTGCCGCCGTCCTCGATGACGGCGTACGGAATCGGCTTTTTGTCGTAGGTATTTTCGGCGAATTCCCAGTGCCATTGGCGGAGAGTATGGTTTTCGCCGTAGATTCGATTTCGAAAGTCATTGCAGAGGTGTTCTTCGCCGTCCGCAATCAACCGTATTTCCATGCCATGCTCCCACCGGTGCTTGACGAGTTAGAAGGCGCAATCGGCGCCGGTGTACATAATACACGAGAGCGGATATTTGTCGCAAGGATTTATTTCCCCGGGCCGACAGGGGTGCCGGTCAAGCCGCAAAGCATGGGAACTCTGCCTGAAAGAAATGTATAACGTGACGTTATAATGACGGCGCCGGTGTACTATCGAGGTCTAATGCATGCTGGCGGAAATATGGCCGGGTGGACCGATTTCCGCAATATTCTCCTTGCATATTTGCGGAAATTTTGTATATCTCGCCAAAGGAATTTGAACCGGCCTCGCCCTCGGGCGGCCAAAAATGGAAAAAATGGCCGAACCATTTAGGAGGATGGAGTCATGAAGGTAAAAGTCGACCACGAACTGTGCAGCGGCGACGGTATTTGCGTCGAGGTTTGCCCCGAAGTTTTCGAGATGAACGAGGACGATCAGGCCATCGTTCTTGTCGAGACAGTTCCGGCCGAACATGAAGATGCTGTCCGCGAGGCCGCCGAAAGCTGCCCGGAAGGCTGCATCTATATCGAAGAATAAATGCCGATTTTGGCCGTATCGTTACGGCCTTGAATTGAAAAGGACGGGTAATGCCCCGTCCTTTTTTTGTTTGCGGTTTTTATGCGGTCGAAGACAGAACACCACGGCTTTAGCCGTGGATGAATGAGCC
>CAZJWR010000099.1:0-9956 GCA_964549765.1 uncultured Ignavibacteriales bacterium
CGGGTGCCCCACAGCTCTGCTGTGGGATAAGTGATCTTCCCATTCTGCAATCCCCTGCACCCACCATCCCATTTTAGTATTAAATCGATGCAGTTTATCGCGCGGGGCCGGTATATAGAGGACCTTAACTCCAAAACAAGGGGTGAACTATGCCCGCCACCCGAAAGCAACGAAGCGCCAATCGCAAAAACGCCAAAAAATCGACCGGGCCAAAAACCGAAGAAGGAAAACAGGCGTCCGGCCAAAACGCCATTACCCACGGCCTCCACGCCCGCGACGTGGTCATCGCTTCCAAGTACCTCCGCGAAGACCCCGACGAATACCGCGCCCTGCTCCAATCCCTCCACGAAACCCTCGAACCCGTCGGAAAATTCGAGGAATACCTCGTCGGCAAAATCGCCAACGCCCTGTGGCGATGCAACCGCGCCGCCGCCGCCGAAACCGCCTACGTCAACCGCTCTCTCGATGACATCGATGACAAGGTTAGCTCCAATATCAGAATTTCCCAACTGATATCCGACGATCCCGAAATCGACGACGACCCCGACAGCGATTATTACTGCGAACGACGCAATCTCTTTGTTTCCGCCAACATGGTTCCCGGTGAACATGTCAGCGCCAACATCCTCCGCTACGAAATGCGCCTCGACCGCCAACTCACCCGCGCCTATCACATCCTGATCAGCCACCAGGATCGCCGCAAACAAATGCCCCAACCGTATAACCCGAACGATCCCAACGAAAAACCGGCCCGCGCCGACCAAAATGCCGAATCAAATAGCCCCACAGAACCTGAGGCAGAAGCAAAAATGGAGAACTGAAAATGGCCGAAACAGTAAATTTGACAAAACGAACCCAATTCGCCGTAATCCTATGTCTGCCTTACTAGTCCAACCAATTTTTGAATTTTCCCCTTCTCCCTCTGGGAGAGGGGCGGGGGTGAGGGTCTTCGGGGCGGGGGTGAGGGTAATCTTGGAAGAGAGGCTGGGAGTGACGGAATTTTCGTGCAGTTAGGGGTGGGGCGGGAATGTGAACGGGATTATTGAAAAATTCTTTTGAACTCCTCGGTATCGTGGCGGCCGAAGATGACAAAGTGGACCTCCTGAATCGATTCGGCGTCGGGCGCGAATTCGTCCAGCGCGCGATGCATGGCTCGGGCACAAGCCTCGATCGACAAGCCGCCGACGCCGGTGCCGATGGCGGGAAAGGCGACCGTCGACAGGCCCAACTCTTCGGCCAGTTCGAGACTGCTGAGGGTGCATTCGTAGACCAGTTCTTCCGAGGTTTGCAAATCCTGCCCCATCCCGCCGGCATGGATAACATAGGTATGCGGCAGTTCGCCGGCGGTCGTGGCGACGGCCTCGCCCGGTTCGATCGGCCCCAGGGCGACCGCTTCCTCTTCGATGATTTGTCCTCCTTTGCGCTTGATGGCTCCGGCCACCCCCGAACCCATCCAGAGCTGATTATTGGCGGCGTTGACGATGGCATCGGTCGGCGCCTCGGTTATATCGCCGGTGTAAATCTTGACCTTCATCGTAATCCTCGACTTATCGCCAAAGGCGTGATACCTGTTTCAAAATCGCTGTGTTGCTCTATGGCGCAGGCGGGGTCGACCGCGCCGCCGGCCGCGGATTTCGGAACACGGATCGCAACTGCGGTTTCGGTTTCAGCCTCCTGTTATCATCGAGTTTCCATACTATCCACGCGACCAGCGCGCCTTCGGCGCCGCCCACAACCATGCCGCCGACCACGTCGAGCGGATAATGCACGCCGACAAAAATACGCGATACACCGACAAGAAAAGCAAATGCGAGGGCGTATGGCAAATATTTTTTGAACAGCAGCCCGAAGAAAATCGCCTGAGCGAATATGTTGACAGCGTGCGACGAGGGGAACGAATATCCGGGGCCGCAATTGACGAGGAGATGGACATTGAATGTCTTGCATGGCCGCAGCCGCCCGACCCAGGGTTTGAGAATGGCGCTGGCGGATTGATCGGCGAGAGCCACCACGATGAGCGAAAACACGGCCACCCAGATCATCCGTTTTCGGCCCACGGCGAGCAGCAAAACGAGGATGACGCCATAGCCGATCCGCAGGGCGTTGTCGTTGGTGACAATCGGCATCAGCCAGTCGGTGACGGGATTGGCCAGCGTCTGGTTGATGAAGACGAACAGGGCGTGATCGATGTTAATCAGCCATTCCATGATGCAACCTTCGATGTTTTCGCATAAAATTGATGGTTTGCCGCAGGGACGGTATGCCCATGCGGGCGCCGGGCTTGCGACATTTCAGGGCGGCCGCGGCGGCGGCGAATTTCATCCTCTCCGGCAAATCCCAGCCGCGATGGATACCATAGAGGAAGGCGCCATGATAGACATCGCCGGCACCGGTGGTATCGACAGCGTCGACTCTATACGCCTTCTGGCGCGCCACTTGTCCTTCACTATTTATTCCGCAGGAACCGGCCGTACCGGTGGTGACGACGACTTCCGGGATGCCGATCTTTTTGAATCTCTGCGCCGCCTGTTCCATCGACCGGGTTTTGAAATAGCGGCAGGCGTATTCATCGGCGCATACCAGATAATCCACGTACGGGAAAAGGTCGTCGACCGGGTTGCGGTCGGAGCCGACGTCGAGCATGACGCGGGCGCCGAGCTGTTTGGCCCAGCGGGCGACTTTGACGTCAGCCGCGACGTGGCGGCCGTCGACCTGCACCAGTTTGGGCTTTGGCAAAAGGGAAAGGTTGATATCGCGGGGTTTGATGAATAAGCGCGGGCTCATGTCGAGGACGATGGTCCGTTCGCCGGTATGGATATTGATCCAGGCCGAAGCCAGGGCGGTGGCGCATCGTTTGCGCACGATGAGCAGGTCGTGGCGGACGCCGAATATGTCCAGTTCTTCGCGGATGAAATCTCCCCAGCGGTCGTCGCCTATCGAGGAGATGACCGAGGCCGAGCCGCCCATTTTGGCGAAGGTGCAGGCGGCCGTCGGGACCGGGCCGCCGCCGGCGATGAGGACGTGGTCGGGGATGCCGTTTATTTTCCGTCCCGGGGCCGGGTATTTGTCGATGGAGACGAAAAAGTCGACGGGCGAGATGCCGACGCCGAGCAGATCAACCGTCGACGGCGATGTCAATTTTGCCTCCGGTCAGTTCGGTCATTTGCGATATAAATTTTTCCGTATGCGATTTGCGCACATCCACGACCATGGCGACCTGGTCGGCAAAATCCTGGTTGATGATTTTATATCCGCTGCCACTGATGATACGCATGATACGGTCATAAAACGGGAAAGGGATCGAGAAGGACAGTCTATCGCAGATGAGTTTCTCGACTACCTTTGCCTTTTCCAGGAGTTCGGCTGCCGACTGGGCGTAGGCCCGGGTCAGGCCGCCGGTTCCCAGCTTGGTGCCGCCGAAGTAGCGCACGACGACGATCAGCACATCGGTCAGGTCTTTTCCCGTTATGGCCTGATAGATCGGCCGTCCGGCGGTGCCGGTCGGTTCGCCGTCATCGCTGTATTTGAATATCTCGCCGGCGGGGCCGATCACGTACGCGAAGCAATGATGCGTTGCGGTGTGTTCCCGTTTACGAATATCCTCGAGCGTATCCATTGCGGCCGTCTCGGTTTGGGCATGATGGCCGAGGGCGATGAATCGGGAACCTTTTGTCTTGATTTCGTGGGAAGATTCTCCCGCCAGCGTACGGAAACTGTCAATTATTTCTTCGCCCATAGCAATCGATCAGACCAGCGTGTCGACAATCATTTTGTAGTCGTCTACCGACGTAATCGGGATGGCGCCGTATTCCGCCAGCTTTTCGTAGTGATGTGTCCGGTCGGTGACCATGACAAACAGCAATTTTCCCAGTTGATGGCAGCACAGGGCGGCGTCGAGCGTCCCCACCGAGTCGGCGGAAACTTCGCCGATAACGACGGCCTGAGCCAATCCGACGATGAGCCGGTTGCGGGACATAAGCCGCCCGCTGGAGACCGGCGTATCAGGCAAATATTCGCTGATGAGGCCGCCGGTTTTGGCGATTTCTTCGGCCAGGGGTTGGTTTTCCGCCGGATGAATCCGGTTGAATCCCGACGGCAGCACGGCGTAGGTCGTTCCCTTTTCCTTCAGCGCGCCGACATGCCCGGCGGTATCGATACCCCGCGCCAATCCACTCACCACGGCGATTCCATCACCCGCCAAATGCCGGCCCAATTCGACGGCGTCGGCGATTCCCTCGACGGAGACATCCTGCGAACCGATGACGGCGGCCCGTTTTTCATCGACGCCGGGCAATTTTCCCTTATAGAAGACCATCACGGGGGGATCGTTGAGTTCCTGCAGGGATTGCTGGTAGGCTTCGTCGAGGCGAATGACCAGTCTCGTATCGCTCGCGCCCAGAGTGTCAATGACATCCTGGGCCTTGTCCAATTGCGTATATGCCTCAGCGATGATGTGGGACCGTTGGGGGCCGATGCCGGGGAGCTCCTGCAGGTCGTGTTCTTCCTGCAATAGGATATCGTCGACCTGATGAAAAGCCGCCATCAGGATATCGAACGTCCGGGGACCCACATGACCGGTCATTTTCAGCGCCAGAATTTTGGCCGCCGGCGAATATCGGGATAAATCAAGCACGATGGCAATCTAAGAAACGTTTTAATCACCCGCAACAGGCAAACCAGGATTTTGCATCACATTGACGCGGGCCGGAGGTCGTGCGACTGTCTTATATGAATCATCAACGACATGCGCCAAGAAGGACCGGAATCGAATATGGCCATGACTCATTGTCTACCAACCGACTACACCCCACCCGTGCAAGGCACGAGTGGGGCGCTGCGACTGCATTACTTGAAGTCGATATCCATGTGTTTTTGTTTTGTTGCCCGCTGGAAAAGAGCAAGAGAGGTATTGCCAGCGGCTCTCTATTTGGTATATTTAGGACATGAAAAAGGTATTGATTTTATGCCTTCTGGCTGCGCTTTTGGCGGCGCTGGCCGTTTCGTGTGGAGGCAAAGCATCTCTCGACACCCGCCTGTCGAAAGCCCGCAGTCTGTTCAATCGGGAAAAATACAATGATGCTCTCGATTTGCTCCGGCCGCTTATCCCTAAAAATCCGACCAACGCGGAATTGCTGATGTTGACCGGCCAGACGTTCATGTCCCTCGGTCAATATGACAGCGCCCATTATTATGCCAAGCAGTATACGGCCCTGTATCCAGCTCACCTCGAGGGATACCGGTTGCTTTACCAGGCCTCGGGACCGATCAAGAATTACGACGATCAGATATGGGCGGTTAGTCAACTTGGCTATCTGGAACACAACCGTCGGAAATACCATCTGGAAATCGCCGAATTGAATTTCCTGCGCGGCGAATATAGCATGGCCATCAGGACCTGCAACCAGATTTTTGAATACGATCCGGACAACACCACGGCGATGTTCATCATGGCCAATTCCTTGGCGTCGGTCGGGCAGATCGACAGCGCCATCACCATCCTGCAAACCCTCGACCGCAAAAATCCGGACCAGGTCGAGATAATATCCAACCTGGCCTCGTTCTGGGTTTCCAAGCAAGATTATGACCGCGCGGGGATACAATTTCAGCGCCTGACCTCGATGTATCCGGATTATATGCCGGGATGGTTCGGTTTGGGAAACGTGCTGCTCCACAAGGGCGACACAGCCGGCGCCCGGGAGGCGTATGGCGAGGTTTACAGCCGTGATTCGACCTTCCTTGGGGTCGATTCCATTATGCGTGCGATAACGCCTTTGCAGTATTAGGTTCGGGTCGGTCGAAAAAACCGGATTTCCAATAAGTCAGTTCTTGGTTCTGTCGTGGCGGCAGAAAAGGATTCCATATGTTATTGATCTGCATGAATTTCCGCCTTCGCGGGAATGACATTTAGTTGACTCCTATGCCATAGACGAGAATTGCCGGGCTTTTTGAATTTCTCTGAAGCTGCGGGTTATCCGCGCTATCATTGACTATAGATTGCTTCACTCGCAAGGCGGGTTCGCAATGACAAAAGGTTGCGAAGGTTACTCAGCAAGCCCTGAAGCTGCGGGTCACCCGCCGAATGTAATTTGACGAGTTGGGTGGGATTGGAGTTTCAATAATGCTGGTCATGCAATCCTGCAGCTAAAGCTGCATGCCACCCAATGTATTTGTCATCCGGATCTATCGATGACAGACAATGCGCCCCCGATTTCCTCGCAGAAAATCGGGGGCGTGATTCATAATCTGATGATTTTCGGTTACCAGCGCGGGGAGAAGCAGTTCTCGCCGACGCACCATTGGCCGGCAAAATAGCCGCCTCGGCGGGTATCGCTTTTCTTGAAATGTCCTTTGAGGACACCGATCGGTTCGCGGTCGGCGTTGAAAATCCGTCCCCGGAACTGCCCCCAGGCCATGACTCCCGTGCCGCGGATACGCCAGAGTCCCTTGACGAAGCCCCGGAAATTGCCATCGCGATCGATATACTTGCCGACAAAAATATGCGCGCCGGTGGAATCGACGCCCCAGTTGCCCCTAACGGAGCCGATAACGCGGCCGGTGCTTGTCATCCAGGCACCGCTAAAGACACCCTCACCGTGCAGGTTCCGGCTCCAGCGACCGATGAGATGGCCACGTCTGGCAACGTTTGTCGACGGTTCGCACCGCGTCGCCTCGAACGATATGGCGTTGCCGCTTCCGATCGATATCAGCGTGTCGAGGTCTTCGAGCGCGGAGATGTCAAATGTTATTGTCAATTGGGCGGATTCATAGGTGACGGTGACGATATCGTCGGTTATCGACGGCGGGATCAAAAGTCGGGTGGCGATGCCGTCGATGCCGCCGACCGTCTTGGAAACCCATCTCAGTTTCTCCGGCAGGTAAATTCCCGAATCATTGTGGCGGGGCAGAAGATAATCCTGACCGGGTTCGAATCGGATCGTCTTGGTGACGATAATCGCTCCCCGGCTGATCGTGAGCGTTCCGGACCAGTTGGTCGGTTCGGTCACGCCACTATCGCCTTCGAGATTGCCCCATACCATCCGAAAGCAGTAAGCGGCTGTCCGTTCTTGATTCTCGATGCTATCGACTACCGGCGACAGGGCCACGGGGTCATCGACCGAGCTCTCAACATCCATCAGCGCCTCGATATACGGGTCACCAAAGGAGGGCTCTTCTTTGGCAGTCGTATATGAGCCGAAATCCTCGAGATTGGCAGTGGTATCCTGCGGTTCGGTCGTCGAGGAGCACCCGGCGAGCAGAAAACCGACCAGCACGGGCACAACCAGGAAAAGAATCGTCCTCTTCATTTTGACATGGCTCCTTTGTTACGCATTTGATTGATCGTACACATTTCCGTATCAAACGCTGTGCCGGACGTGCAATTGGAGACTTTTGTATTGGCCGATAACAAGTTAATCGCGATACGTCGAAACGGCAAGTCCAAAATCCGTACCGGGCGGTACATCGGGCGGGGATGGTGAACCGATGCGACCGGCCGGTCATCGCCAAATTTAGTGTTTTATTACATCAGGTCGGAACTTTCCATCGGTTTTCGGGTTGTATTCTGTCTAGCGCAGTAAAACGGCCGGGTGGGATCTTTGATCGACAGCGGAAACAGCACCGGGGCGACATCACGAAGGACATCATGGAAATGACAGCGGCAAGACAGCGGGACCGACAGCTTGACAGCACCCACCCTTCCGTTTTACATTAGGGGCATTGGAAAAATCGCAACGCTATCAAAGGAGACGACCGGTATGAACGCGTTTGAATATGCCATGCAAATGGAGCAGGACGGAAAGGCCTACTACGAAGAGCAGGCGGCCAAGATGCCGAATCCGGCGATGAAGCAGATTTTCGAAGAACTCGCCCGGGATGAAACGAAACATTATGAGACATTCAAGGCCATGCGGGACGGAAAAAAGACCGACTACGAAGCCGCCTTCAAAACGACAATCTTGGATACGACCAAAAACGTCTTCCAGAAAATGCGCGACGAAGGCAAGGAGATCGCCGATTTTGCCGAAGGTGTCAGGCAGGCTTGGGATAAGGCGCGCGATATAGAGGATAAGTCGGAAACATTTTATCGGGAACAGGCCGGCGCTACTACCGACGACGGGCAGAAAAAGATCTGGAGCCGAATCGCCGACGAGGAGCATAAACACTGGGTGGCGATCAACAACGTCGTCAAATTCATCGATCGGCCCAATCAATGGCTCGAAAACGCCGAATGGCACAACATAGAGCCGTATTGAAATTTCAGGCGACAGGGAACGCAATCGGCCCCGCCCATATCGGCGGGGCTTTTTCTATGCACGGCGGAACCCCGCCCTTATGTCAACGGCTGCTCACGGTTGCCGCGGCCAAATACGCCGAAGGTGCTTCCGTATAAAATAATAACTCTTTGCCTTTTTTGCGGAATCGACTGCCGGAGGCATCGCTTCCTTTGGTTTCAAATGATGGATCGGGTCGACGGCGCGTGGGATGTCTTGGCGGTTGGAGTCAGAGGAGGCCGATATCGTGTTTGATAATTTCGCCGATAAACTCATTTCGTCGGCGTGGGTGGTTGGAACAATCCTGGCCGCGATCATCACCGGGTGGGTCGTGCACACTGTTCTCTGGACGTTTGTGCGGCGGCTGGCCCGCCGGACGAAGTCGATCCTCGACGATTCCCTCGACCAACATTGCCGGCCGCCGTCGCGGTATCTTCTCATGATCATCGCCATTCAACTTATGCTGCCGTTGGCGGGGCATCACCTGCCGCCCGAAACGGCGCATGTGCTGCAGAGCATTCTCAAGGTGTTGCTCATTCTGTCATTTGCCTGGCTGCTGATCCGGTTGACGTCGGTGGTGGAGGACCTGGCGGCGGCGAGATTCCGGACGGACGTCAAGGATAACCTGCGCGCCCGCCGGATAGAAACGCAGGTGCGAATCCTCAAACGGCTGGCCATAGCCGTCATCGTCATCCTCGCGGTGGCGGTGACTCTGATGAGTTATGAGCGTTTCCGGCAGTATGGCGCCAGCCTGCTGGCGTCTGCCGGCGTGGCGGGACTGGTTATCGGTCTGGCCGCGCAGAAAATGCTGGGCAATCTTCTGGCCGGGATTCAGATCGCCATCACCCAGCCGATCCGGCTCGATGACGTTGTCGTTGTCGAGAACGAATGGGGGCGGATCGAGGAAATCACCCTGACCTATGTCGTCGTCCGCATCTGGGATTTGCGCCGGCTGGTGCTGCCGATCAGCTATTTCATCGAAAAGCCGTTCCAGAATTGGACCCGGGTGTCGGCCGATCTGCTGGGCACCGTCTTTATTTACACCGATTATCACATTCCTCTGGACGACCTTCGCCGAGCGTTGACCGATATCCTCAGAAGTTCCGAATCCTGGGATAAAAAGCTCGGGTTGATCCAGGTGACCAATGTCAGCGAAAAGACTCTCGAAATCCGCGCCCTGATGAGCGCGGCCGATTCCGGGGCGCTTTGGGACCTGCGCTGCGAGGTGCGCGAGAAGCTGGTGGCGCATATTCAGGAAAAGTATCCCGAGAGCTTGCCGCGTCTACGGGCCGAGTTGGACCGGCGTCCGGATGAGGCCGCCCCGCCCGCGTAATAGACATCGCGCCGCCAATCAAACCAAGGTTGACAAATCGCCCGCGTCTTTCGTCTATCAATACATTGTTCAGCCGGGGTATCAGTATCTGAACGGGGACGCCAAGCGGGACGAGACGATCAATATCGGCGACGCCGTGTTTTTGATCAATTTCATTTTAAGGGCGGCAACAAGCCGTGCTGCTGCACGTTGTGCGGCGACATGTGCCAGTGATTTCCGGCACGATTCAATCGAATAAGAAACATCGATTAAGGAGCCCGGATGAGCTCCTGATTTTTTGACCGGCATTTCATATCCAGTTCCATTTGGATTTCCTCGCCCCGGTTCCTCGCCATTTTGACACCCTCACCCCC
>CAZJWR010000100.1:0-9790 GCA_964549765.1 uncultured Ignavibacteriales bacterium
AGTTCCACGTTGACTCCATGAGCCGAAATCGAGATATTATCCCCACGATAACGAATGTATCGAGAAATATATGGGATGCCTGATTGCATCCAACCGAATAGAGCCGCGTGTCATTCCCGCAAAAGCGGGAATCCATGATTTGTCATTGCGAGCCCGCTTTGCGGGCGAAGCAATCCATGGGCACTGAAGGCGATCTGTTTCAACATGCCCTGAAACGGAAGGATACGGATTGGCGAAGCGTCGAGTGATGGTAATCGGCGGCGGGCCCGCCGGGTTGATGGCGGCGGGTCAGGCGGCGATGATGGGCGTGGATACGCTTCTCCTCGAAAAGAAGCCCCGTCCGGGCATCAAACTCCGCATTACCGGCAAGGGGCGATGCAATCTGACCAACATCGCGCCGTTGAACGATTTCATCGACCATTTCGGCAAGAACGGCCGCTTCCTCCGCCAGGCATTCAATCAATTCTTTTCCGCCGAGCTCGTCGCGTTTCTGGGGGAGATGGGCGTCGATATTGTCACCGAACGTGGCGGCCGGGTATTTTCTGCCGATGAGGACGCCGCGGCCGTGGCCGAAGCACTTGTTCGATGGGTCAAACAACAGGGCGTGACGATTAAATCGAATTCTCCTGTGGATCGATTGCTGATAAAGGATAAACATATTCACGGCGCTCATGTGGGCGGCCAAGATATCATGGCTGACGCGGTGATCGTCGCCACCGGCGGCGCCTCCTACCCGGCCACCGGATCGACCGGCGACGGCTACCGATTGGCCGCATCGGTCGGCCACGCCGTCATTCCGATCCGCCCGGCTTTGGTTCCGCTGGAGACGGCCGGTAACGCCGCGCCCCGATTGCAGGGACTGAGCCTTCGCAATGTCAAGGCGAACGTATATATCGACGGCAAAAAACGCCATGATGCCATGGGCGAAATGCTTTTCACGCATTACGGCGTCTCGGGTCCCATTATTCTCACGCTCAGCGGCCACATAGTCGATGCGTTGGATGCCAAAAAGAAGGTTGCCATCTCCATCGATCTCAAACCGGCCCTCGATGATGCCAAACTTGACGCGCGGCTCCTCCGCGATCTCAGAGACCAGGGGAAAAAGCAGTTTCATACCCTGCTCAAAGGTCTCCTGCCGAGTAAACTCATCCCCGTCTGCTGCGACCTGACCGGGATTCCGCCCGACAAAATCGGCCATCAGATCAGCGCCGAGGAACGCCGCCGCCTGCGGCTGTGGCTCAAGAATTTTCGCCTCGATGTCACCGGTCATCGTTCGTTTGCCGAAGCGATTGTCACCGCCGGGGGCGTCGATACCCGCGAGATCGATCCCCGCACCATGCAATCGAGGCTGCTTTCGGGTTTGTATTTCGCAGGCGAGGTGATCGATGTCAACGGCGATACCGGCGGCTATAATCTGCAGGCAGCTTTCTCAACCGGATGGCTGGCCGGTAAGTCGGCTGCCCGAAAGTAACGCTGGTCCCGAATTCGGCGCAAATAATCTTTCAAAAATTCGAATTTGATGCTACATTACAGCGGAAGAGCTTGCTGGAATAACCCGCAGGCGATTTTCGATTTGCCGCTGCTATTACGATTCATACCGAAACTACCGCGGGTGGCTACGGGCGGCATGTAAGGAGTCAATAATGCTGATCGGCAAACCTCGTGATGCGCGCGCATCATATGAAAGCCTGATTTTGCTGCCGGTGACGGCCCTGATTGTTTCCTTTCTTGTCGTTTCTGCGACGGGAAAGTCGCTGACGGCCGTTCATGCCAACTACGCTTTCGACCCACCGGGTATTCATTCGGTCAAAATCGACGGCCGGGTGTTCGATCAGATCGACCTGCCGGGAGCGCCCAATTCAGGACAGATCGGCCATCCCGCCCTGCCGTCCCATGCGGCCAAAATGATTCTCCCCTATGGCACGGAAGTCGACAAGATCGATATCATCTGCGGGGAACGGGTATTTCTGGGGAGCGGATATTTCATCGAACCCGTCGGGCAGCCCTTTCCGCTTTCCATATCACCGGCCGAGTTGCCTCCGTTGGCTGCCGATCCGACCGTCTATTCATCGGAGAAAATCTACCCCACCGACAAGTACCGGATGACAGGAACGCAGATTTTTCGCGGTTATCCGGTGCTGATTCTGCAATTGTTCCCGGTTGAGTATGTACCCGCATCGGGCGACCTATACTATTTTCCGAATATAACCGTGCGGGTTGAATGCCGGAATGCCGACAAATCATATCCGCTGCTCCGTCAGGCAAATGCCGACAAGGACGAAATTTCAGGCTGGGTGGACAACCCGTCCGATGTCGCCACGTATATCGGCGAGGGCGCTCCGGCGGCGAGAGGCTATGACATGCTTATCATAACGACGTCCGCGCTGGCGGGCGCTTTTCAGCCGCTCAAGGACTACCATGATACCACCGGCGTCATCACCGAAATTCATACCCTGAACGAAATCGGTGCCTCCGACCCTCATTCCATTCGCGAATTCATCCGTCAGGAATATTTGACCGGCGGTATCCAATACGTCATCATCGGCGGTGATGACGATCTGATCCCGGCGCTGGATATGTACGTGGTCTCTTGGGATAGGCCGGACGCGGTCATCGAATACGATCTGCCGGGCGATATCTATTTTTCATGCCTTGATGGAACATACAATTACGACGGCGATTCGCGTTGGGGCGAGCCAACCGATGGCGAGGGAGGCGGCGATATCGATCTGCTGGCGGATGTACACGTCGGACGCTTCTGTGCAAATTCCGTTTCGGAAGTCACGAATCTGGTAAACAAAACCCTGGCGTATGTGAGCAGTAATGACCGGTCTCTGCAAAACGTTCTTGTGGCCGGCGAGCAACTGCGATTCGGCGGCCTTGGTGAATACGGCGGCTATGCCATGGATGAGATGTTTGACTATTCCGACGCCCACGGCTACCTGACGTTCGGTTTCCCGACGAGTGAATATGATCTCGAAAAACTCTATGACCTGTTGGCCACCCCGTCAAATTATTGGCCGCCCAGTGCGATGATTAGCCGCATCAATTCCGGTCTCCATATTATCGACCATTTGGGGCATAGCGGCCCCGGATACGCCATGCGCACGGATACATCCATGCTGCGCCAGCAACTTACCAATACCCAGTATTTCTTCGTCTACGCAGAGGGTTGTAGCGCCGGCGAGTTCGATCGAACCGATTGCTGGGCGGAGTATATGACGACGAAACTCGCGCACGGCGCCTTCGGCTGCATCGCCAACTCTCGCCTGGGTCTGGGTTCGCGCAGCACCGCCCATCCGGTGCATGTATTCGACCGCGAATTCTGGGATGCCGTCTATCGAGGCGAGGAGGGCAAGCCGCAGATTGGCCGCGCTCTTTCCGACGCCCGGGCCGATCATATATATCATATCAATGACCCCGGCATCCGCTGGAATTATTATGAACTCACTCTCTTCGGCGATCCCGCCGTGGCGATCAAATCGGTTAACAGCGTCGCGATAAGTTTTCCCGGTGGTTTGCCGGAACGGATCTCGCCGATGTCGGAAACGACGTTCGATGTTTTGACCACCGCCGTCGGAGAAGGTTTGCCCCTGTCCGGAAGCGCCCGCTTGCATTATGCGATAGACGATGCCGCGATGGATGTGGTCGACATGAGCGAAACGTCGCTGAACCTCTATCAGGCGGCGCTGCCGCCGATAGATTGCGGGCAAACCATCAATTTCTACGCAAGCGTTCAGGATACCGCCGGTGAGGTTTATTACGCGCCGGATACGCTTCTCCCGGCGCAGCTTTCGCCGGTATCCGATAGCGTTATCCTGTTTGAGGACGATTTTGAAACGGATATGGGATGGGTCATTTCCGGCGGTTTATGGGCCCGAGGCGCGCCGACCGGTCAGGGCGGGACGGAGCTGCAATACCCGGTTCCCGACCCGGCCGAGGGATGCAAGGGCACGAATGTCATGGGCTACAATCTGGATGGCGATTACGAAAACAACCTTTCGGCGGCCCACGTCACCAGTCCGGTCGTTGATTGCTCGGGAGCGGACGACGTGCGCCTGAAATTCTGCCGCTGGCTGGGCGTCGAACAACCGATTTACGACAAGGCGAGCGTTTCTGTCAGCATCGATGGCAGCAATTGGACACAGGTGTGGGAAAACCCCGCAACCATCGCCGATCTTGATTGGAACGAGATGGAATATAATATCTCCGATATCGCCGCCGGTCAGGCGACGGTCTATTTGCGCTGGACGATGGGCCCGACCGACGGCGGATTGCGCTATAACGGCTGGAATATCGACGATGTCCGCGTGCTGTCGTACGTCTGCGAATCGGTCGCCTATGGCGATGCCAATGCTGACGGCGATATCAACGTCGCCGACGCCGTGTTTATAGTTGCCTATGTATTCAAAGGCGGCCCCGCGCCGGAACCGCCCTACGGAGGAGACGCCGATTGCGATGGAGCCGTCAACGTCGCCGACGCCGTTTATTTGATAAATTTTGTCTTCAAAGGCGGGCTCGCCCCGGGATGCTGACGCCAGTCGGGGCTTAACATGATATGGTTATGGAATACGCTCGATTACCCGCCGCCGGGTGATCCCTGCCGTCACGTCACGGTTTCATCTCGATCAATACTTCGGGATACTGCGGATCAGGACCGTCAAGGAGCGAACCATACCCGTCATTCAGATGCCTATCGAAAAACGAACGCACATACTCGCGCGTGATATCCACCATCCGCGCCCCGTCGATAGCACCCATCAAGTCGCTCGTCGGGAATAGAATGGAATAATCACTGAAATTCAGATGATCCGAATTTGCGACCACGACCGCGTACCCGGTGTCGGTCACGTGCTGAAGAAAATACGGCCCGTAATTTCGATAGCGTTCGCTGTTAAGGAACATAAACGGCGCGGAAATCGTCGAATCGATGACATCGCCGTATAACCCGCCGTCGATGTCGATCCCTGCCCGGCAGCGGTAATCCCGGGCGCATGCCAGCGCCGAGGCGATGCCGCCCAGCGACCAGCCGAAGACACCGATGCGGCCAGTGTCGAGGCGGCCCCGGAAGATCCCCGACGTACGATTCATCTGCGCCACATGATCCATAAACGATTGGATATCATCGGCCCAAAGACGAATGCTTTCAAACATAAGCGACGGCAGAAGACTGCTCCATTCCCGGAAGAGGCGGTCCTGATCATCGGACGATGTGAGTGACGGGCGTTCATTGAACAGCCTTCTGGCCTTCGGCTGCTGCGATTCATTAAGCCGTTTTTGTATCTCGGGATCGTCGGGATTGAGCACGCCGTGATGAAAATCGGGATACGTCCAGAACATCGCCTCGTAATGATGCGCGATGCTGAACACAACATACCCATGGCTGGCCAGGTCTTCCATGAGGCTCGTAAAATGCTCGGGATACTGGCCCCAGCCGTGCGAGAAGATCAAGACCGGGACCTGTCGCAGAGAATCCACGAATGGCACCCGCCACATCGAATAGGTCATGATGTAATTGAACGATTCGGGCAGGCCGAAATGCTCGCCGATGGATCCCAGATTCGGAATATACGGCGCCGCCTGAAATTCTTTCCCCAGATCCGCCGGATACCATACCCGTGCCGTGATCTCGCGGTAATCGGCGGTATCATCGGTGAACGGTTCGGATCGTGAGCTATCGACGTAGACGAGGTAGGTCGTCCCGACGGCATACGGCCCCGTCGGCAGCGGCAAATCCTGGGCGGCGAGATGGCCGCATAGCATGATCATGGCCGTCAAAAGCATATACCTGATCATATAATTCCCTTTATCAGGAGATGCATAATCTTCACTTGAAATGAGCCCATACTCCGCCTGTCGAACCGCCGGGTATCGGGTCAATTCTGGCTCTGCTCCACCAGTTCGGCGTATTCCCGTAAGATGCGGTCGACCATCTCCTCCGATTCGGCCTCGGCCAATATCCCGAACGACGCCGTCAGGCGATCCGGCGCCACCAGCACCCAGCCGCCGTCTTCGAGTATCCGTACGCCGTCGATCAGCTGCCGATTCTTGTCCACGGTCGAGGAAATCAGCGTCCGCATCACCTGACCCTTCTTGCCCCACGGGCACGGCACCGACTTTGTCTTGCGGATATAATTATCGAAGCGATGATGCAGATCACTCAGTTTGAGCTTTGTCTTGGACATCATCCCCAAGAGTTGCACCACCGCATACATGGCGTCGGCGCCGATTTGGAATTCCGGGAAAATGAATCCGCCCAGCGTGCCGCCGACAAAATCGGCCCCGCCCCGAATATGGGCATCCATCATGGCCAGATGATCGTTGCGCACCCGCATGACCTCGACGCCGTATTCCTCGGCGATCTTGTCGACGCCCATCGAGGCCGACACCGGCACGGCGATCCGCCGCGCCGTGTGCGTCTGCAAATACAGCTCGGTCATCATCAGGAGCATCATCTGCGAATCGATTTCCTCGCCGTTTTCATTGACGATGATCATCTTTTCGGCGGCGGGGTTGATCATGATGCCCATATCCGACGACAGCGACGTGACGATGGTGGACAACTGCCGTGTTTTTTCGTTCATGGACAGCGAATGTTCCGTGGCTCGGGCCGGATTGGGGTATGCGTTCAGACTGAGCGTGTCGATGCTGAGGGCGGACGTAATCTCCGGGAAAAACTGCCCGGCGGCGCCGTAGGAATAGTCGACCACCAGCCGGAAATCCGACTCACGGATCAAATCACCGTCGACCGATTCGAGGAATTCATCCCGGTAAATGTCGTACAGCCGCTCCTGCAATTCCAGACGACCCGTCTCCGCCATCGACGCGCGGGGGAAATCCTCGTTGGTGAACGACCGCTCAACTTTCTTGGATTTGCTCGACGGCAAATCCAGGCCGTTGCTGTCAAAAAAGATCATGTCGATGACGTTGTAATTGGTCGGACTGTGACGGATGTAAATTCCCGCCGCATAGTGGCCATTCTTTAGCGCATGCCGGAGTACCGGCGTCGGCAGTATTTCGAGATCATCGACATCCACCCCGGTCGCCATCAGACCGCACATGATGGATCGCTTGAGCAGGCGCGAGGTATCCGAGGCGTCGCGGCTGGTCACGATACGCTGGCGGCGTCCTAACGACGCGCCGAAAGCCGCGCCCAGCTTGACCGCCATCTCCGGTGTCACTTCGGTCAGGCCCAGCCCCGATACTTTGGAATCGGTGAATAGCTCCCGGTTCCATTTCTCGCCCCAGACGATCGATGATGATACCGCCGCCCCGTCGTCGACTATTTTCCCCGGCCACACTTTGCAATTGGCCCGTATTCTGGCCCCGGCCCCGATTCGGCAATCATCCGCGATCACAGCGCGGTCAAGGATCGATGCTTCGCGGCCGATATATACGCGATTGGTGACAATGGCGCTGACCATCGATACCAGCGGTTCGATAACGGTATCGGCCCAGACTATTGAATCGGTGATTTTGGCGTGTTCACCGATTGAAACGCGCTCGCCGATGATTGAATTGTTCAGTTTCGTTCCCTCGCCGACGCGGCAGCCATGACCCAGCACCACCGTTCCGGAAAATGCCACGTCGTCGGCGACGTCGACGTTTCGTCCCAGGTAGATCACGGCGTCGTCACGGTCGATACGGTCGGCGCCGAAACTGACGCCGACTTTCGCGTCGAGTATATCGTGATGAACGTTGACATATTCGTCGATATTGCCTACGTCCCGCCAGTAGCCATCACAGACTTTCCCCAGAAGGTTCATCTGTTTCTGGAGCATGATGGGGTAGAGGTTCTGCGAAAAATCGAAATTGGTTTTGGGCGGGATCAGCCGCACCGTTTTCGGATCGAGGATATAGACGCCGGTGTTGATCGTGTCGGAAAACATCTCCCCCCACGACGGTTTTTCGAGAAAGCGGGTGATACGGTCGTCGGCGTCGGTGATGACGATACCGTAGGCGAGAGGATTTTCCAGCCGGGTCAGGAGGATGGTGGCGTCGCCCTGCTTTTCCTCGTGAAATCGGAAACCGCTGCTTAAATCGAAATCGGTTAAAACGTCGCCCGATATGATCAACACCGTCTCGTCGCAGAAATCGGCCGCGTACCGCACCGCTCCCGCCGTGCCGTAATCCTGATCCGGCAGCATGTAATCCATCTTGACGCCGAACTTGCGGCCGTCCTTGAAATGATTTTTGATGATGTCCGATTGGTAAAATGTCAGCGCCATGAGGTCGTCGAAGCCGTGCTTCTTGAGCAGGTTGACGACATGCTCCATCATCGGCAGATTGGCGATCGGCACCATCGGCTTCGGGATGTTGATCGTTAATGGCCGCAGGCGCGTGCCGAAACCGCCGGCCATTATGATTGCTTTCACGGCATCTCTCCCCTCGTCGCGCGGTTTTCGGACTCTGCTATCAAACGCGGTCTTATCGCTTCCGTAACGGTAGAAAAATCGTCAAACACGAAAAAGTCAATGTTTTCTTTGCGGCAGTGTTCGGCCAGGTCGCCCTTGGCGAAGATGATATCCGCCTCGGGGACGGCGCACACGTCGGACCTGCCGTCGCCTATATAGATCGCCGTCTGGGCTGGCTTTTTCAGCCGCCGGACATGATATCCCTTGCAGTTGCCGCATTGCCCGCAGCTCTGATCGGAATACGGCCAGGTTATGTTCAGCCGACCCTCGTCGATAATCGCCCGATTGGAAAACACCGGCAGGCCGTCCAACCCGTGGCGATCCAGGAGATGGCGGATGTAGAGATCGAGGCCGTCCGAGACGATATAGAGCGGCAAATCATGGGAGCGGCACAGCGTCACCAGATCGCCGAAACCGGGATCGAGATCGAACCCGTCGACGAATTCATAAAATTCCTCGAGCGTCGTATCCCGGGCCAGTTCGGACTCCCGCCGCAAACATTCGCGGGAATCTATTTCGCCGGCCTTCCACCGCGCGACCACTTCCTCCGATTTGCCCTCGGAAAAATAATGAAACAGCCGGTTGCCGACGTCGCGGCGGGCGATGGTACCGTCGAAGTCGGAAAAAATAATCAGATCGTGACCGTTGCGGTTCGATTCAGTCAATTCTATTGCTCCATCGTGACGTACGTCCGAACAATAAGATACGCGACGGACCCGGTCCATTCAAGCCAAAATGCGCATTCTCTTCTCCACCGGAACGGGTGTCACGGCCGGCTCGGCACGGTTCGGCCGAGGGGATACCCGAAGACGGCGGCGCAGGAATTCGGAAAAGCGGCGCTTCAGGCGGCCGAAAATGATTCTTCATAGGGGCGGTCCGGAGCGGCATCTCGAGGGCGGGCGATTTTGGCCGATAAAAACCAAAGTCCGGCTTGACAAACCGTTTCTGCGTATTATATTGGCAAGCCGTGGAGCGATTGGCTCCTGTTTTAGTTATGGTATTGACGACTTTGGTGGAACGGAGTCATCGGAAAAGGCCATAATTGGAGCGGGTAATAAGTCGCCTCATGGGCGATTGAAAAAATTTTAGTACGATAGACGAAAACACTCCCCTGTAGCTCAGTGGTAGAGCAGCTGACTGTTAATCAGCGGGCCGCTGGTTCGAGTCCAGCCGGGGGAGCTTTTTTATACCCAGTTCGAACGCCATAATCCAAGAACATCACTCTCCAACCGTCGATTAACCAGATTCATTGACGTAACCTGCCAGTTGGCGGCGAGTTAGCAAAATCCACATCAAAATCTCAATTGGCTTTCATAATCGTGCTTACCTAAGTCCTGACGCTAAACCGGGTAAATCGGTGCAAAATCCCCTATTTA
>CAZJWR010000101.1:0-9675 GCA_964549765.1 uncultured Ignavibacteriales bacterium
CACTCTTTCTCGCTTCTTTTATACTTAGCATTGTAGCGATGGCACATCGTAAAATCGCCGCGGGTGTCGTACTTCTCGTGGTCACGTTAGCACTACCAACAATATCTTGGATTGGCCTATTTGTTATGAACGTAAATAGCACAATGCAGGAAATTAAAGACGAGAAAAAATCCGCGTTGTCGGCAATTGCGTTCGAAGAAGTGCGAGGATATATAGATGGTGATTATATGTATTGTAAAGGCAAAGTCAGAAATAACGGAACAGAAGAAGTTGATTTCATTAAGGTCGAAGTTGAATGGTTAGATTCGGCCGGTAAGGTACTTGAAACCGACCATACATATGCCGTGGCAGGCGAAGGTCTTCGGCCGGGCGGCGCGAAGACTTTCGAAATTATGAGTCCTGCAGACCAAAGGATGAAACAATATCGGTACTATATTCGCGAAGATTAGGATGGATATGGGTGGTCAACCGGGATAGGTACGAATAGCGAATCCCAACGCAGTGATGTTTTAGAGAATAGTGTGCGCAACAAGAATCGCAAACACCCAATGGGGATACCATACATCCCGAAGCACAACTTGGTGGCAATTGAGTCGTCTGTCGTGAAAGAGCATCTACCATTTCCTTTTGTTCATTATCCGAATCTGTATGGTACTTTCATAGGATTCTCTCGCAGTATCCATGAAAAACCGATGCTCTGCACTTGCGTTGAATCGGCAGTCTACAATTATCTGAGGTTGGCCGAGCAATCACGATCGGCTAATTCAAATCCCCTCCGTGTTGCTCCGTTTGATTCCTTTTACTTCCCGGATTCCATTGCAAGAGAATCCTTGGTTTCCGAAGCTGAATCACGCGGCATTTTGACCTTCAAAAAGGCCATTTGTCATCGTTGCCTTATGGCAACGCCGAGTCTTCGTTTCTGCCATCCGATGTACGGAAGCGAGTTTAAGCAGTCATTTGGCTGGTATATCAATCAAAGTCTCTTGCGATCAGGTGTAGATTGCTCTCTTCTTAAGTATTTGCCGGACGTCTGTCCTCCTCAAGTTCTTGAACCCATTCGGCGTTTGGAAAACGCATTAGATTCGAGGAATAGCTTGATCATGCAGAATCCTGAATCCGCGTGGGCAAAAAGTGCTGATACTCTACGGACGCTTGACAAGGAAATTGCGAAACTCCGGCGATATATATGGAATATCTTCGAAAACGAAACCCGTAGCGAATTTGGGGTTAGGAAAATAGGTGAATGATGGGTAAGTGAAAATATTCTCTTCAATATTGTATCCCGCATTTATTCGGACTTTCAGTGTATAAGGCACTACCGACCGGATTGGCTGGATAGACTAGAGTTGGACATTTTCGTTCCCGCGAAGCAGTTGGGATTCGAATATCAGGGACAACAGCATTTCTTCTCATTCAGACATTGGGGTGGAAAAAAGGCGCTTGCAGCCCTGCAGGAGAGGGATAGAAAAAAATTGGAGCTATGTACCGCCAGCGAAGTCAAATTAATCGCAATTGATTATACCGAACCCCTTACTGAAGATTATATACGTAAACGTATTTCATCGTGTAATTGACACTCAAGAAAACGCCCCCGAAAGCGAAATTTCGACGGGTGGCTTGCAGCTTTGGCTGCAGGATTATTCTCTTGACGAGTGCCCTTTTACCTTGCATCCCGCAGTCTCATTTCACGATATTCCATCAGTTCAATCAATTCATATCAGCCCGGGAGGTATATTATGTCCCGCTACGGCTTCCGATGGCATTCTCTATCCGGCATCCTCGCGCTTGCATTCGCAATTTCTATACCGATGATTGGTCATCTGTCTGCGCAGGAGTCCAAAACAAACGATCCGTCACCGTTCGGGATGGATAGATTCTACGCCCGCCGACAGGCCCTGATGGATTCACTTGGGACGGGGGTAGCGTTGCTGTTTTCCCAGGGTGAGGAAACCGAAACCGGCTATGTGGCCGACGGCGATTTCTGGTATCTGACCGGTATCGACGAACCGGGCGCTGTGCTGATGCTGGCGCCGGGAGAACCATACCGGGAAATGCTGTTTCTGACACCGCGCAATCCGGAAGCGGAACGATGGACCGGCTGGACCCCGGATCTGACCGATTCGCTGCAGCAGGCCTGGATGTATAACCATATCGGCCGCACCGGAGGAAAAGACTGGTGGATCATGGAAGCCATGAAACATACGCCGATTCTGCACCTGATCTCGCGCCCGGTGGGAGTTGATGATCCCCTCCCGCCCGATCTGGAATTGTACCAGAAAGTCACCGCCCGTATCCCCGGCGTTTCGATCGAAAATTCACAGAGTCTGCTGGAATCGATGCGAATGATCAAATCGCCCGATGAAATCGCCGCCATCGAAAAAGCCATCGGCATAACTCATGCTGGTCTCAGCGATGTACTGGCCGCCATGCAACCGGGGACGACCGAATATCAACTGGAGGCAGTCCTTGAAACGTCGTTCAAAAACAACGGCTCCCAGTATATGGCTTTCCCCGCCATAATCGCCGCCGGCGGCAATTCGCATTTTCTGCATTATCAAAAGCGCCATGACACGTTGCAGGCCGGGCAGTTGCTCCTCTGTGACGTCGGCGCCAAATGGGACAGGTACTCGGCCGATATCACCCGGACAGTCCCGATTGACGGCAAATTCACGCCCGACCAGGCCGAAATATACAACCTTGTGCTCAAGGCACAGGAAAAAGCCATAGCTGCTGTCAAACCCGGGGCGACGTCATATGAGGTGCACGAAGCTGCCAAACAGGTGTTTCGCGAGGCCGGGTATGTCGACGACTTCTGGCATTGGACCGGACATCACCTCGGTCTGGATGTTCACGATCCATCCGACGAGGCCACACCTCTCGCGCCCGGTATGGTCATAACGGTCGAACCGGGGATATATCTTCCCGACCGGCAGTTTGGCATCCGCATCGAGGATGACATTCTGGTGACCAAGGACAGCCACAAGGTATTATCATCCGACATCCCGAAAACGCTGGAAGACGTGGAAGCCTGGGTCGCCGGAGTGAAGAAATAGACTTTGAAATCGGCGAGTGGCCGGAGACTTTAACCGTAGGGCGCAATGCTCGGTATGGTCATTACAGATTGCTTCGTCGCGTCGCTCCTCGCAATGACAGTATAAAATTTTCTATGCATGCAGGCAAGTGGGTGATCTGTGGCTACGGAGAGTTTTGAGAAACGTCCGCCACCGATTGTCATTCTGTGGGCGGCACGCCGCGGCGGACCCTCGTCTGCCCCGGGCCTCCCTTGCAATTCCGCCGGGTATCCTGCAGCTTCAGCTACAGGAATATGGAATCGCCTTTTGGTGATAACTGAACAAGGTCCCCGCGTATAACTTCCTGAAGCAAGATAACGCGCAACAATGATGAAGCATTCACACGATCAACTCATCGACTCCGCCGTCCTCATCCCCATTTATAGTGATGATGACGGCGATGCCCGGCTGGTGTTCGTCCGGCGCAACGAAGGCGGCATACACGGCGGGCAGATCGCCTTCCCCGGCGGCAAACATGATCCTGAGGACGAATCAATGCTCGCGACGGCGATAAGGGAAGCCTGGGAGGAAATCGGGCTTTCCCCGGACGGGATTGAAGTCATCGCCACCCTGCCCGTTTTGGAAACTCACACGACCGGCTATAGAATTTTTCCTTTCCTGGCGCGAATAGTCCCGCCCGGGCAGTGGCGCCGCGAAGAACGAGAGATCGCCGAAATCTTCACAGTGAGACTCTATGATCTGGCCCGGCCCGAAGCCCAGGGCGAGGAATTACGAAAATTCCCGAACTGGCCCGAACCCCGACGGATAAAATTTTATTTGGCCAACGGGTACAAAATCTGGGGCGCCACCTATCGTATCCTCCGCGGCCTTCTCCCCCGCCTTCTTGCCGGCGAATGGCAAATATAGGCGCAATGTCGAAACCCTAAAAGGGTTTTGAGCCACCCGGACATCACTTTAAGTCATTGCGTAATAATCTGTTGTAGGGCCCCCTATCCGACGAACTGGTTATCATCGCGCCTTGTTATTTCTTCCAAAAAAGAATACTTTTTTTGAATCCTTTTCGGCCGTTTGCGATCAAAACCTTCAATTGCCGCAACTTTCGAAATGTGGACGTTAAGGAAAGGAACACCGCGTGAAAGATGCATTGACCCGTTTCTCCATCAGGCACCCTCTTCTGGTCATCGGCTTGGTGACCGTCATCACCGCCTTTTTCGCCTACCAACTGACCGGGATCAAAATCGACACCGATCCCGAAAACATGCTCCCCGAAGACGAACCGGTCCGGGTTTTTAACGACCAGGTCAAGGATGAATTCGGCATTTCCGATTTCATCGCCGTCGGTATCGTCAACGAAACCGGAGCCTTCACCAAAGACCAACTGGTTCGCATCTTCCATATCACCGAGGATATCTCCAAGATCGACGGCGTCGTCGCCGGCGATATCATGGCCCCCTCGATGGTCGACGATATCCGCCAGGGCGGCGGCAATCAACTGGTCATTGAGACGCTGATGGGCGACGAACCGAAGACCGAGGAAGACGCGCAGTACGTTCTGGCCCGGATCAAGGATAATCCGGTCCTGCGCGGCAAATTGGCCTCGGACGACGGCAAAGCGCTGGCGTTGTTTATTCCCATCGAATCGAAGGATATGTCGCACCGGATCGCCGGTGAAATTCGCGATATCACCCAGAAATACGGCGGCAACGAAACCTATTACATCGCCGGCTTGCCGGTGGCCGAGGATAGCTTCGGCAAGGAGATGTTCAACCAGATGATCTATTCGGCGCCGATGGCCGGCTTGATCATTTTCCTGTTGATGTATCTCTTCTTCCGCAATATCCGGGTCATTATCCCGCCCATGATTGTCGCTATCACGTCGATTATCTGGACGATGGGTTTCTTGGTCATGACCGGCAACACCGTCCACATCATGAGTTCGATGATTCCCATCTTTCTTTTCCCCATCGCGGTTTTGAATTCGATTCATATTCTGTCGGAATTTCACGATCGCTTCGGGAAATACAAACATAAAGAGGCCACCATCCGGCATACCCTCGGCGAATTATTTACACCCATGCTGTTTACGTCGGCTACGACCGTCGTCGGGTTCTTGTCGCTGCTGACCAATAATATCCCTCCGGTGCAGGTGTTCGGTATCTTTGTTGCCTTCGGTGTGGCCGCGTCGTGGATTCTTTCGCTGACGTTGAATCCGGCCTTCGCCATGCTGCTTCCCGACAAGGCCCTGCGCAATTTCGGCGCCAAGGACGGCGATTCCCGCTCCATCCTGACGATGGTTTTGCACGGCATCCGCAACTTCTCGCTGCGGCGGTATCGGGCCATTCTGTTCACGGCCGCACTGGTGATGGTGGTCTCGGGCATCGGCCTGTCGATGATCATCGTCAACGACAACCCCGTGAAATGGTTCAAATCCAACGATCCGATGCGGGTCGCCGACCGCGAACTGAACGCCCACCTCGCCGGAACTTATATGAATTATCTCGTCATCGACGGCGGCGAACCGGACGCGTTGAAAAATCCGCAGTTGTTATCCTGGATCGAGCAGCTTCAGCGGCATCTCGAAGAGAACAAGATCGTCGGCGCCACCACCAGTGTCACCGACATCGTCAAGAAAATCCGCTTCGAATTATACGGCGGCACCGACCGGGCCAAATATGCTCTGCCGGATAACGCAACCGAGGTCGGCCAGGATTTGTTTCTGTATGAAATGTCCGGCGGCGATCCCGATGATCTCTTCAAGCTGATCACGGACGATTACTCCAAGGCTAACGTCTGGGTGCAGCTCACCAACGGCGACAATCAGGCCGTGTCGGCGGTCGTGCATGACGCCGATCAGTTCATCAAGGACAATCCGCCCCCGGTCGATGTCAAGGCCAATTGGGCGGGACTGCCATACGTGAACATCATCTGGCAGGACAAGATGGTCAGCGGCATGCAATTGTCGCTTTTGATGTCATTCGCCATCGTCTTCCTCATGATGTTCGGGTTGTTCCGGTCACCCCTGCTGGGCCTGATCTCGATGCTGCCCCTGACGATCACCATCATGGCCATCTACGGCGCCATCGGTTTCTTCGGCAAACCGTACGATATGCCCGTGGCGGTGCTGTCGTCGCTGACATTGGGATTGTCGATCGACTTCGCCATTCATTTCATCCAACGATCGCGCATGATACACAAGCGCACCGGCAACTTCAAAGAAACCTTCAACCAGATATTCGAGGGGCCGGGACGGGCCATCAGCCGCAACGTACTGGTCATCGCCATCGGGTTTGTGCCCATGTTTTTCTCGAATCTCGTTCCTTATATCACCGTCGGCACTTTCTTTTTCGCCATCATGACCGTATCGGGCGCCGTCACCTTGCTGCTTCTGCCGGCGATCTCCATAGCCATGCATAAGAGGCTTTTCCCCGACGCTGGAAAACACGAAACGAAAACCGCTACCACCGCCCCGATAGGAGGCTAAGAATCATGAAGAAAACCATTATCACTCTGACTATATTCGCTTTGGCCATGCTGGCCGGGCGGGCTGCACTGGCTGCTGACGCCACTGAAATCATGAAGGAATCGCATCTTGCGTATTACTATGCCGCTAACGACGGCGTTGCCGACGTCACCATGACAATCATGAAAAAAGACCGCGAACGCGTCCGCGAATTCACCATGCTCCGCCTGGACCTCAAGGATGGCGGCGAGCAGAAATATTACACCTATTTCAAGAAGCCGTCCGACGTTTCCCGCATGACCTTCATGGTCTGGAAAAATCCCGACGCCAACGACAACCGCTGGCTGTATGTTCCCTCGGTCGACCTCATCAAGCAGATTTCCGCCGATGACAAAAACTCCTCGTTCGTCGGATCGGATTTCACCTATGAGGACGTTTCCGGGCGGCACTGGAGCGAGGACACGCATACGATGATCTCGGAGAACGAAACTCTCGACGGCCGCCCGACCTATCTGATCAGTTCCGTGCCCAAGGACAAAGGCTACAAGGGATTCGCCGAGAAGAAAAGCTGGATCGACAAGGAGAACTTCCTGCCCCTCAAAGAGGAATATTACAATGACAAGGGCGAACTGATCCGCATCTTCACCGCGGATAAAATCGATACCGTCGATAATATCATCACCGTGACTCAGCGCACTATGGAGGACGTCAAGAAGAATCAGAAAACGACCGTCACCTTCGACAAGATCAGATACAACATTGGCATCACCGACGACATCTTCACGGAACGCTACCTCAAGACGCCGCCGCGCAAATTCATCGACTGAGGGAGGGGTTGGATAGATGATGAACCGTTATACCAGATTTCTTTTGGTGGCTCTTGTGGCCGCAATGATCCTGCCGATGGCGGGATCATTGCGCGCCGATGACGTCCAACTCGGCGGATTCGTCGAGGGCCTGTGGGGCGCCGGACTCAACGACAACAATCCTGTCAATCGCGATTACCCGGCCGCCGAAACACGCCTGCAGCTTCGGTTTGAGTCGTATTCCGACCGGGCCGAGGCGTTCGCCCGCGTCGATTTCGTCCAGGACGGTTTCGATTCGGCCAACTATGATTGGCAGATACGCGAGGCCTACGTCAAATTCCGCACGCCGATCAATATCGACTTCAAAATCGGCCGCCAGATTTTGACATGGGGCACCGGCGATTTGATCTTCATCAACGATGTTTTCGCCAAGGATTACGTGTCGTTCTTCGTCGGACGGCAGGACCAATACCTGAAGGCGCCGCAGACTGCATTTCGGGCCGAATGGTACAGCAAATACGGATCGTTATCGCTGGTCGCCGTCCCGTCTTTTGAACCGAATGTGCTCCCCACCGGCGATCGGCTGAGCTTCTATAATCCCATGTCGGGAATGATCGTCGGCGCCGACGGATACATGCCGCCGGAAAAACCGGCCGCCAAATTCGAAAACGGCGAACTGGCGTTTCGGTATGCCAAGCAGATCAGTTCGTTCAAATTGTCCGGGTATGCCTATCACGGCTTCTTCAAGGAGCCGCGCGGGGTGGAAAATCCCGGCTCGGAAGCAATGCATCTGTATTATCCCCGCTTGAACGTCTACGGCGCATCGCTGCGCGGTCAGGTGATGGGCGGTATCGTCTGGATCGAGGGCGGCTATCGCGATTCGCGCGAGGATCAGCGTGGGATCAATTACTTCGTCGAAAATTCGTCGTCGCGGGCATTCGCCGGGTTCGAACAGCAGGTGGCGACCGATCTCACGGGTAACATCCAATTTGAAGTGGACGTCATGAACAGCTACGGCAACTACGAGACGTCGTACAATCAGATGGTCGCTATGCTGCCTGCCAATTCACCGATTCCGCACAAGGCGGATGAGGTGCGCACGCTGCTCATGTCGCGCTGGACAAAACAGCTTTTGATGCAGACACTGACCATATCGCTGTTCGGATTTTATTCCCCCAGCGATGAGGATGCCTACATTCGGTTTTCGACCGAATACAAATACACCGACGAACTGGGCCTGGTGTTCGGCGGCAACATCTTCACCGGCGACGCCTATACCATGTTCGGCCAGTTCGATCTCGATGACAATCTCTACGTTCGCGCCAACTATGGCTTTTAGGAGGTAACGCATGAGTGTTGAGCACATGATACGCATTCTGGCCGGGACGCTGATCCTGGCGTCCCTGGCCCTGGGCCTGACCGTGTCGCCCTACTGGTTCATCCTGACCGGTTTCGTGGGTTTGAATTTGGTGCAGTCGGCCTTCACCAAATTCTGTCCGGCCGAGATGATCCTGAAAAAAGTTGTCGGCGCGCGGGATTAAGCGCCGCCGATAATTATCTTACCTCCTATGAACAGGCCCGTCAATGCTGACGTCGTCGGGGCCTTTGTGTATTTGGTCTTCTGTCGAAACCCTGAAAGGGATTTCGACCCACGCCTGAATCGGAATCAGTTAACCCACAGCAAGCTACAGGGCACCCGGCACCGTTCATTTAATAAGGTACGGCATCTTCGTATATAAAGTGTCAAAATGCATAGGCTGATTATCGATCACGAGAAAATCGCGACAAACAATCTTGATTGTATCATCAATATATCCATTATCTTGCTGCCGCAATTCCCCTTCATTACCAAAGGAATATTCCACAGTGTAGTCGCGATGAGGGGATAGCTGAATCATTGTATCCGATACCCTGTTCTCACTAAATAGTATTACGCCCTTGTCCGTCCCAATCCAGACGTATCCCAAGCGCATCGGACGACTCTGAAAGAGGGCGAACACTTCTGCGGGATTTACAACGAAGTCGTGGTTCGTGTCCTCCGGGGTTATCTCAAAAAAGAGATGGATTCCAAGCGGAGATATGGAATGCCTTGGGCCTCTGCCCGAAATGGTTACTTTCATCAAGCTATCGGTCGATCTAAATGTTAACCTATTTGCCTCGCGATTGCCCCCTCTCATGTTGAGAAGCGGCCCCGGAGTTTCACATCCGGAAAACAAAAGGAACAAGAAGCATAATGCTAATAGGATTCCGGATAGGGATGACCCAGAAATCCGGTCAGCTTGTACTCCATCCATTCAAATGTACCCCCTACGCTATAAGGATCCACGGGTGCCCCACAGCTTGCTGTGGGATTAGTTTGCACATCCAAGATATCATA
>CAZJWR010000102.1:0-9573 GCA_964549765.1 uncultured Ignavibacteriales bacterium
GAGCATACCAAAACTCAAATTAAATGTCAAGATAATTACGACGCACTACACTAGTCTGGTCACCGGGCTACTTCGTGAGCAGCGTCGGCGTGGATGAGAAGACAATTCGCAGCTACGTCGAACTTCAAGGACACCAGGATTCAGGACAACTCCGTCAGGAGTTGTAACAAAGGCGCGAAGCGCTTGGCGTAAGCCAAAAGAACCCCGGCTTTAGCCGGGGGTATCTATTTGCCCGATCAGGGTCGATGAATGTCAGTTCGGTCGAAGTTGTTGCCGTAGAATATCTTCAGGAATCGCTCAGAACTCAGAGTCTCGTGCGGGAATCCCATATCGACGGCGCTGACCCGGTTGAGAGCGTCGATTTCATCCTCGGACAGGGCGAAATCCAACGCGCCTAAATTATCAGTGATCTGTTTCGGCGTTCGGGCGCCGAGGATGGGGATGATCACCCCGGTATGCTGTCGCACCCAGTTTATTGCCACCTGTGAGGCCGATATGCCTCGCTTTTCGGCGATTTTGTGCACTTCGTCGGCAATGGTTAAGTTTTTATCGCTCAGGCGCTTGTCCATGACAGCGGCCCTTTTGGAATCGTCGGCCTCGTATTTGTCGCCGCTTCTCCTATATTTGCCGCTGAGAACACCCCCGCCGAGAACCGCCCACGGCGTGACGGCGAGGTCGAGGGCATGGGCCATCGGAATCAGGTCCCGTTCGGTCGTGCGCTGGATCAGGCTGTATTCCACCTGAAGCGCCACAAAGGGCGACCAGCCCCGCAAATCGGCCAGCATATTCGCCTGCGAAACCCGCCACGCCGGAGAATCGGATACGCCGATATAAACCACTTTCCCGGCCCGCACCAGGTCGTCCAGACCGCGCATGGTTTCCTCAACCGGTGTCATTATATCCCAGGCGTGCACCCAGTAGAGGTCGATGTAATCGGTTTTGAGCCGTCTCAGGCTGGCCTCGACCGCCTGAACCATGTTCTTGCGATGATTTCCGGAGGCGTTGGGATCGTCGTCGTCGGTCGAAAGCGAATATTTTGTGGCGAGGACGATCTTTTGCCGTTTGTCGGATATGAATTCCCCGACATATTGCTCGCTGGTTCCCAGGGTATATTTATTGGCGGTGTCGACAAAATTGCCGCCAGCGTCGACAAAGGCGTCGAAAATCGCCCGGCTGTCCTTCTTTGACGCCCCCCAGCCCCATTCTTCGCCGAACGTCATCGTCCCCAAACATAATTCCGAAACTCGCAGTCCGCTTCTGCCCAGCAGTTTGTATCTCATGCATGCATCTCCTTTTGTCTCTTAGTGTGTTTATATTGAGTGCTACGAAGGACGAAATGGCGGTATTGGTGTCGATGTCTGATAGGTCCATCAATAAATCTCATATGCCACCGGGGGAAACCGGGCTTAGTTCGGCCTGATATACTGACGGCCGTGCTTCATTGTAGGCACTCCGACTACATCCCACCCGTGCCGGGCACGGGCGGGCCACCGCAGCTGAATTGCCTGAAATCGAAACATATGTGCGAACTTAAATACAACAGCTGCACGAGGCAGGAATGAGGAGTGGTGGAATATTCGGGAACCAAAGTAACTCTGGAATTTATGACAGGAATAGATATATTGCTGTCGGAACCCCATTGAAGGAAGGCATATGAAGCGCCCGGCATTATTTTTTTTGGTCTTGTCGATCATTACCCTTCAGATTGGGTGTAGCGAGAAAAGCGGCGACAACAATCCCGCCGCGCCCAAACCGACGTATACCTACAGTGAACTGGCCGTGTTCGATACGACCGGGGCGATATTTTCCAAGCTGGACTATCCGTCGTCGGGCAGCAAAATCCCCGAACCTCTGGTGAATTGGGAGCAGTCACTCGGCGAACCGTTTACCGATAGCAACGGCAACGGTGTCTATGATCCGGGGGTCGATTCCTTTCAGGATCTCAACAACAACGAGGTCTACGACGGCCCGGATGATCCCTGGACAGAAGGAATCCCGTTCGACGATATCGACGGCAACGGCGAATTCCGGGAAGACCCCGGCAATCATATTTCGAACTATCAGATCGGTTTGCCTTACGCCGATTTCAACGAAAATCATATTCACGACGGCGACCTGAAAGCGGTGTATGGGGTGATGAAATGGGTCAAAGGGTCATGGCTCTATGGTCTTCCGGCCTATTATCCGGTTTCAGCAGATAATGCGGTATATCGTTTTGTGTCGGATTCCGGATTGACGTATGATCTCCCATTCTCGTTTTCTCCGACAATGAACGCTATGATTGTTGAAAGCGATGGGTTGTATTATCGGCTCGATCCCGATCCGGTGAAAGTTCTGGGCAAGGGGGAGATCACGAAGAAGAGCGGAATCGTCTCGAAGTTATCGCAGACGGCCGCTCCGAATGAGTATACTCGCACGGTCACGCTCGATACGTTCCTCGTGATAGACGGCGTGGCGTATAACGACCTCGTCCGGGTGCAGCTTGAAGACTCGGACGATCAGTACATATTCTATTTTGCCCGGAAACGGGGTGTCGTCGCCTACGAATACCGTCACGATACATCCGCGACTCCGGGAAACTGGATCACGTTCACCCGGCGGACGGAATATTATTTCCGCGCCCTGCCGGCGTCGCATTCCCTGCAGTTTCCGACCACCCGTTAGCGCCCGGTGTTGAATATCGATTTTGCCCTTGCTTTTCATCCCATCGTGACGTATCAAGCGAATTATGAAGAAATATACATTCTTGCTTATCGTGACAATCGCGGTGGTCCTCGGATGCGGGGAATCGCAGCGCGATTATATGGCCCTGCATCGCGACGCGCTGGTAGCCGATCTGCACAGCGATACGGCCCTGCGGATGATGCAGGGGTTCGACTTCTCCCGGCGCGACAGCGTCGGGCACATGGATATCCCCCGGCTCGAAGAGGGCGGAGTCGATCTTCAGGTGTTCGCCTGTTTCTTGAGCACTGAGACGCCTCCGGCGGAATGCCGCCCCTTGGTGGATCTAATTCTCGATTCGCTGACGGCGCAGATCGAGAGGAACCCGGATAAGATCCGGATTTGCCACACGGCGGGCGAGGCTGAGGATATTATCGAGCAGGGAAAAATCGCGGCGTTTCTCGGTATCGAAAACGGCGTGGCCATTAACGACAGCCTGGAGAATCTGCAGCATTTCTATGATCGCGGCGTGCGTTACATGACCCTGACCCATACGGCCTCGAATGACTGGTGCATTTCGTCGGCGGATACAACGCCGGCCTTCGACGGCCTCACCGCCTTCGGGGAAGAGGTTGTCCGGACCATGAATAAGCTCGGGATGATCGTGGACGTGTCGCACGCGTCGCCGGCGGCGGTGGCGAAGGTGCTGGCGGTCAGTTCAGACCCGGTGATCGCGTCGCATTCATGTGTCCATGCCATCTGCCCGCACGACCGCAACCTAACCGATGAACAGATCAAGGCCATCGCCGCGAATGGCGGTGTCATCGGGATTAATTTCTATAGCGGATACCTGTCGCCGGGAAACCGATGGACCGAAATCTGGGATTCCGCGTGGACGGCGCACCAGTCCGAGATAGATTCTATCGACGCCCTCTACGCCGAGGATCGAACCAAGCGGCATGAGGCGATCCAGCCGATTTTCGACGGTATTCGGGCCAAGCTGGATACTCTGGACGTATCGGTGGCGACGCTGGTGGATCATATTGACCACGTCGTGAAGTTGGTCGGGCCGGATTATGTCGGGCTGGGATCGGATTTCGACGGTGTTTTCGGGCTGCCCCGGGGACTCAAAGACTGCAGCATGGTTCCCAACATCACGAAGGAACTGGTGGCGCGCAATTACACGGATGAAGACATCACAAAAATCCTCGGCGGCAATTTCATGCGGGTTTTTCATCGTGTCTGCGACAAGTCCGCGACCGACGAACAGCAGGCCTCGGCGACCGCGGATTTGTGACGAACTTATAGACTAAAGACTTTATTGACACGCCCGACCGCTGCAGACAAGTGGGGCGATTATATCATGACGATTATCATCGAGTGCCCTCGTCGATGCAATGGAGCCTTTTTTTGCTGCCCCTGGATGCCGGATAAAAAGATGATTTTGGGTTGAATAGTCCCGCCGGTTCTTTCTATATTGAATAATGATGAAGAACGAAATCCGATTTACATCACATACTATCAAGGAGGAGATCATGGACCGAAAGAAGGTTGTACTCCATGCCAAGCCCCTGCTCGCCGTTTTGGCTCTGCTGTTTCTGGTCGGCTGCGGAACGCAGATACCGTCCGGAAGCCGAGGCGTAAAATATTACAAATTCGGCGACGGCACCGAGATGGGCAAGATTTATGACGAGGGTTTCAACTGGCATATGCCGTGGAACAAAATCTATGTCTACAATACCCAGCTCCAGGAAAGCAAGGAGGTGCTGCAAATCCTGTCGGCGGACGGCGCTACTATCCAACTCGACGTATCCATCTGGTATCGCCCGGAAATAAGCAAACTCGACTCATTGCAGAAAACGATCGGGCCGGGATACTATACTTCCGTGGTTTCGCCCGCTCTTCGCGGTGTAGCGCGCGACATCGTCGGGCGATATAAGCCGGAGGAAATCTACTCGAGCAAGCGGGACTCTATTTCCACCCAAATCCTGAAAACGGTTCAGGAAACAAGCGCAAGGAAATATATCAGCGTCGAAAACGTCATCATCCGGAATGTCGTTTTGCCGCCGAAAATCACCGAGGCGATCAATCTCAAGCTGGCCGCCGACCAGGAGGCTCAGCGGATGCAGTACGTTCTGCAAAAGGAGACACAGGAAGCGGAACGGAAGCGGATCGAAGCGCAGGGCATCGCCGATTTTCAAAAAATCGTCTCGAGCGGCATTACGCAGGATTTGCTCAAATGGAAGGGGATCGAGGCGACCGAAAAGCTGTCCGAATCTCAGAATGCCAAGGTCGTGATTATCGGAAGCGGCGAAAGCGGCCTGCCGATCATACTGGGCAGTGAAAAGTAGCACTTAGGATTTTCGGACAAAAAAATACGCCGCGCCCGGTTTTTTCCGGGCGCGGCGCATGAGATTCCAGATGGAGGATTTGATCCGAGATTCGAAGGATCATTCTCCGCTTATTTTGATTGCGCCGACCTTGAAGGTCGGAGTTCCGATGGTATCCTCGCGCTTTTCCCACGTGAGGTCGTCGGCGACGGAGTCGATCCCCTTGAAGAAATCGAATACATTGCCCGAAATAGTGATATTGCCGACCGGGCGGGTCAATTCGCCGTTTTTAATCAGAATACCTTTGCCGGGGATGGAGAAGTGGCCGGTGACGCGATCGACCGAGGCATGCAATCCGCTGACTTCGGTGACGTATAATCCCTCGGCTACCGACCCCATCAGCGCCTCGCGCGAGATATTCCCTGCTGCAAGATAGAAATTGGTCGGGGCGATATACGGCCTGGTATCGAACGACGACCGTTTGGCGTTGCCGGTGGAGACGGCGTTTCCCCGATGCGCGGTATAGCTGTCGTGCAGAAAGCCCACCAATCTCCCCTTGTCGATAATCGGCGTCGTCGTCGATGGGACGCCCTCGGCGTCTACCGCGCTCGAACCCAAGCCGCCTTTCATGCGGCCGTCGTCAATGATTGTCACCATATCCGATGCGACCAGCTCATTCATCCTGCCGGCATAGAGCGATTTTTTCTTCTGAACCAGATCGGCGGCGACCATATCGGCGACCAATTTGATAAAACTGTAGCCGGTTTCGGGAGGGAAGACGCCGGCCATCTCGGCCGTGGAACCGTCGACCGCACCCAGCATGCGCAAAGCATAGGTCGAAGCTTTCCGAGCGACCTCCTGCGGATTCAACTTTTCGAAATCGGCGACGACGTCGATGCCGACGCCGGTCTGGATGGTGGTGGGGTCGGGATTGCCGTCGGCGCCGGATTTCATGGCGGCGGCCATGGCGGCCCCGTAGACGTCGGTCCGCCGGGCTTCCCCGGATACGCCGCGCGACGAAACAATCGTATATCCCACCGCCTCGTCGCCGTATTGCAGGTAGGGAATATGAACGATCCGCTTGTCGGCCTTGCGGGTGAGCGATTCGATAGCCAGCGCGACCTGGATTTTCTTTTCCACCGGCGTTGATAGCACCGCTTCGTCATAATGATCCAGCGAATGATCGATATCGGCGCCGTTGCCGGGCGCGGGGAAGACGTTGTGTTCGTCCGGCGAATGATACGAGGTATACTTGACCAACCGGGCGACGAGATCGGTTGCTTTATCCAGATCGACGTTGTTGGATGAGGCGAATCCCATTTTTCCGTCGATGAGCATTCGGACGCCGTATCCGGCGAGATTTTTGTACTCGACGGTTTCGACGGCGGCGTCGCGGATTTCAATTTCAACCGAGGCGCTTTCGGCGACGAAGGCTTCGGCATCCTGCGCGCCCGATTTCAATGCCCGCTCCACCAACTGTTCCGCCAGTTCCTTTCTGTTCATTCGCCGCCTCCGTTGTATGCGTCGCCGGTGCCGCCGACGGTGAGAGATTTGACCCGCACGGTCGGCATGCCGACCCCGACGGGAACCTGCTGGCCTTTGCCGCAGCGGCCGGAGAGTTTGGCAACCTTCATATCGCTGCCGACCATATCGATATTTTGCAGGGCGTCGATACCGCGCCCCACGATCGATGCGCCGCGCACGGGATAGGTGATTTTACCATCCTCGATCATATACCCGAGTTTGACCGACGTGATAAACTCACCGGTAAACACATTCACCTGGCCGCCGCCACCCGGCTCAACCGCGTACAAGCCGCGCTTGGTGGACTTGATAATATCATCGGGATTGTCTTTGCCCGCCAGAATGTAAGTGTTGCGCATGCGGGGAATGGGGAGATATTCATACGACTCCCGGCGAGCCGACCCGGTGGGGGAGACGTTGAATTTCTTTGCCGTCACGGACGAATGCATGTAATTGCGAAGGACGCCGCTTTCGATAAGAACGGTCTTTTCCGACGGTGTTCCTTCATCGTCGAATTCAAACGATCCCGGATAACCCTGCAGCGTGCCGTCATCGACCAGCGTCACCAATGGCGATGCCACAGGTTTGTCCATCAGGCCGGTGAAACTCGATCCCCGCTCGACCAGATCGGCTTCCATACCGTGGCCGCATGATTCATGAAAGAGGATGCCGTTTTCACCAGGGGCGAATACTACCGGCATTTCGCCCCGGGGACAATCCTTCGCAGTCATCGACGCCGTCGCGATATTGGCCGCCCGTTCGGCGATCTTTGCCGGAGAGAAATCACCGGTGAGCGCCTCTATCCCGGAATAAAAAGTGTATCCCTTGTCGCCGGACTCGCGCTTGCCGTTTTGTTCGATGATGACCGAAGCGTGAAATTCAGTCAGGCCCAACGTATGGCTCAGTATGCGGTCGTGCAGGGTTGTCGCCAGCAGGATATCTCTCTGGCTATCGCGGTACGAAACGGTGACCTGAACCGCGTCAGGCGTAGCCCATCCGCGTTCTTCGGCTGTTTTCACCAAATCCGTCTTTTTCTCTATATCCGCTTGGGCGGGCTGAATTTTGAACGGATACGGCCAGGCGCGTTCGGTCTGGCGCAAATCGATGACGCCGACCTCGTGGAGCGATCCGCCGGCGGCGTCGCGGACGTACGCGGCCACCCGGAGGATTTCCTTTTCGTCGAAGGAATCGGTGATGGCGTAGTATGAATGTCCATCGATGACCACCCGAATGCCGACTCCCTGTTCGACCGCCAGCGAGGTCTTTATTTTCCGGTCGTCGGCTGCGACGCGGTTGAACGCTGAGCGTTCCACGAAGACGTCGGCGTAGTCGGCGCCTTTGCCCATCGCCGTCGCCAGGGCCTTTCTTAATATTTCATGATCGAGCAATCTATTCTCCTTAACTATATCCGGTTTTCAGCGGCACGGTGGCCGATAGTTTAGTAGATAAACGTACCGACCGACAACATCGTTGCCCGGAATTCTACGAAAAATGTGACCGGTCTCCGAACCGCCGGGAATCAATGAATGGTCAACTCGTTCATAAGATTGTCGAGATGATACACCCGGTCGATCAGAAACAGGACGTACCGGATATCGACCATGATTGAGCGGCACAGGTCGGGCCTATACATGTAGTCCAGGCCGAGTCCCTCGTAGTCGCCGTCGAAATTGAGGCCGATCAATTCGCCTTTACCGTTGATGACGGGGCTGCCCGAATTGCCGTTGGTGCCGTCGTTGTCGGTCAGGAAATTGACCGGAACGTCATTTATCAGGGGATCGATGTATGTACCGTAATTCCTCGAGAAATAGGCTTCTTTCAGCGGGCCGGGGACGATAAACGGATCTTTGCCCGTCTCTTTATCCATCAGGCCGGTCAGGCTGGTCATATAGGTGTACCAAACGGCGTCCTGCGGACTGTATCCCTTCACCGATCCATAACTAAAACGCTTGGTCCCGTTGGCGTCAGGATAGAGATCGTAATTCTTCCAGATTGCATATGCTTCAACCAGCTTCGGAGTCAGCCGATTCGTTGCGCCGGAAGCCTTCTTGTCGCGTTCGCGCATGGCCTTGTAATCCGGGAAAAGAGCGATCGCCAGGTCGATGAAGGGATCGTGGAGATTTTCGAGTTCCGTTTTGGACATATGGAACATCTTGACGCGTTCGTCGAGGTTACCGACTTTCGTTTGGGCGTAGTATTTATCGGCCAGCCGGGCCAGCGCCGAATCTCTCCGGTCGGGCGGAACTCCCGCGAAAAGATTCTCGATAGCCTCGATTTTTTGGCCGGAGGGGAGATCCGACATGAGGTTGACCAGATAGCGAAATACGGTCTTGTCGACCGACGGTATAAGATTGATCTGAGCCGTTTTCAATCGTTCCAGGGTGCGCGTTGTATCGCGGTCCTGGTAGCGGGGTTCGCGTTCGGCGTCCGGCTTCTCGCGCTCGACGGCCCATCGATAAATCGTCGACGCCATGCTCAAATAGTCGGAACCGCGCGTCAGCCAGCCCAGATACATATCTTCGTAAGCTGTTTTCATCCCTTCCTGATTCAAGCTGTCGAACGCCGGAAGTATATATCCGTACTTTGCCTCGAGCTGCGGATCGGATTTGAGAAAATCGGTCAGGGCCTGTTCCTGTTTACCGCGCGCGTCCAAAATATGTGATCGCTTGAATCCCTCGATCGTCCCCTGCGATTTCTTCAGCCAGTTGTTCAGTCCGGCGGCCGATGATGCCAGGCGCAGAGCTACCGCCGAATCAAGATCCGAAGCCTCATCGATGATGGCCAATTCGCTTTTAAGATGTCTGACTGAATTCGGATAATAGACATTGATCAAATAGTCGAGGCTGTATGAATCCTGGAACCGCATAGTGCGGCCGGGAAAGCCGATCAGCATGGCGAAGTCGCCCTCGCGCACGCCGTTGGATGCGATCGGCAAAAATACCGGCGGATGATAGGGCACGTTGTCCCGTGAAAATTCCGCCGAGGAACCGTCGGGAGCAACATAGGCTCGGAGGAATGAAAAATCCCCGGTATGGCGGGGCCACATCCAGTTGTCGAT
>CAZJWR010000103.1:0-9364 GCA_964549765.1 uncultured Ignavibacteriales bacterium
ATCAATTACATTTTCAAAAGCGGCCCCCCGCCCCAATGCTGACGGAAGGATAATGCTATTCGCCGGGAGAGAAAAGACCCCTCTCCCCGCCCTCGATTTTACCTTACGATGACCGCCACAAGTACGATAATAATAATAACAAAACGATTTCAGGGGATCGGCCGATCCTGGAGTCGGCTGCCGGAACGTTGTAAATGAAAGGTCGCTTCATGTCGATTCGCATCTTTGCTCTGACATCACTTGTATTGGTACTTCTCTGCCCAGCCGTCATGGCCGTCGATAATCCATATATCCAGGCCCGGATTTATTTCGAAACCAAAGCCGAGTGGGCCCGGCTTCACGCCATGCACCTCGATCAGGTATTGGGGGGCGATGGATATATCGAAATCGTGACCGATCGGGCAGAACTGGACGAACTAGAGTCGCTCGGATTCAAATCCGATATCATCCATCCCGATCTGGCCGCTTATTTTCGTTCCCGTTTGCCGGATAAGAGCATGGGGTCCTATAAGACGCTGGCCGAAATTTACGACTATCTCGACCAAATGATCGCGACCTATCCCAATATCGTCTCCCGGAAAATCAGTATCGGCCAGACCTATGAAGGCCGCGACATCTGGGCCGTCAAGATATCGGATAATCCCAATATCGACGAGGACGAGCCGGAAGTTTTGTACACGGCCTGCATCCAC
The DNA here is from genome assembly GCA_964549765.1 of uncultured Ignavibacteriales bacterium. Classification (GTDB taxonomy): domain Bacteria; phylum Zixibacteria; class MSB-5A5; order GN15; family JAAZOE01; genus CAZJWR01. The sequence goes on from CAZJWR010000103.1 coordinate 693, forward strand.
GCCCGTGAGGTGATCACCCCGGAGATATTATTCTATTTCATGGATCATCTGACGCAGAATTACGGAATTGACTCGGCGATCACCAACTTGGTCGACAACCGTGAACTCTGGTTTATCGTCATGGTCAATCCCGACGGGTATTATCACAACGAAGTCACCGATCCCAACGGCGGCGGCATGTGGCGCAAGAATATGCGCGACAATGGGGACGGATCGTTCGGCGTCGATCTCAACCGGAATTTCGACTACGAGTGGGGATATGACGACGAGGGGTCGTCGCCGTATACCTCGGATGAAACCTATCGCGGTACAGCGCCTTTTTCGGAGCCGGAAACGCAGGTGGTGCGGGATTTCATGGAAAATCACGATTTCGTGATTAGCCTGTTTTATCATTCCTATTCCAATCTTATTATCTGGCCGTGGGGCTACGACCGGATAACCACGCCCGACGACGATATCTTTTCCGCCATGGGAGATTCGGCGGCGGCCATGAACGGATACACCCCGGAGCCGGGCTGGGCTCTCTATCCGGTGAATGGCAGCAGCGACGATTGGGGCTACGGGGAGCAGACAACCAAGAACAAGACTTTCTCGGTGACCATCGAAGCCGGTAATGCATACGACAATTTCTGGCCCCCGGCGTCGCGTATCGATCCTCTGGTGTCCGAAAATCTCGGCCCCGGCCTGTTCTTCGCGCGGGTGGCCGGTGATATCTATCGCCTGAAGCCGCCGGCGATGCCGACGATATTGGTCGATTCCGCGGTTAACGCGCTGAGCTACACAGTCAGTTGGATCCATGAGGACACGTTGAATCCGGCGACAATGTTTGAGTTGACGGAGATGACCGATTACCAGACGCTCACCGACACCGCCGACAATTTCGATTTCTGGGACGATCAGGATTTTTCTCTGTCGTCGGATCGCTTCGCGTCAGGCCCTTACAGTTTCTATTCGGGATCGGGAGATAACCTGTCGCGCGAGATGCAGTCGATTGATCCCTACCTCGTGGAACCGGGCGATTCCCTGCGTTTCCAGACATACTACGCGATCGAAACCGATTGGGATTATGCCTATGTCGAAATATCGACCGACGGTGTCAACTTCGAGCCGATACCAGGTACGATCACGACCGATTATGATCCCTACGGCAGCAATTTCGGTAACGGCATTACCGGTTCGTCGGGCGGATGGGTGTCGGCGGCATTTGACCTGGCCGATTATGTCGGGCAGTACGTCTTTTTCCGTATTTCCTATCACACCGACAGCTATGTGACGGAAGAGGGAATTTACGTCGATGATATAAACCCGGTCGGAGCATTCGAATCGCGCAACGTCATCTTCCCCGTCACGGATACTTTTTACACGTTCGTCAACAGGCCGGCGGACACCTACTATTATAAGGTGCGGGCGCGCGACGCCGACCGGCAATGGAGCACCTATTCGGCCATCGCCAGAACGACCGCCAGCGCGAGTTATGTCTGCGGTGACGCCGACGCCGACTTTACCGTGAATATTTCCGACGCCATATTTCTGGTTAATTACATATTCAAGAGCGGTCCCGCACCCAACCCGCTTGAGGCCGGAGACGCCAACGGCGACGGCGCCGTCAACGTGGCCGATGCCGTTTACCTGATCGACTACGTCTTTAAAGGCGGCCCGGTACCGGTTTGCCCGTAGACCGAATACGGGCACGATACGACCGGAGGAAAAAAAGATTGCCAAATATAGTCTTTTTAGTATATTGACGGCGGTCGAAAGCGGCAGCCGTAGCGGCCCGCGAAATTACTCTTCACCGCCGTCGAATTTGCGACAGCAGGCATACATGGTATATGCGACGGAACGGTTTCAGTCTCACAACGGCCTGTCATATCGAGCCCGGCTCGGTATCAGGTATATATTGGCACGGCAACCGTCCTCACGGCCGTCATAATTTTTCACCAGGATAGGATAGACAATGAACGTCAGCGCCCTTTTTCATAGCGACCGACATCCCCGGCCCCGGCGGCCGATGATTATTTTGATCCTGACAGTGATTGCCCTGGCGGCGGGGATTTTCCTGCCGGCAATTGCCCGCGCGGAGACGGCCTCCGCCGACGAAATGACTCACGTCTGCGAAAACTGGCTGAGCTATATGGTAGCTCAAGCCGGTGCTTGGGGCGGCGTGCAAAACCCGCAAATAAGTGACGTGCGGAATATCATCGTGAATGATACGCTGGTCGGCCGGTTCTATTTCATACGTCCTACGGGATATGTGGTCGTGCCGGTCCTCAAGGAATTGGCGCCGGTGAAGGCGTATTCGGATGAAAACTCGCTCGATATCGAAGAAGCCGACGGCTTCGCCCTGCTGCTGCGGCAGGTGCTGCAGAGCCGGACGCAATTGTATGTCGAGGTCTACGGGTCCCTCGATGCCGTTCAGCCCGATGATGAACAGCCGTTGTACGACGTCTCCAATCGCCGGAAATGGGATGCCTTTGACGTATCGCCCAAGGATTTCGACGCCTCCGCCGATAAGGATTTGATGGCGCCCATGGATGAGACCGGGCCGTTGTTGACGTCAGCCTGGCATCAGGGGTATCCCTATAACGCTCTTTGCCCCATGGGTGACGGCGGGCGCTGCGCGGTGGGATGTGTGGCGACGGCGGCGGCGCAGATCATGTACTATCATCAATGGCCTCCCGTAGGCGAAGGCAGCTATTCCTACTACTGGGGCGGGGACAATTCCTGCGGCGGCAGCACTCCCGGGCAGACGCTGTCGGCGGATTTTTCCGATCCATACGTTTACGATAATTCGGTCGAGGCGGTATCGGAGATAAGTTACGAGATGGGTGTGGCCTTCCGGATGGACTACGGCCGATGCGGGTCGGGGGCTTATACGATGCAGGGCGCGACCGTTTTCCCGACCTATTTCCGGTATGATCCGTCAGCCCAGGCGGTGTACCGCTCCGATTACAACGCCGTCAACTGGTTCAGCTTGATAAAAGACAATATCAATCGAGGCTTGCCGATTCTCTATCGGATATACAGTCACGCCATCGTCTGTGACGGCTGGCGGGTATCCGGCAGTCTCAACCAGTATCATTTCAATTACGGCTGGGGTGGTTCGAACAACGCCTGGTATACGGTCGATCATCTCTATTGCCCCTGGAGCGGCTGCGATCCGATGGTCGAAGCGATGGTGATCAATATTATCCCGCTCTCGGGCCGTCCCTGGCTTCGCGAAGCCGTTTTCACCGATAGCGCCGGCGATGGCGACGGCCAGCTTGAGGCGGGGGAAACGATCGAGATGTCGGTCCGAATCGCCAACTACGGGGTTGAACCGATCACCGACGTCACCCTCAACCTTTCCATCGACGATGAAACGCTCTCGATCCTGAATGGATCAGCCTATCTGGGTACGATCAATCCCGATGGTTCGTCGGATAATTCGGGCGCGCCGTTCACGTTCAGTATTCCGGCGGACTATATCCCGCGGATCGATTCGTTCTGGTGCGAGATTACCTGGAACGGCGGCACGTCAAAAGATACGGTCGTGGTCACCAAGGCGGTCGGCCGCGTGAATATACTTCTCGTAGACGACGATCAAGGCGGCGACGTCAATTATTATTACGAGCAGTGCCTGCAAAACATGAGCATTCCCTACGATATCGTAAACACCGATGCCGGTGCGCCGGATTCCTCATATCTCGACGAGTATGATATCGTCATCTGGTTCACGGGCGACTATTTCATTTCTCCACTGTCTCTTGAAGGTATAGCCGCGATGAAAGGATTTCTGGACGCCGGCGGCAAGCTGTTTCTGACCGGTCAACATATCGCGAGTGAATTGATGGGTGTCGATATGGACTTTCTCAACAATTACCTGAAGACATCATATCAATCTGTGCAGTCGATCGAAGACGTGCCGGTGCTCGAGGCCGAGGCGGGATGCCAAGTTTTTGACGGTTCGGAGGAATTGATGATCAATGGTCCCGGGGGCGCGTCGAATCAGCGGTTCCCGGATCTCACCGTTCCCCTTAACGGATCGGTGGCGGAACTCCGGTTCTCCACCTATGAGGATTACGGAGCGATTTCGTATTCTGGGGATAATCAACTCGTATTTTTCTCCTTTGGTTTCGAGGCGATTGAAAACGGCGATACCCGCTGGCAGAATCGCGACAGCACCATGGCCGATATTTTGCGCTTCTTCGCTTATCAGCGTCCCAATCAATGCCCGAGCGTGACGGGCCTGACCGTTTCCCCCGGCCAGGCGATGCACCTGCTTGATCATACGCCGGTCATCGCCTGGACCTACGCCGACCATGAAGCCACACCGGAGGCGATGTATCAGGTTCAGGTGAGCCGGAACGCGCAATGGTCGACCGTGGATATGTGGGATTCCGGCCCGGTGGCCGGCTCCGATCTGTCGATGACTTACGACGGTTCGCCTCTGGAAGACGGCGTTCAATACTATGTCCGGGTGCGGGCCTCGGATGGCGCTCTGTGGTCGAACTGGCAGACGACGACGATCCGCATGAATTCCGCACCGGCGGAACCGGGCGAATTGATTCCCTCCGGAATGCAGGGAGTAACGAGCCTCAGTCCCGCCCTGTCTCATGCCAACGCGGCCGACGGCGAAGGCGACGCCGTCACTTATGACTATGAATTATACGCCGATTCCCAAATGACCGTATTGCTCGATCACGCCGAGGATCGCCCGCAAATGCCGGCGACGACCAGTTGGCAGGTGACGATCGCCCTGAGCGAAGATTCGGTGTACTACTGGCGCGTACGGGGAAGCGATCCGTATGAAGACGGTTCCTGGAGCCGGTTGGGAACGTTTTGGGTGAATGCGCAGAATTTGCCGCCTCTCCCCTTTGACCTGATTTCTCCGGCCGACGGGGGTGATATCGCCGGCCGCATGGTGACGTTCGACTGGGCCGCCTCGACCGATCCCGATCCGTACGATTACATCACCTACACATTGTTCTACGACGATAATCCGGCCATGTCGTCGCCAAGCACGGTCAATGAGATGGACAGCACGTGGTATGCGCTGCCGAACCCGCTGGAATTCGGCACGACCTATTATTGGAAGGTGCGGGCCAAGGATCGATTCGACGGCCAGACCTACGGCAGCGAAATATTTTCCTTCACCACCATCCCCCAGGGCGACGCCGACGGCGACGGCGCCATCAATATCGCCGATGCCATTTATATTCTCAGGTACGTGTTCGGACTGGGGCCGGCGCCGGAACCTCAGGCGGCCGGCGACGCCACCTGCGACGGCGGTGTCACCGTAGCTGACGCCGTCTACCTGATCAACTATATATTCAAGGGAGGACCGCCGCCGGGATGCAATTAGTGTCCGGCGCAGGGATTCATTGGCCAAAAACAGGCTTTTGTGCTCCGGTTTCATGGACCGGCTGATTGCAGCGACATGACAATGACGGCCGGCACGATGCCGAAAAATAAACTGTTGACGATAATTGGGATATGCCTATCTTGCAGATAGCGGTACAGCCATAAGAGATGCCAATAGCGGTCGGTTGATAATATTGAGAGGCCGCCGATGAGAATCTTACGCCAAGGGTCGGAATCATGAGTAAGTGCGCCGTCATCATTGTTGTACTTCTCTGCCTGTTCGCCGTCAACGCGAACGCGCGCCAGGGGGAATATTATCTAAAGTTTTCCATCACGAATCGGGCGGAACTCGCCAAATTAACGCATGTCCTGTCGATCGATAACGTCAAGGACCTGACCGTCTATGCCTACGCCAACGATGATCAGTTGAAGGAATTCGACCGGATGGGATATGCATATGATATCCTGCCTGCCCCGAGTACATTGATCACGCCGCACATGTCCGCCGACAAACTGGGGATTGCCGAATGGGACGTCTACCCGACGTATGACGCCTATGTCGCCATGATGTATCAGTTCGCGGCCGATTATCCCAATCTGTGCGCCATCGTCGACGCCGGATTCACCGTTGAAGGACGCTCTATCCTGTTCGCCCGGATTTCGGATAACGTCAATATCGAGGAGGACGAACCTGAGGTCATGTATACGTCAAGCATGCACGGCGATGAACTCACCGGCTACGTTTTGACTCTGCGCTTGATCGACTCACTACTGACCGCTTATGGTTCCGATCCGGAGATTACGCGCCTCGTGGACAGTTGCGAAATATGGATCAATCCGCTGGCCAACCCCGACGGGACATACGCCGACGGAAACAGCACCGTCTACGGGGCCACCCGCACCAACGCCAACGGGGTCGATCTCAACCGGAATTTTCCCGACCCGGACGGCGGGCCGCACCCCGACGGCTACAGCTGGCAGCCGGAAACGATTGATATGATGAATTTCGCCAACGCCCATTCTTTCGTCATCTCGGCCAATTTCCACGGCGGCGCCGAGGTCGTCAACTATCCCTGGGATACCTGGGCACGCTTGCACGTCGACAACGATTGGTTTGTCGATGTCTGCCGCCAATTTGCCGATTCGGCACAATACTACAGCCCTTCGGGATATATGACGGACGAGAATTACGGAATCACCAACGGATACGCCTGGTATGAAGTCGAAGGCGGTCGGCAGGATTTCATGAATTACTGGCGCGGCTGCCGCGAGGTCACGATCGAAATCTCCGGCACCAAACTCCTCCCCGCATCGAACCTGCCGGCCTATTGGACTTATCTCCGAACATCCTATCTGGATTGGTTTGAGCACGCGCTCTATGGCATACGCGGCGTCGTGACGGACGCCTCCACGGGAGATCCGGTCTTCGCCACGGTGCGAATTCTCGCCCACGACAGCGATCTCGACAGCTCGCGCGTTTTTACCGATCCCGACGTTGGCGACTATCATCGTATGCTCGAACCGGGGAACTATGACGTCGAATTCAGCGCCCCCGGGTATTACCTGAAGACGGTCAAGAGTGTGCCGGTGTATGATCGCCAATCCACCCGTCGCGACGTGCAGTTGGATCCGCTTCCCAACATACCCGACCTCACCTTCCTCAGTCAGGATGCCGGGACGATCGATCCCGGCGACGCGGTATCCATGCAGGTGACGCTTGTCAACAACGGCGCCGGCGATGGAACGGGGATAAGCGCCGCCCTGACCACCGCCGATCCGTTCATCACCATTACCCAGGCGACAGCGGCATTTCCTAACATTACCGCTCTTGGCGGAACCGGAACGTCATTAACCGCGTACGGCTTTACGGTGGACGTCTCGTGTCCCATGAATCATCTGGCACAGTTCGGTCTCGATATCGCGGCCGACGGCGGATATGACACGACGGTGACATTCGACATCACCATCGGACAGGTGATCGAGGATTTTGAATCCGGCGGGTTCACGTCTCTGCCGTGGCAGATGAGCGGTCAGCAAGGATGGACGATCACGTCGAGCGGCCCCTATGAGGGTGCGTATGCGGCCAAATCGGGCGACATAATCGACTACGAGAATTCTCAGATGGCGATCACGCTCGATGTCACCTCGGCCGGAAATATATCGTTTCATTACCGGGTATCCTCGGAGTCCGGGTACGATTACCTGCGGTTTTATATCGACGGGGCGGAGAAAGACGATTGGTCGGGTGAAGTGGCCTGGTCGATGGCCTCGTACGCCGTCGGCGCCGGAACTCATACCTTTGCCTGGAAATATACGAAGGACGGCTCCCTGTCCAACGGCAGTGACTGCGGCTGGGTGGATTATATCATCTTCCCGCCGGTTAGCCTCCCGGCCCCGACGATCACGACCACGGATGTGCCGGATTGGACGGCGGATTATCCGTTTTCCGAACAGCTGGCCGCCAGCGGAGGCACCGGGACATTGACTTGGTCCGACAAAAACGGCGACTTGGCGGGCACGGGTTTGACGCTCTCAGCGACCGGCCTGCTCTCGGGCACGCCCGTGTATCCGGGGCAACCGGGGCTGATATCGTTTACCGCTCTGGTCACCGATCAGGCACTCGCGACCGACGAACGGAATTTTGAATTCACGGTCTCGCCGGCGCCGGCGATTACGACGGATTCGCTTCCCACCGGGAACATCGACGAAGCCTACTCCCAGCAACTAACCTGCGCCGGAGGCACCGGAACCATTTCCTGGACGGATGCCGGCGGCGACCTGCTGTCAACCGGCCTGACGCTTTCATCCACCGGAGTATTGTCGGGAATAGTACCCGATCCGGTGACAATCGATTTCACGGCCCGTGCGACCGACGCCGTCGGATCATCGGTGGACAAGCAGTTCCACCTGATATTCATCCGCCCTTATATGTGCGGCGATGCCAACAACGATGAGACGGTCAATATCGGCGACGCAACCTGCCTGGTGAACTACATCTTCAAAGGCGGCCCGGCCCCCGATCCGCTCGAAGCGGGCGACGCCGATGGTAACGGCGCGGACAATATCGGCGACGCCGTCTATCTGATAAATTATATATTCAAGAGCGGCGCTGACCCGGTCTGTCCATAGAAAATTAATGCGTACCGACGAAGGGCGGTCCTCGGTCAGAGCCGCCCTTCTAATATCTTGTCATTTAATATAATATGCGGATCACTGAATCTATTAGTCGAAGCGATACCGAAATTCTCGCGTTTATCTACTACCGGCGCGATTAAATTACTAGTGTCCTGCGTCTAACGCTTCTTTACATTTGGATATTTTGGTCATGATGG
>CAZJWR010000104.1:0-9330 GCA_964549765.1 uncultured Ignavibacteriales bacterium
GAATAATTATCAGGCGAATTCGCACTGCAAGCAGTGCGGCACCCGGCGGATTCCGTGAATTAAGAAGTAAATATAAACCCACCCCGGCAAAGCCGGGGTGGGCCACCGCACCGAATCAGAACCGTGGCCTGAGAAATAGTAAATTTGACAAAACGAACCCAATTCGCTGTAACTCCTTGTCGGAGATATTAGTGCAATCAATTTACGAATGCCCAGTTCCGGAAAATGTAAAAATGAACAAACGAACCCAATTTGCCGTAACCCAATGTTGCACTATAATTAATCGGGAATTTTCAGGAATGGCATGTGGATAACTTTTTTAATTCTAACGACGGGTGGCCCATCATCTATGATGGGTTATATTGCCCCCACCATGAATGGCGGGCCACCCCGGCTGACGTCCAGAGCAAAACTTGAGTATGGGGAACATTTGTTTCGGGGCCGATGTTCCAGAGTAAGTAACAATGGGCGAACGGATTTGCAAGGAAAACTGAATCGATTTGCTGCTTCTTCGGAAAGGAAGTACACCTATGATTACGACTACAAACCGCGAAGAGATCCGGATCGGCCAGGTGGTAGTCCGGTTTATGCTCGAAGGCAAGGAATCGGGAGGTTCCGTTGCCGTGTTCGAGTTCGACGTTCCCGCCGGCGCAAAAGTACCTGCCGCGCACAGTCACGACGGTTACGAAGAAACGATCTACGGCCTTGAGGGCGTGCTGACATGGACGCTCGATGGAAAGAAGATCGATGTCGGCCCGGGCGAAGTGCTTTGCATACCCCGAGGAGTGGTACATCGTTTTGACAATCTGAAAACAGTCGACACAAAGATGCTCGCGATCGTCAGCCCCGGCGTCCTCGGCCCCGACTATTTCCGCGAATGCGCCGAGATCGTCAACGCCGCGGCTGGCGGCCCACCCGATCTGGTTGCGCTGGGTAAGGTAATGCGACGGCATGGCCTGACACCGGCCGAATAGAGGCATATCAGCCAGAGAATTCGTCAGGAGCCCATGGGGCTCCTGACCTGCAATAAATGGGATCGGTTATTCTTCCTCGTATTGGCGCTTGATGCGGGTGAGCACATCGGGGTCGGCCAGCGTGGTCGTATCGCCCAGCACCTTGCCCATGGCGATATCCCGCAACAGGCGGCGCATGATTTTGCCGGAACGGGTCTTGGGCAGATCGGGGGCGTTGATGATCTGATCCGGTTTGGCGATAGCGCCGATTTTACGTGCGACGAAATCGCGCAAACGGGCGACCAGTTTGTCATCGAAGGGATTGCTGTCGCTGAGCGTGATAAACGCCGCCATGCTCTCGCCCTTGATTTCATGGGGGACACCGACAACGGCGGCTTCGACCACGGCGTCATGCTCCACTAATGCCGATTCGACCTCCATGGTGGAAATGCGATGTCCGGCTATATTGATGACATCATCTACCCGGCCCAGAATCCAGAAATAATGATCGTCGTCGATTTTGGCTCCGTCACCGGGGAAATAAACGCCTTTCCATCGCGACCAATAGGTGTCGACAAACCGTTTGCGGTCGCCCCAAATGCCGCGGATCATCCCCGGCCACGGTTTGGTAATGGCAAGATAGCCGCCGCCCTTCTTGACTTCCTTGCCTTTGTCATCGAGGATTTTCGCTTCGATGCCGGGGAATGGTTTCGTGGCTGAACCCGGTTTGGTTGTGGTCACGCCCGGCAGGGGCGTGATCATGATATGGCCGGTTTCGGTCTGCCACCAGGTATCGACTATCGGGCATTGCTTTTTCCCGATAACGTTGTAGTACCACATCCAGGCTTCGGGATTGATCGGCTCTCCAACCGTGCCGAGCAGGCGGAGGGAATCGAGGTTATACTTCTCGGGCCATTCCTTCCCCCAGCGCATAAACGCCCGAATCGCAGTCGGGGCGGTGTAGAACACGGTCACGCCGTACTCCTCGACGATTTGCCAGAAGCGGTCACGATCCGGCCAATCGGGCGCGCCTTCATACATGACTTGTGTGGCACCGTTGGCGGTCGGGCCGTAGACGAGATACGAATGACCGGTGATCCACCCGACGTCAGCGGTGCACCAGAAGACATCGTCATCCTTGATATCGAATACATGCTTGGTCGTAGCGTAGACGCCGGTCAGATAGCCGCCGGTGGTATGGACGATGCCTTTCGGTTTGCCGGTGGTCCCAGACGTGTAGAGGATGAACAGCGGATGTTCGCTATCGACATAGACGGGCGGGCAGTAGGCGTCGGCCTCCTGCATATGGCGATGGTACCAGTGATCGCGGCCGTCCTTGACGCGGAGCAGAAAATCGCCACGTTTGACGATAATGACGTCTGTTACCGAGGGGCAGTCCTGTAGAGCGACGTCGGCATCGTGTTTGAGAGGAATGATCTGGCCGCGACGATAGCCGCCATCAGCGGTGATCAAGAGTTTGGCTTCGAGGTCCTGGATACGGTCGCGCAACGATTCGGGAGAAAAGCCACCGAAGACGACGGAATGGATGGCGCCGATGCGGGCGCAGGCGAGGGCCGATATGACCAGTTCAGGAATCATCGGCAGATAGATGGCGACGCGGTCACCTTTTTTGATGCCGAGCTTTTTGAGCACGTTGGCGAATTTGTTTACCTGACGGTAGAGATCATAATAGGTCATCACCCGTCTATCGCCCGGTTCGCCCTCCCAGATAAGCGCCGCCTTGTTTCTGCGGCCATTCTTGATGTGCTGATCAAGGCAGGTTTCGGTGACATTGAGTTTGCCGCCGACGAACCATTTGGCGTCGGGCGCCTTCCACTGCAGACCCTGCCGCCACTTCTTTTTCCAGACCAGATCCGAGGCGATGTTTTCCCAGAATTTGACGAAATCCTTGTGGGCGGCGGCGTAGAGCCGGCTCCGGCCGTTGGCCTGACGCACAAAGCGGGCCGATGGTTTGAACAGACGTTTTTCGGTCAGCAGCGTATCGATGGTGGCCGAGGGGTTGTTTTTCTTCGCGGACATATCGTTCTCCTCTTTTCCGTCACGTTCGCATCTGTCTTGGTGCGAGGACATATATAAAACGAAGACAAAATTGGTGTAATTTGAAGATTTTGCAACCCGGCCCTGCTGGAGGTTCAGGGCCGGGTTCGAGAACGGAGGATGATAGGCAGTGCGAGAAGAATTTTTTCGGCGCGAGCTTTGTATCGGCGAGGGAGGAACCTTCCGGGGATGCGGGAAGGCTCCCCCGCCGTCGGGCTTGGGCCCGTTTCACCGACGGTTACCGAACCTCATCGAGGGCAATTTGCGCGGGTGTATTTTCGCCATCGTAGAGGGTGGTAACCAGGCCGCCTGATTTCATGATCAGGCCGGCGTTGGAGGTTGCCGCCAGCAGTTTACTGCCGTCCTTGATGAACTCCGTGACAACCATTTTATCGAGCTTGGGCATGAGTTTGAACTGACCGTCGTAGAAGGTCACCGGGCCGCGCGTGGTGCCGATCTTGATGACCCAATCAGAGGCATTAACGGCCGTGATTACCTCCGAGGGGAGGCCGTCGGCCAGACCGTAAGGCTGCCAGCTGCCGCCGTCGTAGACGAAGAAGCCCTTGTCGGTGCCGAGGTAGAGATGATCGTGGTTGAAGTGCATGGCCAGGACATTGTCGAACAGGGTCGAATCACGCTGGAGGTACCGCTTGCGGAAGGTGTCGCCGTCCCAGCGATGCAATCCCTGACCGGCGGTGCCGACCCAGACGCCTTCGGCGTCCTGGGTAATGGCGGAAACATCGATTCCGGAAGCCAGTTCGCGCACGCCGTCGAAGTCGGAGATGTACAACCCGTCGGAGGTGCCGATCAGCAGGCTCATGCCGTACGGATGCAGGACGGTGATCGGGCCGGACAGGTTGAGTTGATAGTCGTCGCCGTTGAGGACGCCGTCTTCGAGGGTGTAAAGTTTTTCACCTCCGGCAAGGATTTTGTCGCCGAGATCGACCAGCGCCCAGATGGGATCATCGGTGGGGATGAGGGCGGACGAGCCATCGGTGATGCAATAGGTGAGCACGCCGTTATCCATCGCGGCGTAGACGGTGTTGTCTTTGAGGATGACGTCGTGGAATTGCGGTCCGTTGTCGGCGAAGGCCGCCGGGTCGGTGCCTTCGGCAGACGCCAGATCGGCGGTGGCCGATTCGGAGTCGGCCGATGCGAAGGTGTTGTCGACGAAATCGTCGATCACTTGATCGGTGAGGGATTCGCTTTTGGAGCTGTTCTTGCCGCTGTCGTCGGATGAACATCCGGTGATGATGAATACGCCGATGGCAACGAGGGCGGCGAGCGCGAAGATTCTGGTGATAGCTTTCATGATCTCCTCCTTATTTGAGGTTTCGGGTTGTCTTTGATAAGGGTATAAATCAAGCAGCGTGCCGAATTTGTATCGCGTTGGACGGCAGCCAGTTACGATTACAACCCTGGAGAGAGCCGGGGAATTCTGTGTCATATTTGACACAGAACATAAAAATGCGTATCCTGATTATTGACTCGCTTTGTATAATTCATCAAGAGGGTGCATGAGGAAATTATTCTGGACAATAGTGATTCTGGCGGCCGCTCCGGCGTGGGGACAGCAGATCGACGTTGGCATCCTGCAGGCCAAATTAAATCGTGTCTATCTGTCCGCAGGAAGCGAGTCGGGAATAAAACCCGGCGCTCCGTTCATTCTATTATGCACCGGGCAGGATACAGTGGAGGGATCAATAGAATATTCCGGACCGGGTATAGCTTACAGCGCGCCTATTCCATCACTCGATACTTTCGAAATAGACTCCGGATGCATGGCGAGGGTGACGGTGGCCGCTGTCGATTCGACGGCGACTATCACCGTCGGTAGCGATCTTCCGCTCTCGGTATATGATTTCGAACATGAACCGTTGTTCATTCGTACCGGCGACACACTTATTATGAATCTTGTCGATTCCGCCGTCATATCCAGCAATAAGGCAATCTTGTATATGCGATCGGATATTCGATTCTCCGACGGCACGCCGTTGAACGCCGATGTTGTGCGGCATTTTCTCGATGATCTCCGGAAAAACAGCCGATCATATCTGACCCGATATTTCTTTGCCAAGGCGCTGCCGACCGATTCGGGGGGAATTGAAGCGACCGACGGGTATACGCTGCGGCTGAATTTTTATCATCCATTCCCGCGCGTCTGCTTTTTTCTGAGTCGTCCCGAATTCGCCGTGTATAATGAGGCCGGGCGCGGCACCGGGCGGCTGATGGAGGTCGCCGATTCGCAGGGAGGCTCGGAAACCCGGAAGTTCGTCCCCAATATTTATTATCGAGGTCCGGCTCCGGCTTTTTCGTCGCTCGTGATTCATCATTACGATCAGCAAAACCGGATGACGTTTGCCTTCGAGAACGGGGAACTCGATGCCGTTGTCGGATTCGGCTATGAGGCTGACCTTGCCGGGGCCTATGAGGCGAAAGCGTTATATCCCGGCATGGTGGCGATGATCGCCGGCATCGGCCGGAAGTTGTATTCGAACGGGCTGTTTCCGACATCATTGTATTATAGTTTCAACCCGTCGCTGACTCATCTGTATTTTCAATACGGCGACGTTGCCATCGTCAACCGCTGGCTGACGGCCATGTCGGACAGCGCCGACAACGGAAGATACTATCCGTATGATTTCCTCAAGGGAAGGACGCTTTTATCGTCGATCGATCGGAAGGTGGATTCGGCTCTTCTGGCGTACGACAACCCGTTATTGTATCATACTGTCGATTATATCGCCGACGTCGCGGCGCGCGAGGGGATGACCGCGACCAGTAGAAGATACGTTCCCGGCATTCCCTTCGATATTCGGGCGGCGTTCCTCCCGGCTTCGGATGACATCATGCCGTTCGCGCTGTTCGCGGCGGTGCTGGAACTGAATGATCAGAATTCGGCCCTGCCGCCGGATCGGCAGCGCGTCCGGCCGGGGTGGGACGATATCGACCGGGGTTCACGACTGTACGAAACAAGAAACCGCACGACGTTTTTCTCGCGCGCCGAGGATGTCCTTTTTGAGGAAGCCGGTTTCTTTCCGCTTTTTCGTCCATATGTCTATGCCGTGCCGTCGGCGGGCGTGACGGGTTTCGATTTCGATTTCTATGGTTACCCGATTCTCGGTCAGGTCAGAAAACTTGCCGGTCATCCGGGAGATACATCCGGCGGGAGCGAGCAATGACATTTTCGGGGCGGTTGCGACTGGCGCTGGTTCTGGCGGCCCTTCTGCCGACCGTCCTGATCACGGTGATTGTCGTCGCCGGCATATCGGGGCAGGTCAAACGGATGCAAAACCAGGATGCCGAAGCCGCCTGTCGGCGATTTGGGGAATTGCAGGAGTACACCGTCGAGCGGATTCGGGAGAATTTGAATTACATCGCTGAAGATCGGGATTTTCAATTGGCCGAGTGGAATCTTCATTCGGGCAAACGCCCCGATCCGAATTACAATCTGCCCTTGTTGTCGCTCGATTTCGTCGAGTACGCCGGCCCCGATGAGACGATTCTGCTTTCGGCGACGCGGCCCGGCATGATCGGCCGTCCCATCGAGCCGTCCATTGGGGAACTCTACCAATCCGGACCCGCCATGATTTATGAAAACGATACCCGTGGATCGCATCCATCGCTAGTAGTCGTTCAGCCCACGGAAAACGGTTACCTGCGCGGCGGCGTTTTTCTCGACGGCAAATTCAACGGTCTGGCGACGGCAGTCACGCGAGCGGATCTATTGTTTATCGACACGCGCGACAGGCACGAGGCGGTCGGCATTCGTACCGTCATGACGCCGGGGATAGCGTACAGATCCCAGGGGGATTTGTACGCGGTCCTGGCGTTGGATTCGACCGGGGAGTTTTATCCGCTGGCAAAATTCGCGCCGTATCATACGCAATCGTTATTCGCCAATTTTCTCACCGGCGTGGCCGCGGTGACCCTGTTTTCGCTCATCGTGGTCATCCCGGCCGGATTGTATTTCTCGTCGCGGACGCGGCGCGCCCTGGAGAGCCTGACCGGCGGCGCGGGGCGAGTGGCATCGGGCGATTTTTCCCAACCGGTGCCGGATATCGGAGCCGGGGAATTCGGCCAACTCGCGGAATCATTCAATCATATGATGAAACAACTGGACACGTATCGGGAACGTCTGATCGTCTCGCAGAAAATTGCGGCCTGGCAGGCGATCGGGCGGCGCATGGCGCATGAGGTCAAAAATCCATTGACGCCCATCACCGTCGCCGTGGATGACCTGCGGCTCAGCTTTCACGAGCAGCGGCCCGATTTCGAGCACGTAATCGACGAATGCACGGCAACGATAAAGCGTCAGATCAATCACCTGAAGAAATTGCTTGATCAGTTTTCGGCGTTTGCGAAAATGCCGCCGCCGGAATTGAGCGTGGTGACGGTTGCCGATTTCCTCCAGCCGCTGGAGGTGCTATTCAAAGAGGGTATGGCGGATGGGCGGGTGATAATCAATAGCGCGATGCCCGAGGAGGTTCGCCTGCGCATCGACCCCGACCAGATGCGCCAGGTGATGATCAATCTCGTGAAAAACAGCCACGAAGCCGGGGCACACGCATGCACCATCGAGATAACGACAACCGGTGATAAGATCGAAATGACGGTTGAAGACGACGGGCCGGGATTCCCGCCGCGACTATTGGACGAAGGGATCATGCCGTATTTTACGACAAAGGAGCGCGGCAGCGGCCTGGGCCTGACCATCTGCCAGCGCATCGTGTTCGACCATGAGGGCACATTGGCGCTCGAAAACAAAACCGAAGGAGGCGGGCGGGTGCGCATATCCCTGCCGCGATACGATGCCTAAGATTCTTATCATCGACGACGATTATGAAATCCGCAGCACGCTCGGCGCGGCGCTGAAGCGGCGTGATTACACCGTCGACCAAGCCATCGACATTAAGGCGGCTCGGGAAAAAATAGGCGGCGCTTATGATGTAATCCTGCTTGATGTGATGCTTCCCGACGGCAGCGGCGTCGAGCTGCTCGGGGAGATTGCGGCAGAAGACGATCACCCGCCGGTGATTATGATGTCGGGCGTGGCCGGGATCGAGACAGCCGTGAAATCGATCCGTCTGGGAGCGGCCGATTTTTTGGAAAAGCCGTTGATGTTCGACCGGGTTCTGGTGACCATCGAGAATGCCTTGACGCGAAAGCGGCTGGAAGAGGAGAACCTGGCTCTTTCCGAGCGGGCCTACGGTCGACTGATCGGCGATTCCGCCCCCATGAAGAAAATCAAGAAGGAGATCGAGACGACCGCCGCGAGATCATCGCGGTTTCTGATCCTCGGCGAAAACGGCACCGGCAAGGAGTTGGTGGCCCGGATGATTCACGCCGGCGGCAAATACGCATCGGGGAGATTCGTCCCGGTCAACTGCGCCGCCCTGCCGTCGGAGCTGATCGAATCGGAGTTGTTCGGCCACATCAAGGGATCGTTCACAGGTGCGGCGGCGGACAAAACGGGCCGGTTTATCGAGGCCGACAGGGGATCGATTTTTCTTGACGAGATTGCCGATATGCAGGCCGAAGCCCAGGCTAAGATTCTGCGCGTTCTGGAAAGCGGTGAAGTCCGCCCGGTGGGGTCGAGTGACACCCGCACCGTGGAGTTGAATGTGATCGCGGCGACAAATCGGGAGATTTTGAAGCTCGTCGACGAGGGGTCGTTCCGGCAGGATCTTTTCTACCGGCTCAACGTGGTCACATTTAATCTGCCGCCGTTACGGGAGCGGCCCGAGGATATTCCCGGATTATACGAATATTTTCTCGGATTATTCGCCCGTCAGAGCGGCCGCCGCCTGGCGGCAATTGCGCCCGATGGCATGGAGCTGCTTCGTTCGTATCGATATCCCGGCAACGTGCGCGAATTGAAAAATATCGCGGAACGGATCACCATTTATATCGACAAGCCCGAAGCGACCGCCGCCGACATCACATCGCTGATCCCTCAGGAAATTGGCGAAACATTCGCACCACTGAAGGAGGCCATGGAGGAATTCGAAGCCGATTACATCGCCCGCGCCATCGACATATGCGGCGGCAACATGACCGAGGCGGCGCGCCGCCTGGGGTTGGAACGGTCGCATCTGTATAAGAAACTGAAGAAGCTCGACGAAGCATAATCTTCTTCGCGTCCATCGCCTGACGGATCGCCCGTCGCAGGCCCATCGACCGCCACTATCTTTCCTTCATCGAAATCGTTCTTTCCCCGTGGTTGTGTAAATTCTTGTGTGTAAATTTTGGGTGATTTTGGATAAATAGATACCCCCGGCTAAAGCCGGGGTTCTTTTGGCTTACGCCAAGCGCTTCG
>CAZJWR010000105.1:0-7857 GCA_964549765.1 uncultured Ignavibacteriales bacterium
GGTCATGGTAATCGTAAAGGTGATCCGGTGACCGTCGGGAACATCAGGGGAGACGTCGAATGCGAAGGCATCGGCTATGTAGGCAAGCCCGTTTTCGCCGGGAATGTCCCCGAACGTTTCGCTGTCATCGGTCAGAGTTAGATAGGGATCGGTGGTGGCAATGACGGCGTCCACGCCGTAGGCGGTATCGGGCCCGACATTTTTAAGCCGCATGCCCAGCACCACGTTTTCGCCATAGTCGATTTCGCCGTTGCCGTTGCCGCCCGTCATATCATCGATAATATCACCGTCATGTACGATATATGGTCCGCTGGGAGCGATGACCGGAATCTTGACGATATACGGTGCATGATTGAAGGCCGTTATCGTCAGGGTAAGATCCTGGCCGACCGGAAGATCGCCCGCGAGCGTGATTGCGGACGTCCCCGAACCATCGGTATACCCCTTGCCGTACTCGACGCCGTCGGCATACAGTGCGCACAGCGCATCCGGAATACCGGCGACCTGAATATTGATTTCGGTTGTTCCGAAGATGATGGCATTATCATGAGTGACCGTCATCGGCGCCGGCGTATCCGTCCAGACCATCACGGAGGGATCGCCGAAAATCGTCCAGGCATTGTATTCCGTGACGCCGTCGCTGCCGTTGATGTCGATCATTTTGCAGGCCCCGTTGAAGCACAAACCGCCGTAAGTGACTTTTTCCATGGCGCATAGCACGTCGACGACTTCGTCCTGACAATCCATCGGCGGCGACCATGATTGGCTGATCAGCGAACCGTAAAACGCGATCGCTCCCGTCGGCTCCCCGGCGTTCGACGCCCGCAGCCAGGATTCCGCAAAACAAGTGTAGGAATCGAATTCGCCGTTGTTACAGGCGACGCTGATGATGAAGGGAAGCATGTTATGATTGGTGAGCGCGGCCACGTTGCCGTTGCTGAATCCGGTCGTGCCCCAGCTGGTTGGACTGCCGTGCCCGGTATAGTTGACGATGCTGCGTCCTTCGTTAATCGACGCGGCCACGTCCGCCGCGGTGGCGCCGAGATTCTCATATAATTGATCCACCTGGGTGTAGGTAAAATTCAGCAGGTCGGCGCGGATGAGGTCCTCATGCTCCCAGTCATGTTCACCGCTCTGGCCGGTGCCGGGGTCATTGGAACCGATGCCGACTCCCATATGAAACCAGCCGCCCGGCACGGGATCGGATTCGTACGTAATCGTCCGCTGCACCTGCGTCTGAACCTGAGCCTCGGTTTCGGCCGAAAAACGCCCGATGAGAATGTCAGGATAATCGTCAGCCCCGGCGACCTTGGCGTAAACCGGATCGGAATTGCCGCTGCCGATTGGTTTGTTCACTTGGGCGTTGTCGCCTACCAGCAGAACAAACGCCAGGTCGGTCGAATCGGCGTCGTAGAAATTTTGAATATAATTATCGATGGCGGTGCCATTGTTGCCGATGTCCGAGACGTCCACCATCCACGTTTTGATTCCTTTTTGCTCTTTCCATTCGACAAACGGCTCCATGGCCGTCCGGAAAGCATCATAAGTGATAATCAGCATATCGCCCCGCTCGACGACCGGAGCGTATTTATCCCGCTGAAAATCATAGTTGATAAATCGTCTTTTGTAGATAAGGTCGAAATCGGGATCCAGCGTCTGCGCCCGCTTGCTGGTGGCCAGGACGTTTATCTCTCCCGGCCCGACGTTGTCGACCTCAACCGTGACCGACGTATAGATGCGCAAGGTCTGGGTCGCCGGATTGTATTGAAAAGCATTGAACTCGATCACCGTGCCGCGATAATCGCGGAGGATGTATGGTTCGCGGATATCCGCGATCCGTCCCGGATACCAGGCGTCCTCGCCGTATACCTCCCCAAAGGTATAGGGGACGTCCGCGGGATTAACCGTACGCAGGAGGTTGCCCTTGGACGGCGCTATCGGGGTGTTGGGATAATCGACATATTTGGTATCGACGATTTTGATGTCCATTCGGGCGTCGTCGGGAATGATAATGCTGCGGCAGACACGCGGCAAGGCCGGTTCTCCTTCGTTGAGAAGCACGCCCTCCGTGCCCAGGGACAGGGTATAATAGGTTTCATTATTGATGGTAACTGCATTTCGGGAAAACGCCCCCACGTCGAATTGAATTATGGTTCTAAGATCATCCGATTTCCGGACGGTTACGGCGACGTCCTGTGTCGTCCCGCCCAGGTCGATCTGCTCCGCGAAACCGGCCGATACGCATAACAAAACAGCTGCAAAGATAAGCGTGAGCTTTTTATACATAGATTCCTCCTAAGGCGCGGTAAGATACGGCGGCAATCCTGTTATAATAAGCCATGTCTGCAGATGAACGCATCTCAACTATTGAAATATAGCAGGTTGTTGAAATTGAGCAAGCAAAAATCTTATTATTAAGCATTACTTTTTTGTGAAGTATTTGTTGCTTGGGACCAGAGTTTACCGATGGACGCGCTGAGAATACCAGATATCGGCGTCGAATGTCCCGGCGGTGTCGGCCAAGACATGCACGAAATACAAATATTCGCCGTCGGCCGTCAGCGAAGGCTCGCCGACCACGCCCTGGATCACCAACTCCGGGGACGTCCAGGCGTCGCCGTTGCGCACCGACCGGTAGATCGCCGCGCCGATGAAAATATTCCGGTCGGAAACGAAATACATGGTATCGCCGTCGGGAGTAAATGTCGGCTGGAGATCATTGCCGGCGGAATTTATCGGAAAATCCAGATGCTCCGGCGTATTCCAGACACCGCCGTTCAAAACCGACCGGTAGATGTCGGCGCCGCCGATTCCGCCCGGCCGCAACGACGTAAAATACAGCGTCGAATCGTCGGGGTAAAGGCCGTGCTCGCCGTCGGGATATTCCGAATTGACCGGCGGGCCGAGGTTGACGCCCGGCCCCGGTTCGCCGTCGACTATATCCGCGACATATATATCGATATAATCGTCGGTCGGCGGATTTTGCTGATAGCCGGTGTTTTGCGGCCGGTTGGAATGAAAATAAACCTTGCTGCCGTCGGACGTGAAACTCAGTTCACCGTCGAATGAATACGCCGTCCCCTTGGCCAGATCGTAATACTCCGGCTGACCGAATTCACCCGGCCCGCCGATCCGCTGCGCCCGATAGGTGTTGTTTATGGGGGCCAGAATCTGTTCCGGGGTCATATTTTCAAACAGGTCCTGCGTGAACATGAAATAGAGATACTGCCCGTCGCGGGAAATTTCGATGGCGTCTTCGGGGCAGGGCGTATTGATCGGATCACCCAGCCGGATTGGCGCGCCCCAATCGGCAACAGCCGAGGCGGGGGTATGAGCGTCGATGCGGGTATGGGGCGGTTTGGTACAGACCGGAAGCGGATCGGCCGGGGTCGGGTTTTCAGTCTTATCGTCCCCGCAGGAAACCAGCAGCCCGACCGCAAAAGCGGCGGCGAACACGATTCCAAATGTCGCAATGAGTCTGCACCAGGCGCGCATATCCGATTCCCCCCGGTTATAATCGGTGGTCATTTGTTTCCGGCTCTATTATATCATGTTAAATCCGTCCACCGGTCCTGTCCACTACAAATTGCCGGCGGCGCGCATATTTTCCGCATCCCTAATACGCCGGACAGGCAATATCCCCTAAGCGGTTGACAAGTACGTAACGTATTATTATTATGCCTGCGCCCGTACGGATTCGCGGGTGTTGAAACCAGTTAAGATGGAAATATCGCATGACAATACGCGACGGCGATGGGGAGATTACGCATCCGTTCGACGACATCAATCCCGGCACGGAAATCTACCAATACGAAATCCGGGAACTGATCGGAGCCGGCGGTATGGGCGTGGTCTATCAGGCGCGGGATAAACAGCTCGACCGAGAAGTGGCGCTCAAATTTCTGGCGCGGCAATTGTGCCTTGATCCCGAATGCCGGGAACGATTCAAGGGCGAGGCGCAGGCGGCGGCTCAACTCAATCATCCCAATATTATCGTTATCCACGAGGTCAACGAATACGAGGGCCGGCCGTATTTCGCCATGGAATTCGTCGACGGGACTTCCCTCCAGAAATACATCGCGAAACGACGGTTGTCGATCGAGGAAATCCTCGAAATCGCCATCCAGGTCAGCGACGGGCTGGCCGAGGCCCACAACCGGGGAATTACCCACGGCGATATCAAACCGTCGAACATTCTCATGAACACCCGCGGCCGGGCCAAGATCGTTGACTTCGGCCTGGCGGCCGTCCTCGCGGCCCAGGGCGGGCAGAAAACGACGGATATCTACGGCACCGCCGGCTATATGTCGCCGGAGCAGATTCAGGGCGCATCTGTCGATACCCGATCCGATCTTTTTTCGTTCGGCGTCGTGCTGTACGAGATCATCACCGGCAAAGCGCCGTTCATGCGCGATACGCTCGGCGATACGTTGCGGGCGACACGCGATACCGAGCCGATCCCCATGGCCGAATATTCGTCGGTGGTTCCGCTGGAATTGCAGCAAATCGTCAGAAGACTGATGAGTAAGGATAAAGACCAGCGCTACCAGCACGCTGACGATTTGCGGAGCGAGTTGCGGTATACGCTGGAGGCGGTGGTCTCGGGACGCGTGCGATACCCGGGGCAGGAGGCGCGTCTTCGGTCGATGGCCGTCCTGCCGTTTATCAATCTCAGCGCCGACAAGGAGCAGGATTATTTTTGTGACGGCATGGCCGAGGAAATCACCAACGCTTTGGCAAAAATCAAAGGCCTGCGGGTGGCGGCGCGGACGTCGGCTTTTGCCTTTAAAAATGTGGATGAGGACGTGCGCCGGATCGGCCAGAAATTGCACGTTGATTCTCTGCTTGAAGGGAGCGTCCGGCGAGCCGGAGACCGTCTGCGGGTGACGGTGCAACTGACCGACGTCGCCACCGGCTATCATCTCTGGTCGGAACGGTTCGACCGCGAGATGGAGGATGTGTTCGCCATTCAGGACGAAATCGCCGAAAACGTCGTCCGCGCCATGCAGGTGATTCTCAGCGACGAGGGCAAGCAGCCGGTTTCGCGAACGCAGACGTCCGATACTCAGGCCTACGATTATTATCTGCGCGGGCGGCGGTTTTTTCATCAGGGACGGCGCAAAAGCCTGCAGTACGCTCTCGAGATGTTCCAGCGGGCCATCGCCATCGATCCGCTCTATTCGCTGGCGTTTGTCGGCATCGCCGAATGCTGCGGGATGCTGATCCATTTTTACGGCGAATCCCGCGATATCCATCATGACACCGCCGATAAGGCCAGCCGCCGGGCGTTGGAACTCGATCCGGGCCTGCCGCAGGCGCATGCCGCGCGCGGGCTGGTCCTTTGGGTCATGGATCGGTTCGACGAGGCCGCGGCCGAATTCGAAAGAGCATTGCAGCTCGATCCCAATCAACCTCGCGCGTCCTATTATTTTGCCCGAGCCTGTTTCCAGCGAGGCGATTTCGAACGGGCGGCGCGTCTGTTCGAGGATTCGTGCCGGGGACAGGAAAATTACGAAGCCCGCTATTTTGCCGCACAGACGTATTCTGCCTTGAGCAAAACCGAAGAGGCGCTGGTGGCGTATCGTTTGGCGCTTCGCGAAATCGAACGTCATGTCGAGCTTAATCCGGACGATGCCGGCGCCTATACCATGGGCGCGGTCAGCCTGATCCGCGTCGGCGAACGCAAGGCAGGGCTGGAATGGGCATCGCGGGCGCTGGAGATCGATCCCGGCGACGCCCGCATCCAGTACAACGTCGCCTGCCTGTTTGCTCTGGAAGGGGAGACCGGCAAGGCGATTGAATGCCTCGAAGCCGCCGTCAAGGCCGGGTTTGCGCATCGCGAATGGGTCGAAAAGGACCCCGACTTGGATTCCCTGCGCGACGATCCCCGTTTCAAAGCCCTCAAATGGCGGGAATAGGCCTCAATCGAACATCCCCCAATAGTCGCTCCGAAATGAATGGACTCGGTACCTCACCCGGCGGCCGGGTCTATTTTGATCACGCTGCTTTACTCAATAAGCAAATCCGGTGATTTTTGACCATGAGTCGCTTCCCGTCCCATGAGGTTCCGGATTTACGATTTTTGTTGCGTTCATGGATAAGATATACTATTTTACAATTCGCATAAGTGTTTTTCGGACAAATTGCTCTTGTTTCGGTGCATCTTGCGCTGGGAGGATTCTCATGCGACTCTTGAGGTTCTTTGGCTTATCGACCGCATCTCTCCTGATAATCATAAGCATGCTCGCCGTTGGCTGTTCCGATGATGACAAGCCGACCTCCACGCATACTCCTCAATGGGGATGGGAACCTGTCGGAACACAATCATCGTTCGGTAACCCTATCGCCATTACCGTCTATGATGGGGAATTGATTGCAGCAAGCGGGCATATTGGCGCCTGGAACGATACATCGTGGACCGATCTCACGCCGGATGATATCAGTTGGTCGCCCGGGGTACTCGACATGACCGTTTACAGCGGTAAGCTCATAGTTGCCGGTAACTTCGACTCCGTCAATGCCGTGCCCGCCCGTTATATTGCCGCCTGGAATGGTTCCGCCTGGTCGCCGCTCGGTACCGGTACCAATGCCCACGTCGTCGCCGTCGCCCCATTTAGCGGCCAACTCATTGCCAGAGGAGATTTGGACAGCGCCGGCGGGGTACTCGTTCATAACATCGCCGCCTGGAATGGCTCGTCGTGGTCGGCTCTGGGATCGGGCACGAATACCGGTGTTCACGCCCTCACGGTCTACGGAAACAAATTGATCGCCGGAGGCAGTTTCAGCATCGCCGGAGGAATCAGCGCCACTCACATTGCTGCTTGGAACGGCGTATCCTGGGAAGCGCTGGGAACGGGCATGAATTACAATGGATTTATCTATGATCTGACGGTCTACGACAATAAGCTGATTGCCTGCGGAGAATTCACGACCGCCGGCGGCGTAGCTGCCAATTATATCGCCGCCTGGGATGGATCGTCCTGGGCCCCCCTTGGAACAGGCATGTCTGACCGGGTCATGGCCCTCACCGTTTTTGACGGGAAGCTCATCGCCGGGGGAGATTTCACCAGCGCCGGCGGCGTCCCCGCCAGTTATATCGCCCAATGGGACGGTACGAATTGGTCGCCGCTCGGATCAGGAGTGGATGCTACCGTCCACGACCTCACCGTTTGGAACAACAAGCTGATCGCATCAGGGAATTTCAATACCGCCGGTGGAGTGTCCGTGCAGGGCATCGCAGCCTGGAGACTAAAATAGCGCGCACCCCTTTGGTGTGCCGGCCGCCTGCAACTGCCTCCTGTTTACATGCTTGTGAGCGATCCGCCGCGGCGGCTCCACATCTGCCGCCTCTCCCGTGGTGTCGGGAATCCTTTTCCGACACCAAATACAGATACTATATCGGACAGCTGAATATCTTTGCCCGCCTAAGGCGCACCGCGATTAGAGATAGCGGTATGCGAATCGGATATTATTTGTTCAATCACAGCAAATATCAGCTCAAAATTCGAAAAATCAAAATCATGGAAATTTCTATGTCGATCCCTTATATACTGTGCAAATTTGCTCTTCGGCAAGGCATGATTCGTGCCATTAGGATCATAAACTTCACTATCAATAATGATTGTATTTTTGACATACATATCTCGCTTCGTGCAATTCAATGAATCATCGGCCTTCAAGCGGCCGGTTGTATTATCGAATTCATTACCAATAAATAGGCGTCGGTCATATTCATCCATACGTGTTATCTCCGCATCGGTATAATAAAATTCTATTGAAATATCAGGGGTCTGTTTCCGATGGTTTGGCACTGGTATAACGATTGAAAATACATTGTTGCCCCAAGGTTTATAGGGT
>CAZJWR010000106.1:0-7667 GCA_964549765.1 uncultured Ignavibacteriales bacterium
ACGCCACGCCCCATTCCATGATGTTCTGGGACACCATCGCGTTGGGCGGCTACCTTGTCCTCAATATTCTCATCAGTCGCGTTACACTCGACGCCGAACGCAAATCGATCGCCCCTCCGGGATGGATCAAGCCGTTTATCATCCTCTCGATCCCGTGGGCCATCAGCATTCACACTGTCACGGCCTTTCTGTACGCCGGTTTGGCCGCGCGCCCGTTCTGGATGACGGCCATTTTGGCACCGCGCTTTCTGGCGTCGGCTTTCGCGTCCGGCCCGGCGCTGTTGATTCTGGTTTGCCTTTTAATCCGGCGCTTAACCGGATTCGATGCCGGCGAAAAGGCCATTAACAAGCTGGCCGTGATCGTCACCTACGCCATGTCCATCAACGTCTTTTTTGTCCTGATGGAAGTGTTCACCGCCGTGTACAGCAGCATGCCCGAGCATACGTCCCATTTCGAATATCTCTTCTTCGGGCTTAACGGAAAAAATGCTCTCGTTCCCTGGATGTGGGCATCGGAGATTCTGGCGGCCCTGACGTTAATCTTACTGCTGAATCCCAAGACGCGAAGACGTACCAATACGCTGGCTGTCGCCTGCGTCGCCGTTTTCGCATCCATCTGGATCGACAAGGGCATGGGCATGGTCGTCACCGGTTTTATCCCCAACCCGCTGGGACAGGTGATGGAATACACGCCGACCTTCATCGAAATTCTCATTACGCTCGGCGTTTACGCCATGGGCATTCTGATCGTAACCGGACTATACAAGGTCGCCCTATCGGTAAAGAAGACGCAGCACCCGGAGGCATGGAAAAGGAGCGTGGGAACCGATTTGGAACAAGTCGAAGCATAGATGCATTCGACCCGTTGATTGAAAGGTGGTCCATGAGGAGGGGTTGTTCAAAAACAACCCCTGCTTCATTATGACGATTAAAAGATTTTCAGATGTAGTCGTTATCGGCGGGGTCGCCTGCGGCCCCAAAGCCGCCGCGACCCTGGCGCGGCGCCGTCCCGATCTAACCATCACGGTCTTCCAGAAGGAAAAGAATATATCCTACGGCACCTGCGGCCTGCCGTATTATGCGTCCGGCGACATAGACAGCTTCGAGGAGCTGACCAAAACCGGTTATGGCATCCCGCGCACGACCGAATTATTCCGACGAACCAAGGGATTCGACGTCATCCCCGAAGCCGAAGTCACCGCCATCGACCGCGATAACAAGACCATAACGGTCACCATGTTGGATTCCGGCAATTCATTCGCCCATGGCTACGGCACGCTGGTTATTGCCACCGGCGCCGCACCTAATAATCCGCCGTTTCCCGTTCCCGCTAGTCCCCGTATCACGCACTTTACGAGGCCCGATGACGCCATAAATTTCCGGCGCCTGGCCGAGCAGGGGCAGGTTAGCAAAGCGCTGATCGTCGGCGGAGGATTCATCGGATGTGAACTCGCCGAAGCCGCCGGAAGTCTCTGGGGAATAGAAGCCATCCTTGTCGAAAAGGAATCGCAGCTCCTCCCCTATATCCTCGATCCCGAAATGGCGGCAATTGTCAAACGCGAGCTAATGCGGCGGGATATCGAACTACATGTCGGCGCAGAGGTCGACCGGATCGAACTCGATGCAGAACAAAATCCGGTCGTGCATATTAATGGTATCGACCCGATAAGCGTCGATTATGTTTTTCTCTGCCTCGGCGTTCATCCCGAAAACGCCCTTGCCATAGCCTGCGGTCTGAACCTGGGCGTCACCGGCGGCATCGCCGTCGACACCCACTTGAGGACATCCGATCCGAACGTCTACGCCGGCGGCGACTGCATCGAAACGATTTGCCGTATTACCGAAAATCCCCGATACATCCCGATGGGATCGCTGGCGAATCGTCACGGGCGCGTGATCGCGGAAAATATCGCCGGCAATTCGACAGAATACTCCGGCGCGCTCGGAGCGTTCCTCGTCAAAGTTTTCGACCTCAATGTCGGCTCGATCGGATTATCGCAGCAGGCAGCTGAGAAAGCCGGTCTGCACATGGCATCGGTATGGGGGTCTTTTCCCGATAAGCCCGATTATTATCCCGAAGTAAAGACGATGAGTCTCAAGTTGGTGTACGAAGCCGACACGGGCCGAGTTATCGGGCTGCAGGCTGTCGGGAGTGGCGACATCTGCCGCCGGATCGATGCCGCCTCGGCGCTTATGCAGGCACAGGCGACAATCGACGATCTTCTGAAATTCGAACACGGCTACGCGCCACCGTACTCGGAGGCGCTGGATCCCCTGCATCATCTGGCCGCCATGGCTCAGGCGCAGATATCCCGTGGAATCGAATTCATCTCTCCTGCCGTCGGGTTGACAACGTCATCGGATGATACGATCTGGCTCGATATCCGCGAACCCGAAGAAATCGAAGCCCAGCCGTGGCCGACCGATGGCCAGTTGGTAAAAATTCCGTTGAATGATCTCCGCGAACGCCTCGGCGAACTCGACAAGCAGACGTCCATCATGCTGATCTGCAGACGCGGACCGCGTTCCTACCAGGCTTCGGTAATTCTCCATCAGGCCGGGTTCGAACACGTATACATTATCGGCGGCGGCTATCAGGCGGCGCAAGGGTAGGCTTCAATGCACGAATGGAATCCGATTCGATGATATCATGCACTTGGCAACTCGCTGTATGCGGCATAAATCACAAATCCGCCTCGCTCGATGAGCGCGAACCGCTGCAGCTCGGCCGCGAAGATATGGCCCACGCCAATGCTACATTGTGCGACCTGTCCGGCGTCCGGGAATCGGTGGTCGTCGCCACCTGCAATCGAATCGAATTCTATATGGTCACCGACCGGGATCAGAAACCGCTCGACATCATCGCGACATTCTACCGTGAATTCAAAAATGCCGACATCTCTGCGATGCAGTCGAACTTCTACGTCTACAACAACCGCGAAGCCGCCGATCATCTCTTCCGGGTCAGCTCCAGCATAGATTCCATGGTTGTCGGGGAGAACCAGATTCTCGGCCAGGTCAAAGACGCCTACTCGTCGGCCTGCGCCGTCAAATCGGCCGGCAAGGTGATGCATCGCCTGTTCCATCAGGCTTTTCGCGCCGGCAAACAGGTCCGGTCCGATACCGAACTGGGCCAGGGTGCCTGCTCGGTATCCACCGCCGCGATTGAGATGCTCAAGCCGAAATTGCAGGCCATCGACCATCCCCTTATCCTGATGATCGGCCTGAACCAGATGATTACGCTGGCCGTATCGCGCCTGAAACGGCGCGGCTATGACCGATTCATGTTCGCCAATCGCACGGAACAACTCGCTGTCGAATTTGCATCCGAGCATAACGCCGAGGGTTATGGCCTCGATGAACTCCCGGCGCTTCTTTCCCAAGCCGATATCGTCATCAGTTGCACCGGTTCGCCGTTACCGATTATCACCGATGATGTCATCGATGAAATGCTCGCGCACAACCCCGGCAAGCATCTGATAATCGCCGACCTGGCCGTCCCCCGCGACGTGGAAATCAAAGAGGACCACGCCGGGATCGATTACTACAATCTCGACGATGTCAAGGCGCACGCCGAAAACAGTCAGTCGTCGCGCGAGGATGCCATTCCCGACGCAGAAGGTTTGATCGAGCGCAAGCTCGAGCAGTTCATGTACTGGTTCGATCATGTCCGCCATGAACCGATATACAACGGCCTGACCGAAACCTTCGAGCAAATCCGTCGCGACGAGTTGAAACGTGTCATCGAAAACCTATCTCCGGAATCGCGCGATACCATCGACCGCGCTACCCGCCGTATCGTGGAACGCATCATGCAGATAAAATTCCGCGCCGCGGCAGCCCCCGATAAAGAGAAAGCGGAGAAATAAATCATGGCCTATAAATACCTCCCGATAAATCTGTCAATCCGGAATCGCCGCGTGCTGGTCGTCGGGGGCGGCACCGTCGCCCTGCGCAAAGTCGATACCCTGCTCGATTACGACGCCGAAATCACCGTCGTCGCGCCGGAGCCGAATGACAAAATCGATTATTACGCTTCCAAGAACAAAATCATGCTGCATCGGCGTCCCTATCAATCTCCCGAAGCCGGCGATTACGGCCTGGTCATATCCGCCAGCGACGATCCGGCGGTCAACCGGGAAGTGTATGACGACTGCGACAACGCCGGTGTCCTGGTCAATATCGTCGACAATCCTCCCCTGTGCACGTTTACGTTTCCGGCCACGGTCCGCCGTGACTGCCTGTCGCTCGCCATATCGACTGACGGTAAGGCCCCGTTTCTTGCAGCTCACCTTCGGTTGATCCTCGAGGAATTCTTTCCGCAGCACTGGACAAAAATCGCACGATTAGCCTCCGAATACCGCAGGATGGTTCAGACCCGTTGGGGCGACGATCATGACCGCCGTATGGCCGCGCTGGAACGGTTCCTCTCTGCCGACTGGAAGGAACTGGTCAAAGAGAAGGATGAACGGGAACTTATGGACGTCCTCGAACGGCTGGTCGCCCCGCCGTCGGCGGCGGATACGATTTGAATATGTCCACAAACCGGTTGCTTTTTCGAATTCCCGACGTTTATTTGTCCGAGTTATGAACGTGAAAAAACCGGGTAAAGTCTATCTCATCGGGGCCGGGCCGGGCGATCCCGGCCTGATAACCGTCAAGGGCAAACAGCTTCTGGATAAATGCCAGGCGATCATCTATGACAATCTCGTCCCGTCCGAACTGATCGTTGCCCTTCCCGACGACGTGCAGAGATTCTACGTCGGTAAGAAAGCGGGCGTACATCCGGTGCCCCAGGAAAAAATCAACGAATTGATGCTCAAGCTTGCCCGCGAGGGCTGCTGCGTGGCGCGGCTCAAAGGCAGTGACCCGCTCATTTTCGGCCGCGGCGGCGAGGAGGCTAAATTCCTGAAGGAGCACGGCATCCCGTTCGAAATCGTAACCGGCGTCACTTCCGGCGTCGCCGGCCCCAACTACGCCGGAATCCCCTGCACCGACCGCTACCTGGCGTCGTCGGTGATATTTCTCACCGGTCACAAGGCCAGCGATAAATACAAATCGAGCGTTGCCTGGGAATGGGTGGCCGAGGCCAAAAACTGCACCGTCGTCATCTACATGGGCGTCGGCGAAATCGCCAACATCGTCCGGCGTCTGATCAACAACGGCATGGCCGCCGATACGCCCGCCGCGATCATCGAACGTGGAACGTTTCCTTCGCAACGAATTTTTACCGGCAATCTGCGCCGGCTTCCCGATATCGTCGCGGCCGAGAACGTTACCCCGCCGGCGCTGTTCGTTATCGGCCAGGTGGTAACGCTCCGCCCCTGGCTCGATTGGTTCGACGGGCGGCCGTTGTCCGGTATCCGGGTCATGGTCCTGCGGCCCGCCGATCAGGCCGGCGATCTCTACGAACGACTCCGCGAACTGGGTGCCGAACCGATGCCGTATCCGACTATCGCCACCGCCACGTACGACGATCCCGACGGCTGGTCGCGCATGCTCAAGACGTCGGCTGATAAAAACTGGCTCGTTTTCACCAGCGCCAACGGCGTTCGGTATTTCTTCGATCAATTCGTACACAAAGCCGGCGACATTCGCCATTTGGCCCGATTCAAGATCGCCGTCGTCGGTCCGGCCACATCGCAGGCGCTTTTGGAGCGGCATGTCGAGGCCGATTTCGTTGCGTCGCGAGCTACCGGCGATGATCTTGCCCACGAGATGGCCGAACAGATCGACCTCTCCGGTGCAGTTGTCATTCGCGTCCGGGGTGATCTCGCCCGCACTACCATCGAGGACACCCTGCCCGCATCTGGAGCCACCGTTATTCCCCTGACCGTCTATCGCACCTATCATCGCGTGTGGCCGGACGGTTTCAAGGACAAGCTGTTCGATCATCCGCCGCACGCCGTACTCTTCACCAGCGCCTCGACGGTCAAGGGGCTGGCCGATAATCTGACGGACGATGAGCTGCACATGCTGATGTCAGATGCGAAAATCTTTTCGCTCGGCCCGATGGTCACCCGTACGTTGACGGAAGTCGGTTTCGAGTCCACTCGCGAAGCCAACCCGCATACCATTCCGGGGCTCATCGACACTCTGCTCGATATCTATACTAAACGCGATGCCTGATTTTCGGTTCAGGGCGTGGGAATTCCGTGGCCGGTTAGAACACTGATGATCGCATAAATTATTCCCCCGAGCAGACCGCCGATATTGGCCAGCATGTGGACCCCGATGGCCGGGATCAGGCTATCGGAACGGGACCGTTCGTGCCCTGCCAATAGCCCCACGGAAAAGGTGAAGGGGAGAATAATGGCCATCGTCGTCACGCCGGCGCCGCTTCGCAGCAAGACCAGATGCATGGCGGCGAAGGCCAGGGCGCTGACCAGCACCGGTATTTGAATACGGAAGAAGACGAGTTTTATTGATGCCGTAGTCGCCTGCGCGATATGACTCTGGATGAATCCCCGCGTGAATATCTCCTCGATGATACTCGAAAATACCCAGGCGAAGAGAATAATCTGCGGCAGACTCATTTTCTTGACGAACGGGTTTCCCCCGGCGCCGGTGATCAGGACCGTTCCCGTAGCGGCCATTCCGAGAACCAGCGCGGCCCCGGCGGCCACGGCGATGTGCCCCATGTTGGCGGCTTTTAGATAATCGCCCTGCGGCCGGCGAAAACCGTAGTCGGAAAAACGCGCTCTGCCCAAAATCCAAATGGCGATGAGCGATAACGTCAATTCGAGCGCTTGGGTCGTCGCGATTGGGGCGATGACGCCGCTGACAACTATCTTGGGAAGGAGAATGGCGACGATATAAATGAAAAGTCCGACCACGAGGGCGGAGACGATACGAGACGTTGCCGATTGTGACATGAGAAACCTCGCTTATTGCTCCTGCACATGAATCATGCCCGGCCGTCGCGGGACGACGATATTTCCCAGATTACGCCGGTGCTCTAATCAAGTCGAATGGCGGAAGTCGGGGACTTCCGCCCTACGAGACTGTAGGCCACCCATGAGGTGCGCCGCAATCCTGCAGCTAAAGCTTCAGGCGCCCGATTACTTATAATTCGGCAGGCGTCCGCTTGAAGAAGAAGGCATACATCGGGCGTATGGCCAGGATAATAATTACGATCACAAACCAGGCCAGATCGATACGCAGGATATCCGGGATCAGCTTAATGATGATGACCGCGAGCAGCATGGCGCAGCCCTGCGCCAGCTTGATATCCCAGATGGTTAGCCGCCGCACCCGTTCATTGAAAAATCGTATCAGTGACATCATCGGTCACCTCCTGATCAAATATACCGTCTATTACCATTGTTTATTCGATAAAAACGAATGGCTGCCAAGCGCCCGCCGGTTCACAATCCGCCACGAGCGGATCAAGAACCGGCGGAACGGCTAATCCCAGATGGTCAGCCTCCGCACGCGGTCGTTGAAAAATTGTATCAGTGACATCATCGTCGCCTCCCAATTAAGTATGCCAAAGGCGGTGATTGTTTACTCGAAAGAAATGATAATCCGCGCTTCGTGCGATATCGGGAGCACAAGGCTCCCGATTTACGGGGTTACCGAGGGTTCGATTTTATCAAAGAAAGCGC
Organism: uncultured Ignavibacteriales bacterium; assembly: GCA_964549765.1. GTDB lineage: Bacteria > Zixibacteria > MSB-5A5 > GN15 > JAAZOE01 > CAZJWR01. The sequence continues at coordinate 7,608 of CAZJWR010000106.1, forward strand.
GACGGTACTAGTGTCCTGCGTCTAACGCTTCTTTACATTTGGATATTTTGGTCATGATGG
>CAZJWR010000107.1:0-7222 GCA_964549765.1 uncultured Ignavibacteriales bacterium
TACCTGTTACCTATGTCCTCGGTCTAAACTGTTACCTATCTGCCCGGTCTATACCTGTGGGCCTTGACCATTCCTGGGTGGGAGATGTCGACGGGGATGGGATTGTTGATGCCTTGATTACGGCCCGTTCGACCGATGTCGACCGCCTCGATAAAGGTTTCGTGATTCTTCAGGCAGGCTGGAATGGCTCTCCGACGGCTGTTGATGAAAGCCAACCGAATTCGATGCCCGACCGCTTAGAGCTTGATCAAAATAGTCCTAATCCATTCAATTCCGGGACAACGATCACATTTCGACTCGCCAGGGCCGGTCCGGTCAAGGTGCGAATTTACAATCTACTTGGGGAGTTGGTCACGACATTGTTGAATCAGGATATGACTGCGGGGGTGCATCAGATATATTGGGACGGGTGTGATTCTTGTGGTTATCCAATGGCGACCGGAGTATATTTGTACAAAGTGGCAATCGATGGGGTTTCGGAAACAAGGAAGATGGTTTTATTGAGATAAACAGAAAATTGTGCATGGCGGACGTCCTCGTCTGCCATGACGGGTTGGTGCACGAGGACGTATACCAACCACCAATGTCGAAACCCTAAGAGGGTTTCGACCCACGCGAGCCATTCGCGAATTTGGGTAGAGAGGGTCGTGGTCGAGAGGGTTGATATGCAATATGCAGGGGTGATGACACGGTTTGGGGCGCTGGCGATTGATTTTTTGCTATTTTGCGCCTTGTTTTTCCCGATTACGCGGCTGGTCAAGGGCGTCTGGCTGATGAGTCCGTCGGATCATCGCTGGGCCAGCGGCTGGTTCGTATCGGATCCCCTCTGCCTGATATTCTTCATTATCATCGTCGCTTATTTTATCCTGCTTGAAGCGTACGCCGGGGCGACTATCGGCAAAGGGATATGCGGTCTGCGCGTGATCCGCGCAGGTGGAAACGGCAAGCCCGGTTTGATGAAATCATTCATACGCAACCTCGGACGCGTAATCGACAGCCTCCCGGCGTTCAATATCCTCGGCGTTGTCCTGATCATTGGTTCGCCGGAAAAGGCCCGTTTCGGAGATCGGCTCGCCGATACACGGGTAATTCATGTGCGGCATAGGACGTCGACGGATTAGAAAATTGCGACTGTTCCGTCATACGTGTACAGAGCATTTGGGAATTTCGGCGTGAATACCAATGGCCTCGACTCATGGTATGCCGGTCAACTACATCCCACCCGTGCAAAGCACGGGTGGGCCACCGATACTGAATTACTAGAGATCGAAACTCATGGAATAGCCTCCGACGCCAGATGTGACATTCCATCTAAATAGCGGCGAATTTGCAGCGTATGTGCCCGTTCGTGCCAGATCGCACGGCGCAGAAGCTTCCGAGGCGACCATGTTTCTCCTGAACGCACCGTTTTCAAGTCGCGGCCGATTAGATCGGGGAGATGCGTCATGGTGAAATCACGGATGGCGGTAAGCAGTTCTTTCGTCTCCTGGGGCCGTTGGTCCCGGGGGAAGATCAGCCCCAGGCGATCCCAGTACCACCATTCGGCAGTGCCAATATGATTGAGGATACCGCGAAGATTCCCCTGAACCTCTCCCGGAATCGTCCGCTCGAGCATTTCTTCCGTCAGTCCTTCGATAATCGCCAGCAATTCCCGGCGGTTTATCTCCAGTACACGGCGCCCATACTCCACCTCGTCGCCGGTCAACGGCAGAGTATCATCCTCGAAAAAGGCATTCACAAGATAATCCGGCGAATGGGGAAACGACTGGAATTCCTCGACAACAGCCGCCTGAATCGGTAAAGGATAGCTTTTGATATCAAAACCGGCCCGATCCAGCCGCGTCAGCAATTCATCGATTGCCGCCGGCGCTGATTCAATTGCCTGTTCGCGAGACGTTTCGCGGGCGTAGCATCCGGGCAGGTCGAATACCCACGCTATCCAACTCCCCGGCTCCATATCCTCGATACCCAGTCGATATTCCATGTTTCGCCTCTTGCGAATAGATGCATACGGATGTCCGGGGGCATTTATCCCCGCCATCGCTGGAATGGTATGCGATTTGTTCCCACGATACAATCATATTCTGCACAATCGTCTGGTGAAATTTTATCATTTGTTGTGGAATTAATGAATCTTGCTGAAAAAAAGCGCCGGGCCGTGTTTCGCTTTGCGGAACCATGACCCGGCGTTAATGCCGTTCCGTCCCGAGGACGGAGCCATACACACTTCAAGTTCTTCCGGTTCGATGATGTCGTACCTCATAGGGCGGCGCCACCGAACGTGTCAGATTCGCGGCCGCTCATCAGAAGCGCACCTCGAAATCCATGTTGGAACAGATTTCGCGGGCCTTGCCGACGGGGATCCACGGATCCTCGGAGATTTTCGTGAGGAGATTGTCGTCGCCGCTCACGATATTCAGCACCGGGCTGTGACCCGGAGACAGACTCTCCTCCGGCATACGGAACAGCCAGCCCGTGTCGTGATCGTAATACGTACCGGTCTCGCTGATTTCGTTGAAGGGAACGGTGACGCGCCTCACGTTCTTCACGCTTTCGCGCGTCCCCGTATTGGTGTTGCGATTGGTAGTCATGGCGTCCTCCATTGACTATGTTCCACGTTGTCCATTCCCGATGTCCGGCACCATACTTCGGTCAGCCGCCGTTACGTCGGTGGAAAACGGGATGGTTTTCGTTGACTGACCGTATCATCTTCCATAATGCACAGACTGATACGCATCTTTTGAAAATATGGTTCCATATATATTATAAAATTATTGTTATTTGACATTCGTAGATATTAATAGCGAGATTTGTCAAAATGACGACAGGCCCTGCATCGACCTGTGCCCGGCAAAGGGGAACGTCGACCCTGCAGGCGAGAGAGGTTGTTCCCGCGCCACGTCCATTATCTCGAAAGGAATACAGGGACTCCCGGAGGCCGGAATTCCGGCCCGGTTGCGTGAAACGAATAAAAGCTGAACTGCCTCGAATGAGAGGACGCGGAAAACTCGGGTCTGCCGGCGGCTAATCCTTCATGGAATCGAGGAACTTCTTATTGGATTTGGTCTTCCTGATCCGGTCGAGCAAAAATTCCATCCCCTCGATCGGATTCATCTCGGCCAGGAATTTCCGCAGAATCCAGACCTTGTTGAGCACCTCCGGCGATTGCAGGAGCTCTTCCTTACGGGTTGACGACCGGTTGATATCCATGGCGGGGAAAATACGCCGGTCGGAAATCCGCCGATCCAGGACCATTTCCATATTGCCGGTGCCCTTGAATTCCTCGAAAATCACCTCGTCCATGCGGCTGCCGGTCTCGATCAGGGCCGTCGCGACTATCGTCAACGATCCGCCCTCTTCGATATTGCGCGCCGCGCCGAAAAACCGTTTCGGCTTGTGCAGGGCGTTGGAATCGACGCCGCCCGACAAAATCTTGCCCGAATGCGGCACAACCGCGTTATGGGCGCGCGCCAGTCGGGTGATCGAGTCGAGCAGAATGACGACGTGATGCTGATGCTCGGCCAGCCGTTTCGCCTTCTCCAGCACCATGTTGGCCACCTGCACGTGCCGGTCGGCCGGTTCGTCGAAGGTCGAGGAAACGACTTCACCGTCTACCGTCCGCTTCATGTCGGTGACCTCTTCGGGCCGCTCGTCGATCAGCAGCACAATCAGCTTGACCTCGGGATGATTGGTCGTGATGGCGTTGGCGATTTTCTGGAGGATAATCGTTTTGCCGGCTTTCGGCGGCGACGTGATCAACGCCCGCTGGCCCTTGCCGATGGGACACATCAGGTCGATAATACGCGTCGTCAATTCGTCGGCGTTGAACTCCAGCTTGAACTGCTCCTCGGGATAGAGCGGCGTCAGGTTGTCGAACAACGTCTTGTGTTTGGAGACTTCCGGCGGCTCGGTGTTGATCGCTTCGATTTTGAGCAGGGCGAAATACCGTTCCGATTCCTTGGGCGGTCGCACCTGCCCCGAGATGGTGTCGCCGGTGCGCAGGTCGAACCGCTTGATCTGGGAGGGCGAGACATAAATGTCATCCGGACCGGGGTTGTAGTTGTAGTCGGCGGAGCGGAGGAATCCGTAGCCCTCGTCGAGAATTTCCAGGACGCCTTCGGCGAAGATCAGTCCATTTTGCGTCGTCTGCGATTCCAGCACCTTGTAAATCAGTTCCGATTTCCGCAGTCCGGAGACGCCCGGGATGTCAAGTTCCTCGGCGATCTTGAGCAGTTCCGCAATCGTTTTGGTTTTGAGTTGCGCTATGTCCATTATCCTATCCTTTATTGGGTGTTGTTTTTATCGTCGATGTATCGGAGTTGCCCCTCCGAAAAGCGGTTCGATTCAATCGTTCTCGTCCATCGTTTCCACCGGGGCATCGCCCCAGAGCTTTTCCAACGCGTAAAATTGCCGAGCTTCATCATTAAATACGTGGACGACCACGTCGAAATAGTCCAAAAGAACCCATCGTGCTCCCGCTGATCCCTCCCGGTGGGAGGGATACACGCCTTTTCGCTTCAATCCGTCCTCGATGGCGTCGGCGATGGCCTTGACGTGAATGTCGACGGCGCCGGATACGATGACGAAATAGTCACACACGCTCGAAATTTTCTTGAGCTTGAGGATTTTGACATCGAAACCTTTCTTGGATAACGCCAGTTTTCCGGCTGCCCGGGCCAGGGCGAGAGGTGTCATTTTCAACGAGTTTCTGCTTCTCCTCCGAAATATGTTTTTCCGCTACCGTCCATCGTCCTTTTCGGGGAAAACCGTCAGGTAATCGCTGCCCAGCACCAGAGTGGCGCCGATGTCGCGATAGTTGTCCTCGATTTCCCGATAGGCGACCGCCTCGTCCAGGCCGAGTTGCTTGGCCAGAAGCTTGGCGGCAGTCAGGTCGCTCGTGCGCGAAATGACGAACGTCTTCTCGACGCCGAAATTATCGAAATTGTCGGTATCGATGATCCGCACCGCCAGAGGCCGTTGGACGGCCATTTCTATCCTATTGGCCAGTTGATTGGCCAATCCATGTTCACCGCAGCCGTTGAGAACCTGCAAATTGATATAATACTCCACCGGCGCCTTCTCGGCCGAACTCCCGTTGGCGATTTGAACCGTAAACGACGCCGCGTAGCCGACGACGACGAGGAATAACAGGACAATCCCGATTTCCAAAAATCGTATCGGTTTTCTGGTTTTGGCCCGCTTGATGCGGTAGGCCGAACTGCCTTTTGATCTCGTGGATTTTCTTTTCGCCATGAAAATTAATCAGGGGAGAGTACGACGGGACTGGAAACCGATTTTTCCGTCATCTATACCAGTCGGAATACCTCCCCGGATAATAGTAATATCCCCGATAGTATGACGCCGGAACCGTCTCGAAACCGACCATCAACCGAAAATTCTTCGACGGCTGCCAATCGAGCCACCCCGACGGCAAAAACAGGGCGTTGTCGCTGAAATTCTTGTTTCCAAAAAGCGCCCCGGGGTCATGCAAAATACCCAGGTTCAATGTCAGGGTCAACGGCTGAGCCAACTGATATTGCAGCGTCCCGTTATACATCGCCTGCGTCCCGGAAAAACCGCCCCCGGACATGTAACTGATCGAATACGAATGGGATAGGTGGAGCCGGGACAAATCGAAAAATGGCAACGACGGTGGTTTGGTCAGGCCCAGATCGTATTTCTGGGTCACTTCCTTGGCCTCAATCCGGTCGGCCATCTGCGCCGCCGAAACAATCGGCAACACCAACACAATCAGCGCCGTGACGATATATCTCATGCGTCTCATAATCAGCCTTTCCACCCGTTGCTAATAGAATTAAACCATGCCACAAATTCTTTGTCAACTATTTTCGGACCTTTTTATGCCTGCAATGTGCAGAAGCTTCACTATTTATACGTTTCAGACCCCGCCGATGTCTGATCCTCAGCCGAATTTTTTCGCGAATTTCTTTTCCAGGTCGGCTTTCTGCTCGGCGGAATTGACACCCAGGGCCTCATCAGCATTATCGGTCAAATAAACGGCCGCCTTCAGCCCCTTGCGGCGAAGGATTCCCATGATGTCGGTCAGGTAGAGTTCCTTCTGGCTGTTGTCGTCTTTGATTTCTCCCAGAGAGTCGAACAAATACCGATTGTCGAAACAGAACGTGCCGGTATTGATTTCGCCGATTTTCATTTCATCCACGGTGGCGTCTTTATCCTCGACAATGTAATTGACCAAGTCGGTCCCGGGCACGCGGATGATCCGGCCGTAATTTTCCGGATCCTCGGGAATCGACGATAACACCGTCGCCGCCGCCTTCTCCCTCCGATGAACTTCGATCAGGTTCATAATCGTCTCGCCGGATAAAAACGGGACGTCGCCCGAGAGGACCAATATATCGCCATCGAAATCCCGCAGATACGGCTCGGTCATCAGGACGGCGTGGCCGGTGCCGAGTTGCTCCTCCTGCATGACGAATTCGATCTTTTCGAGGTAGGGAACCAGAGCTTCTCTGACCTTCTCGGCTTGAAATCCGATGACGACATAAATCTGCTTGATTCCCAGCGACATAAGCGTGTCGAGCACATACGCCACCATCGGCCGTCCAAAAAACTCATGGAGCACTTTGGGCCGGTCGGACTGCATCCGTTTGCCTTTTCCGGCGGCCATGACGACGGCGGCGAGTTTATCCATATCGGTATCGAAAATCAGCCCTTGATAACCTTGTTGTTATCGTCGACGTAGATGATGGCCGGTTTGAACCCCTCGGCCTCTTCGCGGGTGAACTGAGCGTACGCCAGGATAATAACCTTGTCCCCTTTGGCGCCCAGCCGGGCGGCGGCGCCGTTGAGGCAGACCGTGCCGCTTCCGGCGGCACCCTCGATTACGTAAGTTTCTATTCTCGCCCCGGTGTTGATATTGAGGACGTGGACCTTTTCGTAGAGGACCAATCCGGCGGCGTCGATCAGGTCGCGGTCGATACTGATCGAACCCTCGTAATTGAGATCGGCCTCGGTCACCGTGGCTCTATGTATTTTGGCGCGGCAAAGCGTCAACAACATGTCGAAATCACCTCCAGCAGAGATTCCGCAGTATTTTTCTCGCGGATGTTCAATATCGAACCCGTCACGAACAACCGCGGAATACTCCAGTGGGAAAAATTCATACCTCGCCTTTTTTCGGCGCTCTAATATACAACAAACAGCGAAATTGGCAATAAGTTTCTGGCCTCGTTCGATTTCG
>CAZJWR010000108.1:0-6929 GCA_964549765.1 uncultured Ignavibacteriales bacterium
ACTATCACCCGGATATGCCCATGACCGAATTTACACAATAACCTTGACACAACCACTAACGCTCCCTCCGCTTTTTTCTTTGGCCTCGTAGCCCCTTTCCGTGTATATTTGTACGGTATGAGTTGGAAACGCACACTACTCGCCCTTTTAATCACGGCGTTCACCGCCGGCTACGTATCTGCCGCCAAGTACGCCGGCGATCCCTTTTCGCTGGGCGTCGGCGCCCGGGAGCTGGGCATGGGCGGCGCCGTCGTGGCCGGCCCGTATGACGCCACCTCCGGCTATTGGAACCCGGCCGGTTTGACCTACCTGCATGGCCGTCAGATTCAATTCATGCACGCCGAAACGTTCGGATCGCTTCTCAACCACGATTATATTGGCTTCGCCTCCAACAAAGGCCGCGTCACCGGTTTGAACAGCTATGGCCTATATCTCTACTATCTGGGCGGTGGCGGCATTAAAATCACCGATTTCGACTCAACCGCCGACTGGCCTTATGTCGTCCGCGAGGAAAACCATTTCGATATCATGCTGGGGGCCTCGCTGGCGGGCCGGTTCCGGGAAAATCTCGCGTATGGTGTGACGGCCAAGGTCATCTATCGCGATATCGCCGTCGAAACCGCCTATGGCCTGGGTCTCGACGCCGGAGTCGTATATCGGATCATTCCACGCCTGACGGCGGCGTTGGCCGTCACCGATCTGACCTCGACCTTTCTGGCCTATTCCAACGACAACACCGAGACGATCTATCCGGCCGTCAAACCGGGGCTGTCCTACAAATGGGAATATCGCGACCTCAGCGTCATGGGTTCGGGTCAGGCCATCATCCGCTTTGAGGGCCGTCAGCAGACGGCCGAACTCTGGCAGGGAAATGTTTCGGCCGATTTTCAGGCCGGGATGGAAATCGCCTATCGAAACCTCGTTTTCGGCCGGGTCGGATACGATCAGAGCCGCTTCACGGCCGGATTGGGCGCGGTCATCAGCCGCTACCTGATCGACCTCGCCTATCTGCATCACAGCGACCTCGACGAAACCTTCCGCATCTCCGCCGGCGTCAATTTTTAAAGGTCAGCAAATAGACTGGTGAAATCTCAGCTGGACGTGGGTGCCTTGCCATATGCATTAGCTGATTCCCCGATCGACCTACATGCGCCATGATATGGATAGCGATGTGCAAGCGGTCGTCGGCAATAGCCGACCGTCTCTGCCCAATTTTCCCTTGCCCCAATAAACGGCATTGCCTACTTTGGGCTATTAATGCAACCAAGCGCCGCTTACAAGAACATCGGGAGGTACCGTGAATTTCCTGGCAGACATTTTCACATCCATCGGCGGCTACCTGTGGGGATGGCCCACCGCCTTTCCCCTGATGATTGTCCTGCTTCTTGGAACCGGGGTATTCATCACCCTGCGTATGAAATTCATCCAACTCCGCCGGGTCAAGCACGCTATCGATATCACCCGGGGCAAGTACGACGACCCCGCCCATGAAGGCGATATCACCCACTTTCAGGCGCTGTCGACGGCGCTTTCGGCGACGATCGGCATCGGCAATATCGCCGGTGTGGCGACGGCCATTTATTACGGCGGTCCGGGAGCGCTGTTCTGGATGTGGGTGACCGGGCTATTGGGAACGTCGCTTAAATACGCCGAATGCACCCTGTCGATGCATTTCCGCAAAATCAATCCGGACGGTTCGGCCTCGGGCGGCCCCATGTATTATATCGAGAAGGGACTGGGTTGGAAATGGCTGGCTGTTGTTTTTGCCTTGTCGGCGTCGATCTGCGCCCTGGCGACCGGGAATTCCATCCAGGCCTTCACCGTAGCCGATCAGTTGAGCTCCGATTTCGCCATCCCGGTCTGGATTACGGGCGCGGTGCTGGCTATTTTGGTGGGCATGGTCATCATCGGCGGCATCCGGCGCATCGGGCGGGTAACGCAGGTGCTGACGCCGCTGATGACCGTGATCTATATCATCGCTACGATGACAATCATCCTGATCAATATCGAACACGTGCCGGCGGCGTTCAAGGCCATCGTCGGCGGCGCCTTCACTCCCCCCGGTGAGATCGGTGGCTTTGCCGGATCGACGTTTTTGCTGACCCTGATCTGGGGTATCAAGCGCGGGTTGTTTTCCAACGAGGCAGGGCAGGGGTCGGCGCCCATCGCTCATGCCGCCGCCCGGACCGACGAGCCGGTGCGAGAGGGAACCGTGGCCATGATGGGTCCATACATCGACACCATTACCGTCTGCACGCTCACCGGACTCAGTATCGTCCTCACCGATGCCTGGACCGTCACCGTCGGCGGCGAGCGACTCAACAGCTCGGTTATGACGGCCTACGCCTTTTCGGAGGGATTGCATTTTCTCGGCGGGTACGGCGGGTATATCGTCACCGCGGCGGTGCTGCTGTTCGCGACCTCCACGATCATCGGCTGGTCGTATTACGGCGATCGGTCGGTGCAGTATTTGTTCGGCGACGGCGCCGTCATGCCGTATCGCTATCTCTTTTGCTTTATGATTTTCGTGGGGGCGATAACGAAGCTGGAGGTCGTCTGGGCGTTCGGTGATATCGGGCTGGCCATGATGGCTATCCCCAACCTCATCGCGCTCATTTTGCTTTCCGGCGTGACCGCCAAACTCACGCGTGAATATTATTCCCGCAAACAAATTCGACTGCGGTAAGGGGCAAAAAATTACCCGGATGGCGACAGTCCGTGTCGGCCATCCGGGCTTCTATCCCTGTTGTCGAGACAAGTGCTTTACTTGAGGTGCTTGTTGACCAGCTTGGTCATCTCGAACATGTTGACTTGATTCTTACCGCCGAAGACCTTCTTCAGATTGGCATCGGCATTGATCATCCGCCGGTTCGTCGCATCCTGCAAGCCGTGTTTCTTGATGTAAACCCAAACCTTCTTGGTGACTTCCGTGCGCGGAAGCGGGCTGCTGCCGACGATGGCGCCCAGTTCCGGCGACGGGGTCATGGGACGCATGAAGGCCGGATTCGGTTTGCGTTTGGTTTTGGCTTTGGCGGTCTTCTTCTTGGCCGGCGCCTTCTTGGCGGTTTTCTTCTTCGCGGGCGCTTTCCTGGTTGTCTTCTTCGCCGCAGTTTTCTTCGTCTTCTTGACGGCCGGCTTCCTGGCGGTTTTCTTCTTCGCGGGTTTGGTGGTCCGCTTCTTGGCAGTTGGCATGCGATCTCTCCTTTTGAAAAAAGGTACTATGGTTAGCCGTGATTTGTCCTCTTAAACCGGCTTTTTCATTTACGCCGTACCTACCGCTTGGTTGTGGAAAACATATGATGTTTTTTAAAATTCACGCAATAAAAAAATGCATGGAAATAAGAAAATTTCATAGGAAAAATAGGGTGTATCGCATCCCGGTCGAATCGTCGATCCTCCGGCACGATCATCATCGGGGCGGGGCACGCAAAAGACCTTGGATATATCGCCGGCTTCGCCCGTCTTATATATAGACCCACCATGATCCCGCGCATTACCGAATGGGACGGTTTGCGTATGAGGATTTGACGTATCCGACAAATCACTGCCCTCGGGAAGGAAGGCTGCCCGGACGCCGCGGCGTCCGGAAGCGGCGCAGAAGGTAAAGGTTGTTACATCGAAGGAGGGGACGACCATGCCTTTTCTGCACCAGCTCCCGATCCGGTCGGCGGCCCTTGTCATGCTTCTCGCCGCCCCGGCCGCCATCCTGGCCCGGGTCGATTATACGGCCGACAACAACGATCACCCCGTGCACATCCTCAACCGTGCCGCCGAGGATATTCTATCCCTTGATTTCGCCGTTCACGATATCGGACGGATTGTCCTGACCATAACCAATTATGGGCAGTTCGGCACCGACGATATGAATTTCATCTGCAACGGCGAACCCTGCCCGTCGTGCGAATACCCGGCCAATTCCGATATCAGGTATCTTTATACCGGGGCGCTGTGGATCGGCGCCGTGGTCGGCCGGGATACCCTGGTGTCGGTCGGTTCCGATGGGTGGATTCGAGACGTCAACGAACTATTGCCCGATCCCGGGCCGGCGGGCAAAATCATCCGCCGTTCCAGCCTCAGATCTAGTGAGGATTATAATCCCGACGCCGTCTCGGAGCAGGATTTCATCTGTACTTTCACCGATACCAATACCAATCCGGCCTTCACCTCCGGGTCGGACGGATCCAATGTGCATACCCCGCTCAATATTTCCGTCACGCAGAGCAGCTACTCCTGGAGCTACGAATACGCCGATGATTTTATTATTCTCGATTACCGCATCGCCAATATCGGGCGATTTCCCATCAAGGAGATGTACATCGGGCTGTATATCGACGGCGACGTCTACCACAAATCGCGCGAACAGACTGGCTATATCGATGATATCTGCGGCTTCCGCCGAACCGTGCCCATGCCGGAGGGATTCGGTTTCGAATTGGATACGGTCAACATCGCCTGGATCGCAGACAACGACGGCGATCCCGCCGGCGATCATTGGGATTTCGCCTCCCCCGTGGCGGTCACCGGGACGCGCGTGCTCCGTTCGCCCGACGAGGATTTGCAGTACAGTTTCAACTGGTGGATATCCAACGGCGACGCCGCTCTCGACTTCGGCCCGCGCATGACGGGCACGGCGGATGATCCCTTCCGGAGTTTCGGGTCGCAATTGGGAACACCCACCGGCGACGAAAACAAATACTACATCATGCGCCACAAGGAATTCGATTACGATCAATTATTCACGGCCGTTTCGCATACCGATCAGGGTTTCCTTCCGCCGCCGCCGCCGAGCCAGGCCGATTCGTTCGCACGAGGATATGATACCCGCTACCTCCTTTCCTTCGGACCGTTCAATATCGATCCCGGCGATTCCCTGCCGATTACCGTCGCCTATGTCGCCGGGGATAATTTTCATCGACCCGACGGCGCACTCGATTTCCGGCAGTATTTCGATGAATTCGAGCCGGAGATTTACTACAACAAACTCGACTTCTCCAGTCTCGGCGCCAATGCTCGCTGGGCCGGATGGGTGTACGACAACCCCGGCTATTCCACCGCCAACAACGATGATTCCGGCCGATACTATTGGGCCTGCCCCGACGCCGATTCCACCGCTTATTTCCCCGACACCCTAACGCCGCCGGGTGACCTGGCCGATAATTGCCGCAAGGTATATTATAAGGGCGACGGCATTCCCGATCTGCGCGCCGCCTCGCCGCCGCCACCGCCGAGCGTGAAAGTGACTCCGGAGTTCGGCAAGGTGACCATCCGATGGAACGGTCAGCTTTCGGAGAACACCGTCGATGTCTTTTCCGGGGAGAATGATTTCGAGGGGTACCGGGTGTACTATGCGCTCGGGCCGCGCCAGTCCGATTATGTCATGCTGTCGTCGTTCGACCTCGACGACTACAAGATGTATACATACAACACCGATGACCGCACCTGGAAACAGGCGTCCGCGCCGATAACCCGAGACAGCCTTCGGGTACTGTATGGATACAGCTTCGATCCGACCGAATATTACGATCCCTACCACTCGTTCATCGATCCGATCAGCGGCCGTATCATGTATTTTGTCCCGCAGGACTGGAACCAGTCGGATCTGACCGATCCGTGGGCGATTCATCGCGTCTATCCCGATGCGTCCCGAGACGACCTGACCGACACCACCGACGAGGGTTTTCAGCGATACTATGAATATGAATACGTCGTACCCAATGTCCAGCCCTCGACGCCTTATTATTTTTCGGTGACGGCGTTCGATTACGGGTCGCTCAACGTCGATCTTGGTTCGCTGGAAACATCACCGCTGGTTAACGCCGTTGAGGCGTACGCCCTGCCCGCGTCGGAGCGGGTGGAGGAGAAACCGTTGCAGGTTATTGTTTACCCCAACCCGTACCGGATCGACGGCGGCTATGCCCGGGCCGGCTATGAAAACCGCGACCGGACGCGGTCGGCCGAACGGGCGCGGGTGATTCATTTCGCCAACCTGCCGCATCAATGCCTCATTCGGATTTACACCGTCAGCGGCGATCTGGTCAAGCAGATCGATCATTCATATGGAGCCGATGATCCGCGCGGCCAGCACGAGGAATGGAACGTCGTCAGTCGCAACACGCAGAGCGTCGTCACCGGCATATACATTTGGCACGTCCAATCCCCCATGGGCGAGCAACTCGGCAAGCTGGTGATAATCAAATAGACCGGCAGGGAGCCGGTTTTCTGCTGTCGCGCAAATGACCCCGATTGCGTGCTTGATGCGCAGAAGTGCTTACAGTCAAATGGCTCCGTTTTGTGCATTGCGGACGTCCTCGTCTGCCATGACGGGCTGGCTCACGAGAAGGGACGCCAACCGCGAGAATCGAAAATTCCCGGTAATTCCAACGCGGGTATGATAGTATAGCGAATTGGGTTCGTTTTGTCAAATTTACTGTTTCGCACAGCCCCTGGTGTCCGGCAATAACTTGCGGCGTCGTTGATTTCGCATTTGGAAATGGCATTTTTTTGCGTTCGCATAGACACTCCTTTTATGAATGAGGGCCTCTATATAAGGGTGCGCCGACACAAATTGCATCGATTCACACCTATTTTGGGGTGGAGGACGCAAAAAATTGCAGAAATGTCCGGCTGGTTGTTATGGTCCGCCTTCAGCGGACCGCGATCATAGATCGCGGCCACCCGGCGATTTTTTAACAATTCTACGGAAATTTCCGCCTATATTCAATAGCACGGAGGGAGGTTTATGTTTTCCAAAATACGATCGCTGATTATCAGCATCCTTATTATTGCCGCTTCTGGCTGCGATGGAGGTTACTGGCTCGTGCATATTCCGGATGAAGGAGATGAGCCCGCGGCGGATTCGCGCAGCTATACCTATAGCGAGACGAAAGGAGCATTTTGCGTCAAGATCGAAGGCGGGGCGACGCAGTCAC
>CAZJWR010000109.1:0-6445 GCA_964549765.1 uncultured Ignavibacteriales bacterium
ATAACTACCGTCGGCGCCCATGATTTGAACGTCGCCGGGGTCATCCGCCAATCCGGAGCCGGGCTTGCGACCATGATATATATCGCCGTGAGCCGTCATATTTGAGTTGATCTGTATCTGATTGGCGGCTTGGATGTAAATATCGCTGTTGCTGTGAACCCGGCCGGAAAGAATCATAGCCGGCCCGGGAGCAATTTCGAGGTCGTTTTCATAAAACACGGCGAATTGAAAAACCGGAACAAATGCGACCTCAAAATGGTGCTCGACGGTGACCGCCGTATAGTGACTGCTGTCGAAAGCTGTCGATTGAATATGATGCGGACGAACATACGCTTTTAATCCTGCCAGCGAGGTTTTAGTGAGCGTCCGCGATTCCGGCGTCTCGGCGACCGTGCTGTACCCGACGCCAATACCGTTGACCAGCAGCGTTTCGGCGGGATAACTCGAAGGCGGCGACCCAGTCGCCTCATAATGCGCCTGGATAATTGCCGTGGCCTTTTCCAGGCCGGATTCGGCGGCGTAGAACGCCCGCATTTCATTGTATTCGTTTCCGGCGATCGACACTTCGTCATTGCTCGATTTGATGATGCCGATGCCGATAATCGTCAGCATCAGCATGATCATGAGAGCAATTATAAGGGCGATGCCCCGTTCATTTTTCAAAACATGCAACATAGCGACCTCCGTCAATTACGATCCGAGGTTCCGCAGATAGACATTGGAACGATAGGTTTCGAACCGATAAGGATTATCTCCGAATTCCACGTCGGGATTGTGCGTCCGTGCCGTAACTGAAACGGCGATTTCGCGAACATCGGCAGCCACCGGAGGCGCCGACACCGACAGGCCGTTTTTTAGTGTGTATGTGAACTGCAGGTCGGTGATGTCTTCGGCGTAAATCTGCGGCGGAAATGCTCCGAACTGGACCATCAGCTTGGGATGAAGCGTATCGCTGCGGTCGATATAGAATTTGACGCGATTGAGGGACAGAATGACGGATCCTTTGGGATAACACTTGCTTAACGCCGAGGTATTATGCTGAATATGCGATGACGCCGTCTGAACCTGAGTAATCTCGAAAAATTCCCCTTCTCCGGCATCTGGATCCCATATATAGGCCAACTGACCGATATAGAAACAACTCACATCATGGCCGTCACAGCGGAGTTCCGCCGATGGCTGGGGCATGGCGTGTTCGATCGGCGCATCGCATTCCTCGCCATTATAGTGAATGACTATTGTATCGGGATCGGTATTGTACGCCTCAAGGGGCGACAAACCATTGGGTAGTTGATACCCTGTCTGCCGAATCTGCCGCGTCAGTTCGTCGACGGCGGCGCGGGCGTTCTGCTGCATCTCGATCACCGAATCCTGGATTATCCAGTTGTGGTGCTGGTTGACATAAATCCGGAAGATAGCAGCCGTCAGGACGCCGGTGATCAGCAACGCCAGCAGCATTTCGATGAGGCTGATCCCCCGACATGATTTCAAGATTTTCTTCACGGTTTTCTCCTAAGGCGAATCCGACTATTCCGACCTACTACCCGATAAATCATGGCGCGATGCACGATACTCATGAACCAAGATTCCTCAAGTACACATTTGAACTAAGCGTCTGGAATCGATACGGGTCAATGCCGAATTTCCATTCCGGCCTATCCGTGCGCGCGGTGAGCGTAATCGCGATTTCTCGAACATCGGCGGCCACCGGCGGCGACGTAAGCACGGCACCGTTCTTCATCCGGTAGGAGATTTCCAGGTCGGTGACGTTTTCGGCGTAAATCTGGGGCGGATAGGCTCCGACCTGAATCATCAGATTGGGATGAAGTGTATCACTTCCATCGATATAAAATTTTATGCGATCGAGCGACAGGATGACGGATCCTTCGGGATAGACACGGGTCAGGGGCCAGTCAGTGTGCAGAATGCGCGCCGTTCCGGTCTGGACATCGGAAATTTCAAAGAATTCTCCCAGGGTGGTGGCGGGGTCCCAGATATAGGCGAGTTGCCCGGTCAGGAAACAACTTACGTCATGCCCATCGCAGCGGAGATCGGACGTTTTATCGGACATATCGTATTCCGTGGGAACCTGACAGTCGCTGCTGTTGTAATGAATTACGATGGTGTCGGGATTGGTGTCATAGGCTTCCAAGGCCGGTAGGCCGTTGGGAAGCTGATAGCCCGTCTGGCGCAGTTGCCGCGTCAATTCGTCCATTGCCGCACGAGCGTTTTGCTGCATATCGATATTGGCGTCCTGTATCATCCACGACTTGTGCTGGTTGACGTAAATTCTGAACATGGCGGCTGAGAGAATCCCGGTGACAAGAAGCGCAATTAGAATTTCTATCAGCGTAATTCCTTTGCAAGATATCAGTAACCGTTTCATGTCTCCTCCTAAGGGGTATCCGTCTTTACCAGTGTGGAGACAGAGTAGGTTTGCGCAACGGAATCCATATTCAACCAGGTGGCCGAGATTTCAATACGCGCGAGGTAAGCGGCGGCGCTGGTGACCCGCCAGCTACGGACGACTTCCCCGACGGTATCGACGCCCGCGGTTGGGCTGGGCGAACCTCGGAGTTCTTCGAGTTTCGCCTGCATTAATTGCGTACTGGAGGTTGTCCCGGACGCCCATTTGTTTCCGTCCAGGGCAATCATGGCGAGATGCAAGAGCAGCAATAGGGCAAAGCCCATGATCAACATTGAGGTCATGACTTCCAGCAACGTGAAACCATCTTCATTTACATATCGTGCCTTCATCATAATACCCTTCCAAAGACAAGTCCGGACTGTTGATTAACAACTTATATGCCGCGCAAAGATAATCTTGGGGAATTTCTTCCGGCAGATTTTGCCTTATGACAAAACACAAGCTTGCCAGGTCGAAACTTATTGGGGCTTAATATCTTAGAGGGCTGTTGCATAATGCATGAACCCCGGGTTCGTGGAAAACCGCCGATTCCCGAAAACGCTTGATGGAGGAATGTTCGACAAAGTTATTGAATCTGACCGGGCAGGTATGGGGAAATTCCCATACGACGTCGGGCATCCGGCGATTTTAATTGCCTTTTGCGTTTGGGGAGCTATACTTACTGCATCTCAGGGAGGACGGTATGTCACCCGAATCGAAACTGCGGCTGGCGCTCATATTTCTGGTTCTGATCGTCTCGACCGGCACGGTCGGCTATTCGCTGATCGAACACTGGCCGTTATTCGATTCGTTGTACATGACCATCATCACCCTGGCCACCGTCGGCTACGCCGAAGTCCGACCGATGACCGAAGCCGGGCGGGCCTTCACCATGTTCCTGATCGTCTTCGGTGCTTTCAACATTGGTTTCATCGCGGCGGCCCTTGCCCAGTTGGTGCTCGAAGGGCAGTTGATGGCCTTATTGGGGAAACGAAAAATGGAGAAGAAAGTGCAGCGTCTCAAAAATCATATTATTCTATGTGGGTACGGCCGCGTCGGCAAGCAAGTGGCGCAGGAGTTTTCCCGTCTGAAAGTGCCGTTCGTAATTCTGGAAAAGGACAGTTCCAACATCCCCGATCCCCGCGCCGACGATCTGATGTTCATTCAGGGCAACGCCGCCGACGACGAGGTGCTCGAACAAGCCGGCATCAAACGCGCCCGTGCCGTGGTGTCCACGCTTCCCGACGACGCCGACAACGTTTATCTGGCGCTGACGGCCCGGCAGATCAATCCCGAACTCGTCATAATCGCCCGCGCCGAATCCGATCTGGCCAAGCGGAAGCTGCATCGAGCCGGCGCCGACCGGGTCATATCTCCGCACGAATTGGGCGGCATGCAGATGGCCATGGCCACTTTGCGTCCCAACGTCGTTGATTTCATGAGGTTGGCCACGTTCGATCCCTCCCACCAGGGGCTGAGTATCGAGGAGATTCCGATTCGTTCCGGCAGCCCCCTAAAGGGCAAATCGCTGATTGAGACCGCCATTAAGACGAAATATGATACCATCGTAGTTGGCCTTCGCAAAAATTCCGGCGAAGTTGTATTCAATCCGCCGGGCGAGACAATTATGGAAGCCGGCGATATACTCGTTGCCCTGGGTGAGGCCGCCAAGCTGGAGCGGCTCGGCGCCGATTTGGGATGATCGGCCACGGTTATTTCGGCTGAATTCTTCATTTTCCGTGTCGCAAGACAGCGATCGTCGTCCTTCCGACCGTCATCGAATCTCCTCCCGAAAACAAAAACGGGGTTGCCAAAGGGACTTTTTTTGTCTATGTTGCCCGCGTGAAACCTCTTAAGCGAATGGAACGAACCGATTATGTACGACCGAAACGGTAACTACCTGATTGTCGCCATTCTTATCGGAATGATTCTGGGTGTCGTCGTTACGGCCATTTTCGGCGAAGGAGCCGTCCATGTCAAATTCTTGGGCGATATCTTTCTCAACGCCTTGAAAATGATCGTCATTCCTCTTCTGTTCTGTTCCATGATTGTCGGTATCACCAACCTGGGCGACATCCGCAAGCTGGGCCGGACCGGCGTCAAGACGCTGATCTATTTTCTGGCCACCAGCGCCATCGCGGTCGTTCTGGGATTGATCCTGGTCAATATCGTGCGGCCGGGGATCGGTTTTTCCGCCATAACCGGCACGCTGCCGGAGGCGGTTTCGACTCCGACCTCGTATTCGTTTTTCACGTGGTTGACCAATCAAATTCCGGATAACATCTTCCGGGCCGCCGCAGAGATGCAAGTGCTGCCGATAATCGTCGTCGCCCTGTTTTTCGGAGGGGTTCTGACCACAATCGGCGCCAAAGGCAAACCGATCATCGCGTTTTTCGATGGAATCAACGACGTCCTGATGAAAATCGTGCACATTATCATGTGGTTTGCCCCGATTGGTATTTTCGGGCTGGTCGCCGGTCAGCTGGCCTCCGAAGGAGGCTTGGGAGCTTTTTCCAGCGTCCTGTCGGCCCTCGGCAAATATGCCGCCGTGGTGTTGATCGGACTGCTTATTCACGGCGTGGTGATTTTGCCGCTTATCCTGAAGTTCATCGGCGGCAAGAGTCCGCGAGAGTATTTTGTGGGGATGTCGCAAGCCCTGATGACGGCCTTTGCCACGGCGTCGTCGTCGGCCACGCTGCCGGTGACGATGGAGTGTGTCGAGGAAAAGAACGACATCGACAAACGGGCATCGTCATTCGTGCTGCCGCTGGGCGCCACGATCAACATGGATGGCACCGCGCTGTATGAAGCCGTCGCAGCCATGTTTATCGCCCAGGCGTACGGGATTGGGCTTCCGATCTGGTCCCAAATCACGATTTTCGCCACCGCCATTTTGGCTTCAATCGGGGCCGCCGGTATTCCCCAGGCGGGTCTGGTGACGATGATTCTGGTGTTGCAGGCGGTCGGTCTGCCGCTGGAAGGGATCGGTATGATCTTGGCGATCGATTGGTTTTTGGATCGCTGCCGTACGACGGTCAACGTCTGGGGCGATTCCATCGGCGCCGCCGTAATCGCCACGACGGCGGAGATCGGCCTGGTCGAGCGCCGCACGTATCCCTCGCACGACCGCGATAGAGATCGCCCGTCGCGCTTCAAGGGATTCAGCCGGCGCAAGCAAGGGCGTGAGGAACGCAAACCCGCCGATGCGACTGCCGGAAAGCCCCAGCCGCGAGCCGACGGCCGGAGGTCGGATGATGCGGGCAAGAGTGATTCCCGCCGCCAGCCTCGGCGCACCAAACGCAAGGAACGGCCGCGCAACGACCGTAGCCGCACCGAACGGCGGGATATTAAAACCGTTCCGCCGGCGCCCCGCGAGGAGTACAAACCGAAGGGTGCTCCCGCGACTGAAGAAGCCAAAAAGGAGGCTGAAAAGACGCCGAAAGACCAACCCGCACAACGGTCGTCACAATCTTCATCGCACGACGACCGCAAGCATGGGTATGGTCGCAAGCGGCGGCGGCCGCAGCACGGCCGGGGAAAGGCCGGTGAGACGGAAGGCCGTCGGGAATCCGAATCGGCTCGCTCGTCCGAGAAACCGGCTGAAGCAATCGCTGGCCAGCAGAAGCGGGATTTCGAAATGCCGAAATTCCCCGAGAAAATTCTCGATGAATTAACCTCGCGTGGCAAGGACGATGAATCGGGCGCCAAAATGCGGGTCTCCGATCGCGCCGACCTCTATGATTACGGAATTCATACGCGTGATCTGACGGTGTCCGAGGAAGAAGGGGAGCAACCGGTTCCCCATAAAATCCCGGAAACCGAGGAGACAGCATTGCCCGCCGCTTCCGAAGAAACGACATTATCCGAGGAAAAGTCTTCAGACGAGGCCTTTGTCCGCCTGGATGAGGCTGTCCTCGGTTCCAGTCGGAATCGACCGTCGGAAACTCCGGTCGGCGAAGACGAAGTCGCGGAGGAAGAGAAGAAAGCGGTATCGTCGGACGCTGTTTCGTATAAGGATACAGAGTCATCAGAAGAAGA
>CAZJWR010000110.1:0-5851 GCA_964549765.1 uncultured Ignavibacteriales bacterium
GTCCTGAACCATAAACAGGATGTGCCCATGAACGAATTTACACAATAACCTTGACACAACCCAGTTTTCGCTGTACCAAAAAAATCGTTGACAACGGAGCTATGAATTCTTATATTTAATATAGGGTAGGAATAATTACCATATACAGAGGGTAATCGGAGTATTCACATCCAACCGGCCGGGTCGGTGCCTCCACCGCCAGGCTCCCACGCCCGGGAGGAGGAGCTATGCTGCAAGTGACTCGCAGTTGTCGCCGGGCTATTTTCCTTACATGTATTTGCATCCTGACATTCCTGGCATCGACAGCGTATTCGCAGTCATGGGAATCCGATGGGAACGACCGAGACATTCCCAATCGTATCGTCGTCAAGCTGAATGCCGACAAAGATATCCCGGTATCCCACCTGAACCGGGGCATCGATGCCACCGGCATTCAGGCTTTCGACGCAATCAGTCAACAACACGGGGTAAAATCCCAGCGGCTGCTTTTTCCCGCCGAAGCCGCGAAGAACCATCCCCGCAGCCTCAAAAACATCCTGGTGCTGACGTTTCCCGACGGCGCCGATATCGACAAGATTCTCGCGGAATACCGGGCCCTCGACGATGTCGTCTACGCTCACCCGGATTACAAAGTCGAATTGTACGAGGCGCCCAACGATTCGCTGTATGTTCATCAATGGTATCTCAACAATACCGGTCAGCCGCATTACGAGGTGATGCGGTTGCCGGGCGATTCCAACGATTACGTTTACCTCAATAGCGGCACACCGGACGCGGATATCGATTTTCAGGAAGTGTACGATAATCCGCCCGACAACACGACTACGGTGATCGTCGGCGTCGTGGATACCGGCGCCGACCTCGATCATCCCGACCTGGCCGGTCACATTTATACCAACCCGGGCGAGATTCCGGGCAATGGTATCGACGACGACCACAACGGCTATATCGATGACGTGCACGGGTGGGATGTTGCCGGCGAAATGCCATTATTGGTGCCGGACAATGATCCCACCGACGAAATGGGGCACGGGACTCACTGCGCCGGAATAATCGGTTCCGTGACCGATAACGGCAGGGGCGTGGCCGGGGTCGCTGCCGACTGCCGGATTCTTCCGGTATGCATTTATCCCGGCGTTGCGATTTCCTGGCTGGCCGAAGCGGTCATCTATGCCGCCGACATGGGCGTCGACGTCATAAGCATGAGCATGGGGATCCCTTATCAAACAGATCTTTTGGATGACGCAATTGCTTATGCGGTGTCGCGTCGAGTCATCGTTTGCGCCGCGGCAGGTAACGACGGGGTCGAAGGCGTCAACTATCCCGCAGGCTGTCCCGGCGTGATGGCCATCGGGGCGACAGACAGTGATGATCTGGTAACGGTATTTTCCACCTTCGGCAATCATCTATCAGTATGCGCCCCCGGCTATGGAATTCTCAGCCTTCGGGCCGACAATCGGGATATGTATGCCGATCATAATGAACCCGGGGTTCATATTGTCGACAGCATGTACTATATTGCCAGCGGTACGAGCATGTCCTGCCCGGTGGTGGCGGGCGTAGCCGCCTACCTGCGATCGGTTTCGCCCGGTTTGACACCGGACGCGGCGCGAGAGATCATCGAACGTACGGCCGATGACATTCTTGATCCCTATGGTACCGGCGAGAATTTTCCCGGTTTTGATATCTACACCGGTTGGGGCCGGGTGAATTTGGCCCGCGCGCTGGCGGCGGCCCCTCAGGTGCGGGCATATATCAGTGCCCCGATGCGGCTGCAGATGTTAACCGGCAGTTTCGACATCGTCGGTATTGCCGACGGAGCCGAATTCACGGATTATGTACTGGAATACGGCGAAGGCTCTGTTCCCGAAAGCTGGACGCCGATCGCCGCGTCAGCCGTTCCCGTCACCAATGATGTTCTTGCCACCTGGGATGCCGGCGCCTTGACGGGATTATACACCATTCGATTACGAGTAGGGGAGACCAACGAAAGCCGCGTCACGGTATTTGCGGTCAACGACCGGGTTGTCGAGATCGAATCACCTTTGGGGCAGGATACCGTCAAGGATCGGATCACCATTATGGGCAAGGCGATGTGCCCCGATTTTCTTCTCTGGAAGATTGAATATGGAGCGGGTCTATCCCCGCTGACATGGGATTCGGTTGCAACGGAAGGACTGCCGGCCCCGGGCGGCGAACTCAGGACCTGGCGCTGCGGTGGGGTGCCGGAGGGGTGGTATACGCTGCGGTTATCCGTCTATTCCACAAGCGGACTTGATGGCGAGGCGTCTCTTCCGATTTATGTAAAGTCGCTGTTCACGGAGCCACTGGGCTGGCGAACAACGCTCAGCGGTTCACCGACCCGTTACCCCACCTATGGGGATTTTGACGGTGACGGCTATAATGAAATTGCCATCGGTACAACCGCCGGACTTTATTTTTTCAATCCCGACGGCACCCTTAAAACTGACGGCGTTCCATCTCTGCCGGCCTATGATTTTACCTGGCCTATTGCAGTCGGTAATCTCGACGGCGACGGCATCGACGATATCGTGGCAGTCAGCAAATCACCGGCTGTCCTATTCGGTTTCCCATCATCCGAGACGGCTTTTGAGGCTGCTCTCCCGGAGGCCCCGAGTCTCGGTGGTGGAGTATTTCTCAAAGATATCAATGGTGACGGACTGGATGAGATCCATTATACGACCGGCTTTCTGTCGGCCCCGGTCCCCACTTACGTGTTCGCCCATGACGGTTCTCAGTGGCCGTGCGCTTTCCCCATAACCTATTCCCGGAATGCCTATATCCCTGCCGATCTGGACGGTGATGGAATCTGCGAAATCTATGCCTGTGCAGACGATACCCTCAAGCAACTCGACACCTGCGGGCAAACGGTCGACTATTTTGTTTTCGAGGGTGATGGGAATTTCAAAATTCAGGGGATCTCGGCCATTGATATCGACGGCGATCACCTTGCGGAAATCGTCGCGACCGGATTCCGGCAGCTGGATATGTGGAATTTTGCCACGAATCAGCTTGTCTATGCGTTCGACGAGGGATTGATATTGATACCCGGCTGGCCTCACGACACCGGGATGGATCCGTCGTCTAGCGGCTTTGAAAATCCGCGCTTCGCCGATCTCGATAACGACGATCAATTGGAATATCTGGGGCTTTCCGGCAGAGGCGTTTTTGTATGGAATCTGGATGGTACGCCGTTTATGGGCGACGGCCAATTATTTGGGCATCCATCCCAAATGCGGGCGTGCGGCAGTCCGTTATTGATCGATGCGAACGGAGACGGATATACCGAAATTGGTTTATCTCTCAAACCTGGCGACGTACTCAGCAGTTTGTATGACGGGCAGGGCGTGGGCGTATGGAATCGGTTCGGCGAACTCATTTCCGGGTGGCCGATCGATGTTGCCTTTAATCTGGGAAACTATTACGAAGTACCCGGAGACGCAATGTTTGGGGATTTGGATCAGGACGGCTTGGTCGATATGGTGTCGACCACCCTGGCCGGTGAACTGGTCTTCACCGAATTCCCCGATGCACCGTATATGGCGGGACGGTTCGTCTCTCCATTCTTGCGCTATAACCGCAGTATGGATTTCACCTATATTCCGGTTCCGGCCGATTGCGGCGACGCCAGCGGCGGCGGCGCCGTCAATATCGCCGACGCCGTCTATCTCATCAATTACATCTTCAAACAGGGCGCTCCGCCCGTCCCCGAATGTGTCGGCGATGCCGACGGCGATAGCCTGGTTAATATCGCCGACGCGGTATTCCTCGTGAACTATATCTTCAAGGGCGGCCCGCCGCCGGTCGCAGACTGTTGTCCATAAGCCGTCGATCGAATGATTAATGCTCCGAGAAGAAAGGCCGGACCGGTCCCGGTTCGGCCTCTTTTCATAGGGAATTGTCGTGCCGATAAAGTCGTCTCATCTTATCCGCAATTCGCTGGCAACCGGGCCGCTCGGCGTCATACATCGGTTGCATAAAATACGAATCGCGGTAATCTTTTACGATGATTGCCATATTGCCTTATGATGCAAACATTTCTCACCGGGGGGAATCACGATGATCCCGGTCCGGAAGATCGCTTCCGTAACCGGCGCCATAGAAGATAAAATATGGGTTCGATCAGCCGTCGGCGGCCGGAGGCGGCGCGGATGTGACCCTGCACGGACCGTTATTTGTCCCGCACCTGTTCGTCAAGACGTTGACGGCGACACTGGGACTGGCGGTGGTCACTCTGGTGGCGGCGACTCTGATATCGTCCAGCGTTCCGCTGCGTGATATCGTCGGCACCATCCTGAGCGCGAGCATCTTCGCCTACATAGCGCATCTGTGGTTCATCGGCAGAAAAGACTGATAGTAGTTCATCTTTCCAATAGCGGCATCGACAATCCGGGCGGCCGACCGGTCGCCCGGATTCAATTTGTCGACGGATATAACCGGGATCGAGGACATGACGAAGAGCGCGACGAAAATCATCACCGGGTGACTTGACGAATAACGGCGTATCCTCCATCTTGGGATATATCCAATCCGCGGACATCATCGGGAGGCAGGTGGCAAAGAAAAAGCGAGCGCAGAGAAAGGCATCCGGCCGGAAAAATCCTCAAACCGGTATCGGCGACGCAGTGCGAGCCAACTGGCCGCTGATCAAAATCTATCTCCTCTTTGGAGCGGTCCTGTTGGCATTCTTTACGGTCATAATGATCAAGCCGGTGTATTTCGGCGTTATTTTGCCGTTCAACGACTTCCTGGCCTGGTCGTCGCTGAAGGCGACACCTGTTCGGAAGCACGCATGTTGTCGCTTCCGGCACGACCATCTCGCAGCCGGGATTTTCAATTAACATCGCCGAGGGGTGCAACGGAATTTACGCCCTGGCGATCGTCGTGGCTGGCATTATCGCTTTTCCCGCCCCGTGGCGGCCCAAACTGACGGGGCTGTCGCTGGCGGTGATTCTAGTCATGGTGCTGAATTACGTCCGCATCATCACCCTGTGGTATGCCGGTAAGGCGGGATCGTTTATTTTCGATACCATGCACCTGTACGTATGGGAGTTTGTCATCATCGCCCTCGGGGGAGGCTTCTGGTACTTCTGGTATGAGAAATTTGTCAAGAAGCGCTAAGATCCTGCTCGCCGTCGGCCTGTTTGTCGTATTGTATTTGCCGGTGGAGCTTCTCTGGGTGCAGGTGCGCCCGGCCTACGCCAGGATTCTGGCCGGCATCTCAGAACCGGTGATGAATCTTCTCGATTTCTCCAATACCACTTATCGCGTAAACGTCAAGGAAGACAGTTTTGAGATTGTGGCGCGAATTCGGTTGGGCGGCACATACAGCCGGCGGAACGTGTATGAATTGCCCGGCAAGCGCAAGCTGGACCTTGTCACGTACAATATGAGCCTTTGGGCGACGCTGTTTCTGGCGACCGTGTTGTTCCTTGATCGGCGGGCGCGCCTGCGATATGTGATCATCGCACCCATTGTCATATTCGCCTGGCACATATGCGACCTGATTATTTTTGCCGAGAATACCCGATGGATACTGACCAAGGATTTGAGCGCGAAATTCCCAACGATGATTCATTACAGCTTCAGCTGGAACTGGTTTTGGTATTGGGCGCAGGAGCTCAACCGGCGCATCATCGATCCCTTCCTGCCGCTGTTGTTGTGGATCATTTCCTGTGCCAGACGGTTTTTCCGCAATTCCGGTGCTGAGGCCCGGTAAACAAGATCAAGGGATATATCTGCTGTCAATGAATATCGGTACCGGAAAAGCTGGTTAAAATGTAAATGCGGTCGGGCGCATAAGGGGCGCCCGACCGCATTTTTGACAGGG
>CAZJWR010000111.1:0-5398 GCA_964549765.1 uncultured Ignavibacteriales bacterium
TATCACCCGGATATGCCCATGACCGAATTTACACAATAACCTTGACACAACCAAATCGACCGCGAGGCAATAATCGGCTTGCGAATCGGCGGCGGTCTGGCGTATATTATCGAACTACACGGAACCTCGAGAAAGGGAAAAGGATGAAATTCAACCATTACGAAAAGGGCGACGTCGACGTCATCGAAATCAAAGGCAAGATTATGGGCGGCGACGATTTCTCTCCCCTCGACGACAAGCTCTATGCGCTTATAGGCAAAGGCCGCAATAAGGCCGTGATCGATCTATCCAAGTGCGACTGGATCAATTCCACCGGCCTCGGCCGCCTGATTCATCACTCGACTACGTTCAAGGCCCAAGGGGGCGAATTGAAACTAGCCAACCTGACCGAGAAAATCGAGCAGATTATCACTATCACGCGGCTGACCGAGGTATTTGATGTGACCGATTCGGTCGAGGAGGCCATCGGGAAATTTAAATAAATCGCGGCTTATGGATCGTAACTCTCAGCGGCCCGGGCCGATCCGGCATCCGACGGCAATAGACCAGATCGGCTGCTGATAGCCGAGTCTTCAACGGCGGGAACGCACAACGAGGGGGTGCATACAGGACGAGAGAATTTGCATTTATTGAATTGATGATTCGCTTATGATTTCGGCATCACACATCGGCATCACTCAATATGGGGAAAACGGCAGTGTGTTCCGTTGCACTTTCGGCGCGCGTTGGCCGTAGGCATCAATAATATTTCTGACATCGAAGGGAGGTGAAGCCATGACTTTCTTAATCGAGCCACAACAATTGAAGTCGTACCGGTGCTCGTACCCGGCAGGCCCGTGCCCCATTAAGGCTATCCCCTGCCGCATTATCGCATGAGCACGATTCTCGTTTCAGCGTGGTGTCCGACGTGCGGGCGTCACGCGTCCCGCTCGGAACACTTAACTTTATTCATATTTGTTCATATAGTTACGGCAACTATATGATAATTCGCTTCAAATAAAGAACAAAAAGAATGTGATGTACATTTGTGCAGGTATGCCGTATCATAGCAGTGTATGGCGACCTATTTATACATCGACGTCGACGCCTTTCTGGCGTCGGTCGAACAGTCAATCAACCGCAGTCTGAAAGGCCGGCCGGTTATGGTGGGCGGACTGAAAAACGAGCGGGGCATTGTCTATTGCCCCAGCTACGAGGCCCGGGCACGCGGGGTGCGGGTGGGAACATCGCTCCATGAAGCCGCCCGGCTGATTCCCGACGGCGTTTTCCTCAAAGGCGATTCCTTCACATATGACCGGTTTTCGGACAAATTCATGGCGATCCTCCATGACCATACCCCCCGAATCGACAAGATATCCCCCGACGAAGCCTGTCTCGATATCACCGGATTGGAGCGGAATTTCGGGACACCTCGGGAATTGGCGCAACGGATCAAGGAGCGGGTGCGTGCGGAATTGTCGCTGAGCACGTCGGTCGGAATCGGATCGTCCCGGGTGGTGGCCAAGATCGCATCGGAGATCGTCAAGCCGGATAACCTGACGATAGTCCCGGCCGACGAGGAAAAGCAATTTTTGGCCCCGCTACCGGTCGAGAAAATTCCGGGCATCGGGCGGGTGAACCGAAGAATCCTGAACGAGATGGGCGTCAAAACCGTCGGCGATCTTCAGGCCGTACCGGAGGAATATCTAATCACCTTGTTCGGTCAGAACGGTCGTAAGTTCGCCGCCTACGCGCAGGGGACCGACGGGCCGCTGATCAGAAATTTCACGGCCGTGCGGTCGGTCAATCGGGAGACGGGCCTGGCCGAAGATATCACCGACGCCGAGTTCCTCATCGGACATTATTATTACCTGCTGGAGCGGGCCTGCCGTCGCCTGCGGCAGATTCAAAAGAAGGCGGGGCACCTGACGATCAAATTTCGCTATTGCGATTTCGAGCAGATCGAAGGACATAAAAGCATCTCTCCCCCGTCGTGGGATGAAAAGATATTTCAGGCGCACGCCGAGGGGATGTTCCGGAGCCTGTATCGCCGCCGCCTGGGGATCCGTTTTGTCGGGGTGACGCTCGGCAATCTGAAAAGCTCCCTGCACAGCGAATCGTTCATTCTCGACCGAAGTGAAAAGGACGAACGGCTTATGGAAAGCATCGACTCCATCCGTAGCCGGTACGGCTTTCTGGCCGTCGGAACCGGCCGGACGATCATCCTCGGCGACCATTACGCGCAGAAGGTAACCGGCTATGAACTTCGCACTCCCGGGCTGTCGCAGTAATTTCTCCCTGCTCTGGGGCACGGCTTTCCCGGCGCAGTTGGTGGCGCGGGCCGATGCCGCCGGGATCAGGCACCTGGGGCTGGCTGACATGGATAATCTGTACGGCGTCATCGATTTTGCCGACGCCTGCCGTGACGCCGGTATCAACGCCCTGATCGGCGTGCGACTGACGACATCGCTGGGCGCGCTGCACCTCATCGCCCGCAATTATTCGGGGTATCAAAACCTTTGCCGATTGGTGACGAAGCGCCAACTGGATGCGTCCGTCTCGGAATCCGACCTCGCCGCTCATGCCGGAAATATCGTCTGCCTTGCCGACCACGAACGGCCTTTGGCCGCGCTGAAGGAGGTTTTCGGTGATGCGCTCTATCTGTCGGTGGATCGTGATGCCAGTCCGTCGGGATATGATGCGGTCAAGGGACGTAATATCAAGCCGGTTGCGAACCCTACCGTGGGATTTCTCGACCGCGATGATTATCGCCTGCATATATTGCTGCGCGCCATCGATTCGGGATCGCTCGTGGATAATCTCAACGGCACCGCGCGCGACCGTCCGGATTGTTTTTTCCCGACGTCGCGCGACATGCACAGGTGGTACGCGCGTACGCCGGAGACTATCGCCAACGGTGTCCAGATGGCCGAATCATGCCGGGTGGCGTTCCCCGAGCACAGAAATCTCCTGCCGGATTACCCCGATTACGACGGCGACAAGGCGGAACATCTGAGGTCGAAGGCAATTGCGGGTCTGTGCGAAAAGAAGAAATGTATTGCGGGAAAATACCAGTCGCGGATGGATTTCGAACTGGCCGTGATCAACCGCACCGGTTACACCGATTATTTTCTGATCGTATCCGGGATCGTCGACCATTGCCGCCGCGCCGGAATCCCCGTGGTCGGGCGCGGATCGGCGGCGGGATCGCTGGTCGCCTATTCGCTCGGCATCAGCCAGGTCGATCCCATCACCGAGGGCCTGTATTTCGAGCGGTTCCTGAACGAGGCCCGATCCGATCCGCCGGACGTCGATCTCGATATCGACTGGCGGCGGCGCGACGATGTGCTCGAATATATCTACGACCGATATGGCCGCGACCGCACAGCCATGATCGCCAGCTATACCCGTTTCCGGGCGCGGCTGGCGGTGCGCGAGGTCGCCAAAGCGGTCGGGACCGATCCCGAGGAAATCAACCGTTTCGCCAAGCGTCTGCCGCGCGTCAATCCGACTGAGATCGTCGACGCCGTGAATCGGCTCCCGGCGACCAGCCGCGAACGCCTCGATATGGACCGATACCGACGGATCATCGAGCAGGCGGCGCGGCTGGACAATTTCCCCCGCCATCTCGGTATTCATCCCGGCGGTATTGTTATCACCCCGCGGCCGTTGACCGATTATGTGGCGCTCGAACGGGCCACCAAGGGGTTAGTGGTCACACAATGCGACATGTATCAGGCGGAAAAGCTGGGTTTGGTCAAGATCGATATCCTCGGCCAGCGCGGCCAGGCAGTGATTGTCGATTGCGTGCAACATGCGAAGAAGATACACGGCGATGATTTCACCGTCCCCGACGGCGATCCCGCAACTTATCGCCTGCTGCAATCGGGCAAGACCATCGGGGCCTTCCAGATCGAGTCCCCCGGTCTGCGAGCGCTGCTGCGCGACCTTCACCCGGCTGAACTTAACGACGTCACCCTGGCGCTGGCCTTGATCCGCCCCGGGGCGTCGGATTCGGGGATGAAAAAGGTTTTTCTCGACCGCCATCACGGCCAGGACACGACGGTTTACCCCGATCCGCGTCTCGAAAATATCCTCGCCGAAACGTACGGCGTGTTCATTTATCAGGAGCAGGTGCTGTTGTGCGCGCAGGCCGTGGCCGGATTCAATCTTCCCGCGGCCGATTTGCTGCGGCGGGCCATCACCAAGGACCGCCACGGCGGTGCCTACAAGAAACTCTGCCGGCGGTTCCTCGACGGCGCGGTGGGCAACGGCGTACCGATCAAGAAAGCCATCGAGATTTTTAAACTGCTCAGTTTGTTCGCCGGATTCGGTTTTTGCAAGGCGCATGCCGCCACCTACGGTTATCTCGCGTACCAATCGGCGTACTTCAAGGTTCATTATCCGCACGTGTTCATCCGATCCGTGCTCAACAACGACGGCGGCTATTATCCGGCGTCGGTGTATATCAGCGAGGCGCGGCGGTTGGACGTGCGCATTATGCCGCCCGATGTCAATCACAGCGACGCCGACGAATCGCTGATCGACGACAGGATGTATATCGGGCTGGGTCGCATCAAGGATATCGAACGCCGCACTATCGAACAGATTCTCGCCCATCGTCCCTTTGCGTCATTCGATGATTTCCTTGCGCGGGTATCCTTGTCGGCATCCGAAGCCGAGAATTTTATCAAGGTCGGCGCCTTCGACGGCATCGAGGACAACCGCCACCGTCTGCTGTGGCGTCTGCGGCTGGCGCAAAAGGCGATCCGGGGCAGGCGGCAGCCGGAGCAGGAATCGAACCGGCCGGGGTCCAGCGGCGACATTTTCGAAGGCCGCCTGGTCGTCCCGGGAGCGAAACATCTGCCGCAGTTGCCCACGGTGTCCGCCTATGAAAGATTCCGTTATGAAACCGACCTGCTGGGATTTTCGGCGTCATGCCATCCGCTGGATGTTTTCCCCGCCTATGACGGTGCGCCGGTATCGTCGCTGATGAAGCACACCGAGCGGAACGACCAGCCAATCGCGGCATCCGCCTGGTTGACTGATATCAAACATATCAAAACCCGCGAGAAGAAGGAATCGATGGTCTTTTTGACGTTCGAGGATCTGGACGACACATTTGAGGTCGTTCTTTTCCCGGATATGTATCGTGAATACGCCGAATTGATCCGGCAGTATCGGTTTCTCCGGTTCTCCGGCAAAATCACCATCGACGGCGGCAATATCGCCGTCGCCGCCGACACGCTCTCGCCCGCCCCCACCGGTCTGGACGAAAAGCCGTATATATAACGAAAATGTTGACGCCGGAAATCATAACCGATAGATTATCGTCATGACCAAGACGAAAGCCCCCGGAACCGTTCAAAAGGAGTTGGCCGAACTCCGCAACCAAATCGAAGAGCACAATTACCGCTAT
>CAZJWR010000112.1:0-5383 GCA_964549765.1 uncultured Ignavibacteriales bacterium
CCATAACCGTGTCACCGGAAAAGGCGACGGCGACGGCCTCCCCGACGGTCGGCCAACCGGACGGCACGGGGATAGTCGCCGTGCCGTTTGTTATCGTTGCTTCGCCGAGGGCCGTGAAGGTGGACGCATCGGTAAAATCGCCGCGTACAGAATAGACGTAATTCCAGAACATGTACGGCGGCCACGTTGACGGCCAGTAGTAGGGATATTCAGTAGTGTCCGGTACGAAGGCGTAACTGTGAATGAAATCCCGCGCTGCAACGACGATTTCCATGTACGATGGCGGGCCCGGAGCGATTATAGCCGAAATCGGTTTGATCGTATCGTTGACACGAACACTTGCCAGATCTACATCGGTAATGTCATGTTCGGTAAAACCGGAGACATGGACGGCCAGGGTTTCCGCATTCGAAATACGGGCTAAGGAACGGGGAATACCATACATAGGTTCATCCATACTGGCCCCACCGTCAGCGTCACCCGTTATATACCTGCGCGTAAGTAATTGCGCCACGGCCGCGCCCCCGCCTGTCGCCCCAGATGTGACCCGGTATTCAATGTCATGAAAGATAAGTTTACCCTGTCCGGAATACGTGAAAAGAGGTCCCGGCTGCAGGCCTATACCGCAATTGCCGTAAGGTAAATCGGGAGGTAGGACAAGCACGACCGTTGATTTGCCGTTATAGTAATAGCTGCACAAGTGGAGCGATGTATCAACCAAAAACGTCGGTGTGATGTCGCCCATGAATACGCAACAGAGGGCGCCCAAAGAATCGGCATAATCGAAGCTGACCGTCCGCGTGGAAAGATCCTGAAAAATTCGTAGTGTATCGTCGGTCGAGGCCGCGGATTTACCGGGGAAAGGAAGGAAGTCGCCGCAGATAATCCGATATAGATAGTACAAATCCGAGATATCCAGAACGATTCCATCAGCATTGATGTCGCTGGCAGCGATACTGGCGTCAATATGTCTATCGAAAGCGGACAACCCCTCCCGAAAATAATTCAGAAACGTGACCCAATCGGCGATTTCATATGGAATACCGTTGAGATTGATATCCCCCCGCATATCGATTTGGGTCGTATCCGCAACGTAGAGCTTGCCACCGTAAAAATCGATAAGCCGTGTCACCGGCGTCGGACCGCCGCCCAGGCACTCGTCCGGCGCTCCGGTGTTGGCCGGAAATGTAGCGCTGTGATCGGTGACGTTGATGCCGTCGGCGTCGTAGACGCTGTCGGATATCGCCAGGTCGTATCCCAGGCTGTCCGTCAGGATGGTATTGTCGCTGCAATCCTGCCAATAATATTCCAGATCCACGGTAGCATATCCCCACGCGCCGACCTCGCCCCCCATGAAGTTCAAATCGAACAGCACTGCCCCGTTGGGCACGTCGCCGGACAGCGGATGATGCGCCCCGTTGTTGGTTTCTCCCAGAGCGACGATGTGGATAAATCCCGTATCGGCCTGGTAATTGAAATACTCCCACTGATAGTCACCGTCCATATCAAACAAGATACCCGGATCGGCGCCGATGAAATTCGTGTAGGTGGTATCATACGCTATCAGCAGATCGAATCCGTATATGCCCCCTGAGCCGGCGATTTTTGTTACGGGAATCGACACCATGGCGCCGGGAACAACTGCCTGATTGTTGTCGATCTCTATCGCAAACGGCATCCCCTCCTGTGCCGTCAGCGGGCGCCAGGTGTCGCCATCCCATGCGGCGATGCGATTGACGATCAGGCCCTCGGCGGTTGTAAAATACCCACCGGCCACCAATTCGCCGTTATATTCGGTCAACGCCGTAACCCAGTGATCCTCATCGTAGCTGCCCCCCATGCCGCCGCCGATCGGATGCCACGAAGCACCGTCCCAGCGCGCGATATAGTTGGCCGTGTCGCCCCCGGCGAAGGTGAAATTGCCCCCGACGATCAAATCGCCCTGATAGTTGAACAGGCTTTGCACCGATACATTCGATCCCTTGGCGTACTCCGGCCCGATGCCTCCGTCCAACGGCGTCCAATTCACGCCATCCCAGGCGATTATATGATTGACGGTGTCTTCTCCGGCGGTTACGAAAAAGCCGCCGGCGATCAACTGATCGTTATAGACATCGAGGCCATACACGCCCCCGTTTATTGGCGTCGGAATCGTCGTCCAGGAGCTTCCGTTCCAGCGGGAAAATCCCCCGTCCGGGGCGTTGCTCAGGATAAGGTCTCCCTGAAATATGGTCATGGCTCTAAAGCCGAAGTTGCCCCCGGGACCGAACGCTTCCCACGACGTCCCGTTCCATTTGGCGATATTCGGCGTTGCCACCGAACCGGCCGAATCGAATGTCCCGGAGACGATTATATCTCCGTTGTATATAATCATGTCCGTTATGCCCGGTCTGCGGTTGATACCTTCGCCGAGCGGCGTCCACGAAACTCCATCCCAGGCGGCGATGTGTCCCATGGGGACGCCGTTGACCGTATCAAAGACACCGCCGACGATAAGCTTTCCGTCATACACGAGCAGATCATAGACATAGTGATTCATCCCCCCGCCGACGTCGTACCATCGGCTTCCGTCCCAGCGCGCGATATATTTTGTCGTCTGGCCGTCGGCGGATGTGAATTGCCCTCCGGCATATAGGTCGCCGTTGTACTCGCACAGCGCCCACACGCCGAGCGGGCAGAGACCGGTCAGGCAGGGAGAAGCTTTATCCACGGGGTTGGAAACGCCGCTGGTTTCTGAAACAGACAGCGGGGCGATTCCGGTTGTGACAAAAGGATTATTGATTTGATTATCAATAACTTCCGCAGGGGCAGACGATGAGACACAAAGGAATAAAATCAACGCTGCCAGGCGGCCGAGGGTCGTGAGGTTCAGGGACATGGGATTTCCTCCTTACATCAACTGATCGGCGTTTCAACCCGTCCCTTAGAGATAATTCGATAAAATTCCTCCCGGCCGTGATTAAAGGCTGTTTGCTAATTATGTAGGTCTAACTCAATAGCAGTTTTTGTAGGCATCAAAAATATATATATCTGCCTTTTCTTTGTCAAGCGATTTTTTTGGGGTTGACGGCAGAAATCGCAGATTGTCTATTTGGCGCGTCATAATTCGGTTGCGCTTCCGGTCCATTTGCGTAGATTTCCTGACGGAACCATCATACGGGAGAATTGCCATGTTGCACAATACCGTCATCGACGCCATGCTCAATCACAAATCGATCCGAAAATACACTGACGAGACACCTTCCGACGAAATCATCGAAACCGTCGTCCGCGCCGGCATGCAGGCGGCGTTCGCCGCGCAGGTTTATAGCGTCCTGCTGCGGCGAAACATTAAGGGCATCGCCTGGGGCGCGCCGCTGGAATTTTTCATCTGCGCCGACTCGCACAAATTGGAAAAAGTCATGGCCCGGCGCAACTGGACCATGGTCGCCAACGATCTATCCATGTTACTTTATGCCATCCAGGATGCTATTCTAATGGCGCAAAATATGGCGCTGGCCGCCGAAAGCCTCGGTCTGGGAACCTGCTTCATCGGCTCGGCACCGTATATAGCCGAGAAAATTGCAAAGGACTTTTCTCTGCCGCCGCGAGTGTTTCCAATCGTGTCGATGGTAATGGGTTTTCCCGCCGAGGATCCGCCGCCGCGACCACGCTACCCGATCGATTTTGTGCTGTTCGAACATGACTATCCGGAATTCACCGAAGATCAGATTACCCGGGCTATGAAGGAAATGGACGACGGGTATCTGGCGCAGGATTATTACGAGCGAGGGAAATTCCGGGTGGAGTTGGAGGATGGCCGGAAAGACACTTTCAGCGACGATAAGTATTCATGGACGGAGCATATTTCCCGCAAATGGGGCCAATGGCACAATTCCCCGCAACCGCTGCTGGATCAACTGGCCAAATGCGGGTTTAAAATCGCGTCGGCAGACACGGAAAACAAGGAAGATTGATTCCGGTTGGTGTGATCGGACGAAGCATTTACCCCAGCGGGCCTTCGCGGGTTTCGTCGTCCAGCCAATGACCGCCGCCGTTGCGTAGTCCGCGCTTTTCGAGAATCTCCAGCGATATCTCCTCGATCGCCCGCCGCGTTACGTCGACTTCCTCCCAATCATACTTCTCGTACAACTCGCGGCAGAAACGATATTCCTTGCGCACCTCATCCAGATCATAATAGCGCCGCAAATCGTCGCGGTTCAGCACCGCCCGAGACAAGAAATATGACCGTTCCTCGCGGGCATGGGCCAGGACTTCGGGATGCATCAATAAGCCAAAAATCTTCTCATGTGAAATCGGCTGCACCCGTTTAAGCAGAATTTTGGTCATATCTTCATGGTTGACGATGGGGATATTGGCGACTTTGTAGCCGAAATTACAGGCCAGGTACATGCTGATAGGCGTCTTGCATGTCCGCGACAAGCCCAGTAGCACGATATCGGCCTCCTCCAGCATGCCGCCGCCGCCGTCGTCATGCTCGACGGTGTAGCCGATGGCGTCGACTTTCTTGTAATATTTGTCGTCGACCACAT
Organism: uncultured Ignavibacteriales bacterium; assembly: GCA_964549765.1. Taxonomy (GTDB): domain Bacteria; phylum Zixibacteria; class MSB-5A5; order GN15; family JAAZOE01; genus CAZJWR01. Next base: position 4,533 of record CAZJWR010000112.1, read on the forward strand.
GAAGTATCCCCGGACGATAATCGGGCCGCACCCCCAGAAATTTCGACATCGTGATTAGCATCGGCCGCAGGATATTCAAATGCAGAATTTCCATATCCTTGAGCCGTTCGTGAAAATACTTGTCCAGATCCTCGGATATGATGGAATAAATCACCAGGTAGCTGTCGTCGATCTTGGACAGGATTTCATCGATCGCCTTTTTGTCGCGCACCTGCGGAATGATTTCCTCCAGGGTATGGCTGACCGGATATTCCGAATACTGCGCCAGCACGGCGTCCATCAGCCGCTTGGCCGTCTTGCCCGTCCCGTCGGAAATGATGATGATGTTTTTCGGTTCGTCCATAAAATCTTCCCGGTTGACGGTATCAGTCCGCCCCTCGAACAGATACCATGCGTCGGGCGGCAAATCCCCAAAGTCACCCTCTCTCATGACCTCCTCTACATCCTTATTCCTTCCGCGAAAGGGATGTCAAGCGCAATTCCGATTCCAAGAAGCCTCCCCGCTTCCGCGATGTTCCTGAAATGCTCACTTCGATGTCCCGCAAGTCCTCCGGTGTCTAAAATATCGTCGCCGTGTAAGGCCGCGCAACTAAATAATCAAGTCCGCGTCGCCGTTGTCATTTGATGAAAAATTTAATCCGTCAATTTCGCCTCGTGGGTAGTCTTTTCCTTGGGCAGTTTGAACTGCTCGGGGCGTTCCGAAACAACCCGTTTCCGCCATGCGTCGGGATACCCGACCTGCTGCGGGCGGCCCTTTTCATTTTTGACGTAGCCGTCATTATACTTGGTCAACAAATGCTCGCCCAACTCGCGCCACCGGCGGACCATCGATTCACCGTGCGTAACGGAAT
>CAZJWR010000113.1:0-5221 GCA_964549765.1 uncultured Ignavibacteriales bacterium
GAACGGCTTGGACGAGGTCGAAGAAGCCGTCGGGCGAGCCACCGAAATGGGCAAACCGGTGCTGTTTATCCCCGGCATTAACGAAATCGACAATATCCAGACCATCGCCGGCATATCCATTCTCAGCCGGGTCGCCCGGATCACCGCCCGATACGAAACCCCGCTGCGAGTACCCGTTCCCTACCCGATGGTTCTGGCCGCGGGGCAGGAAGTCGTCGAGCAGGCCTATATTGAGGAGGGCAAGAGCGACGCCTATAATAATGATATCGTCCGTTACGTGGCCGGCGAGCAGTTCGCCTTCGCGGCCACGGTCAACGGCATGATGATCCGGGAACGGCCGGCCACCAACATTTATATGGGCGCCTTCTACGCCGAATCGCTCCTGCTGGCCGAAACCGGCAACGCCGCCGGGTCGATTCAAATCGCCGGGACGGCCGAAGCCGCGCAGTTGCCGTTCTTTATCGCCGCCTGCGATTATACCCTCATGGGGGAAGAACTCTATGCCGCTTCGGCGTATCTTTCGCGTGAGCCGCTGCTTCTGGGCGGACTCAAGGGCCAGGACTGGATAAAAGTCCTTCTCGTGATATTGATTCTCACCGGCGTCATCCTGGTCAGCGTCGGTTGGGGCGACTGGTACCTGTCATTGTTCGAGAGCGTGTAGATGAAAACCTACGTCCCCGTCGCAATCGCTTTTCTCTCCGGCCTGGTCATGGTGCTGGCCTTCTTCTTCAATCCCGAAAAGAGCATCATCGGCCGGATGGAATCCGAGGTGCTGACCTGGGTGACTATCGTCGCCGGGTTCACATTGCTTTTGGGCGTGGTGTCGATTGTCCGGGTCAACTACGTCGCCGTCAAACGAAAATCATCCGGATGGGAATACAAACTGGCGACGATTATTGCGGTTTTTGTCATGGCCATTCCGGCCATGCTGCCCAATCACTGGACGCCGTATTTCGGCAACGGCCCCGGATCGCTCTATGACTGGCTGTTTAACTACATCGACTCCCCCATGATGTCGACCATGTTCGCCATGCTGGCCTTTTACATCGCCTCGGCGGCGTTCCGGGCGTTCCGGGCGCGCAACGCCGAATCAACGCTGCTTTTGATGACCGCCACTCTGGTGATGCTCTGGCGGGTGCCGATGGGCGAGGAACTGCTGAAATCGATCCATCACAACCTCCCCGAATACATCAACACCTACATCATGGGCGGCGCCAACCTGTCGGTGCAGCGTGGTATTATCATCGGGGCGGCCCTCGGCGCGGCGGCAATGTCGCTGCGGATCATGCTCGGTATCGAACGAACCTATATGGGAAAATAGTATCGATGACGATTCTGCTTGTCATAGCCTATACCCTCCTGATCGCCGCCGGCGTGGTGTTGCTTTACCTCGCCTTCAAGACCGGCGATCGGCGTTATATCTATCTGGCGGTGTCGCTATTCGTCATCTTCCCTGTCATCGTTGTGCTCAAATTGCCGATTGATATTTCCCCGGAAACGCAACAGCTCTATGACGCCCTTGAAGCCCTCCCCGATTCCTCCAACGTCATGCTGACGTTTGATTATTACCCGTCCACCCTGGCCGAAACGGAACCGATGTCCCGCGCGATACTACGGCAGTTGTTTCGTAAGGACTGCCGCGTGGTGACCATGACCACCGTTCCCCTCGGCGGGCCGTCAATCGCGGAACGCGTTACCCGCGACATCGCGGAAAAGATGGGCAAAAAATACGGCGTCGATTATGTCAACCTCGGCTACAAGGCCAATTACGTCGCCGTTCTCAAAGGGATGGGCAACTCCATCGAGTCGATCTATCCCACCGATAATTCCGGGACGCCGCTGGCCGACCTGCCGATGATGAAGCACATCATAAATTATCACGACATCAAATTCATCGTCGCCATTGCCGACAACGACATCGTCTCGTACTGGATTTCGATTGTCCGGGCGCAATACGGCACCCCGGTCGGAACCGGCGTCACCGCCGTCAGCGCTCCGGCGTATTATGCCTACGTCGGGTCCGGCCAGTTGACCGGTTTGCTGGGCGGTATGAAAGGCGCGGCCGAATATGAAGAACTCGTCGGTCATCCCGACCGCGCCACCAAGGGGATGACGGCGCAATCGCTGGTGCACCTCTATATCATTTTTTCGGTGATCGCCGGCAATGTGATATTCCTGTTCCAGAAAAAACGAGGCGGGGAGCGGAAACGGTCATGAGCTTCATGGATATGTTTCAGATCTGGGTCGCGGCCTTTTTCACCCTGGCTTTGTTTTCCTTCCTTTATAAGGACAACCCGTTCTACCGTTTCGCCGAACATATTTTCGCCGGGCTTTCCGCCGGCTATCAGGTGGGGCTGATCTGGAACGCCGTTATTTTGCAGCAACTGGTCGATCCCATGTTCGATGGCGGCAAATGGTGGCTGATATTCCCCGGCATCCTCGGCCTTTTGATGTTCGCCCGGTTTTTCCGCAACCTCCAATGGGTCAGCCGGATATCGCTGGCCTTCGTCATGGGCAACACCGCCGGGATTTTCCTGCTGTCCGAACTCCACGGCAAGGTCCTGCCGCAGATTCAATCGACCATGCGCTCGGTCAATCCCGATCAGGGTTTCGGCGGCTTGCTGCTATCTCTGATCATTATTGTCGGGGTGATTTCGACCCTGATATATTTCTACTTCTCAAAAGAGCATAAAGGCCTACTGGGCGGCGTCGCCAAGCTCGGCATCTGGTTTATCATGGTTTCATTCGGGGCGCATTTCGGCTACACCGTCATGGCCCGCGTCTCGTTACTCATCGGCCGCGTGCAATTCTTGATCTACGACTTCGGCGGCACGATCAAGCATCTGTTTTCGTGAAGTCGGATCTCAGTCACCTGATAGGAAATTGAGTGCCCCATGTTTTTAGACATGGGATAACGAGATGCCGACTTCTACGGCCGGCAATTCCGGCAGGGGGAATAACCTTCGAAAGCCGCTTCTTCGCGGGTTTTGAATATCACCCGGTTGGCGTCGGACATGCCCTGTACCGAACTGCATTCCGGACGATGAAACCGCATCGACCGGGCATTGCCTATATAATATGGTTCCGGCATGAACACTGGGAGCCGCCAGACGCCGGCCGTGTCCGCCAGCGCCCCCCGCTGAGCGGCGTATAACAAATTCAGCATCCCGACGTCGCGAAGATTATCAGGGAACAAATACATCCAGGCATATCCACGCCGGAGGATTTCGGTGTTGATCAGGGTGGTGTCTATATAAATGTAGCCCAGCAGCCGCCCGTATCCGTCGCGGCGCCTTGATCCAAATTGCACCCGCACCTGCCTGCCCATTACCGCCCGAACCAGATACGCCTTGGCCGAATCGTAATACGGTTCGCCGTACTCCGGAGCATCGATCCCCAGCAGGCGCAGCCGTTCATGGCCGGAAAGCTCGACCGTATCTCCGTCGATGACTCGGACCACTGTGTACAATCCGGGATGATGCTCGCCTGTCTGGACATAAAATCGAATGAGTAAAATGACCGGGACTAAAAGGACGGCCGCGATGTAGTGCCGAAGTCTCATCTATTCTCCGACCACTACCGCCCGGCTGATCCCGGCGGAATCGACGCCGACCGTTATCAAATTTTCGGCCATCTCTTTGACGTCGTCGATATGGGAAATAATAATGATCTGCCGGAATCGGTTTTTCAACCGCGCCAGCCCCTCGATTATCATCTGCTGGCGGTCGGTGTCCTGCGATCCGAAGATTTCATCAAGGATAATAAAACTTTGCTCGATCCCCGCCGACTCCGCCATCTGCACCGAAATCGCCAGCCGAAAACACAGATTGGCCAAATCGATTTCGCCGCCCGAAAACCGCGTGATCGGAAACCGTTCGCCCCGGTCATAAATCTGCAGGCTGTAATCTTCGTCCAGCTCGATTTCCTGGTACCGCCCGGCGGTCATGTCATAGAACAGCCGCGACGTCTGCTTGGACAGCGCCGGCCTGATCCGCCCGATCAGATGAACGCGAAAATCGGTGAATAGAATCGACAGCTTCTCCAGGTATTCCAATTCCCCCCGCAGTCGGCTGATTTCGATTCGGGACTTTTCGAATTCCGCCAATTTTGCTTTCAGAGTTTTCGCTTCGGATTTGAACAGCCGTATCTGCCCATCAGCCTTTTCGAGTTCGAGCCGGATTTCCGAAATCTTGTCCCGAATCTTTTGCAGGTCGTCCAGCGCCTGCTGATACGCCTCGCGATCAAAGGCCAGCGCCGTCAACCGCTTGCGATTTTCCTCCAGCCCGGTCTCGGCCTTGTGCAGGTTCTCCTCGGCTCCGGCTAGTTCCTTCTCGACCTCCGGCTTTCGGCCCACTCGCTCGGCCAGCCGGATATATTCGTCCCGAGCTTTGCGCTTGTCCGCCAATTCAGCTTCCGCTTTCGCTGTCGCCTCGGGATCGAAAACGACCTCGCCAATCTCCGCCAGCCGACTCGAAATCTCCTTTGCGCGTTTCAGACTCTCGTCCCGTGCTTCTAGCACCCCATCCAATGCCGCTTTCGCCGACGCCAGCTTCTGTTCGTCGATATCAAGTTGTTGACGGGTCTTTTGTTGCGCTTGCACTTTTTCGCGGAGCGTCTTCCCTTCGGTGTCGATGGCGCTCATTCGCTTTGTTATCGGCTCGATCCGTTGCCGGAGCGAACGGATCTCCTCGTCAAAATGATGTTCGATATCCTCCAATTCGCCTTCAAACGGTCTCAAGCAGAGTTTGCACGACGCCTGCGGCCCCAGCTCCCCAATCTCCTCTTTCTGCTCTTGCAGCGTCTTGAGCTTGTCTTTGGTCACCTCAATCTCGCCCGACAGCCGCCGGTATTCCTCCCGCAGCTTCTCCAACATCGCCTCCCCCTCGGCGATTCGATCGGACAGCCCCTCACCGCCCTTCGCGGCCTCCTGGAGACGACCCATCTCCTTTTCCAGCGATGACTTCCGCTCCCCGTCCCGCTTCTGCTTTGTCGTCAATTCTGCCAATTCCCGTTCCAGCCGCCTTCTTTCGTCCACGAGGATTCCGGCCTGCTTGTACGAGGCAACTTGCGCTTCGGCGGTTTCAATTCCGGCCGATGTTGTCTCCAATGGCGCCAAAGATTCCGCCAGCTTCTTCAGCGTTTCGATTTCCCCGGTCAAACGTGAGATTTCCTTGCGAATCGACCCGATCCGCTCACCCAGCGTGGATCGTTCATTCTCCAG
>CAZJWR010000114.1:0-4867 GCA_964549765.1 uncultured Ignavibacteriales bacterium
CGGCGCCGGGAGGAAACCCTCCCTTGAATGGTCGAGCGCCGTAAACATCTGATCATAATCAAATTCCCGGTGGGACAGAACATAGTAGCGATTGACGTCTGTTTCCGGTTGCCCTAGTCCCACCCCGATATCTCGCCATGGGTCACTGGTGGTCGGCGCCAAGCGCGGTCCCCAGTTGTAGTCTGGTTCCTGCCAGCGTCCTTCCCACCAGTTATAATTGACAACTTTCTCCGAAAAGCCCGGTCTGAGCAACATAAGTCCAATGACTGATCGAAGAGACTGATAATCCCATTGACCGTCTTGGTTGGGCCGACCGTCATCATCAGCTGACCAGAAAAGCCGAAGCGAATCCGAAGGCTCGCATTCTCCCAGCGGTTGATCGATGGCGGGTAGAAATCCGGTCAGATTATGGTCCTCTACCAGATAGGCGGTCGAGTCTCCTGTGAAGTGTGTATTGGGATTCATATTCAGCCCGATATACATATCCCGAATCATTGATATACCGATATTCTTCACCTGAAAATTAAAGAGTATGAAAGCCGCGGTATAGTCGGTGCTCCAGACGTATGATTCCTGGTGGACGGAGATATGCAATGGCTTATGAGGGCGGTTTTCCATTTCATCGATGCCCACGATATCAGGGTCTGTCAGCGTATCGGAATATTCGCAATCAAAATCCTGCTCGGAGACCGCGTCGGCTCGCCAATACGGGCTGGATTTGAGAATCGAACGATACTCAATCTCACCCTGTGCTCCCGCGTCCGGATTGAATTCATTTGTCAATCCGCCCCCTCTCCATCCCCACGAAACCGAGGTGTCCTGGCCGATGATTCCTCCAATCCACAGCCGACCCCAATCCATATAATTCAGATGCGACTCTTTTGGAAATTCCAATATCAATGATCCGTAAAACAATACCTGTTCTTCAATAGGTAAGCCAGTCACAAATATCCCTGAATTATCGGTGCCTATCCTGATATTACCCAAGTCATGCATGGCGACTTCCCAGTGAGGAAGGGTGATTGCAGATTTGGTTCTTCCAGCGGAGCTAGAATCGCTGGAAGAGTTTCCCGAAGAAAGCGTATTACTGAATGCGGAATGGCAGGCGATGCTATATAAGAATAGGATAAGAGAGATATATAAAACTTCACGCTTCGGCCCGTGCAAGTATGTTCCTCTAATCATCATCTAAAACGCATACTCTATACATTGTCCGAGACGGCCGACCAAGATCGACCGCCTCGCTCGGACCTATGATCCGAATTCCAACCCGCGGTCTCTACGTTCCTGCGCGGCAATGAAGGGGACAATTATTGGGATTATAGAAGTAAGGCCCACATCCACCGCAGCTACAGATGTAACCTTCACCCATGAACTTCCAAGTCCCGAGAAGGTCTCCGTCTTGGCAGCAATCGCATTGGCCGGGCTCATCAGCCTGACTGTTAATATGAAACGCCAACACGAGAGAGAACGTAAAGACAAATAGGGCAAGCAACATTGTGACGACTCGATGCCTCATTTTGTATCACCTCCTTCCATAGTACAATCCATGGCTGGACACGGCCGCAACAAACAAATCAATTTCGATAACTGCGTCTACCTCGCAGCGATCTCCGCAAACTCCTTAGAACGGATATAATCGGCAATCATATTTTCAATAAGCAGCGAGTCTTTCACGATGATATTGAATGGAAAAACCCAAATACCAAGGCGATTCCGATACTGGCTTTCGGAATCAACTAGCAGGGGGCATGTGAGTCCGAATTCATCCGCAAGCTGCAATATTGATTCCGGGTCTGAATCCGATATTACAATCACGAGCGGCTGCTCCCCGCCCTGCAGCGTCTTGCTGAGTTCCCTCATTTCCTGTCTGCATTTCCCGCAGTTACTTCGCAAGTAAGCGATTACCGCACCCGAACGGGCGAGTTCGCTAAGTCTGTTCTTTCCGCCTCGCAAATTACGGAACTCGCCATCAGGTAAACGGTTACCAACGCGGATAGAGTCATTCATCCGAGCCACTGCGGCTGCGGTTGATGCGGTGCGATATTGCGTGATTTTCCGTTCCTGCGTCCACTTGGCGCCCTGACTGCCTATCACGTACCCAAGTATCCCGGCTCCCAAGATCACAAAAAAGGCGATGAATGCTTTTGTCGGATTGGACAATGCCATTGTAATATCCTCCCCCTTCGAGTCGATCCGGTATCATTGCCGAGCCACGATTACCTGTAATTGTACCGGACAAATTCCCGGAGAGATACTTAACCTTTTAAGGTATAAATTGGAAAACGTGCGATGTCAAGCGGTTTTCTTAAAATTTTCATGAGTCGCTGCACTCCAATATGAATGCTAAAACAGCTTCGCGCCGTTGGGGACGAAACGATCCGGGACGGCAAGGACGACGCGGCCGTCCTTGTCTGGAAATCCGGTCACTAATACTTCGGATTCAAAACCGGCGATACGCTTGGGGGCAAAATTCATCACGGCGATTACCTGACGCCCGATCAATTCCTCCTTTGTATATAACTCGGTGATCTGCGCGCTCGACTGCCGCGTGCCGAAATTTTCGCCGAAATCAATGACGAGCTTATAGGCCGGTTTGCGCGCGCCCGGCAAAGCGTCGGCTTCGACGATCGTTCCGATCCGCAACTCGACCTTCTCGAAATCATCCCACGAAATATCCGGCTCTGATGTCATGACATTTCCCCTGACTATACGGCCGGGTGCACAGGTCTTTAGACCTGTGATTACGATGCCGCCTTCAACACTTGAGCCGGCTCTCCCATTCGGCGCAGGTGGCGAATGCCGTCGGCGATACCGCCCGCTGGGTCGCCAGCATGCCGTCCAGATGATCTATTTCATGCTGCAAGAGTTCCGCCATGCCGCCCTCAACCTGCACTTTCCGTTTGATCCCTTCGCTGTCGAGATAACCGACTTCGATTTCCGCCGCCCGCGACACACGAACCACCAGATCGGGAAAGCTGAAACAGGCGTCCCAGACTTCGCGCCGTTCTTCGCTCTCCCACGAAATATCGGGATTGATCATCGGCCCGGCGAAGCTGTTGTCGGGCATGCGAATGAAGATGATGCGTTGAAGAAGTCCGATCTGCGGCGCGGCTATCCCACGGCCGTAGCCGTGCGATTCGCGAAACGCCCGAAGGGTGTCATCGAGGTCATGGATAATTTCGTGCGTGGAGGCACTCCACGGATCGACGACGTCGAGCGACTTCTGCCACAGGGTCGGATTGCCCAGTTGTAAAATCTCACGGACAGCCATTTGTCATCACTATCCTTCGCTTGCGGGCGCGGATTCGTCCAGGATTTTCTTCATCATGTCACGATGGACCGTGAAGGTTAGCATTTTCAACCGCAAATAATCGTCGCGCATGAAATAGTAGCCGGGAAACTGTCCCCGATGGGAACTGCTTCCCGAATCCTTGATAAGAAACCAGTTGCGGCCGTCAACGACGGTATGGCCGACAATATGTACGCAATGATCGTCGGTCGTCACGTCGTTGTCGATGCGGTATTCGCGGGAATCCTGGTTGATATGATCCTGCGGGATGTCGAAATCGGGGATAATCGCCGCATCCTCGAAGCCGTTCCAGCCCGGTTCGGAAACATCGCCGGTAATCGCCACGGTGTAGCCGCTATCGAGGGCATCGATGATGACGGCGTACCATTCATCGAGCGGCAGATTGTAATAGGTACTGTCGTGCCACCAGTTGTCGGGGGAGTCGAATTCGGCCTGCGCATGGAACGGCGCGGCCAGGGTCGATATGACGCTGACGTATTCTCCGGGTTTAATCCCCATCACCTGATCGGCAAACAATCGCGGCGTCATCAACCGGCCCTCGTACATGAACGTTTCCGGCGGCGAGCCGATGTATTTGTTCAGGATCACTTGCACCTGCCCCAGCACTTGAGCTTCGTCCCAGAGACTATTGTCTTTGACATAAGCCAGATACCCTCGGACTTCTTCATACGACTGCGTGTGATCGTACTTTTCACCGTCGGCCTGCCCGGGATAGACATCAAAAGGGACGGCCCCGTGCAAGGCGATAATACGGTGCACTTCGCCGGTTTCCGATCCCTCGCCCATATCATAGTCGCCGCGCCGCTGCACGAAGTACCGGGCCTTCTCGACGTACTCGTAGTATACGGAATACATCTCCGATAATTTGATTTCCTGTCCGGTCAGGCGGCACACCTCCGATTCGAGAAACGACGTCCCCGCAAAGCACCAGCACGTCCCGGTGAGGTATTGCCTGACGGGAGGAAAATAAAACGGCGTCTCGAAATCGTCCGGCGATGCGGGCTTGGCGACATCGGTAAAAGTGAACCGTAACTGCGTTTGTTCGTCGTCTTTCTTTTCCGCGAGCGAATCCTGCATCGCCCGAATGTCGTCGGTGATGCTGTCGCGGATAGCCTGAAGCGAGTCGGCCCGGTCTTTGATCTCTTCGAGCACCGGGTCTTTGTACCGGGGCACATATTCAACCTTATCGGTCTGCCCCCACGCGGTTCTCGACAATAAAAGTGCCACCCCCAGGATCATTGAAAGAAGGGTTTTGATCCTCATTTTGCACCTTCCCCCATAATAGTATTGTGTGTGAGAATGCTATCCACGTGGGTCAAGGTAAACAATTACATCGGCGTTCGCACCTATTTTTTTTGATCCGCGAAAACTTGTGGAATCGGCCGCGACACACATTTCCCTCGGCCGCATGTCTGTCCGAAGCATATAGTGCGCCCCTACAAGAGCGCGTGTGTTATCGAAGTAATGTTGGGTGAGACCTGCCTGTCTCAATCGCATCCTGCAAAAAAATCCGTATTCGGCGCACGAAACTTCTCGTGCGCGGGCCTGACAAAC
>CAZJWR010000115.1:0-4716 GCA_964549765.1 uncultured Ignavibacteriales bacterium
CCATATCCGTGATGATAGACATCCCCAGCACTTTCGTGCCCTGATGCCGCGCCACGATCACCTCCGGCACGGTCGACATGCCGACCACATCGGCGCCGGTCCAGCGCAGGAAACGATACTCGGCGGCGGTTTCCAGATTGGGTCCGGCCACCGAAACATAGACGCCCTTCTTGAGCGGAATCTTGAGATCGAGCGCGACCTCTTCGGCCAGCGCGACAAGATCCTTGTCATAGCAATTGTACATGTCGGGGAAACGCGCCCCGAGGCGGTCGTCGTTGGGCCCGATGAGCGGATTGTGCCCCAGCAGATTGATATGATCGGTGATGGCCATAATGTCGCCGCCCTTGAACAGCGGGTTGAGGCCGCCGCAGGCGTTGGAGACGATCAGGGTTTCGACGCCGAGCTCCTTCATAACGCGCACGGGGAAGGTGATCTGCTTCATCGTGTAGCCTTCGTAGTAATGAAAGCGTCCCTGCATGGCGACGATCGGCTTGCCCTGGAGGATGCCCATGAGTAATCGCCCGCTGTGCGACTCGACGGTGGAAACCGGAAAATGCGGGATGCCGCCGTAATCGATGGTATCTTTGACGTTAATACCGTCGGCCAGAGATCCCAGGCCGGTGCCGAGGATGATACCGATTGTGGGTTTGATATCGGTTTTGCCTTTGATGTATGCCGCCGATTCACCGATCATGTCGTACAGGTTTTCCATGAGTCAATCCTCGCCAAGATGTTCTTTGAGTTTTTTCCAGGAATCGTCCTCGCTATCTTCCTCGCGGCGCGGAGCGCCTTCGGACTCAGCCCGTGATTCCGGGACCGGCACGTCCGATGTTTCCTCAGACTGTCCCCCGGGTCCTTGTGCAAAGGCGCGGTCAATTGCATCCTTCGTTTCATCCCTGACGTCCTCCCTGCTTTCCTCCCGAAGCGGTTCCTCTTCGGGGGGTTCTTCCTCCTGCGGCGGCGGTTCCGGCCTATGAAACTCCGGCTCCGCCTTTTTATCGGTGGCCTTTTTGGCCTCGAAATCCCTGGTCGCCCGTTCTTCCCGGTCGTCCGCCTCCAGCTCATCGCGAATCACCTGCATCTGCGAATCGAGCAGACTTTTCAGGCGCGACAGGTAGTTGGAGCGGATAAAGCGGATCTTGTTTATGTCGTTGACCAATTTGCCCATCTGGCTGTGCACGCCGGTACTGATTTCATCGCCTTTGCGGCGGGCCTCGCGCAGAACCAGATCGGCCTCGCGGCGGGCGGCCGACATGATCAATTCGGCTTCGCGCTTGGCGGTGATGATAGTGTTGTCGGCGTTCTTTTGCGCCTCCAATACGGCCGCCTTGAGGGTTTCCTCGATCGCGATCAGGCGTTCCAGCTGTCCCCGAAGATGGTTATTTTCTTCGGACAGTTTGAGGTTTTCCGCCCGCGCTTCTTCGAGGGCGGTGGCGGCCAGATCGCGAAACACCTCGACGTCATCGGGGTTGTATCCCCGGAATTTGATTTCGAACTGCTGTTGTCGCAGATCGTTCGGCGTGGTTTCCATGATTATCTTCCCGGTTAAAACCTCTGCATGTTTATCTGGCCCCGAATATGGCGGTGCCGACCCGGACCATGGTCGACCCGCATTCGATGGCCAGTTCATAATCGGACGACATGCCCATCGACAAAATCGACACGCGGTCACCCAATCTGGTACGCATGGCCGTGAACGTCTCGCGCGTAAAATCGAAGGCTTTCCTGACGCATCCCTCGTTGGTCGTCCACGGCCCGATGGTCATCAGGCCGCGCAAGTTGATACCCGGCAGGGCCGCGATGGTTTCGGCGGCCTCGATGGTATCCTCGGGCGGCAGGCCGAATTTGCTATCTTCGCCTGAGGAGTTCATTTCGATCAGGCAGTCGATAGTTTTCTCGGCGGCGACGGCGTGGCGGGAAAGCTTCTCGGCGATGCCGATCGAATCCAGTGACTGGATCATATCGAAATATTCCACCGCCTTGGCCGCCTTGTTGGACTGCAGATGGCCGATCAAGTGCCAGGTCGCTATTCGTCCGAGGGCGTCGATCTTGGCAGTGGCTTCCTGTATGCGGCTTTCGCCGATATTTTTAATCCCGGCGCCAACGGCAACGGTGATCGCCTCGGCGGGGAATGTCTTGGAAACGGCTACCAGCGTAATGTCCTTCGGATCGCGTCCCCCCTGGCGGGCCGCCTGTTCGATTTTGCCTCGGACGAGAGAGATATTTTCGATTATTTGCGCGGTGTCTACATCGTCCATAACATCAAAATGATAGAGAGGGTCCTCGCCCGGCGCAACAAAAAACGAGATTCAACCCGAAATCTACCCGCGAAAACAGCCGGAATGGGCGCAAGCAACTACATCGCCGCCTGTTCGGCGGCCCAATCGAGTTCTTCGATGAGCTTCGACTTGTCGGTCACGGGGAGCCGACAGGTGCGGTTGTAACAGAAATAATAGGTCGTTTCGCTGACGTCCTGGCGACCCTCCAGAAGCGGGAGGGTCGACTTCCCGGCGTCGATTTTCCCAACGATGACCTTGTTGGGGATATAACGCGAAAAAATTTCGCGATTGAAGTCGGCCATTTTATCATCGTGATCGCCGACGATGACGATTTCCACCGGCGGTTGCATGGCGAAATACCCGGCTTCCAGGAGCGAGGTCGATCCCTGCGGTACCCGCGCTGCCAGGCCGGACACGGCCGCGAGCGCTTTGTTGGCCGCATCGGCGAAAAATTGGTTGTCGGTTATGGCCGCCAGTCGGAGAAGATTCATGATCATAACCGATGCCGGAGCCGGGGTGGCGCCGTCGGTCAGGTCGCGGGGGCGATAGATCAAATCGGACGCGTCGGCAGGCGACGAATAGAGCTTGCCGTCGTCGGAGAATATCTCCATCGCGCGGCGCGACAGCGACAGGGCCTGGTCGAGATAGCGTTCATCGAATCCGGCTTGATACAGGTCGATCAGCCCGGCGGTGAAATAGGCATAGTCTTCGAGCAGTTCCGTTTTGAGGAGTTTCCCCTTCCGGTAGCTGTGATAGAGCTTTTCGCCGTCGGTCATGTGATCAAGGACAAAATCGGCGGCGGTTTTGGCCGATTGCAGATAGCTGTCGTCGCCGGTGACCTGATACGCCCGTGCAAAAGCGCTGATGGCAAAGCCGTTCCAAGACGCCAGGATTTTGTCATCGATGGCCGGTGTGGTTTGTTTGGCGCGTTCGGTCAGAAGGCGGGCTTTGAGCTCGGTCAGTTTGGCATCGAAATCGTCACCGTGCAGATTGATCCGTTTGCGTATAGCCGCGGAATGATCGCCGACGTGAAGAATACTGCGGCCATGTTCGAAATTGCCGTCGTCGGTGACACCGAAATATTCGCAGAACCAGTCGGATTCCGGGCCGAGGATGCTGTCGATTTCGCTTTTGGTCCAGGTGTAGAACTTGCCTTCTTCGCCTTCGGTGTCGGCATCCTCCGTGGAATAGAGGCCGCCCTGGGGATCAGTCATTCTTTGCTGTAGATATTTCAATATGCCGTTGGCCGGGCCAAGATAATAGTCGTCGCCGCTGATCTGGTAGGCTTCGAGGTAGGGCACGACCAGCAGGGCGTTGTCATAGAGCATTTTTTCGAAATGCGGCACCAGCCATTTTTCGTCGACCGAATAGCGGTGGAATCCGCCGCCGAGTTGATCGTACATACCGCCCTCAGCCATCTTGCGCAGGGTGAACAGGGCGGCGTGGGCATACCTGTCATCTCCGGTGGCGCTCGTGGCGCGAAACATCAGCGACAGCGTTGTCGCCTGCGGGAATTTGGGCGCACCGCCGAATCCGCCGTGGCGATTATCGTAAAGCGAAAAGAAAACATCCGCCGCCGCCTTTATGACGTTCTTGTCGATGGCCCGTCCGGCGATATCGACGCGGGCGCTCTGAGCGATATGTTCAGCGATGGAAATGGCGGAGTTGACAATCTGATCATGCTGGGTTTTGTATCCCTCGGCCAACTGGGTCAGGACTTCCTTGAAACCGGGTCGGCCGTATTTCGATTCGGGCGGAAAGTATGTCCCCGCGAAAAACGGCTTTTTGTCGGGCGTCATGAAAATCGACATCGGCCAGCCACCGCTTCCGGTCATGGCCTGCACCGCCGACATGTAGATCTGGTCGATATCGGGCCGCTCTTCACGGTCGACTTTGATGGAGACGAAATATTTATTCAGCAGAGCCGCGATTTCTTCGTTTTCGAACGATTCGCGTTCCATGACATGGCACCAGTGGCAGGCGTTATATCCGATGGATAGGAAAATCGGCTTGTCTTCGGCTTTGGCCCTGGCGAACGCCTCGTCGCCCCATTGGTACCAGTTGACGGGGTTGTGGGCATGGGCCAGCAGATATGGTGAAGTAGCGTCGGCGAGATGATTTGTATGATCATTCGGCTTCATGGTGTTCCTTTCGCGTGGCGCTGTCCTGACGGTAAACGGCAGCAGCGTGAACAGCAGCAAGAGCAGGATAATTTTATAGACTAATCGAACCCTCGAATTTGTCATACAGCTTATAACAATGGAGCCCGTGCGATGTTTCGGGGTTTTGGGATCCGGGCTTCTTTGTGATTGGCGTACCTCCGGGGCGGCAATAGATAAGCTGGCAGACGGGAACATCCGCCAGCCACAAAATTCTAGTGGGGATTTATTAATTCTTGCGGTGCGTAAAGACTCTGGTAGAGGTGGTTGCGGAATTT
>CAZJWR010000116.1:0-4391 GCA_964549765.1 uncultured Ignavibacteriales bacterium
CTATCACCCGGATATGCCCATGACCGAATTTACACAATAACCTTGACACAACCGCTTCGCGAATCATAGATTTTCACGATTGCTTTTCAGCCGAGAAAGTCCTTAATTATGTATATTAATCGATTCATACAGGGATATGCTCGTGATGGAAAATCATCGCGACGATGATAAGACGCAGACCCATATTTCTCTCTTGAAAGACATCATGGTCGGACACTACCGGATCGTCGAGAAAATCGGCGCCGGCGGAATGGGGGAAGTCTATCTGGCCGCGGATACCCAGCTTGATCGCAAGGTCGCCCTGAAATTCCTGCCGCCGCACCTGTGCCAGGACGAAGAATGCCGGGCGCGCTTTAAGCGGGAGGCACAGGCGGCCGCCAAGCTCAGCCATCCCAATATTATCCACGTCTACGACGTCTCTGAGTACAAGGGGCGGCCGTTCTTTGCGATGGAGCATGTAGAGGGACGGTCGCTCAAGGAGTTGTCTTCAGGCAAGGACTTTTCAATAGAGCATATTCTCGACATAGCTATCCAGATCTGCGAAGGACTTCAGGCCGCCCATGACAAGGGGGTAATCCATCGCGATATTAAGCCGTCGAATATTCTCGTCGATTCACACGGCAGGGTGAAGATTGTCGATTTTGGTCTGGCATCGGTGGCAGGACAAGACCATTTGACCAAAACCGGCTCGACGCTCGGCACGATCGGCTACATGTCACCGGAACAGGTACTCGGACAGGAAATCGACCATCGGAGCGACCTGTTTTCGCTTGGCGTGGTTCTGTATGAGCTTATCACGAAGCGGAGTCCGTTCAAGCGTGACAGCGAAGCGGCAACGCTGAAGGCGGTGAGCGATGATCAGCCCGAGCCACTGGCCCGATTCAAATCCGGGCTGCCCGATGGCATGCAGGCCGTTATCGATAAAGCGCTGGACAAAAACCGCGATACCCGGTATCAGCATGCGGATGACCTGCGCGCGGACCTGCTTCGTATCCGACACGAAAGATACGGCCAGGTTATTCCGGGCATGCGGGTACAAAAGAGGTCATGGACTCCTGCTTACGCAGTGACGGCGCTGATCCTGGTGACGGCGGGCGTGATTGCCGCCATCATGTTGTTCAGAAGTGATGAACGCCGGACAGTCGCCCCGGAGTTCAAGAAAATTACGTACACAGGCGATGCGTATTATGCCGTGATATCCCCTGACGGCAAGTCGTATGCGTGCACGCGAATGGACGGCGATTCCGGTTCTCTGAATGTGTATGTCGGGGATTTCGAGGGCGGTGGGGCGATTCCGGTGTTTCACGGCTCCTATGTTCAGTCGATACGCTGGTCGCCGGACGGCCGGAAGGTGCTCCTTCGCGGCCTTACCAAAGATGATTCGGCACTCCCTGCGGTCTACCTGGTTCCCCGTTTTGGCGGAACAAAACGCAAATATTCGATTCCCGGGACTCCTCCCTATTATTGGGACATCGCCTGGCTGCCGGACGGGAAAGGATTCGTAACGGTTGCCGACGGCAACCGGTTGATTTACGTCGACATAGAATCCGGTGATACGGCCGCGGTGGCGCTGGCAAAGACATTCGATTATGCCGGGATCGGAAATTTCTCACCGGACGGCGAATGGTTACTGCTCTACGGTACCTCGACTCATGAAAGGGGCTTGTGGGTCGTGCAGAAAGATGGTTCCACGTTCCGAAAGCTCCTCGGCAATCCGGTCGGTTGGCCAAGATGGTCGCCTGCCGGAGATGCTGTATATATAATGAGCGGATCGTTGACTCCAAATTCAACAATCCTGTGGCGGTTGAACATTGATCGTCGATCAGGCGAACTGAGCGGAGAACCGGAAATGCTCCTGTCCGGATTGCCGGCGACTATCGGGGTATCAGTTTCCGACGATGGAAAGAAGTTGCTTTGCCGCCAGTTCAATTCGATTTGCAACCTCTGGCGGGTTTTCTTCCGATCCGGCGACGATCCACGGTCGCTTCGCCGGGAGCAGCTGACGTTGGGAACCGGGCAGGCGTTATCGCCGTCCATATCTCCGGACGGCCGGTATTTTGCCTATTCGGCCGAAGTGGGAGGCGAGTATCAGATTTATGTCGCCGCGGTTGACGGTGGAGAGAGGACACGCCTTTCACGCAGCGGAGTGTACAATTTGACTTCGGCGTGGTCTCCTGACGGCAGCCGGATTGCTTTCATGGGAATGAAGGACTTCGAAAGCAACGATGCGACGCTTATTATTTCTGATCGCAATGGGGAAACTGCGAAAGAATTGCTCACCGTGAGAGTGACCGGATCAGACTTCTGGCTCGACTGGGCGATGGATACGTGTATCGTGGTGGACCATCCCGGGCGGAGCAATCTGCTGCTTGTAAATCCCGAAACCGGCGATACGAACATATGGCGGTACGATATGGCAGAGGGCGGAATCCATTACCCGCGCTTGTCGCCCGACGGGAAGTTGCTGGCAGCTTGCCGCAATCGTGCGGGAGTCAATGCCGCCGACATATGGACCTTTTCGCTTTTAGATGGCGGTAAAACGCGGTTAGCCGAGTTGACGGCGTATATCCTCGGCTGGAGCCGGGACCATACCGAGGTGTATTTTTGCACCGAGGACCGCGTGATCGGCAGAATCGGGGTCGCTTCGCGCACAATCGACACGCTGGCCATACTCCCGGATATGGAGTGGTTTATGAGGGGAACGAGTATCGCTCTCTCGCCTGATAAGAAATGGGCAATCTACGAGGTCGGCCAGGTGCAGCGGGATATTTACCTCATAGAGGACTTCGATCCGCACGTGAAATAACGTCTGGGAAATATCAAGCCAGGCCCCGGCGCAAAAATTTCTCATGATGACCCGCCACCGGCGGACTCTATCTCATTTCACCAGTAAAAATGCTCCCCCGGCTGGACGGATTTCGCGACTATTTGAATACTGAGGCGGCTGATTCCATATATGGATGTATTAATCAATTGACTGCCACGCAACGGGGCAGCGGTGGTTAGGAGATTTCGAGCGACTCGAAATTAGGCAAACAGAGAATTTGTGGTATACAAATAAAAATGCGCCTGATCTCTTCTGATGTTGCCTATTGGAGATTATTGCGCGGACCCGCTTGGTCAGCAGACGGATTATCTACAATATTGCATTATCTGGCGAAGAGTTAACAGTGGCAATGATCGGTTTATGGCTCTCAGGAGCATTGCTATCGGGGCCATACCCTCTCAGCGAGGCTTGCCGGAACGACCGGTGACGCGGTGCGACTGCGAAAAAACTGTTATTTTCGATTGACTTATTCAATTTTCGACTTATATTGAATTTAAATATCGACTCTTCGAGGATAATTTAGGTCATTTCATCTGCGCCGTCCGAGGGCGCTTTGAATTGAATCTGCATCTCGAATCACCTCATTTTCAATGACAAATCACGACCGAAATTGTTGAGTCATTGGCATATACCAATGGAGGATAATGATGATCCTCAAGATATCCTTATGGCTGGCAAGTCTGTCCGTATGCGCATTCGCCTCCGATCCCCTTTTCGACGCCCCCGTGCCCTATAGTGCGGGAGTACGTCCGGTGGCGCTTTATGCTGGGGATCTGGACGGCGACGGAGATATCGACCTGGCGGTGGCCAACGAGGGCTCAAACGACGTATCCATTCTATTCAATACGGGCGACGGGACATTTGCCGGAGCGATCAACCATAATGCCGGAGATGTGCCGGTGTCCCTGTGCGGTTCCGATATGGACGGTGACGGGGATATCGATTTGGCGGTGGCGGATTATGATTCAGATTACATCTCAATCCTACTCAACACGGGTGATGGCACCTTTGCCGAAGCCGTTCATTATTGGGCGGGTGATGGCCCGGTATCGGTTTTCGCAGCCGACCTGGATGCTGATGGCGATTCCGATCTGATGGTGGCGAATCTGAGTTCAAACGATATTTCGATTCTGCTCAATAATAGCGATGGGAGCTATGCCGACGCGATCGATTATGCCGTCGGTGCGGCTCCCGAATCGGTTTGCGCTTCCGATCTGGACGGCGACGACGACCCCGACCTGGCGGTGGCGAATAACGATTCGCACACAATCTCCGTGCTGTCGAATCACGGTGACGGAACATTTGCGGAAGCGGCACACTATCCGGCAGGCAATGATCCTGTATCCATATTTTGTTCCGATCTCGACCGGGACGGGGATGTTGATCTGACGGCGGCAAATTATTATTCGGCGATGGTTTCCATCCTTCTCAATACCGGCGATGGCACCTTCCCCGATGTGACTGGTTTTGGTGTCGGAAACAATCCGGTGTCCGTGTCCGGTTCCGATCTGGATGGGGATATGGATATCGATCTGGTGGTGGCGGATTTCGGTTCGGACAGCAT
>CAZJWR010000117.1:0-4204 GCA_964549765.1 uncultured Ignavibacteriales bacterium
GCCCTGGCGCGGAAAGTCATGCCCTTTGACTACGACCCCGAACGCAACGTGCTCAAGATCGCCTGCGAAGATCCCACCGATCAGGCCCTGATAAACGAGGTGCGGTTTGTCGCTCGCGGCAAGAAGATCGAATTATACGTGGCCACTGAGATCGCCATCAACGCCGCTATCTCGAGGCATTACCTCGGCCAAAACGTTTCGCTCAGCGACAGCCTGCAGATAGAAATTCCCGACACCATCACCGAAACCGGCGGCCCGGCATCGTCCCCGGACGCCAGAGCACAGGGCAAACGGTCCGAACAGCGACGGTCGATTCTTCTGGTGACGGATGAGGTCTGCAGTTCGCAGCATCTGCAATCGTTGTTCGAACGCGACAAATATCTCGTTTTCAGCGCCGAATCCCCCGAGCAGGCCCGGGGCATGGTCGAACAGCGCGCCTATTATGCCATCTTTATCAAAAACGACATTCCCGGCGATCACATCGACCTTATCAACCGGGTGCGGCGGCTGTCGCCCCATACCGTGATCCGGTATTATCGGCAGGCATCATCGCTCATATTGGGCGAGGACACGCCGCCGACCAAGGATGACCTGCTTATCAAGAACAATGATTTGGTGACGTCGCTGTTGTCGTCCAAAGCCGGCCTGTCGTCGAATCATAGCGGGCGGGTGGGGCGATATGCCGAAACGTTATGCCGCAAGCTGGAAATCCCCGACACCGACCGGCTGCTGATCGCCAACGCGGCCTATCTGCATGATTTTGCCAAATACTACTACGGGCTCTATGACGAGAACGACAACCGGCGCATCATCCAGCTCACCGTCAAGCTCCTGGCGTCGATTCATTACCCGCCGCAGGTGCTGGACATCCTCCGGGCCATGTACGGTGACGTCAGCGACGATTACGACGACAGCCTGCCGCTGGAAATCCTCGGGGGCAATATCCTGAGTATCTGCGACCTGTTTTGCGACAGCATCCCCGAAAACGAGCAATTGACGCTCGACCGCTTCGACGTTATCAAGCGGCGGCTGCGTGGTCTCAAGAATCGCCTTTTCTTGCCGGACGTGGTTGAGGCATTCATCAATATCGTCCAGGAAGAGCTACTTGATCGCCACACGATTACGGCCGCCGGTCAGGTACTGATCCATGCCCAGGATGTCAAGCTCCAGCATACCCTCGAACTGCGCCTGACCAACGAACGATTCCGCGTCATCGGCGTATCCTCGATCGAGGAACTGCTCAAGCTGTACCAGCGCAGCAAACCCGACCTGATGCTTCTGGCTATCACCGACAATATCAAAACAGGCATATTATTCATCGATGAATGTGAAACGCGCGGCGTCGATTTCGCCAAAACCCCCTGCTTCGTGGTCATGAAGGGCAGGGATATTTCCAATCATATCGATCTGCTGGATCGCGGCATCGAGGATATCGTCGCCCACAACGAGAATTACGATCTGCTTATTACCAAAATCCGCCGCCTGACTGTGTCGCGCAAGTCCCGCAGCGCGGCGGGCGGCCCCGGTGAGAGCCCGTCCGGCGCCCGGGGAAGCCTGGTCGACATGAATCTGATCGATCTGGTGCAGGCGCTCGGCCCCGGCCTCAAAACGGTTAAAATCATTGTTCAGCCCGCCAACGATTCCGAGGCCGAGTTGATCGTGTATCTCGTCAAGGGCGCCATCACCTACGCCAGACTGAGAAACATGGAAGGCCCGGATGCGATTTACGAAGGGCTGACCTGGGTGGAAGGGACTTGGATCGTTGAGCCGATTACACCGCAGCAGATCCCGGATCGCAACAATACGCTATCGAACGAAACACTTCTGATGGAGGGCTGCCGCCTGCTGGACGAAAAGGTCAAATCGGGGAAACTGCTGTAGTTCACGGTTTCCCCCTGTCCTGTACAAAAGCGGGCGCCCCAGGTGTTTAGACCTGGGATTCTTGGGTCGGGTCTATTCCCGCGTCTGAAGACGCGGGGCACCCGGCGGCTATTGTGGGTTGCTTATTCCTCGAGAAGCTGGGGAGTGACTTGCGGGGCCTTGTATTCGGACCACCACGGCGGCACATTGAAAAATCCTATCTTGAGTCCCTTATCGGCCAATTTCAACAAAGTCCTGAGAGATACATCAACTGCATAGCAATTTGGACATATATTGGGATTATTCATCCCCGACGTCTGCCCCAGTACGTTCGCCGCGATTGTTCGGTGGGCTCGGTTTCTGAGATCGAGCATTATCTCGTATCTGGTCTCCAATTGTACTTCCGTAAGCGCGGCTTGGTCGATTCCTCTCCGATTGTCACTCAGTTTATTGGGTTTGGTATATGATTCGATTGGCACGGGCGCATCGATCAGCACGTGGGTAAATTGCATCGGCTCACCCACGGTTATAAAAAAAGCAAGATTCTGAGCCAATAATCCGCCGCACGTCACAGTGATCTCCAGCACGAAAACGTTATTATCCGGTATCGTCACCGGAAACGTTACCGAATTCGAGTAGGTGCTGTCAAACTGAACCGGCCATGATTCAGAGTAGAGAGTGTCCCTTTGGCTTCGGAGCGGAAACAGCCGGGCGAAAACGGTTCCGGTATCTCGTAGATACGGATGACCATAAAACAATGTGTCCAGCCAAAATGTAACCTCCATCGTAATCGGGACGTCCTTCGCCAACGGTGTTATCGGTTCTATGGTCATGTGGAACGGCCACGGAGGTGGACTCGCCTGACTATTATGCGCCAAAGCGGTCAAAACGACAACACTCACTGCCAGTAACGCCCATTTTTGTACCATAGTTGCTTCACCCCTCCATGTTCTGCCGTCAACGCGGATTGGAGAATCTGACCGATTGCAAAACACGCATCAAAATAATAGCAATATCACACATCCCTGTCTATGGGTAATTCTATAAAAATGACGGTGAAAACTGGTTTATTGTGCAAATAAAGGGTTCCGCAGGGTCCTGACACTGCGGAGGGTGCCCCTGCGGTGCCGGACGTACGCCACCCGGATGTGAGCATGCGGCGGAACGGCGATAGTAAAATCGAATTCCGCGTCTGAAGACGCGGCACCCGGAGTCATCGCGCTTATTACATCCCCAGCATCTGCTTTAACGCCGCCACCGACAGGTGATCGTCGGTATTGGCCTCAATATACTGCTCAATCGTCTGGGTCCGGCCCGGGCGGCAGAATTTCTCGACAAGGAATCTCCCCGCTCCGGGATTATCCATATAATCATTGCCGAAACGGTCGCCGAGCATCTCCATTGTTTTAGCCCAGCAGAACCGGTGCGCCAATTTTTTCGCCGCCGTCTCCATGCCTCCCGTGACAAGCACCTCGATCCATTGATACGAACTGTCATGGGCGCCGAATAACGTATCGGTCAGAGCCATGTAGTACCGGGGTGGGTTGGGAGCGTTATGGTGAGACAACGAATAATCGAAATAGAAATACAGCAGAGTATGACGGATCTGAAAAACCGTCAGGCGACGCCGGGCGGCCGCAAACCGCGCCAGTTCGCCTTCCGGAATATGAAAGTTTCGGGCCAGAAACGCCGAGTCCTCGGCCATGGATTCAAACAGCAACGTCAGCATCTCTTCGGAACCCGGAGGATAATCGCGCAAGGTATTGGGAAGGGCCGAATCGGCGTAGGCCCACGGCAGCGCCCGCCCGTATTCCGAAACCAGGCGGCGATAGTAATCGAAACCGCCCGCACGGCTGTCGAGCAGAAGGTCCTTGTACGGCGGGCACAGCCGCACCGCGACGGCCGGGAAACCGCCCGAATCTATCTGGCTGACGGCGAGACGCTCGGGCAAATCCGGCAGGCCGAATCCGGTCAATAATCGGGTGAGCGCCTCCTGGACGGCGCCAGCCGGGAAATATTGGTCGGAAAGGACGGCGGCCCTGCGGAGCATGCCCTCCACTTCGAATAGCGGGATATTATCCCGGTGATCGGCTCGTTTCAGGCTATCGAGCCAGCCGAAATAGGCTGAATCGGTGACGGCGCGAAGACTGTCGGCGAGCATCCGCCATTCCGGGCGGCGAAACGACAGCTCCGCCAGATGGTATTCCAGCGAGTTCCGGTAGCCGACGAACTGCCCCATGGCGTTGTACAACAGGTATAAGCGGGAGGCGTCGCCGGCCAGCCCTGCGGCGGAATCGTTGAGCTGACGGTACAGTTCCCGCGCCAGGGGCAGGCTGTCGCCGGA
>CAZJWR010000118.1:0-4177 GCA_964549765.1 uncultured Ignavibacteriales bacterium
AAGCTTATGTTTCGAATATCGGTTCTTGCGACGCTGCTTCTGGTTATCCTGGTATCCCTGGCGGGGGCGGCGGATAAGACGCCGTACAAATTCATATTCGGGGGAAACAGCTACAACGGGTCGCGAAACGCCTCGGTGACGTGGCTGGCGGAAAGATTCGACGGGGCCATCGCGGGATTGGCCGACTGGCCGGGTATGCACGATTCGATTTACGATACCTGCTTGGCGATGGGTAAGGAATTCTGGTGCGGGCCTTATGCCTCCAGCCAAGAGATCAATCTCTACGAGCGATTCGATCCCGGCATGCAGTACAACCAGCGATTGGCCGACCCGGCGCACTGGCTGTATATCTACGCCAAGCATTACCTGGACAGCATCGGGGTCTCGCCGGAATCGCTGGTAGTGCACATTTCGGATGATTACGTCAGTATTACCAATCAAGGTGACGGTTCGCGAGCCTATTCGCTTTCGGGCCTGCCGTATCACAAACGGCGGTTCACCTATCAATATTGGAATAATAACGCTTCCGACACCATGTTCTACCCGGCGGGATACTGCTGGTTGGCGAACGGGTACAATCGGGACGCCCGCAACGCCATCGCCTATGCCTATCGCAGGCACTTGATCGAGGACTCGGTAAGCCAGGGGCCGGGCGATCATCACTGGAACGCCTTTTTCATGGACAACCAGTACCGGGAGGGGTTTGCGCCGCGTTTGTACTCGTACTATGACGTCAACTCGACCACCGGCGGCCCGACCTCCGGCCTGGACTGGTACGAACAGTCGGGGATCGGCAACGACGTTTCCGCCAACACGCACTATTACGATTATTCGACCATGCTGATCGACTCGACCATCGAGGCCGTGCTGGATTCGGCCTGCGCCGCCAAGGGCTTGGAGCGGATTCATCCCTTTGCCAACGTGGACAAGTTTTCGCCGGTGACGTTGGGCGTGCAGTTGCGCCACACCAATGTGACCCTGGAGAATCCGGTCGACTACGCCAAAGCCTGGCCGAACGGTTGGCAACAATGGTACGCCATGGCCGACACCATGGCGGCTCATCCCGACCGCTATATCTGTTGGCTGTTCTCTGGTGATTTCCTGTGCAGTTCCAATCCATCCGATTGGAAATACGATTCTTCGCGAATATACATGACTCACTATGCGTTCTTCCTCCAGGTGCGGGACACCAACGCTTTTGTCGGACCGTTCCGTTTCAACGACACCAGGCGTTGGCGCCGGATATATGAGGTCGATTTGGGTGAGCCGGACGGCCGGGCGTATGAAGTGAGTTCGATCGGCTCCGGCTACAGCAAAGTCGCCGTCATGCGCCGTGATTATAACAGCGGCGCCGCAGCCGTGTTGCTGCGTACCTCCACCGGATCGGTCGACTGGGTAAACGACAGCGTGCCCGTTAATATGCACGATTTGTTTTACGAGATTGACGCCGACGCCGATACGTCGGCCACGGCCGATTCGATCTTTTATCTCAAACCCTACATGGGCAAAATCCTGATTGTCGCCAGCGCCTGCGGCGCCCCGCCGTCGACGCCCGCAGAAGCGTCGCCGGCTCCGGGATCAGCGGTCGGCACCAGCCCGACGCTGTGCGTCGGCAATTCCAGTCATGGCGGCTGTACCGATCCGGTGACCTATCAATTCCAGATCGCCGACAACGAAAACTTTACCTCGATTGCCCGTCAGTCGGGGTGGGTGTCCGAAGGCGGCTCGACGACCTGCTTTACGACCAGCGCCCCGCTGGATGAAGGCCGTCGGTATTACTGGCGCTGCCGGGCCACCAACGGAACGGCGACGTCGCGATGGTCGGACGGTTCCAATTTCACGACGCCGAACAGCCCGCCTCCGACACCGACCGGCAATTCGCCGGCCAACCAGGGAACGGTCAACGCTTTCCAGCCGGTGCTGACGATCAACAACGTTACTGATCCGAACGGGACGCCGGTAACCTATGTTTTCCAGGTTTCAAAATTTTCGAATTTCTCGTCGATGGCGGCCCAGTCGGGCCAGGTGCCGGAGGGTTCCGGCACGACGGCGTGGCAGGTCAGCCCGGCGCTCGAAAACGGTTCCGGCTATTTCTGGCGGGCGCGGGCCTACGACGGTATCGCATATAGCGGCTGGATGCCGTCGCGTTCCTTCACGGTCGACGTCGCTATCACCAATCATCCCCCGACCACGCCGACGGTGTATTCTCCGCCCAACGGCGCCACCGTCACGTTCACGCCGTTGTCGCTGAGCTGGTACAATTCGACCGATGCCGACGGCAATCCCATTACCTATCATCTGGAATTATACGATTCGGCGGCGGTGACCCGGCTCGATTCGACTTCGGGAATCAGCCAGGGCTCGGGCGCGACGTCATCTTATTCGCCCCAGGTAACGCTGACCAATGCGGAGTGGTACAGCTGGCGGGTGCGGGCGTTCGACGGTATCGATTATTCTCCCTGGATGACGACGGTGCGGTTCTATCTTGATACCATGTACGGCGTCAACCAGCCTCCGGAAACGCCGCAGATGGTTTCTCCGATCGATTACGACACGCTGATTTCGCTTCAGGTTTCGCTGGTCGCGGCGCAATCGTTCGATCCCGAATCGGACCCGCTTACCTATGAGTTCGCTCTGTACAGCGACGCCGCGCTGCACAATCTGGTCGATTCCGTCAGCGGCCTGACGCCGTTCGGCACCGGTGACAATATCATCTGGCCCGTGACGACGACGCTGGTTTCCGGCGCGAGGTATTACTGGACGTGTCGTGCTTCCGACGGAGAAAACCACTCGCCTTGGGCGGCCACCCGCACATTCTGGGCGTTCGACTTCTCGGTTAACACCGACCAAACGGCGCCGGAAAACATCTATCCGATCAACGGCGTGGCGATTCAAAAGACGAGGCCGACGCTTGAAGTGGACAACGTCATCAGCACGCTTGACGAAAATCTCTACTATTTCGAAGTGTCGACCGATTCCATGTTTACCAACCGGATTTACTCCGGCCCGGTCGAGGAGAATATCACCGGGCGAACATCATGGGAGGTTACGACCCCGCTCGAAAGCGGCCGCGTCTACTGGTGGCGGAGCCGCGCCAACAGCTCGCCGTACAGCGAGGTCGAGAGTTTTCTGGTCGACGCCGAGGTTTACATGGCCCCCAATCCGTTTATCCCCGGCAAGGGCCATAGCCAGGTCACGATATATAATATGTCAGCCGACGGCGTTTTGACGATCACCGATTTGAACAATCAGGTGGTGCGTATTATCGACGGCAATTCCTCAGGTCTGGTCACCTGGGATGTCACCAACGATAACGGAAAAGAACTGGTCTCGGACGTGTATTTGTGCTACTATAAGGATCATGATCGAGTGAACAAATTCAAGTTCGCCGTCATCCGGTAGGCCGCAGCCGCCGGCCTGCAAAGAACAGGTTATCATTGGACGAATAGAGGAGGCCATGGCGGGCACCGCGTTCATTTTCCTGAATGGCTTGTATGTGAAAGAGGATTATCGGCTCATTCGCGGCCTGGTCCGGTGCACCCACCCCAGGCCGCTTTTGATTGCCGTTGACGGCGGTCTGGCCGCGCTCCAGAAGCTGGCCGTCAGGCCCGATCACTGGATCAGCGATCTCGATTCGACGCCCCGCATCAAACGAGGCTTTCTTAAAAACATCGAGGTGCACTTGTTCTCGGCGGACAAGGAAAAGACCGATGCCGAATTGTCCCTCGATTTGTGCGCCGCCAAAGGAATCGCCGATATCACTATTTTCGGTTGGAATGTCCGGGGGGCGGAAACCGACCACCTGCTCGGGACGCTTATGCTTTCGCGGAACCTGACCCGGGCCAAGCGCGGCCTGCACTTAAGATTTCTCACCAGCCGGCAGGAAATCCGCACTATCAAAAACGGCAGTATCATCTATAATTCGCACAAAGGTCACCGGCTGTCGATAGTGCCGCTGAGTTCCCGGATCTCCCTGACGACATCGGGAACCAAGTATCCGGCGCGCGGGTTAATCATCCGGGCCGGCCAGACCGTTGCCCTCAGAAATGAAATCACGGCCCAACGGGCGAAAATCACCGTGGCCGGTCTGGCCCTTTCGCTGACGGCGCCGCCGTAAAAAATGGGTTGTGTAAATTCTTGTGTGTAAATTTTAGGTGATTTTGGCTAAATAAAGAGG
>CAZJWR010000119.1:0-4052 GCA_964549765.1 uncultured Ignavibacteriales bacterium
ATCACCCGGATATGCCCATGACCGAATTTACACAATAACCTTGACACAACCAAAATCCGGCCCGCCGACAATATCTGTTGCGCCCCAGGGCGGCGATCATTAGTATATTCTATGGTAAATTTAGTCGGCAGCGTATCCGATAAAGGAGATATGAAGAAAATATACCTGTTTTTAGCGACGTGCGCGGCCATAAGTATCATCTTGGCCGCCTGTAGCGCCGAAAAAATCGTCCCGCCCGTGGCCAAAGAGAAGATATATCGGGTGGAGGCCACACTGGTCAAGGATCTGTTGACCGACTCGGCCTCGGTATTCATCACCCTGACCAAATCCAAAGTAGCCTACAAGGGCGCCGACATCTTTCTCGGCCTGCTGCCTATCGATACCACGGCGGCCGGGTATTTCCGCCGGCTCGGCCCAAATCAGATATTGGCCGATTCCAGCTATGTCCTGACCATCGTCGACGACACGCTGCTGGATACCGAACTGACGATTACGATGCCCGACAGTCTCGAGATCGACAAGCGATATCGGTTCTTTAGCGGCGGCGAGGAATCGGTTGCATGGACGCCGTCGGTGACGGCTGACGGCTATATTTTGGCGACCGTCCCCCCGGATATCTACGATTTCGCCGGCTATTCGGCCTATGTCGACGCCGATCAGGGGACCATCCCGCCGGCGACGTTTCTTGACAGCCTCAGCCAAAAGATCGTCGGCACCCATATGATCTATGTGGCGGCGTATATCGGGGCTCCGATCGAAAGCCCGGCCATACCCTTCGACCTCCCGTCGACGGGCGGCCCGGCGGACAATGTTTCCGGCGATGAAATCGCCGGCCGGATCGCGGGCGTGGTCATCGCCTCGCCCGATTCGATCATCGTAGCTGATTGATGGAAAAAGAAAAAAAAGAGCTTCTGGCGCACCTTAATCGACTCGCTACCGAAACTCCCAATCCCAAAAGTACGCACATCGACCGCCTCCGGGCGGTCGATATCTGCCGCATAATAAACGACGAGGATAAGACCGTCGCCCTGGCGGTGGAAAAGGAGATCGACCGGATCGCCCGCGCCGCTGAAATGGTCGCCGAAACCCTCCGCGCCGGCGGACGACTGTTCTATATCGGCGCCGGAACCTCGGGACGGCTGGGCGTGCTTGACGCCGCCGAATGCCCGCCGACCTTCGGGACCGACCCGGAACAGGTTATCGGCGTCATCGCCGGGGGACGGGACACGCTGATACGTTCGGCCGAAGGGATCGAGGACCGGGCCGGAGAAGCGCCGCTCGATTTGCAGAAACACGGTTTCGGCAAGGATGATATATTGGTAGGCTTGGCCGCGTCGATCAAGACCCCCTACACCATCGCCGGGATAAAATACGCCCGCGAGATCGGCGCCAAAACGGCGCTGATCGTCTGCAATCAGGCCGGCGAATTGGACATCCAACCCGACGTGCTGATCCAATTACAGGTTGGCCCCGAGGTCATCACCGGTTCCACCCGGATGAAATCCGGCACGGCTCAGAAAATGACCCTGAACATGATCTCGACGACGGCGATGATCCTTTTGGGCAAATGCTACGGTAATCTCATGGTCGACCTCAAGGCGACCTCGGCCAAACTGACGGCGCGGTCGAGCAAAATATTGATCGACCTGCTGGGCGTATCCTATGAAGAGGCCGACCGGCTCCTGGAATCATCGGGCGGCTCGGTCAAACTGGCCATAGTTATGCAAAGGTTGGGCGTAAACAGGGACGAAGCCTCCAAACGGCTGGTCAACGCCGGCGGATTTATATGGAAATTGCTGGATAAATAAGAGACTGATTGGCGTCAATATTAAAAGGCCGGGTGAATCCTGTTCACCCGGCTTTATTCGTATGAGTTGATATTTTCGCTGCCGCTAAATCCCGGCCGATTTTATGCGAATCCTCTTGCGATAAAAGAGGAATATTCCAGCCCCCATCAATATCAAAACCAGCGCGATCATCCCGTAACGGCTGGTAGCCGGGACCGGATACATCGGGAAAGCATCGGTATTGGTCTGCACCAGCAATGATTCCGGCGGATGACCGCCCATGTCGATGCCGACAAACGACCGCTCCATGATCGCTTTTCCCTCGGTGACAACGAAATCCCCAAAAGTAAAACTGCCTTCGGTCTCGACCGTATCGGGGTTTCCCTTAAATCGCACCCCGCCGTAGAAGAGGGTGTCGCCCTCGGCGGTTGCGGTCAGGCGTATGATCGACGCTTTCGCCGGGTCGAATGATTCCAGCTCGGCATATATCGTCAAATCGAACGTCGGTGGCGTGACGGCAATATCGACAACCGTACTGCACCGAATGGTGTCCTCCCTCGCCTTGCCCCCGAACGCCAGCCATCCCCATGACATCGCTCCCGACCATTGCCGCCGGATCCCCATCGAGGTCGTGTCGCATCTGGCATACGCGTAGGCTCCGCCATAGAGGGGAGGAGTTCTGAAGCTCAGGCATGACGATATAATCGGTAACGAATTGTTCGGCGCGAAGGGATACACTTTGGTATCCGTGCAGCCCGGCGGTTTGGCCCCCGGGACAAACGTGGTTGCTTTCGTGGCCGCGATCGTCGCGTACCAGCGGGCATACGCCCCGGCGTAGACATCGGCAGCCCCCAAAACAATGACGGCGATCATGATGAAAACGACACTGCTTCTCCTGCTCATGCAATCCTCCTTATGATATGAACGGGCGCCCCTGTTGCCCGACGGGGTTAGCGCCCGCGATCAAAAACTTTCTGGCGGCGGTTGCGATACTTGCTGAATTGTCTTTTCAGGCGGTCGGAGATGGTTCTTCTTACCCTGTTGCTGATGTCAAAATATATGCTTTCCCCCAATTTCATACAAGCAAATTCACGCCGCGGAATTATAAGACCCAAATCCCCATGAGCGAGCCGTCCATAGTTAAAAACTCTTGCGTTACTGCCGAAAAGGATTATATTGGGAACTTGATTTGTGCACACGGGGTTGGATGTATTGAGTTGTGAAACAGCTGGAAGGAAACGAAGATGAAACCGAAAATTCATCCCAAATATGAGCCGGCCAAAATCGTTTGCGCCTGCGGCAACGTCATCGAAACGCGGTCGACCACCAAGGACATCAAGGTGGAAATATGTTCCGAGTGCCACCCCTTCTTCACCGGCAAGCAGAAACTGGTCGACACCGCCGGGCGCGTGGAACGGTTCCGGCGAAAATATAATTTGGATAAGAAAAAATAAATTTTTCCATCACTGCCGGGGAGATTGTCCGTATAATTGGCAGTTTCAATGATGGACGCGTGAAGTTGCGTACTTACCGCGGCAATGGAGTTAGTTAACCGAGAAAAAGATTTGAAGCGCCGGGAGTCGACATGCCGGATTTGGCCGTAGGCGGGCAAGCCGTAATTGAAGGGGTCATGATGCGCTCCGACGATCAGATTGCCACGGCGGTCAGAGTCCCCACGGGCGAAATCAAGGTCAAAACCGAATCCTTCTCCTCGCTGACCAAAAAGCACAAAGTCCTCGGACTGCCCATCATCCGTGGCGCCGTCTCTTTCGTGGAAATGCTGGTAATCGGCATCAAGGCGCTTAATTTTTCCGCCGATGTCGCCGTAGCCGAAATCGAAAAAGAGGAAGCGGCCCAGAAAGGCGAGGTCTATCAGGAACGAGAACGCAAATCCAACTCCTTCTTTCTGGCTATGACAGTCATCTCGGCGTTGGGTTTTGGAATCCTCATCTTCTTCTTTCTCCCGCTGGCGCTGTCCACGTTTCTGCACATCGAAAAGGGTGCCCTGGTTTTCAACCTCGTCGCCGGCGTTATCCGGGTGACGTTTTTCCTCACCTATGTCTGGGCAATTTCGCTCATCAGCGATTTCCGGCGGGTCTTCGCCTATCACGGCGCCGAACATAAATCCATTTTCGCCTTCGAATCGGGCGCGACTCTCGTCCCGGAGGAAGTCGTCCATTACCCCCGGCGGCATCCCCGCTGCGGCACCAGCTTCATCCTGATCGTCGCCGTCTTCGCCATCTTCATCTATTCCATCTCGGATGC
>CAZJWR010000120.1:0-3801 GCA_964549765.1 uncultured Ignavibacteriales bacterium
TATAGTTCACGAGGAATACCGCGTCGGCGATATTAACCAGGCTATCGCCGTCGGCGTCGCCAGTGCATTCGGGAACCGGTGGCGCGCCACCCTTGAATATATAGTTGATGAGATAGACGGCGTCGGCAATATTCACGGCGCCATCGCCGCTGGCGTCGCCGCAGTCGGCCTGGGTGGGAATATACGTGTTATCCAAGGCGCGGTCATAGCGCCAATGGGGACAGGTAAACCGTCCCGCCATATACGGCACGCCGGGGAATTCGGTAAAGACCAGATCGTTTGTCAGGGTGGTCGATATCATATCAACGGTGCCATCATCGTCCAGATCTCCGAAAATCGGTAACCCGGCCCTTTGATTGTAGTATCCCAGATCAAAGGCGACGTCAATCGGCCATCCAGAGAGAATTTCGCCATGCCGATCCCAGGCAACCACCCCCTGCCCGTCATATGTGATGAACATGCCGGTCGGCTGGATCGCGGTGGTTATTTCAGTATAGCCGTCACCGTTGACGTCGACCAGCATCATACTACTGCTTATCCCGGCTCCATCGGGCGGCGCCGCCAGACGGCCCTCAGGCGAAACTTCGGGGGCAAAGACTGTGCCATCCAAGTTCCAGACATCTACGCCGTCTCCAATGCCCATATATTCCAATTCACCGTCATTATCAAGATCGGTGAAGAGCGGCTGTGATATGCCGTACATCGCGGCGTCGAGTTGTGTATCGTGCGGCCAGCCGGGCATGAGCGTCAAACCCGCATCGAATGCATAGACCAACTGGTTAGTGGTGAACGTCCAAGGGTTTTCCTGGAACCACCCCGTGACGATGATTTCCGCAAGATAATCTTCGTCGATATCGACGGCCGAGACTCCGATGATATGGAATATCCCGAGACCCTCAAACGCGAAATGGTTGACTATTTGCCCGCAGGTATCGAGCTGCATCAGGGTATCACCGCCGCAGGCATAGATTTCGCAGACACCGTCGCCGTCCATATCGGCGGGAATATAGGCGTTTCGGGAGTACGCTATGGGGAAAGCACATGGCCACGGCAGGCCCTCGGACGTGTACACATATGTGGGAACCGGGTCCCAGAGAAAGCCGGTGATATAATGGATCTCATCCCGACCGTCACCGTTGATATCCTTGAGAAACACTTCCGCCCCAAATGCCGGGGCCGCCGGAACAGGCGTTTCGAAAGCCGGTGCGGACGAGGGAAACCCGTATAGAATTGCCGGGTCTTCGCTGACGGCCACGAAATCATCCACACCGTCGCCGTCGAGATTGCCGACCGCGATCGGAAATGTGAAATCATAGGCCGGTAATGACGGCACACCGTCGGTCTTCTGAGTTCCATCGGGATTGTAGAAGTAAAGACCGGCAGCGGTCCCGATTATTATTTCATCTCTGCCGTCATCGTCGAAGTCGCCGTAATTGGGAATGCGCGTGAGCGCGGTATCGAAATGCACTCGCCAACCAAGCGGATCCGTAAACAGCGATTTCACGTAGATAGGGACTGAGGTTTCTTCTTCGAGTCCGCTTGTGGAGAAAACGGATAATTTCAGCGTATACCATCCATCCGGCACATCGCCGCAGCGCCAGGTAATGAGTTCCTGGCCGGTTCCCGGTACCGCGGAAACGTTGATCGTATCCCATGCCGACGGCGAGGTGCCTTCGCCGTATTCGAGCACCCATTCACGGAAATCGGGACACATGGCCGTCCCTGAAACGATGGCCCGGTCTTTGACCGTATCCAGAGCCGTAGGATGATCGAATATTGCGATTCGGTCATTGACGACATAAACGCTGATGCGATAATCGTTGACGTCTCCCGCGCGCAAGCGGAGAGTATACAATCCTGTCAGCGTTCCGGTACTCCAGGCGGCCAGGATGCCGTCGGTGACCGGCGTCGATGATGCGGCGATTATCGTCCAGTCTTCGGGAACCATGCCCTCGCCATAATCCAGTACGAAGTCCGTGAAATCGGCGCCGTCGGCAATGCCGACGATATCGACAGTACCGGTCAGGATCTGAAACCTCATCGGATCGCTGACGTAGGTTCGTACCTGGGGAGCGGCAGCAAGCGCCTGGGCCAGATTCACCCGGCCCCAGCCGGTGTACATGTCAAAGCCGGGCAAATTTTCGCCCGTGCCATACGGATCAAGAATATCATCGGCGGTCCGCTCGATAATCTCCTGCGCTCCGGCTTGGGTCAGGCCGGGTGAAACCGATCGGAGATACGCGGCAATGCCGGCGGTTACCGGACAGGCCATACTCGTTCCACTGGCTATATAATACATACTGTCGATGACATGGACTCCGGGTTCGTGTGCGCCCAGGGGATCAAGGGCATTGGCCCGCAGGCTCAGTATCATCTGGCCGGGAGCGCATACGGTCAAATGATTCCCAAACGTCGAGAATTCTGCCAGGCGGTCATCACTGGTGGACGCCGCGATCGCCATGGTCTCGGGGTAGCCCGCCGGATAATTAACCTGCTCCTGACCATCGTTGCCCGCGGCGGCGCACAGAATTACACCGCGCGCGGACGCATATGAGATGGCATCCTCCAACAGGTTGACGGGAACCGGTGAGCCGAAACTCATGCTGATAACATCGACACCCATGTCGGCGGCGTATACAATCCCCTCGGCGAAGATGGATATGTAGGGGCTGAAATAGCAGCAAACCGGAAGGATACGGCAATCCGACGCGATCCCGGCCACGCCCCGGCCGTTGTTCGTCACGGCGCCGATGATCCCGCTGCAATGGGTTCCGTGGCCCATCTCGTCGGTGGGATCGTTGTCGGGAACGAAAATCGGTATATCGCCGGCGACATCCCACCCGTGCACGTCATCCACGTATCCGTTATGATCGTCGTCGACGCCATTATCCGGAATCTCGCCCGGGTTGGTATAAATGTGACCGGCCAGGTCGGGATGATCGAGGTCGGCGCCGGTATCCACGACGCCGACGATCACCGTAGTCGTATTGTCGGGCGGATTGTCGTACACCTCCTGGAAATCGATATCAGCGTCGGGCGTGCCGCTGTACAGGTAGATGTAGTCATTGGAATCCCCCGGCACTCCAAAAATTTCATAGTGCGGCTGGCCGGTGTTGTTGAGATACCATTGATGAACATAAAGCGAATCATTGGGCGCTTCATACAATTCGACCTTGTAGTCCGGGTGGGCGTAGACGACATCATCGAGGGCACGATACTCCGCCACCGTCTTCTCGATGTCAGTACCTTCCGGGAAGGTCAGAACCATGATGTTTTTCAGACTGCGGGGATGGTTCTTCGCGGCTTCAGCCGGAAAAAGAAGCCGCTGGGATTTCGCCGCGTATTTTCTGCTGATCGCGTCAAAAGCCTGAATACCGGTGGCCTCGACGTTCCGGCTTAGGTGGGATACCGGGATGTCTTTGTCGGCGTTCAGCTTCACGATGATGCGATTGGGGATAACATTGCGGCTATTCTCATCGGTGTTCCACGATTGGGCATACACCGTCATCGTTGCCGATAAAGTCAAGATGAGAATACAGGCTGGGAGAACGGCCAGGCGACAACTTCGGATGAGTTGATGCATAACCCCTCCTCCCGGGAGCAAACGCCTGGCGGTGGAGACACGCACCCGGCCGGTTGGATGTGAATATTGTGATTATTCGTTGCAGCTAATAAATGTTTATACCCTATGTTAAATATAGGATTATCCCGCCCGGTTGTCAATGGGTATTTAATAAAGCCAACAGATTGGTTGTGTCAAGGTTATTGTGTAAATTCGGTCATGGGCATATCCGGGTGATA
>CAZJWR010000121.1:0-3202 GCA_964549765.1 uncultured Ignavibacteriales bacterium
CTATTATTCCACCGCCACAATTGAGGGGGCAGTCGCAGGGATTTTGGAACTGGCCCGGGCCTGCTGGACAACCTTCACATCCGCATATCCAATGGGGTTGTTGAGCTTGGTTGTGCCATGCACCCAGCACACCATTGTAATCGCAACAGACGCATTCACCTTGGGGCGCATCGCAATCCCAGCCCGGTGTAGGGTCGCTCATAGCGGAATTGTAAATCCCGAAGGTTAGACAAAACGTGAAGACAAAGATCGCAATGGTTGATAGTGTCCTGCGGTAATTCATTTTTCCTCACCTCCTTTCCCGATATGAATTATTATTGACGGCGCCGCAAGGGGCGACTATTGCCAATTACCCCTTTTACTCTGTACTATATCCTCCAATTCATCGGAACGAATATAATCCGCTATCATTTTCCTTATAAGCAACGAATCGTCCACAATAATATTAAACGGGAAAACAAATATGCCGAGCCTTTTCCGATATTGGCTCTCATAATCAAGAAGCAAGGGCCAGGTGAGTCCCAGTTCGTCCGCGAGCTGCAATACCGATCCCGGGTCCGAATCCGATATTATGATCACGGACGATTGCTCGTCGCCCCGGACTCCCTCACTGAGTTCCTTCATCTCCAGCTTGCATTTTCCGCAGTCACTTCGTAAATAAGCGACGATCGCTCCCCCCTGTACGAGATCACTGAGTTTGCTCGTCCCCCCACGCAAATTATGGAATTCATTGTCCGGTAATTGATTGCCATCGCGAAGGGTATCGTTCATCCGAGCTACTGCGGCCGCCGTCGATGCGGTGCGATATTGCGTGATTTTCCGTTCCTGCGCCCACTTGGCGCCCTGACTGCCTATCACGTACCCAAGTATCCCGGCTCCCAGGATCACAAAAAAGGCGATGAATGCTTTTGTCGGATTCGACAATGCCATTGTAATATCCTCCCCCTTCGAGTCGGTCCGGTATCATTGCCGAGTCACCATTATTCGTAGTTGTGTCGGACACGCGCCCGGAAACCTACTTAACCTCTTAACGTATAAACGACAGAACGTACGATGTCAAGCGATTTTTAGGAAATCTTCGGGGATCCGAAAATACCTTCGCCATTATCGCATACACATGGTTCCGCCACGGATGTTTTGGAAAGTACTCGTAGTAGGCGACTGATATGGGCGACTGACGTATCGATTTGGCTTCTTAGCTTAGTCACCGAATAACATCTTCTGCGGCCTGCCGGGAGAGACAATATCGCTGTCTATTTCGATCTATAGTCTTCCCGATCGCTGAATTCCAATCCCTCATGAGCGGCGGAGAAGTCTCGGCATTGAAAGGTCCGGACGTAGAACCGCCGATCGAGAGCTTTACATAGACATTGTATTTTGACAAATTCCGGACCTGCTCCGCTCTGAATTAGCGACAACCGAATTTCCATCGCCTGACAATTTTGTTTGACAAATATGGAACCGGATTCGTATTTTGGCGTTGGATAAGAGCGGTTTGATTAATGCGCCCATAGCTCAACTGGATAGAGCGTCTGGCTACGGACCAGAAGGTTGGGGGTTCAAGTCCTCCTGGGCGTATTTATTTATTGCCCGATTCCGTTCCCAAGCAACCTGTATCCCGATCAGACCGGCGACGGCAGTGTCATATTGGCGGAAGAGGATGCGATAGAGCGTTTGACTTTGGCGAAACCGTTACGTAGATTATTTACAGATATGGGTATTGACAAGAATCAGATCGAAGTACGGCGGCCGATGGTGGCCGGGTCGTTTTATCCGTCCAACCCCGCCGAACTCTCGCGGCAAATAGCGGAATTTTTTCGCAACGCCAAAAAGCGGCAGTTTTCGGGACC
This sequence comes from uncultured Ignavibacteriales bacterium, assembly GCA_964549765.1. Taxonomy (GTDB): domain Bacteria; phylum Zixibacteria; class MSB-5A5; order GN15; family JAAZOE01; genus CAZJWR01. The sequence continues at coordinate 1,851 of CAZJWR010000121.1, forward strand.
GATCCGGGCAATCGTCGCACCTCATGCGGGATACATCTATTCCGGCCAGGTGGCGGCCGATGCCTATAAGCAGATCGAGGGCGCCGACTACGACACGGTTATCGTCGTCGCGCCGTTTCACGGTTTTTTCAAGGGCGTGTCGGTTTATTCCGGCGGCGGCTATCAGACGCCGCTGGGGGTGATCGAAATCGACCGCAGGCTGTCCAGCCAGATCGCCCAGAAACATCCCACGGTATATGCCTCGACGGTGGGCCATACCGGCTCCGGCGGGCGCGGCGAACATTCGCTGGAGGTGCAGCTGCCGTTTCTGCAGGTGGTGCTGGGACGGTTTCGCCTGGTGGCAATGGTCATGGGGGATCAGGAAGAATCGACCATCCGTGCCACGGCGGAAGCGTTGTCGGCGACGGTGCGCGATAAAAACATCCTCATGGTGGCCTCGACCGACATGTCGCATTTTCATCCCGAAAAAGAGGCGCGCCGGCTGGACAAGGTGTTCGAGGAATCGCTGGCGTCGTTCGATCCCAACCGGGTGATCGACGCCGTCTCAGACGGCAAGACTGAGGCCTGCGGATTCGGCCCGGTGGCGGCGGTGCTGGAAACGATGCGGCGCATCGGCGGCGAAAGTGTCGATATTATCAGTTATGATACATCGGGATCATCCACCGGCGATTTTTCCGAAGTCGTCGGGTACCTGTCGGCAGTGATCGTCGGCAAAAAGCCGGCTCCCAAACATGAGCCGACCATCGGCACGCCCAAACCGAAAAAGCCCACCGGATATATTAAAGAGGAGAAGATGTATCTTCTCGACGTGGCCCGGCGCACGGTGGAAGCCCGAGCGCGCGGACAAAATCCGGACATCCCCGCCGCCCCCTCTCCCCGGCTCGAAGAAAAGCGCGGCGTGTTCGTGACGCTCACCCGGAAGGGGATGCTGCGCGGATGCATCGGCCAGGTGCATGCCCGCCAGCCGCTGGTGGAAGCCGTGGCAGATATGTCTGCGGCGGCGGCGTTCGAGGACGATCGGTTTGCGCCCGTCACCGAGCGTGAGCTGCCCGATTTGGAATATGAAATATCCGTCATGTCGCCGTTATCTATCGTCGATAATATCGAATCCATCGAGGTCGGGCGGCATGGGTTGATGATTCGGCTCGAAATGCATTCGGGGCTGCTGCTGCCACAGGTGGCCACCGAGAATAATTGGGACCGCACGACCTTTCTGGAACAAACCTGCCTCAAAGCCGGCCTCCCCAAAAGCAGCTACAAAGACAAACGCGCCCAAATTTACAAATTCACCGTCGAAAAGTTCTAGTGTAGTGCGTCGTAATTATCTTGACATTTAATTTGAGTTTTGGTAT
>CAZJWR010000122.1:0-2777 GCA_964549765.1 uncultured Ignavibacteriales bacterium
AAGGCAATTCGCGGCGAATTGTTCGTTCCGGCACAGACATTTACCAAAATCCTGAATCTCACTTCCCCCGATGTCATATCGTGGGATCCCGGCGGCAAGGCTTTGCGCATCGATGCCGAATGGTACAACATAACTGACCTGAATATTGCCGCCAAGCAGAACGGCGTGCTGATCGAGATTTTTATGACGGCGCCGCTGAAGTACGAAATCTATGAGAGCGAGGGCAACTGGCTCAATATCGATTTCCCCGACGGCAAGATCAATCGCGAGAAAATCCAATCGGGCATCAACACCCGGTACATTCGCAAGATCAACGCCTATCAATTCGACAAGTCGGCGCAGTTATCCTTTCGTCTCCGGCGCAACTACAAAAAATATTACACGACCTTTAAGAACGACCCCGGACGTTTGCAGATTGCCATCGAGGACTCCGACTTCGTTCCCGACAGTTCCCTCACCGGCCTGAACCGGATCGGCCCCGATGAAAAGATCGACGTCATCGTCATCGATCCCGGACACGGCGGACGGGATTTCGGCGCCATCGGCCGCAACAAGAAAACCCGCGAGAAAGACATCAATCTCGATATCGCCAATGAATTGGCCAAGATGATCCGCAAGGAAAAGCAGTTCAAAGTCATCATGACCCGCACCAAGGACGAATATGTTTCTCTGGATGACCGGGCCAAAACCGCCAACGATGCCCAGGCTGACCTGTTCATCTCGATCCACTGCAATTCATCGCCCAAAAAATCGGCCAATGGATTTCAGATTTTCTATCTGGCCCCGGCCAAGAGCGACGCCGCCCGAGCCGTGGCGCAGTTCGAAAACGCCCCGTTTCTTCTGGACGATCCGGCGGTCAACCGCGACGAGGACAGCGATCTGACCTTTATCCTCAACGACATGATCCAGACGGAATTTCTGACCGAATCCGCGGACCTGGCTTATATGGCCGATATGGAAATGCGCAAAAGCGTCAAGATCGATTCGCGGGGCGTCGATCACGCAGCCTTTTTTGTGCTCAACCGCGTCTATATGCCGTCGATACTGGTCGAATCGGCTTTTATTTCGAACAAGAATGAGGAAAAGGATCTTCGCGATAAGGGCTTTCGCAAAAAAGTGGCCGAATCGATTTACAAAGCGGTCAAACGATTCAAGGCCAAATACGAGAGGATATGATGCGCGACAAACCGATCGGCCTGTTCGACTCCGGCGTGGGCGGCCTGACCGTCATGGCCGAGGTCATGCGCCGCCTGCCGCATGAAGACATCGTCTACTTCGGCGACGTCGGCCGCACGCCCTACGGCCCGCGTTCCAAAGACATCATCCTGCAATTCACGCGGCAGGATATCGCCTTTCTGCTGGAACAGGATGTCAAATTCATCGTCGCCGCCTGCAACACGGCCTCGGCCGTGGCGCTGGAAACGCTCGCCCCCGATTACGAGATCGACATGCTCGGCGTGATCAATCCCGGCGCTCGCGCCGCCGTCAAAACCACGACCAACGGCAAGGTCGGCATTATCGGCACCCATGCCACCATCGCGTCCAATTCATATCCCAAGGCGATTCACAAGATTGATGGCAAGATCAAGGTTTTTTCGCTGGCCTGTCCCCTGTTCGTGCCGCTGGCCGAGGAGGGTTATCAGGACAAGGAGGCGACGTATTTGATCGCCGAGGATTATCTGAAAATACTCCGTGACAACGATATCGATACATTGGTGCTGGGCTGCACCCATTATCCCCTGCTCAAGAAAACGATTCAGCATGTCATCGGCGACGGCGTGAAGCTAATTGATTCAGCCACGGCAACGGCCATCGAGGTCGCCGAGCACCTGAAAAAAGCTGACCTGCTCCGACCCAACGGCGCATCACCCAAATACAAATATTACGTCTCGGACGTGCCCGACAAATTCGCCCCCGTCGCCGAACGTTTCCTCGGCCGCCGCGTGGATAATGTAATAAGGGTTGATATTACGAAGTATTGATGCTGAATGATGAGAAGATATTCGAATCCGTAATCACCTTCTATAAACACTTAGAGGGTATCGTTACACCTGTAAGGACAATCCCAGCGCTCCTTTTCGTACATGATTATCAAATAAGAATGTTTAGGAAGCATACTTACCGTCTTGAGATTAATGGATCTGAAATACACATGTGGGTACTTGCATATATCGCTAAGGAGATTATCAGGTGTTCAAGCCCAATTTTCGGATATAAACATCTCTCCATGAAAGATATTATCTCTATTCATATGGATTATTATAGATGCTTGGACCCTTTGGCCGATAGCAAGCTAGATTTCACCAAATCCGAGGATCTTGCGCCACTCTTTCTTATATGGACTACTTATGAACAACTTTTTTGGCAAGAGCCCATCAGGAATATTTTGCCCCGATCGTTAATGATTTACGGATTGCATTCACCCTCAAAAATGGATGGTATTTGCCAAGAGTTACATCGTAGATTTTTCGACCTTTATGATATCTCTCTTAGCGATTTTATATTTGTTGGATTCTGCCTATGGGGCATGTTTATACGAAATAATGGAATTGACCGTATGACCCTTTTTGATACGAGTATAGAACACTATAAGAAAATATTAAGCACAGAAAATATTAAGAAATCTCTTGCCATAATGGAGGAAACTCGAAGCGAATTTCAAACGCGGTGTAATGAATCTGTCGGAAGGGATCATCCTTTTAAGAAGTATATGTTGAACGACCTTTGAGGTGGTCCCGGTTTGTTGGACAGTTTGGCGGCCGAATTAAGGTGGCTTG
>CAZJWR010000123.1:0-2698 GCA_964549765.1 uncultured Ignavibacteriales bacterium
GTGGCTTCGATGTCATCGAGATTGACTTCGGTGTTCTTGCACGGCCCGCACGGGCGATAATTGGGAAAACCGATCACCGGAATATGCGGGTTGACGTCGACGAAGCCGGTCAGCAGGTCGCGTTCGCAGGCGATGGCAATAATCAACGCCGGGCGGGTTTCGCGGATCTTCCGCCGCGCCTCTCCCCCGCCACCGGCCGCGCCAAGGACAAAACCATATCGGTCGCGCATTTTGCGCAGGGCAATGTTGTTCTCACGGGTTAGGCAGCGCGGCATCAACACCAGCATTTTGTCGGGCGATACCCGTCGGGGATCGCTGTTGATGAATATATTGTGCAGTTTGAGGAACGAATTGACCAGACGATCGCGCGACAGGCCGAAGATTTTGCCGATGCCGATGGATATCTCCAGCAACAGATTGACCAGCTTAGGTACGATTATTAGCGTCGAGAAAAACGGCCGTTTGCTGGCTGCGCCCCAAATGAACAGCACCAGCCAGACCAGAAGTACTGCCGCCAGCAAACCGTAGACGGCCGTGAAAGCCGTCCGCGCGAAGGCGCCGATCTGGTCCAGCCGAGGATAGATGAACCAACCCAAAAGCGCCGTCAGGCCCAGAATGGCGACGATTGTAGCCATCGCGACACCGATAAACACGCGGCCGTCGGTGTCGGCAGAGATATTCTCCAACCGCCCATCCCAGTCAGCCCACTCGTCGCCGAGCCGTCTTCGTTCCCTGATCGTGTTTTCTTTGTGAGTCTGATCTTCAGCCATGACAAAGTAATATACGTTTCAGTCTGTCCGGCGCAACGGCTTTTCTCACGCGAAAGAGGTCACTGACAGCACCCCTGCCAGGGGCTCTCCTTGAAAATCGCATTTATCATGACCAAAGCGTCCTCCATATCAATCGCGCCGTCGCAGGTGATATCGGCGCAGCCGTCGTCCGGCGGGGCCGGACCGTCCCGGTACAGATACGTTATCAGAAACACTGCGTCGCCGATATTTATCCTGCCGTCATCGTTCATATCGCCGCAATTCAAATTGACCCCCAAATCGGACAACGCCTGCCGGAGGGCAAGAACATTTTCGGGCGCCTTCATCAGCGACAGGGGAAAATTGAAAAAGATGAACGATCCGTTTTCGCCGATATGCCTGATACCGTTGATCCGGTCATGAAATGTGCTATCCGGGTAGCACGATTGATAGTGATAAAGGATATCAACGTCGTCGCGGGGGAAATTGATCCCGGACATTGGCAGGTATCCGTAGATCGTGATCGGCGCCGACGCCATTTTCTGCGAATCCGCCTGCAGCGACGGATATCCCGGTGATTGGGAAAGGCACCCCATCAGATCGCCCACGATATGATTGGCGGCCAGGAAGATGCGGTTGGTCACTGCGCTGTCCAGATAAAGATGGTCGAAGAAAAAATCTCCGGGGGCATAATTATGGAATTTCAGGTAAAATGAGCCTACTTCCTCCGTGGACGCATTGGGGATGATAAACAGCGCCTTGCCCCCATTGTCGAGATAGATGGCCAGGGAATCCAGAAGGTACAGGGGGAATCTCCCGCCGCGTTTTTCGGCGTCGAATACAATGACCTCATGATGGCTCATTTCCTTGAACGTCAATTCGCTATCTTCTTTATTCCGGATATCCAATAGGACAGCCGGGCCGGCCGACTCGATCAAATCATCGAGATACTCCCGGTGATAGGGACCGATGCTCCCGGTGTGATCATCATTCATGTTATACAGCAAAATGCCGTTATCAAACGCCATTGGCAATACCGACACCGGCCCGGCGGGTCCGGATTCGAAATCAAGCACATTCCTGGCGGTGACGGTATAGCTATACCATACCCCCGATTCCGCCCGGTCATCGCAATACCACAGGGCGCTTACGGAATCATATAAAACCGGCTTTCCGTTCCAGATCGCCCGGTAGATCATATAGACAACCAATTCCGTGTCCTCGGGCGGCTCCCAGGTCAACCGGGGAAAGCCATTATCAAGCGTGAGGGCAAGATTCCGCGGGGAATGAGGCCGAGCCGGATAGAACGCCGTCGCCAGAGATACCCCCGATTCCCGCCCCCGGTCGTCCACCACGCTGACACCGAGGAAGTAACTGTGATCGGAAATGAAGACGGGGATCGTGCAGATCGTGTCCCGGACGGGATCGGCATGGGCGTGATACCAGGCATTGTCGTAGGCCGTGTCGCAAATGTTGACGTAATACGCAGGATTCGGAATGCCGCTGGGATGCCACGCCAGCGTGACGTAGGAATCGTCGTATTCGATAATCCGCAGCCCCTGCGGCGGACCCGGGATGGGGAGTGTCAGGCCCGAACGAAATACCGAATCCACCCGGCGGTGATCGGTCATCAGATTGGTAAAGTCGAGACGATTCCGGAATGCTCCCGGATTTTCCGGATCAAAATAGGTCTGATAGTCGTCGGGATCGACATGAATACCGCCGGAGACGACTAAAGCAAAGACGAGCAATACCGAATCCCCCGGCGTGAGCTCATATGCCCCAAATGATAAGAGGAATCGGGTGTCATGGTTGTACTCGTCGAAGGGAGCCGTGGCAGGGACCCAGCCATCGGCTGAATCATGGACTTCCATTTCGATCTGATCGTAATCTTGCTCGGGATGCGACATAACATAATACCGGTCTTCCTGCTTCCATGGCGAGCCTAG
>CAZJWR010000124.1:0-2639 GCA_964549765.1 uncultured Ignavibacteriales bacterium
GGTCATGGTAATCGTAAAGGTGATCCGGTGACCGTCGGGAACATCAGGGGAGACGCTGAAACCGAATGCATCCGCCGCATAGGCGATTTCATTATCGCCGGCAATCGTGCCGAAAAATTCGGCGTCGTCCGTTATCGTTATATAGGAATCATCCGCGGTCAGCACGGCGTTGACGTCAAAGGCCGTATCCGGCCCGACGTTCTTGACTTCCATGCCGAGGATGACGCTCTCGCCGTAATCGATAAGACCGTTGCCGTTACCGCCGGACATGTCATCGACGAGGTCGTCGCTGTAGACCACGTACGGTCCGCTCGGCGCGATAACCTGCATGGTGGCGATATACGGCTGCTTGTTCTGCGCCGTCACCACGATGTCGGCCAGACACGGCTGGGTGAAGGCTTTCAAATCGATATCCACCTGGCCGGAGGCGTCGACATAGCCCGAACCGTAATATTCGCCGCCGACCGATATACCGACGTATGATCCCGGCTCGGCCGTCACCGTGACCGATGCGTCCGTCATTAAAATGGCATCGGGATGAATAATGTCATTGACGGTGGGAACGCCGACATATGTCATCACCGACGGATCGCCCATCAGGTGATAAATTTCCCAATAATACGTTTTTCTGCTGCTGGTGGATTGGCTGACGGCCAGGTTGCCGGCATAAATAACGGCGTCGTTGGTGATGTAATGATCGCCGACCGCTTCGCCGTGGTCATGAAACAGACCGTCGTAGGCGCCCAACGTCGTCTGCTCGTATGTCGGTCCGGAACCGACCACCGGCCCGTATCCGACGCCCCACCAGTAATCCTCGTCCCAATAGGTGGAGTTCGAACCGCCGATATACCCGATGCCGCCACGATCCTGCAACTGCATCCAGACCTCGCCGAAACAGGGCGTGGAATAATCCGTGCCGAACGTATTCGAGAGGCAGCAGTTCCCTATACCCAGCAGGTACTTGTGATCGTTGGTGAAACTCTGCACGTTGCCTGTATTGATGTAGGGGTCGGCCCAGTTGTCATGGCCGCAATGGGCCGTGTAATTGGCCAACGACAGGCCATTATTGATCGTCTGAATTACTTGCGTATTGACACCGGTTCCGTCCGAGGCGGGATACAACCACGTATTGGAGTAGATGCCATGCTCGGCGTTGAAATAGTAGTTGGTTCCGTAGTTGATCTGGCCGTTGCCGTAGGTGCCGGCGTACGTGCCGTCGACGCCCGCGATCAACGTCACGTTGCCCAGATAGCTGGGGTCGGGCATCTCGTATTGTTCGTATTCCAGCGTTTTGTCGATCTGCGGCTGCAGCTGCGCCGCATTCTGCGCCGAAAAACGGCCGTACATGATCTCGGGGAAGTTATCCCCGGTGAATTCGCAGAAACGCAAATCGGTAATATGATCGCCCGCCGAGCCATTGAAGGGCTGAATCTGCTGGGCGTCGCCGACCAGCAGCACATACGACGGGGCCGGGTCCTGCGGCGTGCCCGCCTCGTACAGGCTCTGCAGGAAATTTTTGATTACCGTATTCGAGGTACCGATATCATCGGTGTAATACGTCTCGACCAGAAAGCCCTTCTTTGTTTTCCATTCGATAAAGGGCTGCAACTGACTTTCGAACATGCGGTCGGAGATAATCACATACTTGATCGGATATTCGGTTATCGGGTCCTTGTCGGCCGTCAGCGGCTCATAATTCGGCAGCATTTCGTAAATCGGCTCGAATACCGGAGAACGGTATTGCCGCTGTTTCATCCGCGTCAGGTTCCAGTCGGGATGGATATATTCGACCCGCACCGTCATATCGGTGCATACGCGAAGCACATTGGTTACGGGATTGTACTCCATCGGGGAGGCCGAAACCAGTCCCATCCGCATCGCGCGCATCGTGCCCAAAACCTCGGCGGTTGCCTGCGGGAGGGCGTAAAAACCGTCGGTCTCGTAGATGCCGTCGTTGAATTCGAAGGGGACATCTCCCGGTTGCATCGATTTCGACAACGACGGCTGAGCCGGTATCAACGGCGCGGTGACGCCGAGATCGGCCAACGAAATTTCCTTGACCGTTACGGCTTCCACTTCGACCGCGAGTTCGCAACCGAACGGAATCGCGATTAGCCGATTGGCGACGGGAAGGTTCGGGGCGCCGATGTTGAACGATTTTATCAACCCGTCGGCGTGGATCAGAGTGAACTCGCCCTTGACGGTCTCCACCGGCGTCAGATCGATACTGCCGATGCTAACACGCATTCGGAGACCGGATTCGCTATTGTCCAGGATTTTTATTTGTGATGGAGAGTCACTCAACTGAACCGTCTGAGTGGCGTTGGATATACCGACAAAACCGACGATGGCCAGTATCGCCAGCCATGGCGTCCAATAGGGCTTATTCAATTGTAACCTCCCGACTCTAAGGTGCGCTGTCAAAGTTGCTTACATTTTTATAAAGTCCCTTTGCTTGAATTGCGGAGATCAAATTTTGCCGACCTGCAGTACATAAGAGAAGGACCAGACAAGTTCTTCATTTATAGAAAAATAAGAATTTGTTGAAAATTGTAAAGCAAAAAATTCACAATATTTAGTACTTACTAGTGTAGTGCGTCGTAATTATCTTGACATTTAATTTGAGTTTTGGTATGCTC
>CAZJWR010000125.1:0-2375 GCA_964549765.1 uncultured Ignavibacteriales bacterium
AATCGTCGCGACGTTTATCGCGGTGTATGGCTTTCTCATGACGCCCCTCGGCTGGAGTTGGGCACTATTCGTTTGGGGCTATGCTCTGGCTTGGTTTCTTTTGAATGACCGAGTGAAACTACTCGCTTATCGGATTTTTGATCCCGCCAAAGCCAAGACACCGACTGATTTGACGCCACGGATTGCCAAGCGTGCATATGAACTATACGAGCAACGAGGCCGCAAGGATGGCCGAGCAGTTGAGGACTGGAAGCAGGCGGAGCAGGAGATTCGGAAAGATAAGCCGCCTGAATAGACAGTTGCGAATAACGCGTTGACTTGGTTGAAACAAAGAGGCATCACGCATCCGAGCCGCCACACGTTTAAGGAGTGATAGAGATGTAGAAGAAGACTATGGATGCGGCTGTAATTCTACAAGACCGCTATTATAAAGAAGACTCGAAACGCCAGGCATCACTGGAGCGAGAGCGAGTGGATGCCAAGATTGCCCGTAACATCTACAATTATCGGACGAAGAATGTGCTCACGCAGAAGCAGTTGACCAAAATGGTGAATACAACGCCATCCGTGGTTTCGAGACTCGAGAATGCCGACTATCCGGGTCAATCTTTGAAAATGCTCAAGCGTATCGCCGTTGCTTTTGACCTGCGTATTGAGGTGAAGTTTGTTCCGGCTAAACAACGGTTGCGTGGTACTGCGGATTTGCGGTAGCAGCAGGCTCAGAGCGATTTGCTCGCCTCGGGATCGGCGGGAGCGTTCAGTGTGTCAGTTTGTACTATCTCTGCGCGGCCAATTTCTCTCGTGCATCACAAGAGACAACGTCTATTCGCACGACTTGAACTGCCCCCTCCTCAATCACCCGGGTGCCAATCTGCAATGCAATTAAGAGGGGACTTTGGTCTTTTCTGTCAGAGGTTCGGCGGAATCTTAGAAGGCAGATGCTCTATCCACATGAGCTACGGGGGCTCACCAAAGCCTGTTTTCGGTCGCGGGCAAAGCCCGCGACAAAAAACACCCTCTACGATCAAATAATAATACCCGGCCGTATTGGATTCAAGATTAATCTTGCTGTTTTTGCCGCCGGGCTGAATAACGTCATTTCCGCTCCACGCGGCAGACAAATGATTTCAAATAGGCCGCCTCGGGAAAATATACCGACCAGGGGTGATCAGACGCCTGGCGGACGGCCTTCAGAATGTACAGGCGGACACCGGCCTGATTGGCGGCGCGACGGAGCGTTGCGGCAAGATCCACCTCCGTAAAAAACGCCGAACAGCTCGATGTGGCCAAAATTCCGCCATCCCGGATAATCCGAAGCGCCGCCCGGTTGAGAAAGTGATACCCCTTGCGGCCGGTTTCGGCGTGCTTGCGGGATTTGATCAGCGCCGGCGGGTCGAGCGTCACCAGATCGTATTCCGGCTCCGCGTGCGATCCCAGCCATTGGAAGACGTCTAATTCCTCGGTTGAAATTTTCGATGCCGGTATGGAATTGATTTCGGCGTGACGGGTGCATATTTCGAGCGCCGCGCCCGATGAGTCGACAAAATGCACCGACGACGCCCCGCCCGCCAGCGACGCGATCCCGGCCGCGCCGGTATAACTGAACAAATCGAGCGCGCGCCGATCCGCCGACAGTTGGGATATTTTCTGTCGCAAATCACGTTGATCCAGATAGAATCCGGTCTTCTGCCCGCTGATGACATCGGCCAGATATTTCCGCCCATGCTCGCTGAATTCGACCAAGCCGGGATCATTGCCGTACAAGAGACCGGTTTTCTGCTCAAGGCCTTCCTCGCGGCGGACGGAAATATCGTCCCGTTCATATATCGCCCGCGGTGAAAATAGCTCCACCAGGCTTTCCATGACGACATCCATCAGCGTATTCATGCCCACGGTCGTGGTCTGGATTACGAGGACGTCGGCATATCGATCGATGACCAATCCCGGCAAGCCGTCCGACTCGCCGAACACGACCCGATATCCGGTCGTCCGGTCGTCGATGCCGAGTCCCATAAGGCGACGCCGATCATCGGCGCTTTTGATGCGATCTTTGATCCAGTTCTTGTCGATGACTGCGGGTCCGTATTCCAGAACGCGGACGGCGATCATGGACTTCGCGGAGTAGGTGCCGGTGGCAATGACAGTACCGTCGGCGTCTTTGACGGTGACGAGGGAGCCGTTGGTCACCCCGTCAGGGATGGTCTTGAGGTTGCCCGAAAAAATCCACGGGTGACGATTCTCGATCGAGGCGCTGTGCCGTTCTTTCAGGACAAATTCGGGGTACATGCGTTCGCGCTCCCTGGGTGTCGGGCATAAATTTATCGGGGTGAGAGGATTTGAACCTCCGACATCCTGCTCCCAAAGCAGGCGCGCTA
>CAZJWR010000126.1:0-2201 GCA_964549765.1 uncultured Ignavibacteriales bacterium
TGACAGGTCGGATGGTGACTCAGTTCGCCTATCCCAACGGGCGACGGCAGGACATTTCTGACGCTGCCGTCAATATCGTCGCGAGGCATTTCGCCTGCTCGGTCACGACCGAACCGGGCCTAAATCCTCGAGGAAATCACAGATATTTGTTGCGCCGCATAGGCGGAGGGACTAATCTTCCATTTGACGAGTTCACGACGATTTTATCCGGTCTGTATTACTTGAATCAAAAGCCGGCGAACGGATCGGGGAACCTGTAAGAAGAGATCGATGATGGATTTCGTGATAAAACAGAGCACAAGATTCAAAGACGTCGAGCGGCTCTATCGGGCTATCTACCCCGGAAAGAGCGCCCGCAAGTTTGAATGGCTATACAAAAACAACCCGGCCGGGCCGGCCGATATTCATCTGGCCATCGATCCCTCGTCTGACGCCGTCGTGGCGTCGTACGTTGTTATGCCCATGCGATTGTGGTATCGTGATCGGATAATCAGAATCGGACAGGCCATCGACGGCATGGTTCATCCCGACTATCGACGGCAACGCATTTTCAACAGCATGCAGAAACGACTCCATGAATACCTCCGAACCCGGTACGAATTTCTCATCGGATTTCCCAATATCATGGCGTTGAATCCGCTTCGTAATGCCGGCGCGCGGGCGTTCGGGCCGCTGGCGACCTATTCCTTCCCCCTGACGTCTTTATTTTTCGCCCGCCGTCCGATCAAGGGCGACGTCTTTCACGCCATTCTCAGTTTTTTTCTTAAACCGGCCATCGCCTGGTATAAATCCTCTCATTTCAGGAAGATCAACACGCGCGGTTACCGTTTGGAATCCTTAGAACAGGACGACCTTCTGTCGGAATTCACGTTTGATTCCATCAGGCGGATCCATCCCATTATGGCCGTGCGGGATACGCAATTTATTCGGTGGCGATTTTTCGCGGCGCCGACCGATCAGTATGTGTTTCTGAGATTCGCCAGCGACGAGAAGACCCTCGGATATATCGCCATTCGGTTCGAATACAAGGCCGTCGCCATTGTCGACTTTTGTATCGATAGCTCCATCGACGACCAACTTCGCGCCCTCAAGCTGCTGATCGAGTATTGCCAGCGCCGGAGCGTCAAATCCATGCATTTTCAATTATCGGAAGCGTGCTACTGCACCGAGGCGTTGAAAACGGCCGGGTTTATAAAACGCAAGAACAACTATTCCATCATACTGATTCCCTATTCTCCCGAATCGGAAACGCTGGACTATAACGACTTTTTTCTCACCTTCGCCGATACCGATTGGATGTGACGCCGCCCGCCGGCGTTTCTTCGCGTCAGCAACGCGTATTGCGTTCCGGTCGGAATAGTCCCGAAAAAATCGGCCCCGACGATTAATCCCCTTTACAGCCGGCGCGAGATGCGTATATTAACGGATCAATATCCGCTTCCGGGCGACCGCGATTGGCCGTGAGCGACGGGAAGCTTCCAAAACAGACGTCGATGATATGATGAAAAAACGACATTCCACACCCTCCCTGAGAACAGTCTGCCTGCTAATAATCACTGCCGCGATCGCCGTGCGCATCTATTCCTTTGTCGTTTCCACCAATTATGACGCCGATTCCATAACCCGGAGCTTGCTCTCCGCGAAGTGGGCTGATCACCCGGCGTATGTGTGGCATCCCGGCCCATTAACATCCGTCTGGCTGCCGCTCCCCTTTTATCTGAACGGCGCTGCGCTCATGATATGGGACAACGTTCGAATCGCCCCTCGCATCGTCAGTTTTGGGTTCGCGCTGGCAGCCTTGCCGCTCGTTTTCGGACTGGCCCGCCGAATGTTCAATCGGGACAGGGCGTATGTCGCCGCCGCCTGTCTGGCCCTGTTTGCCCTGCATATCAAGCATGGAAATATCGCCAGCAGTGAGAGCCTTTTCGTTTTTCTCCTTCTGGCAATCATGTACTTCTATCATCGCTTGTACGAACAGCCTTACTGGATATTCGTCGCGGCGTTTTCGTTGAGCCTGACGATGATCGTCATGACCCGATTCGAGGCATGGATTCTGCCTCCGTTTCTCATCGTAACGGCGGTTATCTTCAAGCATCCCCGCGGGCTCAGGGCGAAATATGCACTGATACGATCACTGATCATCGCATCGATACTCCCCGGTTTCTTCGTTCTCGCATGGATGTACGGCAGCTATCAGGGAT
>CAZJWR010000127.1:0-1643 GCA_964549765.1 uncultured Ignavibacteriales bacterium
GTACGCCGTTGATGTACACTGGTGCGCGGCGGGCGTCGAAACCCCTGATCTTGAGATAGCTGTATCCCAATCCGCCGCCGGCGTCGGAATAGGCGTAGAGGTTGGGCGTGATTTCCAGAAACGTCGGGACCTCGCCGATATCGAAATCCCGCGCGATCGTTGCCGAATCGACATTCGAAAACGATACCGGGCTCAACCGGTCAACCGCCCGCCCTGCGGTGACGGTGACACCCTCCATGGGGTAAACTTGTGTCGCCAATGATACCGTAATCGGTTCGCCGTCGGATTCCGCCTTGATTGAGCGCGGAATGTAGCCGGCATGTGAGAAGGTCAGCGAAACCGGCACAGATGATTTTGTCCGAACGGTGAATTTCCCATCGTCATCGGTCTGCACCGCCTGCCCGATGGCGGGCGATTGCACCGTAACATGGCTGATGGGTTGATTGTCCTTGTCGACCACCCGACCGTTGATGGTCGCTTGCGCAAAAAGCGGCGGGCAGGCGGCGACAAGGAGGATAATCGGAAGCGCCGTGATCAGGCGTTTCATGGCAAACTCCTTTCATGAACAAAACCGCCAACCCGGATAAGTGGTGAAGAATAGGATGAAGGAATGGGCCAGAGGCCCGGCCCGGTCCGTATTCCTACGCCGGCATTATCCGGATCAGGTTCGGGGGTATATTCTCAGATCGCTCATGGCGACCACCCCCAACGGACGTTAATTTTTCGATCCAAAAAGACAACCGCCTGCCGGGCAGGGGGAAGGGGGCATTCCGACAGGCGGTCACAGGCCTTGGCCGTTTTCCTCCGCCGGCATGACCCGGATCAGGTTCGGGGGTATACTCTCAGGTCGCCTGCGGCGACCACCCCCAACGGCTGCTTTTTTACACGACCACAAGATATACGCTGCAAAAAAAAAGGCAAGAGGAATTATTGTATCAACCGCGAAAAAGGTATAAGTTATAGCGCCTGACGGAAATCCCGCAGGCGCCGACCCGAACGCACATGATGGGAATCTGGAATGAAGTATGATTTAAAATATTGGCAGCTCCAAATGCGTAACCTTGCCGCGTGTCTCGCTCTGACAATAATCTTCCTTTTTGCCGCCGCCGGCGCCGTCCGGGCCGGCGCGCCGGATATTTCCGATACGACGGTCGATAAATTCCTGGCGTCGAAATTCCAATACGACTACACCAAAATCGTCGACGACGCCTCGCTCAAAGATTTCATCTATGCCCTCGATTCGCAATTTGCCATGATCGAATACCGGCAGCGCACCGAATTGGTCGTCCCGAATACCCCCGGTGTCGTAAAGAAACTCGGCCCCGACCTGGAACAGAGATATATGGATCTCCTGGGCGACCGGTACATATTTAAAATACTCGGCGAATGGCGGGACAAGACCTCCGATCCCATCAATCGAGCGTTCATCAATACGTATCTCGACTTGAGGTCGGGATTCATGTCCGACCCGCAGGCTGCCCGGGAGGCGCAGCAGTTGGCCAAACGGATCGGCGACCGATTGTATCATTTTCTTCTCGGTGTCGACGGCAAAACGTACACCGTCGACGAAGCCGCCGATATCGTTTTCTCCGGCGACAGCCTGCCCCTGGCGCGGGAACTGTACCGTCAGCTCAACGATTCCG